>NZ_JBMKHO010000002.1:0-648275 GCF_049238125.1 Enterobacter cloacae complex sp. IR5402
TCGGGTGTGTAAGCGCAGCGATGCGTTGAGCTAACCGATACTAATGAACCGTGAGGCTTAACCTTACAACGCCGAAGGTGTTTTGGCGAAGAGACGAAATTTTCAGCTTAGATTCAGAGTCCGAAGGATTTTGCGCTGAGACAAGGCGGCAAACGAAGGAAAGGAAGGAGCATACTGAGGTATGTGACTGACTTTACGAGAGCAGCCAACGCAGTATCAGTGCGAAAGACACAGGACAGAGCACAAGAATTTGCCTGGCGGCTGTAGCGCGGTGGTCCCACCTGACCCCATGCCGAACTCAGAAGTGAAACGCCGTAGCGCCGATGGTAGTGTGGGGTCTCCCCATGTGAGAGTAGGGAACTGCCAGGCATCAAACAAGAAAAACCCCGTACCGTAAGGTACGGGGTTTTTTGCTTTGGGCGCGGAAAACATGCCGGATGGCGGCTTCCCCTTATCCGGCTTACAATTGTTAAAACAATTTTAACAATGGTGCCGCTTTGACTCGTCCCTTTGATTATCAACAAGATTTTGCCAATATTAATTTTCGCGAACATCCCGAACGGTATCAGGTGGGCCGGGGTGAGCAGGGCGTATTGATGGTCGAGCCTTATAAAAGCGAAATCCTTCCACACTGGCGTTATAAAAATGCTGAAGTCGCAGCGCGTTCGGCAGAAGAGATCTACGCCCTCTTTGAAGAGTACCGCAGGAATAACGATTTTGTAGGTATGGATATGGCGCGTAAATTCATACAGATGGGATACACCCGTGCCCGGCGATACGCCAATCATAAAGGCGGAAAAAAGTATGATGAGAAGCGCCAGGTCAAACCCCTCGATCACGATCCAGTAAAAGCAGAGGCCGCTGCGGTATTCAAAACGTGGTGGGATAAAATTCGTGCCGATGAAGATTATTTGCAGCGAAAAAAGGCTCACCAGCAAGCGTGGGGATAATTACTACGTCCGCTAATAATTCGATACCTGATCGAGTTCACAAAATCCAATGAAACATATTGGAAACATTTTATTTACCTAACGATTCGTTTTTCAATCCGGTTTTACTGTTTGTGGGCAATGGCCCGCAATGTGAGACAGGGGATTTTAAAATGACAGAAACCGTAGCCAGTGCAGATACGGATAATACCAGTTTAGCAGGCAAGGATACTCGCCGTCGGGTTTGGGCAATCGTTGGAGCTTCATCGGGGAACCTTGTAGAGTGGTTTGATTTTTACGTCTATTCATTCTGTTCACTCTACTTTGCGCATATCTTTTTCCCGTCAGGGAACACCACAACGCAGCTTCTGCAAACCGCAGGCGTTTTTGCCGCCGGGTTCCTGATGCGTCCCATTGGCGGATGGCTGTTCGGCAGGATCGCGGACAGGAAAGGGCGCAAGACATCCATGCTCATCTCCGTATGCATGATGTGCGTCGGCTCGCTGGTGATTGCCTGCCTTCCCGGATATGACACTATCGGAACATGGGCACCGGCGTTGCTGTTGCTGGCACGTCTGTTCCAGGGGCTGTCAGTGGGTGGCGAATACGGCACCAGCGCGACATACATGAGCGAAGTGGCTGTTGAAGGGCGCAAAGGTTTCTATGCATCATTCCAGTATGTAACCCTCATTGGCGGACAGCTACTGGCGTTACTGGTTGTGGTGATCCTTCAACAAATCCTTAGCGATGAAGATTTACGCGCCTGGGGCTGGCGCATACCGTTTGCCCTGGGGGCCGCCCTGGCGGTTGTGGCGCTGTGGTTACGCCGTCAGCTTGATGAAACCTCCCAACAGGAGGTCAGGGCGCTGAAAGAAGCCGGTTCGATGAAAGGGCTGTGGCGTAACCGCAAAGCATTTTTGATGGTACTAGGCTTTACCGCCGCAGGCTCGCTAAGCTTCTATACCTTCACCACCTATATGCAAAAATATCTGGTCAACACGACGGGCATGCATGCTAACGTTGCGAGTGTCGTCATGACGGTGGCGTTACTGGTCTTTATGCTCATCCAGCCGATTGTTGGCGCGCTGTCGGACAAAATAGGTCGCCGCACCTCCATGCTGATCTTTGGTGGCATGCTCACCCTGGGGACTGTTCCGCTTTTGACGGCGCTACAGCATACAACCTCTCCGTATGCCGCTTTCGCTTTGATTATGGTGGCACTTATTATTATTAGTTTTTACACGGCAATCAGTGGCATTTTGAAAGCGGAAATGTTTCCCGCACAGGTGAGGGCGCTGGGCGTAGGCCTCTCTTATGCGGTCGCTAACGCCCTGTTTGGCGGTTCGGCAGAATATGTCGCGCTATCCCTAAAGTCATGGGGCAGTGAAACGACCTTCTTCTGGTATGTCACCATCATGGGGGCGCTGGCGTTTATTGTCTCCCTGATGCTGCATCGTAAAGGAAAAGGGATCCGCCTTTAATAATGCGCCATCTGCCAGACGGCGTAGCCGGTTGTTGCCCCGGCTACGTCCCAGGCAAAATCTTTCCAGCTCCAGCCGCTTCCCGAGGGGCGGCTATCCCAAAGTTCTTTTGATGCCCCCAGGCTGATGGAGAACATCAGGCCCATTGTGGCACTTCGATCCCGGCTATACCCCTGGTGCAGCGCATACTCATTACCCGCAGCGGACAACATTGCAGACGCCAGAAAGTGTTGAGCTTTATCCTGACCCGACCAGTTATCATTAGCCATATGGCTGCAACCGGTCAGGAAAAGAGGGATTATCAGGAAAGGCGTACGCATTAACAGACTCCATAAAAAAGCCCCGTCGATGACAGGGCTCGTGTATTACAGAATGCGGCTGATGAGGCGGTCGATACGGATCCGACGTAGACGGCGAATCAGCTTGCGAACTTTCACCGGATAATCAGCGATGCTTTGCAGATCGCGATAATGACGAACCACGGTGGTATGCGTGCGTATAAGCTCCAGCTCACGATCGCGTTTCGCGGCTAACGCATGCTGAGGATCATGAATAAGGATGGCGTTTTCCAGATCCAGACGCCAGGCGCGTGGGTTCAGGTTATTACCGGTCAGCAGCATCCACTCGTCATCCACCCACATCCCTTTGAGGTGATAGCTGTTGTCTTCATCTTTCCAGAGACGCACAACCAGCTGGTCCGTGTTCACATAGTACTGTAAACGGCTCAGGAAGCGGCGCAGGTTAATCTCATAGAGATAAGGCAGTGCGCCGATGATCTTGAAAGGCTGATCTTCCGGAATGAAAAAGTCATTTGCCGTTTTATCCCCGACAATGATTTCCACCTTTTTACCATCACGCAACAGCTGAATGATATTACGCACCAGAACGGCGGGAAGGTTGAAGTACGGGGTGCAGATGGTGAGCTTATGCTCAGCGCACGGCATCAAATGAAAGATGGTCTTGTTCAGCAGGCTGGATTTTCCCAGGCCTACCAGAGGCGTAACGGACAGTTCTTCATTACTGGCATCACCCTGAAAACGATAAACCGCATCGCGCAGTTCCTGGCGGAAGGAGCGAACGTCGTTTTTGATTTCCGGGCTTTTCGGGCGATGAGGATCGTCAAGACGGTGCACACCCCGACCATGAACCAGGTTTTTATCAACCCAGTTGAACATGATGTCAGCCATCTGCGGATTGCGGATCAGATGGTAGCGATCGTAGCGGTATTTATCGAGCTGATGGAGATACACATCATTCAGGCTGGCGCCGCTATAAAGGACGCTGTCATCAATGATAAATCCTTTAAAATGAAGAACGCCAAGCGCTTCACGGGTATTCACCGGTACGCCATACACCGGGATATCAATACCCGGATTTTCCTGGGCCGTGCGGCAATACCAGTCAGCATTGGTATTCGAGGCAGCCGCACCAATACGGCCACGCTGAGCACGGTGCCAGTCAACCAGCACGCGAACATCCAGTTCCGGACGCTGACGTTTCGCTTCATAGAGCGCGTTCAGGATCGCACGCCCACCTTCATCTTGTTCAAGATAGAGCGCCACAATGCAAATACGTCGCGTAGCGCTGGCAATCTTTTCAAGAAGCGTCTCCCGGAAATGAGCGGGAGCATAAAAGAACTCTACATCATCAACTGACTGAGAAATCTTCGGTAGTTGAGCAAGGTGTTGTTGATGTTTATTACGCTTAAATTTTGACAACATCACAGTGCGTTTCTTCTCTGTTCATTGAAGGGTTGTCTGTACCAGGCAAACAACATAAGCGGACAATGATACCCCAGTGCCGGTAAAAGTGGGTAACATTTCCAGCAGCTTACTCTTGTTTATCCGTCGAAGTCAGGCTGAGGGACAGAGAGACAATGCCTTCATCCAGCTGGATATCAACGTCAAAACCGAGCTTCCGCGCCAGGGTCACCATACCCCGATTGTTTGGCATAGTAATGCCATTCAGGCGTGACAATCCGTGAGCGCGCGTATAACCAATAAGTTTTTCGAGCAGCCGTCTGCCCAACCCCAAACCCTTAAGATCGGAACGCACCAGTACGGCAAACTCCGCATCCACGTTATCCGGGTCGGAAATAGCGCGCGTCACGCCGAGGATCTCCTCTCCCGCTCCGGAACGGCGGACCGCCACAATCGCCATTTCTCGATCGTAGTCGATCTGGGTCATATTGGCTAAATCGTCATGGGTAAATTCATTGATTTCGCTGAAATAGCGATAGTACAAATCTTCCTTCGTCACCTGCGAGATGAACGCCCGCAGCAGCGGCTCGTCTTCCGGCAGGATAGGGCGAAACAGCGCCCGCTCCCCATTTTTCATCTCCACCCACTCTTCCAGATGAAGAGGATAAGGACGAATGGCGAGACGGCTTTCCGGGTCACCGATATAGGGCGCAATATCCAGCGTCACGTCCAGGGCTGTAAATTCATTTCCGGAGGCAAGAAGGGGGTGAATATCCAGGCGCTGGATCTCCGCACAGTCAACAATGAGGTTGGAGACCTTCACCAGAAACTGGCTTAATCCGGCGATATCAAGCGGCCGCAGAGCGCTTCTCCCGCGGATTTTTTTGCTTTTGATGGCCTGAATAATTAAATAACGCGCCAGGTTCATGTTCAGAGGGGGAAGCGCGACAACCGCCTGTTCTTCTGGCCGCCACTCAACGCCGCCTTCACCCAGCATAATGAGCGGACCAAAAACCGGATCGTGTTCGACAACCACGCGCAGCTCCTGCGCACCTGCACGGTTGGCCATGCTCTGCACCAGCAGGCCGTGGATCCTGGCCTGTGGCCACGTCATTTTTACGCGATCGATAATGGCATCCGCGGCCTGTTGTACTTCTGTCGCGGTGCGCAGATACAGCATGACGCCCTGCACATCCGATTTGTGCGGAATATCGGGAGAGCGCAGCTTCAGCGCGACCGGATAACCAATCTGCTCAGCAATATGTACCGCCTCAGCGCTGTCGCCGGCAATCCAGGTGGGCAGGGTTTGCATTCCATAACTGCCAAGAATGGGTTGTACCTCATGTGTATCAAGAGAAGTGGCGCCCTCTTCGATGGCCTGCTGCAAAAGCCTGTGCACATCCACCGAATTTGCGGTGAGATTGCCCGGCAGGGCAGGCGTTTCACGCAGCTGCTTCTGGTTGCGGCGGTATTCAACCATATGCATAAACGCGGTAATGGTGCCCTCTGGGGTACGGTAGGTCGGCAACCCGGCTTCACTAAACAGACGCCGTGCCTCCTGCGAGGAGAATTCGCCGCACCAGTTGGTCAGCAGGGTAACGTATTTACCGCGGGGATGGTTTCGGACCGCCTCAATCAGCGCACGCGCACTTTCGCTGCCTGGCGCAACCGCGCTGGGCGAATGGATAATCATCAGCGCATCAAAGTCCTGGCTATCCAGCAAAATCGTGATCGCCTTAATGTAACGATCGCTGCTGGCATCATCGCGCAAATCGAGGGGATTATCGGGAACAACGCTTCCCGGTAACGCATCCCGCAGGCGCTGGAGCGTCTCTTCACCCAGCGTGGCCAGCTTGCCGTTGCGTAGCCAGAGCTCGTCCAGCGCCAGGGCGGCGGGAGCTGCACCGTTGCTGACAATCATCAGCTTTTCACCGCGCAGGGGGCGCATGTGGCTTAACGTTTCGACGGCGGAAAAAAGCTCGTGCGTATCCTGTACCCGCAATAAACCGGCGCGCTGGATCGCTGCATCCCATGCGGGATCCATCCCGGAACGGGAATGTAGCAGGCGCTGAGCCGCGGGGCTGCGCCCGCTTTTGATGACCAGAATCGGTTTATTACGTGATGCGCTACGCGACGCCGACACAAAACGACGGGCGTCGCTCAGGTGTTCAAGGTAGAGCAGGATAGCGCTGGTTTTGCTGTCACGCGCCAGGAAATCCAACAGCTCATCGACGTCAATGTCCAGGCTGTCGCCGAGGGCAATGAAATAGGAAAAGCCCATCTCACGCTGCTGCGCCCAGTCGAGGATGGTATTGGATACCGCAGCCGACTGCGAAATAAAGGCCAGTTTGCCTTTACGGATCGGAACCGGGGAAAAACTGGCATTCAGCCCTTGCCAGGGCGCAAGCAGACCGAGGCTATTTGGACCAAGAATGCGCATCTGGTAGCGGCTGGCGCAGGCCAGCAGTTCGGGCTGCTGTTCAGGAGGCGAGGAAAGAATAATGCAGGTTTTACAGCCTTTCTGACCGAGCGACTCAAGCAATTCGAGGTTTCGTTTCGCATGCGTACAGAGCACGGCGAGGTCGGGAACAAACGGTAAACTTTGCACGTCCGGCCACGCCAGCACCCCCTGTACCGCCTTATAAGCGGGCGTAACGGGCATGACCGGGCCGTTAAATCCGCCAGCCAGCAGATTGCGCATCATCAGATACCCTGCGCGGTCCGGTTTCATCGAGGCGCCAATAACGGCAATGGATTTCGGACGGAGTAGCGCTTCTAACCCTCTCTGGCTCATGCAGGCCTCCTGTGAATGCAAGCGACCTGATGATTTTAAACGCTTTCTGCCTCAGTTGCTGTGACACTACCCTTATGAACGGTTTTTCCCGCAAGATAACGTTCGCGGAAGCAGGAGAAGTGACTGCCCAGCGCGCCGGCCGCCTGGGTATCGCCCGCCAGATCCAGTAGCGCTATGGCGACTTCAGCGGTGCAATATTGACCGTCGGCATGCGCTTCACGCAAGCGATAGGCCGAAACACGCGACAGATCGACGGAAATCACCGGCAGCGCATCAAGATAAGGGCTTTTGCGAAACATCTTTCTTGCTTCGGTCCAGGTGCCGTCGAGCATAATAAACAGCGGCGGCTTACCGGATGGTGGCGCCGTAAGTACCTGACGTTGTTCGCCTGCATATGATGCCGGGAAAACGACCATGGGCTGATAGTCCGGGCTTGCCACCAGGTCGAGCAGAGCCTGAGGTGGCTCAGTGCGCGACCACTGAAACGCTGCGGTGTTGGGTAGAATATCGGCGATCAAACGCCCTGTGTTGCTGGGCTTCATCGGTTCGGTATCGAACATGACCAGACAAAAGCGGCTTTTCGCCTCGCTCGGCGCAAGCGTTTCGCACAGACACACTTTCTGCGGTAAAAGGCAGCGCTGGCAGCGGCGAATACGATTGCCTCGGGCCAGAAAAGGGCGGGTGGCGCGCGCAAGGCGCTCGGCGCGTAATTGAAGTACAGCGTTATCAGTCATGGGCGAAAAGGCAGGAAAAACCCCATTTTCGCAGAGGAGAGAACGGGGCACAAGATATGCCCCGCGAATGTTACAGGGATTCGTTTAACCAGCTGTCGAAAGGCGCTTTTGGTACTGCACCATTGAGCATGTCGATCACTTCACCATTTTTGAAAATCATAATGGTTGGAATGCTGCGAATGCGAAAACGGGCGCTGAGTTCACGTTCCGCTTCGGTATTCACTTTGACAAAACGCATTTTCCCGCTGCGCTCTTCAGCTACGTCTTCGAAGATGGGCGCAAAGTTACGGCAGGGGCCGCACCACGGTGCCCAGAAATCGACCACAACAGGCAGATCGTCCTTGAGGAGTTTGTCCAGCGTAGCACCCGTCGCGTTAATGACATCGCCATCAAATAATTCGTGGCCACAACGCCCGCATTTCGCACCGTCATCCATCCGATCGTCCGGAATGCGGTTTAAAGCCTGACAGTTGGCACATACGGTATTCATAACTAACCTCTGATAGAGCCGTGGAACAACGGCAGAACGCCGATAATGTTTCTGATATGTTACATATTATCAGTGAGCCTTTATGAAACGACAACGCGTTTTATTCAATGGGAACAATAGTCACAGGCTTTTGTACGAAATTATGGCTATGAGCTTGCACATCGGGTAATCTGCGCGCTTCGCGCAGCGCTGGTGGAGAAAAGCATGAACGACGAAATGAAAAACAAAAGCGGCAAGGTCAAAGTGATGTATGTCCGCAGTGATGATGACTCTGATAAACGCACCCAAAATCCGCGTACCGGAAAAGGTGGCGGGCGTCCGGCGTCTTCTCGTGCAGACGGTGGCCGTCGCCCCGCCCGCGATGACAGAAATAACCGCGGCGATGACCGCAAACGTGATGACCGTAAGCGTGACGATCGCAAACGCGATGATTTTGTCCGCGACGGTGGATCGCCATGGCGTACCGTTTCTCGCGCGCCCGGTGAAGAGACGACCGAAAAAGCCGATCACGGCGGTATCAGCGGAAAAAGCTTTATCGATCCGGAAGTGCTGCGTCGTCAGCGTGCGGAAGAGACCCGTGTCTACGGTGAGAACGCCTGTCAGGCCCTGTTCCAGAGCCGCCCGGAGTGTATCGTTCGTGCATGGTTTATCCAGAGCGTGACCCCGCGCTTTAAAGAAGCGCTGCGCTGGATGGCGGCGAACCGCAAAGCCTACCACGTGGTTGACGATGCCGAGCTGACAAAAGCGTCCGGTACAGAACACCACGGCGGCGTCTGCTTTCTGATCAAAAAACGTAACGGCACTACCGTGCAGCAGTGGGTTAGCCAGGCGGATGCCGATGACTGCGTGCTGGCGCTGGAAGATGTGGGTAACCCGCATAACCTGGGCGCTATGATGCGTAGCTGCGCGCACTTTGGCGTGAAAGGCGTTCTGTTGCAGGATGCCGCGCTGCTGGAATCCGGTGCGGCGATTCGTACTGCGGAAGGTGGTGCAGAGCACGTTCAGCCGATCACCGGCGACAGCGTGCTGGAAGCCCTGGAGCAATTCCGTAAAGCGGGCTACACCATTGTCACCACCTCAAGCCGTGCCGCTACGCCGTTGTTTAAAGCGACGTTGCCGCGCAAAATGGTGCTGGTGTTAGGTCAGGAGCGCGATGGTCTGTCTGATGCGGCACTCTCCAGCGCTGACCTGAGCGTCTCTATCGACGGCACTGGCAACGTTGAAAGCCTGAACGTATCCGTTGCGACCGGCGTGCTGCTGGCGGAATGGTGGCGTCAGAACAAGGCATAAGCCTTTTATGTGCCGGGCCTGACCCGGCACATTCAAACCCTACTCGCTCTCTGCCGGTAACACAGGCATCCAGTCAATCGGCTTTTCGCCACGCTTTTCCAGCCACTCATTCGTCAGAACAAAATGATTACTGCCAAAGAAACCACGATGCGCAGACAGCGGCGACGGGTGCGGCGCCTTCAGCACGTGATGACGCTGACGATCGATAATCGCCCCTTTCTTTTGGGCATGCGAACCCCAGAGTAAAAACACGACGCCTTCACGATGCTCATTGATCAGGCTGATAACCTTATCGGTAAAGGTTTCCCATCCCAGACTGGCGTGGGAGTGTGCCTGACCCGCCCGGACGGTTAATACGGTATTCAGCAACAGCACGCCCTGGCGCGCCCAGCTTTCCAGATAACCGTGATTAGGGCGGGTGAAACCCGGAATCGTTCCTTCCAGCTCTTTATACATATTCAACAGAGAAGGGGGGATGGCCACGCCCGGACGTACGGAAAATGCCAGTCCGTGAGCCTGCCCGGGGCCGTGGTATGGATCCTGCCCCAGGATAACCACCTTTACATCGCTCAGTTCGGTGTAGCGGAAGGCGTTAAACACATCTTTCTGCGGCGGATAAATTGTCTGGCCGGCCTGCCGTTCAGCCGCAACGGTACTGAGGGTATTTATAAAATAGGCCTGCTGCTTCTCTTCAGCCAGCACGTCATGCCAGGTTAAAGGTGTTGTCATCTCGCTCTCCTGCGAATCTCATTCTGTGTCTAGCTTACCTGTTAAACACCAATGAGCAAAATTACCCGCGGAAAAGCAGGCTAAGTGACTCAATTTATGTTGAAAACCAGGCAGGATAAGTTGAATTGGTAAACCTTTAAAATTGATCTAAAACAAAAAATACAGACCACACTCTTTGTGTGGTTGGTGGTTTTGTTGATTTAAATCAATAAATCACCCGGGGCTGAATGTTATATATACACACAACAAACAATGGTTTTACCAATTGGCCGCAAAAGGCCAGCATCAGTTAATGTAGCCTAAGGGAGGCAACACATGATTACAGGTATCCAGATTACTAAAGCTGCAAATGACGATCTGCTGAACTCTTTCTGGCTGCTGGACAGCGAGAAAAACGAAGCGCGCTGTGTAGTAGCGAAAGCAGGTTTTGCGGAAGACGAAATCGTTCCGGTGAGCAAACTGGGCGAAATTGAATACCGTGAAATTCCAATGCAAGTGCAGCCAGAAGTACGCGTGGAAGGTGGTCAGCACCTGAACGTTAACGTCCTGCGTCGCGAAACGCTGATGGATGCCGTTGAGCACCCGGAAAAATACCCGCAGCTGACCATCCGTGTGTCTGGCTATGCGGTGCGTTTCAACTCTCTGACCCCGGAACAGCAGCGCGACGTTATCGCGCGTACCTTTACTGAAAGCCTGTAAGGTTTCAGCTTTGGGGGTGGAATAAAAAAGCCGGGAATGTCCCGGCTTTTTTTTACTCTTCCGTTTTTGTCTCTGACGCAGCAGAGCTTGGCTTACGGCGCTTACCAATATTTTTGGTATCGCGGTGGCGCTGTTTAACGCGCGGCTTCTCTTTTTCTTTCTCTTTTCTCTCAGCACGTTTCGCGAGCGCTTTCTTGGACGGTTTACCCGTCATTTTTTCACTCGGCGCACGTGTGGTCGGACGAAGTCCGTCAATCACGCGAGCTTTCAGCGGCTCCTCAACGTAGCGGCCAATTTTCTGTAGCAGCAAATGGTCGTGCGCTTCTACCAGAGAGATAGCAATACCTTTGCGGCCCGCACGGCCGGTACGACCAATACGGTGCAGGTAAGTATCACCGCTGCGCGGCATATCAAAGTTGATCACGTGGCTCACGTCCGGGATGTCGATCCCGCGCGCGGCAACGTCGGTGGCAACCAGCACATTCACGCGGCCATCGGTCAGGCGCTTAATCCCTTCGGTACGCTTAACCTGCGCCATTTCACCTTCGAGATAGCAGTTGTTGATACCGGCATTGCGCAGCATTTCTGCCAGTTCATGCACGCGCTCACGTTTGCGTACGAATACGATGGTACGGGTTGCCTCTTCCTGCTTCAGCAGGTGTTTCAACAACTCAACCTTATGCTCAAGGTTATCTGCGCGGTAGTACCACTGGTGGATCTTCTTACGCTCACGGGTCGATGGCGTAGCGGACACTTCCACCGGATCTTCCAGCAGACGTTCGGCGAAATCTTTAATGGCATCCCCTTCAAGGGTTGCCGAGAACAGCATTGTCTGGTTACGCCAGCGCGTTTCACCCGCGATGTGTTCGATGTCCTGGGCAAAGCCCATGTCCAGCATGCGGTCAGCTTCATCGAGAATCAGCGTTTCCACTGCGCGGCAGTCGAAGTTCTCTTCTTTTATGTATTGCAGCAGACGGCCTGTCGTCGCGACAACGATATCCTGGTTTTCGCTGAACACTTCGGCGTGGTTCATATACGCTACGCCGCCGGTGATGGTCGCGATATCCAGATGGGTGTTCGCCGCCAGCTCACGCGCGTGTTCGGCAACCTGCATCGCCAGTTCACGGGTCGGGGTCAGGATCAAAATGCGCGGCGGGCCTGATTTTTTACGCGGAAAGTCGAGCAAATGCTGCAACACAGGCAGCAAGTAGGCTGCTGTCTTCCCCGTGCCGGTTGGCGCAGAACCGAGCACATCGCGGCCCTCAAGCGCAGGCGGAATGGCCGCGGCCTGAATGGCGGTCGGGCGTGTAAAGCCTTTGCTCTCAAGGGCATTGAGCAGGCTTTCATCGAGTTCAAGTTCGGAAAAAGTCGTTACAGTCATGTTCTACCTCTGTGTGGGGCGCTGATTATAGACGTTACGGCTGTAATCTTCATCTGTTTGTATGGATATCGCTTTTCGACCACTTCGCTTTCCCCTATGCTACTCCAGTTTCACTCAGAAGGTTGCCCTGACATGTCTCAACTCAAAGCGCAGTTGCGCCGCGATGGTTTTACTTTTAAACAGTTTTTTGTGGCGCACGATCGTTGTGCGATGAAAGTCGGTACAGACGGTATTTTACTGGGGGCATGGGCTCCTGTCGCAGGTGTAAAACGCATTCTGGATATTGGTACGGGCAGCGGACTTCAGGCGCTGATGCTGGCGCAGCGAACGGAAGAACACGTCACGATTGATGCCGTTGAGCTTGATCCTCAGGCGGCCCGGCAGGCAAGTGAAAACGCTGCCGACTCTCCGTGGGCAGAACGCATCAGGGTAGAATGCGCCGATGTCCTGACCTGGGCGCCGGAGCAGACCGCGCGTTACGATTTGATTGTCAGCAATCCGCCGTATTTCACGCCAGGCGTGGAATGTGGCACGCCGGAACGCGAGCAGGCACGTTACACCGGCTCGCTCGATCACAAGGCGCTACTGACCAGTGCGGCGGAGCTCATCTCGGAAGAGGGATTTTTCTGCGTGGTCTTGCCTGAAAGCACGGGTAATACCTTCATTGAGATCGCACATGAGATCGGCTGGAATCTGCGTCTTCGTACCGATATTTCGGATACGGAAGGACGCTTACCGCACCGCGTGTTGCTGGCACTCTCGCCGAAAGAGGGCGAGTGCTTTATCGACAGGATGGTCATTCGTGGGCCAGACCAGCGTTATTCCGAAGATTACACAGCTCTGACCCAGGCCTTTTATCTGTTTATGTGAACCTGCGGCGTCAACACCGACGGCCCGGACGTTTCAAGCGGTTCGGGATAGTCCAGCGTATAATGCAGGCCACGGCTCTCTTTGCGCATCATTGCACAGCGCACAATCAGCTCGGCAACCTGCACAAGGTTGCGCAGCTCCAGCAGATTATTAGAAACGCGGAAGTTGGCGTAATATTCATCGATTTCCTGCTGCAACATCATGATGCGGCGTAACGCGCGTTCCAGACGCTTCGTTGTACGTACAATCCCGACATAATCCCACATGAAAAGCCGCAGCTCGTGCCAGTTATGCTGGATTACCACCAGTTCGTCCGGGTTTTCTACCCGACTTTCATCCCATGCCGGCAAGTGTGTTGTCGGACGTGCATAGGGCATGCGTTTGGTAATATCTTCCGCAGCCGACCACCCATACACCAGACACTCCAGCAGCGAGTTTGAGGCCATGCGATTCGCACCATGCAGGCCGGTATAGCTGACCTCGCCGATCGCATACAAACCATCCACGTCGGTACGACCATGATCGTCAACCATCACTCCGCCACAGGTATAGTGGGCGGCAGGTACAATCGGCACCGGATCGCGGGTTAGATCAATACCCAGACTCAGCAGCTTTTCATAAATCATCGGGAAGTGCTGGCGAATAAAGTCTGCCGGTTTATGGCTAATGTCCAGATACATACAGTCCGCGCCAAGCCGCTTCATCTCGTGGTCAATGGCGCGGGCCACGATATCCCGCGGTGCCAGTTCACCTCGGGGGTCGAAGTCCGGCATAAACCTGGAACCGTCCGGACGCTTCAGATACGCGCCTTCGCCACGCAACGCTTCAGTTAACAGGAAGTTACGCGCCTGCGGGTGGAACAGGGCGGTAGGATGGAACTGGTTAAACTCCAGATTCGCCACGCGGCAACCTGCGCGCCAGGCCATGGCGATACCGTCTCCGGAGGCGATATCCGGGTTAGTCGTGTACTGGTAAACCTTGGAGGCGCCGCCGGTGGCCAGCACAACGGCTTTTGCCTGGCAGGTTTCCACCTTCTCTTTATTCCGATTCCACACCCATGCGCCGACAACACGGCGCGTGCCGGGCAGGCCAATTTTATCGGAAATAATCAGGTCGACGGCGTTGCTGCGCTCCAGCACCCGAATATTGGGATGGCTGAGGGCTTTGCTGACCAGCGTGGTTTCAACCGCTTTTCCGGTTGCATCAGCAGCGTGCAGAATACGGCGGTGGCTGTGCCCGCCTTCACGGGTCAGGTGATAGCTCTCTTCACCATTAGGCTGAACCTGCGTATCAAACAGCACGCCCTGATCGATAAGCCATTGCACGCAGTGGCGGGCATTGCTGGCGACAAACTCTGCGGCATGCTCATCCACGATCCCGGCACCGGCAATCAGGGTGTCTTCTACGTGCGAGGCAATGCTATCCGTTTCATCAAACACCGCGGCAATACCGCCTTGTGCATAGAAGGTGGAACCTTCGCTCATCGGCCCTTTACTCAGCACGATTACGTTCTGATGTTCCGCCAGGCGCAGTGCGAGGGAGAGGCCGGCAGCACCGCTGCCAATGATCAGTACATCACAATGAAGTTCAGGCGTCGTGTTCATGATGTTTGTTTAATTTACTAAACATGGTGTGGGGGGAGAATAGCATTGCGATGCGAGATATCGCACGTTTTTTTTGAGGTGTGTTGCAATGACTAAACGGAATCCCGGAGGTTAAATCTGCGCTAAATGGCCGGAAATATTTTGCGAAGCAGATCGTTAGCTTCAGATTTTGTGGTGAAATAAAGCCTGTGTTGCGTTACTCTTCTGACGATAAAGTTAATGATTCTTGTCAGAAAGCGGGTGCGTATCGTGAACAGACTTATAATGAGAGAAAATGAATGGTCTGCGGCGCGATGAACAAAAACAAAGGCGTTACGGAACTTATTGAAGAACAGACACTCTAATTCGGTGCTTGCTCAAAGTGCAATGTTGTTAGAGTGGCGTTTCGATAACGCGTGGAATTTGGTTTGGGGAGACATTACCTCGGATGAGCGAGCAGTTAACGGACCAGGTCCTGGTTGAACGGGTCCAGAAGGGAGATCAGAAAGCTTTTAACCTACTGGTGGTGCGCTACCAGCATAAGGTAGCGAGTCTGGTTTCCCGCTATGTACCGTCAGGCGATGTTCCTGATGTTGTACAAGAGTCTTTTATTAAGGCCTATCGCGCGCTGGATTCATTCCGGGGGGATAGTGCTTTTTATACCTGGCTGTATCGTATTGCAGTCAATACGGCTAAGAATTATTTGGTTGCTCAGGGCCGGCGTCCGCCTTCAAGTGATGTTGACGCTATCGACGCAGAAAACTTCGAAAGTGGCGGCGCGCTGAAAGAAATTTCGAACCCTGAGAACTTAATGTTGTCAGAAGAACTGAGACAAATCGTTTTTCGCACGATCGAGTCGCTCCCGGAAGATTTACGCATGGCAATTACGTTACGGGAGCTGGATGGCCTAAGCTATGAAGAGATAGCCGCCATCATGGATTGTCCGGTCGGCACGGTTCGTTCACGAATTTTCCGTGCGCGAGAAGCCATTGATAATAAAGTTCAACCGCTTATCAGGCGTTGACGATAGCGGGATACTGGAAAAGGTATTAGGCATGCAGAAAGAAAAACTTTCCGCTTTAATGGATGGTGAAACGCTGGATAATGAGCTGCTCGATGAGTTGTCTCATTCTCCCGAAATGCAACAGACCTGGGAGAGCTATCATCTTATCCGCGACACGCTGCGCGGTGATACCAGTGAGGTTCTCCATTTCGATATCTCAGCACGCGTTATGGCGGCCATTGAGAACGAACCTGTTCATCAGACCACGCCGCTGATTCCTGAAGCGCAGCCTGCACCTCACCAGTGGCAGAAAATGCCGTTCTGGCACAAGGTGCGTCCATGGGCCAGCCAGCTCACCCAGATGGGGGTCGCTGCGTGCGTATCGCTTGCAGTTATCGTTGGGGTCCAGCACTATAACACTCAGTCTGAAGCCAATCAGCAACCTGAAGCGCCAGTGTTTAATACGCTGCCGATGATGGGTAAAGCCAGCCCGGTTAGCCTGGGCGTACCGGCAGATGCCTCCGCAAGCGGCGGACAGCAACAGCAGGTACAGGAGCAGCGCCGTCGCATTAATGCGATGTTGCAGGATTACGAGTTGCAGCGCCGTCTGCACTCCGAGCAGCTTCAGTTTGAGCAGGCCCAAACCCAGCAGGCTGCTGTGCAGGTGCCAGGAAACCAAACTTTAGGAACGCAATCGCAGTAATGAAGCAACTTTGGTTCGCCATGTCTTTGATGGCGGGTAGCCTGTTCTTCTCTGCTAACGCCTCGGCTGATGTTTCATCCGGGGCGTTGTTGCAGCAAATGAATCTGGCCAGCCAGTCACTCAATTACGAGTTGGCATTTATCAGCATCAACAAGCAGGGTGTCGAATCGTTACGCTATCGCCACGCCCGCCTTGATAACCAGCCGCTCGCCCAGCTTTTACAGATGGATGGCCCGCGTCGGGAAGTGGTCCAGCGTGGGAACGAAATCAGCTATTTCGAGCCTGGCCTTGAGCCGTTTACGCTCAATGGTGACTACATCGTTGACTCCCTGCCGTCGCTCATTTACACCGATTTTAAACGTCTCGCCCCCTACTATGATTTTATCTCGGTGGGGCGAACGCGTATTGCCGACAGGCTGTGCGAAGTGATCCGCGTTGTTGCGCGGGATGGGACGCGTTACAGCTATATCGTCTGGATTGACGCAGAGACGAAGCTGCCGATGCGCGTTGATCTGCTCGATCGCGACGGTGAAACGCTGGAGCAGTTCCGTGTGATCTCCTTTGACGTAAACAGTCAGGTCGGCAACAGCATGCAGAATCTGGCCAAAGCCAGCCTGCCGCCTTTGCTTTCCGTGCCTGCCGGCGATTCTGTCAATTTTAACTGGGTACCATCCTGGATCCCGCAAGGGTTCAGCGAAGTTTCCAGCAGTCGTCGCCAGCTGCCTACTATCGAAACTCCGGTTGAGTCGCGACTCTATTCCGATGGGCTGTTTAGCTTCTCGGTGAATATTAATCGCGCTACGGCGAACAGTTCCGAACAGATGCTCCGTACCGGTCGCCGGACGGTCAGCACGACGGTGCGCGATAATGCGGAAATTACCATTGTCGGTGAATTACCGCCGCCAACGGCAAAACGTATTTCAGACAGCATTAAATTCAGGGCTGCGCAATGATTAAAGAGTGGGCCACGGTCGTATCTTGGCAGGATGGCGTAGCGCTTGTTAGCTGTGACGTTAAAGCATCATGCAGCAGTTGCGCTTCGCGAGCCGGTTGCGGCAGCCGCGTGTTGAATAAGCTGGGGCCGCAAACGTCGCACACTATTACTGTGCCGAGCGCTCAGCCGCTGGTGGCAGGGCAAAAAGTGGAGCTCGGCATCGCTGAAGGTAGCCTGCTCACTTCCGCCATGCTGGTTTACCTTTCTCCGCTCGCAGGCCTGTTCGTGATGGGCGGGGTTTTCCAGATGCTGTTCGGCACAGATTTGGCCGCCATGTGCGGGGCCGCGTTGGGCGGCGTGGGCGGGTTCTGGCTTGCTAAAGGCGTTTCCCCAAGGCTTGCCGCCCGGGAAGCGTGGCAGCCTGTCATCCTCAGCGTTGCACTGGCACCCGACCAACTTCGTGTTGAGACGCTCTCTTCTGAGGCCCGGTGATCTGCCGGGCTTTATTATTATTTACATCGCCATAAAGAAAACGCCGTCTCTTCGCGCTATACCTGGCTCTAAGTGCAGTTCCAGCTGACGAGGATGTAGTGTAGAATGCTGCGTTTTCGCACTGAAAAACGTCAGGCTAAGAACAGCGGCCTCCAGGAATTCGTAAGGCATAATTATTTAACTATATGAAGAACATACGTAACTTTTCGATCATTGCTCACATTGACCACGGTAAGTCGACGCTGTCTGACCGTATTATCCAGATTTGCGGTGGCCTGTCTGATCGTGAAATGGCAGCCCAGGTTCTGGACTCCATGGACCTGGAACGCGAACGCGGTATTACCATCAAAGCGCAGAGCGTGACGCTCGACTATAAAGCTTCCGATGGTGAAACCTATCAGCTGAACTTTATCGACACCCCAGGGCACGTTGACTTCTCTTATGAAGTGTCACGCTCGCTGGCGGCCTGCGAAGGCGCGCTGCTGGTGGTGGATGCCGGACAGGGCGTAGAGGCCCAGACGCTGGCAAACTGCTACACCGCCATGGAAATGGATCTCGAAGTGGTGCCGGTTCTGAATAAAATCGACCTGCCAGCCGCCGATCCTGAGCGCGTAGCGGAAGAGATTGAAGACATCGTCGGTATTGATGCGACCGATGCAGTGCGCTGCTCGGCGAAAACCGGCGTCGGTGTTCCGGATGTACTGGAACGTCTGGTGCGTGATATTCCGCCGCCGGAAGGTGACCCGGATGCGCCGCTACAGGCGCTGATCATCGACTCCTGGTTTGATAACTACCTCGGCGTTGTTTCGCTGGTGCGTATTAAAAACGGCACCATGCGTAAAGGCGACAAAATCAAGGTCATGAGCACCGGCCAGGTCTACAACGCTGACCGTCTGGGCATCTTCACGCCAAAACAGGTTGACCGTACCGAGCTGAAATGCGGCGAAGTGGGCTGGCTGGTCTGTGCCATTAAAGACATCCTCGGCGCGCCGGTGGGTGATACCCTGACCGGTGCACGTAACCCGGCAGATAAAGCGCTGCCAGGCTTCAAAAAGGTGAAACCGCAGGTTTATGCGGGTCTGTTCCCGGTCAGCTCTGACGATTACGAAAACTTCCGCGATGCGCTCGGAAAGCTGAGCCTCAACGATGCCTCCCTGTTCTACGAGCCAGAAAGCTCAACGGCGCTGGGCTTCGGCTTCCGCTGTGGCTTCCTCGGTCTGCTGCACATGGAGATCATTCAGGAACGTCTGGAGCGTGAATACGATCTGGATCTGATCACCACCGCCCCGACGGTTGTCTACGAAGTAGAAACCACGTCGAAAGAGGTGATCTACGTCGACAGCCCGTCCAAGCTCCCGCCGCTGAATAATATTCAGGAACTGCGCGAGCCTATCGCAGAGTGTCACATGCTGCTGCCGCAGGAGTTCCTCGGCAACGTGATCACCCTGTGTATTGAGAAGCGTGGCGTGCAGACCAACATGGTTTACCACGGTAACCAGGTGGCGCTGACCTATGAAATTCCGATGGCGGAAGTAGTGCTCGACTTCTTCGACCGTCTGAAGTCTACCTCCCGTGGCTATGCGTCGCTGGACTACAACTTCAAACGCTTCCAGGCCTCGAACATGGTTCGCGTGGATGTACTGATCAACGGCGAGCGTGTTGATGCCCTGGCGCTGATCACCCACAACGATAACGCACCGTACCGTGGTCGTGAGCTGGTTGAGAAGATGAAAGATCTCATCCCGCGTCAGCAGTTTGACATTGCGATTCAGGCGGCCATTGGTAACCACATCATTGCCCGTTCAACCGTGAAGCAGCTGCGTAAAAACGTTCTGGCTAAGTGCTATGGCGGCGACGTCAGCCGTAAGAAAAAGCTGTTGCAGAAGCAGAAAGAAGGTAAGAAGCGTATGAAGCAGGTCGGTAACGTTGAGCTGCCGCAGGAAGCATTCCTTGCCATCCTTCATGTTGGTAAAGACGGTAACGGTAAATAACCTTAAGGAGTTGGCATGGCGAACATGTTTGCCCTGATCCTGGTCATCGCTACCCTGGTGACAGGTCTGTTGTGGTGCCTGGATAAGTTTATCTTCGCCCCAAAACGCCGTGAACGTCAGGCTGCCGCGCAGGCAGCCACGGGCGATGCGCTGGACGCGAAAACCCTGAAAAAAGTCGGCCCAAAACCGGGCTGGCTGGAAACAGGGGCATCGGTATTCCCGGTGCTGGCGATTGTGCTGGTGGTGCGTTCTTTTATCTATGAACCGTTCCAGATCCCGTCAGGATCGATGATGCCAACGCTGCTGATCGGTGATTTCATTCTGGTTGAGAAGTTTGCCTATGGCATCAAAGATCCGATCTACCAGAAAACGCTGATCGAAACGGGTCATCCGAAACGTGGCGACATCGTGGTGTTTAAATATCCGGAAGATCCACGGCTGGATTATATTAAACGCGCGGTAGGTCTGCCGGGCGATAAAGTGACCTACGATCCGGTGGCGAAAGAGGTGACCATTCAGCCAGGCTGTAGCTCTGGAACTGCATGTGAAAATGCGCTGCCAGTCACTTACTCCAACGTTGAGCCAAGTGATTTTGTGCAGACCTTTGCCCGCCGTAACGGCGGTGAAGCGACCAGCGGATTCTTCCAGGTGCCAAAAGGTGAAACCAAAGAGAACGGTATTCGTCTGGTTGAACGGAAAGAGACGCTGGGCGATGTCACTCACCGCATTCTGACCGTGCCAATCGCACAGGATCAACTGGCAATGTACTACCAGCAGCCAGGCCAACAGCTGGCGACCTGGATTGTGCCGCCGGGACATTACTTCATGATGGGTGACAACCGCGATAACTCTGCGGACAGCCGTTACTGGGGCTTTGTGCCGGAAGCGAATCTGGTCGGTAAAGCAACCGCTATCTGGATGAGTTTTGAGAAGCAGGAAGGCGAGTGGCCGACCGGCGTTCGCCTGAATCGTATTGGCGGAATTCATTAATTTTCGTCAAAAATAACACGTAGCGGCTTTTATTCGCCGCTACGTGAATTATTTCAGCGATAAATCTCTTTGAACTAACGACATCCCCTGTCGTTGTGTATAGAATATTCCCCCGAAGTTTAAGGTTGGCCCTGCAAAGGTGCCACGGCACACGAAACCGCGTTGGTTTTCTCAGGTCGGTTTCGTGTGCTGCATTTTTGACGCATTCATTTATTGGTATCGCATGAACCCCATCGTAATTAATCGGCTTCAACGGAAGCTGGGCTACACTTTTCATCATCAGGAGTTGTTGCAACAGGCATTAACCCATCGCAGTGCCAGCAGCAAACATAATGAGCGTCTCGAGTTTTTAGGCGACTCTATTTTAAGTTTCGTGATTGCAAATGCGCTTTATCATCGTTTTCCGCGTGTGGACGAAGGTGATATGAGCCGCATGCGCGCCACGCTGGTGCGCGGCAATACCCTCGCTGAAATCGCACGCGAGTTTGAGCTGGGTGAATGTCTGCGTCTGGGGCCAGGTGAGCTGAAAAGTGGTGGTTTCCGTCGTGAATCCATCCTTGCCGATACGGTCGAGGCATTGATCGGTGGCGTGTTCCTGGACAGCGATATACAGACCGTAGAAAAGCTGATCCTGAACTGGTATCAGACCCGCCTGGACGAAATCAGCCCGGGCGATAAACAAAAAGATCCTAAAACGCGTCTGCAAGAATATTTGCAGGGTCGTCATCTGCCGCTGCCATCCTATCTGGTGGTGCAGGTACGTGGCGAAGCGCACGATCAGGAATTTACCATCCATTGCCAGGTCAGTGGCCTGAGTGAACCGGTGGTCGGCACGGGTTCAAGCCGTCGTAAGGCTGAACAGGCTGCCGCCGAACAGGCGTTAAAAATGCTGGAGCTGGAATGAGCATCGACAAAACCTATTGCGGATTTATTGCCATCGTCGGACGTCCGAACGTTGGCAAATCCACCCTGCTGAATAATCTGCTTGGGCAGAAGATTTCTATCACCTCGCGTAAGGCGCAGACCACGCGTCACCGCATCGTCGGTATCCATACTGAAGGCGCGTATCAGGCGATTTACGTCGATACCCCGGGCCTGCACATGGAAGAGAAGCGCGCCATCAACCGTCTGATGAACAAGGCGGCGAGCAGCTCCATTGGCGACGTAGAGCTGGTGATTTTCGTTGTGGAAGGCACCCGCTGGACGCCGGACGACGAAATGGTCCTGAACAAGCTGCGCGACGGCAAAACGCCAGTGATCCTTGCGGTCAATAAAGTGGACAATGTGCAGGAAAAAGCCGATCTGCTGCCGCACCTGCAATGGCTGGGCAGCCAGATGAACTTCCTGGACATCGTCCCGCTGTCTGCGGAGACGGGTCTGAACGTTGATACCATCGCGGGCATCGTGCGCAAGCATCTGCCGGAAGCGACTCATCACTTCCCTGAGGACTACATCACCGATCGCTCTCAGCGTTTTATGGCGTCTGAAATCATCCGTGAGAAGCTGATGCGTTTCCTGGGCGCTGAACTGCCGTACTCTGTGACGGTGGAGATCGAGCGTTTCCAGAGCAACGAGCGCGGCGGTTACGATATTAACGGTCTGATCCTCGTTGAGCGTGAAGGGCAGAAGAAGATGGTGATCGGTAATAAAGGTGCCAAGATCAAAACTATCGGAATCGAAGCCCGTAAAGACATGCAGGACATGTTTGAAGCACCGGTTCACCTGGAACTGTGGGTGAAAGTGAAATCTGGCTGGGCCGATGATGAGCGTGCGCTGCGCAGCCTCGGTTACGGCGAAGATCAGTAACCTAAGACGACGAGCATATGGATGGATGGCAGCGCGCCTTTGTCCTGCATAGTCGTCCCTGGAGCGAAACCAGCCTGATGCTGGACGTCTTCACGGAAGAGTCCGGTCGCGTGCGCCTTGTTGCCAAAGGCGCACGTTCCAGACGTTCTAATCTCAAAGGTGCCTTGCAGCCTTTCACCCCACTGCTGGTCCGCTTTGGCGGGCGAGGGGAAGTCAAAACCCTGCGCAGTGCTGAAGCCGTTTCCCTCGCGCTTCCTCTTTCTGGTATCACGCTCTACAGCGGTTTGTACGTCAACGAACTCATCTCACGGGTGCTTGAACATGAGACCCGCTTCTCTGAACTTTTCTTTGATTACCTGCACTGTATCCAGTCGCTCGCTGGCGCAACCGGCACTCCTGAGCCTGTGCTGCGTCGTTTCGAGCTGGCGCTGCTCGGTCACCTTGGATACGGTGTTGATTTTCTGCACTGCGCGGGGAGTGGGGACGAGGTAGAAGATACCATGACCTATCGCTATCGTGAGGAAAAGGGCTTTATTGCCAGTGTCGTCGTCGATAACAGCACCTTTACCGGGCGCCAGCTCAGAGCACTGTATGAACGCGAGTTCCCGGACGCCGACACCCTGCGTGCGGCAAAACGCTTTACCCGAATTGCGCTCAAGCCGTATCTTGGGGGCAAACCTTTAAAGAGCCGCGAATTATTCAGGCAGTTTATGCCGAAACGCTAATGTTTTACCCCTCACCCCAGCCCTCTCCCGGAGGGAGAGGGAGAAGGTAAATGAACAAAAATACCGAGGATTGTCATGGCTGAATTACTGTTAGGCGTCAACATCGATCACATTGCCACCCTGCGCAACGCGCGCGGCACGGCGTATCCGGATCCGGTTCAGGCGGCGTTTATCGCCGAGCAGGCTGGGGCGGACGGCATTACCGTCCATCTGCGTGAAGACCGTCGCCACATCACCGATCGCGACGTGCGTATCCTGCGCCAGACGCTGGATACCCGCATGAATCTGGAGATGGCAGTAACGGAAGAGATGCTGACGATTGCCTGCGATACGAAGCCGCATTTCTGCTGCCTGGTGCCGGAAAAACGACAGGAAGTGACCACCGAAGGCGGTCTGGATGTGGCCGGGCAGCTCGACAAAATGCGCGATGCCTGCAAACGCCTGGCGGATGCCGGTATCCTGGTTTCACTGTTTATCGACGCCGATTTCACCCAGATTAAAGCCGCTGCCGACGTGGGCGCGCCGTATATTGAAATTCACACCGGCTGCTATGCCGATGCTGAAAACGACGCAGCGCAGGCGAAAGAGCTGGAGCGGATCGCCAAAGCGGCAACCTACGCCGCGAGCCTGGGACTGAAGGTTAACGCCGGTCACGGCCTGACCTATCACAACGTAAAAGCCATCGCTGCCCTGCCGGAAATGCACGAGCTGAACATCGGCCACGCTATCATTGGCCGTGCGGTGATGAGCGGCCTGAAAGAAGCGGTTTCCGAGATGAAGCGCCTGATGCTGGAAGCGCGTCAGTAATGGCTATTCTGGGCTTAGGCACCGACATCGTTGAAATAGCCCGCATTGAAGCGGTGATCGCCCGGAGCGGCGATCGCCTCGCAAGACGCGTGCTGAGCGATAACGAATGGGCTATCTGGGAGGCGCATCAGCAGCCGGTGCGCTTTCTGGCAAAGCGTTTCGCGGTAAAAGAGGCGGCGGCGAAAGCGTTCGGCACGGGCATTCGTAACGGCCTGGCGTTTAACCAGTTTGAAGTGTTTAACGATGAGCTGGGTAAGCCACGTCTGCGTTTATGGGGCGAGGCGCTTAAGCTGGCGGAAAAGCTGGGCGTGGCGCACATGCACGTAACGCTTGCAGATGAACGCCACTACGCCTGTGCGACGGTGATTATCGAAGGTTAAATTTTGTCCGCATGGTGCATCAGGACAAACTTATCCCACAGCTGTTCTTCGTTCTCGACATGTGCCGGATCTTTTAAGATCGTATTGGGAATGGGGCACACCTTCTGGCAGGTCGGCGTCTCATAGTGGCCAATGCACTCGGTGCAGCGGTCGCTGTTAATCTCATAAATGCTGTCGCCCATCGAAATCGCCTCGTTCGGGCATTCGGGTTCGCACATATCGCAGTTGATGCATTTTTTGGTGATTAACAGCGCCATCAGGAAATTCTCAGAAACAACACAAACAGGGCGGGCATTATACGCTCATTCGTTGTTCAAACCAGTTTTTTTACCAGCTCTTCGCTATGCCGAATACGCTCTGGCGCACGCTCCAGATCCTGTTGAACCAGCGCCATAAACAGCAGGTCCGTCAGCATCATCTGCGCACTCGTCGACGAAATCGCCGCGCTGCGAGTGGCCTGTTCCTCGGCAATGGTATACAGGCAGCGGGTTGCCCGTTGCTGGAGCGCATTCGGGCTAAATCCGGTAATCGCCAGAATTTTTCCCCCTACGCGCAGGGCTTCGTCGGTAGCCATATTAATTTCACGCCGCTCGCCGGAATAGGAGATGGCCAGCAGTAAATCGTCAGGATCCATGGCCTGCACGGTCGCCAGCAGCGCGTGCATATCCTGTTCAACGATGGCGTTATAGCCGATTTTTGTCAGCTTCCAGCCAAAGTTACGCGCAACCAGTCCGGAGGCGCCGATCCCGGTCAACACAATACGCCGCGCGTCGCGAAGCATGGCTACGCTTTCCAGCAGCTTCTCTTCCGTGTTCACATCCAGCGTGGCATGCATTGCCGCCACGTTCTCCTTGATCAGCTTTTCGCCGACCAGACGCATCGGATCGTCGCCGCGGATCTGGTTATGCACCGGCATTGACTGCGGATTAGGGTTGCTTACCAGTGCTTCACTGATCGCCAGTTTTAGCGCCGGAAAGCCTTTATAGCCTATCTTTTGGGCAAATTTCACCACGCTCGACTGGCTCACCCCGGCTTCGCCTGCCAGCTGCTGGGAGCTGAGGTGTCGCGCGCGATCGGGCTGGGAAAGTAAATAATCCGCCAGCTTTTTGTCACTCTGGGCAAACCCTGCGTAGCGCTGGCGAATACGAATTAAACAGTTCATACGGTCTCCTGGCGAAAATGTGATTACCCGCGCAAATACGAATTATGCTCGCCTGAATGAATTTTATATTCCATTATAGTGCGTTTATTATGAATTAAAAATTCCAGAGGTAAATAACATGAATCTAGGCTCTCTTGTTTCTGAAACGCGTAACCCGCAAACCATGGATCTTGATGCACTGTCCACGCTGGAGCTGGTAAACCGCTTTAATCAACAGGATACCCTCGTCGCGCTGGCAGTCAAAGAGACATTGCCCGAGGTGGCGAAAGCCGTAGACGCCGCTGCCGACGCTCTGAAAGCAGGAGGACGCATTATTTATATGGGGGCGGGTACCAGTGGGCGCCTCGGTGTGCTGGATGCCTCAGAATGTCCCCCGACGTTTGGCGTTCCGCACGGTCTGGTCGTTGGCCTGATTGCCGGTGGCCCCGGCGCGCTGCTGAAAGCGGTGGAAGGGGCAGAAGACAATAAACAGCTTGGGGAAGACGATCTCAGGGCGCTGAACCTGACCGCGCAGGATCTGGTCGTCGGGCTGGCGGCTTCTGGTCGTACGCCGTACGTCATTGGTGGGCTGGAATACGCCAGACAGACGGGATGTACCACGGTGGCCATCTCCTGTAACCCGGGTTCGCCGATTGCGCAGGTGGCCGCCATTGCCATCTCTCCGGTCGTCGGGCCGGAAGCGCTCACCGGCTCCACGCGCCTGAAATCCGGAACCGCACAGAAGCTGGTGCTCAATATGATCTCCACCGGCGCGATGGTGAAATTTGGCAAGGTCTACCAAAACCTGATGGTGGATATGCAGGCCACCAACGTCAAGCTGGTGGACAGAGCCTGCCGCATGGTGATGGAAGCGACAGGCGCCAGTCGTGAAGAGGCGGAAAAGGTGCTTCAGCAGACCGATCACGATGTAAAACCCGCCATTCTGATGATATTAACCGGGCTGGATGCAGCCGCGGCCAGAGCCAGGCTTGAAGCCCATCACGGGTTTTTACGGGCGGCATTAGAACATCAATAAGAGGCGTTTATGGACAAAACAGCAGCGCTCGCCAGCGACATCCTGCTTGGGATCGGTGGGGAAAAAAATATTCAGCGTCTGGAAAACTGCATGACGCGTGTACGCGTCGAGGTGTACAACGACGAAAAGCTTGATTTAACGCGCCTGAAGCAGCTCCCCGGCGTGAGCGGGTACGTTAAACAGGGGCAACAGCACCAGCTGATTGTCGGTCCGGGCAAAGCGGCGCAGGTGGTTGATGCCATGCGCGCCCTGATGACGGGCAGTGAAACGGCTCCCGCCTTTGACGACGCGGAACGCACCAAAGCGCAGGCGAAAGCCAAATACAAAGCCCCCATGAGCGATGCGCTGCGCCAGCTGGCAAACGTCTTTATTCCTCTTATCCCGGCGTTTATCGCGTCGGGGCTGATCACCGGGATTATCAATATCCTCAAGCGTCCGGATATTGTCGGGAATTTCGCCACCCAGTATCCGAACCTGCTGGGTATTCTGGCGATTTTCGGCAGCGCGGTGTTTGCCATCATGAATATTCTGGTGGGGGTGAACACGGCCAAAGTGTTCGGCGGCTCGCTGGCGATGGGCGGCGTAATGGCGGGTATCCTCTCCAGCCCGCAGCTGGCGCAGATTACGCTGTTTGGCGAGGCGCTTCAGCCTGGCCGCGGTGGGGTGATTGCCGTGCT
Organism: Enterobacter cloacae complex sp. IR5402; assembly: GCF_049238125.1. Taxonomy (NCBI): domain Bacteria; kingdom Pseudomonadati; phylum Pseudomonadota; class Gammaproteobacteria; order Enterobacterales; family Enterobacteriaceae; genus Enterobacter; species Enterobacter cloacae complex sp. IR5402. The sequence continues at coordinate 27,366 of NZ_JBMKHO010000002.1, forward strand.
GCTGGTGGTCATTCTGATGTGCTGGATTGAGAAAAAGCTACGCGCGTTGCTGCCAGGCTCGATTGAACTGATCCTCAACCCGCTGCTGACCACATTGATTACCGGGAGCGTGGCGATTGTGGCGCTGCAACCGTTAGGCGGCGCGATCTCTGAAGCCATCGCCCACGGCGCGTCTCTGGCGATCGATCGCGGCGGGCTGCTGGTGGGGGCCGTGCTGTCCGGGACCTTCCTGCCGTTAGTGCTGACCGGTCTGCATCAGGGGCTGGTGCCGATTCACGTCGAACTGGTACAGGCGCACGGCTATAACGCCCTGCTGCCGATCCTGTCGATGGCGGGCGTTGGGCAGGTCGGCGCGGCCATCGCGGTGCTGATGAAAACCCGCAACGCGCGTTTAAAAAAGGTCATTAAAGGGGCGCTGCCGGTCGGGTTGCTCGGTATCGGCGAGCCGCTGATTTTCGGCGTGACCTTGCCGCTGGGTAAGCCGTTCCTGGCCGCTTGTCTCGGTGGGGCGGTGGGCGGGGCGTTAATCAGCTACTGGAAAGTGGCGACCGTCATTACCTTCGGGATCTCCGGGTTACCGCTGGCATTAACCATCGTGACCGGAAAAGTGATGCTCTATCTGTTAGGCTATCTGGTAGCGGTGATCGCCGGGTTCCTGTTTACCTGGCTGTTAGGATTCAACGACCCAGAGGAGTAAGGTTTGGCCAGTCACGAGCGTCGCGTTGTCTTTTTTGATCTGGATGGAACGCTGCATCAGCAGGATATGTTCGGCACCTTTATGCGCTACCTGCTACGGCGCCAGCCCCTTAACGCGTTGCTGGTATTACCCCTGTTACCCGTTATTGGCATCGCGCTGCTGGTGAAAGGCCGTGCAGCGCGCTGGCCGATGAGCCTGCTGCTCTGGGGATGCACGTTTGGTCATAGCGAAGCGCGCCTCAAGCAGCTCGAACAGGATTTTGCGCACTGGTTTCGCGGGCACGTCGCCGCGTTTCCCGTGGTACAGGCGCGCCTGACCAGCTATCTCGACGCCAATGATGCCGATATCTGGCTGATTACTGGCTCCCCGCAGACGCTGGTGGAGCAAGTCTATTTTGATACGCCCTGGCTGCCGCGCGTAAATCTTATCGCCACGCAGATCGCGCGCGGCTACGGCGGCTGGGTGCTCACCCTGCGCTGCCTCGGACATGAAAAAGTGGTGCAGCTGGAGAAACGCATCGGTACGCCGCTGCGTCTTTACAGCGGCTACAGCGACAGCAAGCAGGACAACCCGCTGCTCTATTTTTGCCAGCACCGCTGGCGCGTCACGCCTCTGGGCGAACTTCAGCAACTCGAATAGTCTTATCTGTACCGGCTGTGTATAATGCCGCCCGCTTTTCGACTGGAGTATCAGCCCTTGTCCAACCCTGAACACAATCATGAATACTGGATGCGCCATGCGCTGGCGCTGGCTCAGCGCGCCTGGGAAGAGGGCGAAGTGCCCGTGGGCGCGGTACTGGTCCATAACAATCAGGTGATTGGGGAAGGGTGGAACCGTCCGATTGGCCGTCACGATCCTACCGCGCATGCTGAAATTATGGCGCTGCGTCAGGGCGGACTGGTGCTGCAAAACTATCGTCTGCTTGATACCACCCTGTATGTCACCCTTGAGCCGTGCGTAATGTGCTCCGGGGCGATGGTGCACAGCCGAATCGGTACGCTGGTGTTTGGCGCGCGGGATGAAAAGACGGGCGCTGCTGGTTCACTGATGGACGTACTTGGGCATCCGGGGATGAACCACCAGGTGAAAACTATCGGCGGGGTACTTGCACCAGAATGTTCGGGTCTGTTAAGTGACTTTTTTCGAATGCGTCGGCAGCAGAAAAAGCAACAAAAGGCAGAATTGAAACCGCAGGGTGATTAAGCTCTTCCGGTGCGACCACCGGATAGCTTTCAGCCAGCTGTTGCGCCTCGGCCGCCTCTTTTTCTTTCTCCAGCAGATATCCCACCAGGCTTATCTGATACTTACGAATATTTTCCACGTAGGCATACGCTTCATGGCCGCGCGCATAGCCATACGTCAGCTTCTGGTACCACTGTTTCTGGCTAAGCAGCGGCAGGCGCTGTTTTACATCTGACCAACTGTCCGGGTTACCTTTGGTTTTCGCCGTCAGCGCCCGCGCGTCGAGCATATGCGCATACCCCATGTTATAGGCGGCTAGCGCAAACCAGATCCGCTCCCCTTCCGGGACCGTCTCCGGCACTTTCGCCATCATATCCTGTAAATACTGCGCGCCGCCGCTGATGCTCTGTTCCGCATCGGTCCGGTCGCTGATGCCGAGGCTCTGGGCGGTATTTTTGGTGAGCATCATCAACCCGCGCACGCCCGTGGGGGAGGTGGCCTGAGCATCCCAGTGCGATTCCTGGTAGGAAATTGCCGCCAGCAGCTTCCAGTCAATCTCCTGGGCGTACTTCTCAAACAGCGGTTGCAGGTCCGGCAGCACGCTGTCCACCGCGCGCAGGAAGGTGCGGGTGTCAACGTAATCAAAATCGTCCCCGTGACCGAGATATTTCTCTTCCAGACGCGCCAGGGTGCCGTCTTCATTGATGGAATTAAAGAAATCGAGCATGGCCGCAGAGACGGTTTGATCGTCGTCCAGCTGGGTAAACCAGGTCACCGGCTGTTCGTCGGTCACATCCAGCGCCACGGCGATTTCAGGATGAACGCGCTGGAAAAGACTGATCGCCACCGAATCAGCAATGGTATAGGCCAGCTTTTTATCTTTTACCTGCTCCAGCAATTCGGTCGTGCCGAGTTTAGGATCGACCGTCCAGCTGAGGTTAGGGTATTTTTTCTCTTTCAACGCCCGCAGATCGTCAATCACCACATGGCCTGGCGCAATGGTCAATTGCTGGTCGGTGATGTCGGCCAGTGAGCGCGGGCGCAGGCTACCCACACGATAAACCACCTGCTGCGACACGGAGTAGTAGGTCGGGCCCGGCTGATAGTTTTTGCTGCGTTCGCTGTTGTACACCAGACCTGCGGCGAGAATATCGGCACGGTCATGGTCCAAATCATCAAACAGCTGGTTGATGTTCTGCCGCACGGTAACTTTCAGCTTCACGCCCAGATAGTCCGCAAACAGCTGTGCCAGTTCGTAATCAAGACCGATGGTTTTACCGTTGATATCGTCGTAAATAAGCGGGGAGGAGAGGGTACTGACGCGCAACTCCCCCCGCTCCTGAATGGCGGCGATACGGTTTTCGGCCTTGCCGAACCAGGGGATAGACGGCCAGAGGGCCACTGCCAGCAGCAACGTAACAATGCCGATGAGCAGATAATTAATCTTTAATTTTTTCAATTAGTTAATTCTCTGCGACGCCGGTTGCCTCAGTGTGCTGTAGTCATGTTAAGAGTAGAGTTTGCCATTGATTGAGCGGCATTTTGCGCAAAGTAGCGCCAGTTGGCAACCAATTAGAGAGACAGGTCACATCTATTGTTAAACATAAAGGTTGATTTTATTTCGACGCAAACGGTTTCGTCGGCGCTCAGGATTCTCTATAATGACGCCCGTTTTCCCCCCTTGCGCACACTGTAAGCGCCCCGGCGCTTCGAAGACGAGAGACTTATGATGGAAATTCTGCGTGGTTCGCCTGCACTGTCTGCCTTCCGTATTAACAAACTGCTGGCACGTTTTCAGGCGGCCGACCTTCCGGTAAGCAATATTTACGCTGAGTATGTCCATTTTGCTGACCTGAATGCCCCCCTGAATGCAGAGGAGCGCGTACAGCTGGAACGTCTGCTTAAATATGGCCCAAGCCTGAGCAGCCATACGCCGACCGGCAAATTAATCCTCGCCACGCCACGCCCTGGCACCATCTCCCCCTGGTCTTCCAAAGCAACAGACATCGTTCACAACTGCGGTCTGAACCAGATTAACCGTCTGGAGCGCGGTGTGGCGTACTACGTGGAAGCCTCTACCCTGAGCGACGCGCAGTGGCAGGCGGTTGCGGCTGAACTGCACGACCGCATGATGGAGAGTGTGTTTGACTCTCTGGATGATGCGCAGAAACTGTTCTCCCACCATCAGCCTGCGCCGGTACAGAGCGTGGATCTGCTGGGGCAGGGGCGTCAGGCGCTGATCGACGCAAACCTGCGTCTTGGTCTGGCACTCGCAGAGGATGAAATCGACTACCTTCAGGATGCATTCGTTAAGCTGAATCGCAACCCGAACGACATCGAACTGTATATGTTCGCGCAGGCCAACTCCGAGCACTGCCGCCACAAGATTTTCAACGCCGACTGGATTATCGACGGCGAACAGCAGCCGAAGTCGCTGTTCAAAATGATCAAAAACACCATGGAGCAAACCCCTGACCACGTGCTGTCTGCCTATAAAGACAACGCCGCGGTGATGGAAGGTTCCGAGGTGGGCCGCTTCTTCGCCGATCGCGAAGCAGGGCGCTATGACTTCCATCAGGAGCCTGCGCATATCCTGATGAAAGTGGAAACCCACAACCACCCGACGGCGATCTCCCCATGGCCGGGTGCGGCGACCGGCTCCGGCGGTGAAATCCGTGACGAAGGGGCGACCGGTCGTGGTGCAAAACCAAAAGCGGGTCTGGTCGGTTTCTCCGTCTCCAACCTGCGTATCCCGGGCTTTGAACAGCCGTGGGAAGAAGATTTCGGCAAGCCAGAGCGCATCGTGACCGCGCTGGATATCATGACCGAAGGCCCGCTGGGCGGCGCGGCGTTTAACAACGAATTTGGTCGTCCGGCGCTGAACGGTTACTTCCGTACCTATGAAGAGAAAGTGGACAGCCACAACGGCGAAGAGCTGCGCGGCTATCACAAACCGATCATGCTGGCGGGCGGGATCGGCAACATCCGTGCCGATCACGTGCAAAAAGGCGAGATCGTCGTCGGCGCGAAGCTGATCGTGCTCGGCGGCCCGGCGATGAACATCGGTCTGGGCGGCGGTGCGGCCTCTTCGATGGCCTCCGGCCAGTCTGATGCGGATCTCGATTTCGCCTCCGTGCAGCGTGACAACCCTGAGATGGAGCGTCGCTGTCAGGAAGTAATCGACCGCTGCTGGCAGCTGGGCGATGCTAACCCGATTCTCTTTATCCACGACGTGGGAGCGGGCGGTCTGTCCAACGCCATGCCGGAGCTGGTGAGCGACGGCGGCCGCGGTGGTCGTTTCAACCTGCGTGACATCCTGAGCGATGAGCCTGGCATGAGCCCGCTGGAAATCTGGTGTAACGAATCCCAGGAGCGCTACGTGCTGGCCGTTGCGGCGGATCAGCTGCCGCTGTTTGACGAGCTGTGCCGCCGCGAGCGCGCGCCGTATGCCGTCATCGGTGAAGCGACCGAAGAGCAGCACCTGACTCTGAGTGACACCCATTTCGACAACCAGCCAATCGATCTGCCGCTCGACGTTCTGCTCGGTAAAACGCCGAAGATGACCCGCGACGTAACCACCCGTAAAGCGGCGGGCAAAGCGCTGGATCGCCAGGGCATCACCGTGGCACAAGCGGTCAACCGCGTGCTGCACCTGCCTGCTGTGGCAGAGAAAACCTTCCTGGTGACCATCGGCGACCGCACCGTGACCGGTATGGTATCCCGCGATCAGATGGTTGGCCCGTGGCAGATCCCGGTCGCTAACTGCGCCGTGACCACCGCGAGCCTCGACAGCTACTACGGCGAAGCGATGGCGCTGGGCGAACGCACCCCAGTGGCGCTGCTGGACTTCGCCGCCTCTGCACGACTGGCGGTTGGTGAAGCGCTGACCAACATCGCGGCGACGCAGATTGGCGACATCAAACGTATCAAACTTTCCGCGAACTGGATGGCCGCCGCCGGTCACCCTGGTGAAGACGCCGGCCTGTATGAAGCCGTGAAAGCGGTGGGTGAGGAACTGTGTCCTGCGCTCGGCCTGACCATTCCGGTGGGTAAAGACTCCATGTCGATGAAAACCCGCTGGCAGGAAGGTAACGAGCAGCGCGAGATGACCTCTCCGCTGTCGCTGGTGATCACCGCGTTTGCGCGCGTGGAAGACGTACGTCATACCGTTACGCCGCAGCTTTCCACTGAAGATAACGCCCTGCTGTTGATTGACCTCGGCAAAGGCCATAACGCCCTTGGCGCCACCGCGCTGGCGCAGGTTTACCGCCAGCTCGGCGATAAGCCAGCCGACGTGCGCGACGTCGCCCAGCTGAAAGGCTTTTACGACGCAATTCAGGCGCTGGTTGCGCAGCGTAAGCTGCTGGCCTACCACGACCGTTCCGATGGTGGCCTGCTGGTGACGCTGGCAGAGATGGCCTTCACCGGTCACTGCGGCGTTGAAGCAAACATTGCTACGCTTGGCGAAGACCGCCTGGCGGCGCTGTTTAACGAAGAGCTTGGTGCGGTCATTCAGGTACGCGCCGCAGATCGCGACGCGGTAGAAGCGATTCTGGCGCAGCACGGTCTGGCAGACTGCGTACACTATCTCGGTAAAGCGGTGCAGGGCGACCGTTTCGTGATTGAAGCCGACGGCCACGCGGTGTTCAGCGAAAGCCGCACCACGCTGCGTATGTGGTGGGCGGAAACCACCTGGCAGATGCAGCGCCAGCGTGACAACCCGGAATGCGCCGATCAGGAACACAACGCGAAGGCGAACGACAACGATCCTGGCCTGAACGTGAAGCTCAGCTTCGACATAAACGAAGACATTGCCGCGCCGTACATTGCGACCGGTGCGCGTCCGAAAGTGGCCGTGCTGCGCGAGCAGGGCGTTAACTCCCACGTTGAGATGGCGGCGGCCTTCCACCGGGCGGGCTTTGACGCCATCGACGTCCACATGAGCGACCTGCTGGCCGGGCGTACCGGGCTGGATGATTTCCAGGCGCTGGTTGCCTGCGGAGGGTTCTCCTACGGTGACGTGCTGGGCGCGGGCGAAGGCTGGGCGAAGTCTATTCTGTTCAACAGCCGCGTGCGTGACGAGTTCGAAACCTTCTTCCATCGTCCGCAGACGCTGGCGCTGGGTGTGTGTAACGGCTGTCAGATGATGTCTAACCTGCGCGAGCTGATCCCGGGCAGCGAAGCCTGGCCGCGCTTTGTGCGTAACCAGTCTGACCGCTTCGAAGCGCGCTTCAGCCTGGTAGAAGTAACCCAAAGCCCGTCTCTGCTGTTGCAGGGAATGGTGGGTTCGCAGATGCCAATCGCGGTTTCGCACGGCGAAGGTCAGGTTGAAATGCGTGATGCGGCGCACCTGGCTCAGCTTGAAAGCAAAGGACTGGTAGCGCTGCGCTTTGTTGATAACTTCGGCAAGGTCACCGAAACCTATCCGGCTAACCCGAACGGTTCGGCAAATGGCATTACCGCGGTCACCAGCGAAAGCGGTCGGGTGACCATCATGATGCCGCACCCGGAGCGTGTCTTCCGCACCGTGAGTAATTCCTGGCACCCGGAAAACTGGGGCGAGGACAGCCCGTGGATGCGCATTTTCCGCAACGCGCGTAAACAACTGGGTTAAGTTTCAACGCCCTGACTGTAGGCCCGGTAAGCGCGAGCGCCACCGGGCTTTTTTGTACCTGTCGCAAAATTGCGACAATCCTCTGGATTGAGTGTCTCCAATAAGAGACATATAAATTGTTGATTTATCTATGGCAGGACAGGTTTCCATTAAGGTGTTGCTTAATAGCGACACTTAGCCTGGAAATCATTCACCTGACAATCAATGCATTTTAATAATAAAACAATTATTAATCATAAGGATAGTATCAAAGTTTGCAATCTGGCACGCATGTTGCATAATAGTAGCCAGTGGCTCATTCACCTTCTTATGTCAGCCCCTTCGGGACGTGCTACATAAACTTCGAATGACGCACAAAAAGGTGCCTGCCGTCCAACTACTGATTATTGCAATGCTTTATCAGGCCAGGGCGAAACGTCGAGTTAGGCACCGCCTTATTCCATGACAAAGCCGGGTTTTTACCCGGCTTTGTTGTATCTGAAGGGCAGACTCAGTTACGCTCTCCTCAAACCCGGATGATGAGAGTAATGTGTTGAAACGCTGGCCCGCTTTCCCTCGCTCCCTGCGACAGCTCGTTATGATGGCCTTCCTGCTGATCCTGCTACCTTTGCTGGTTCTGGCGTGGCAGGCATGGCAAAGCCTGAATGCGTTAAGTGCCCAGGCGGCCCTGACTAACCGCACCACGCTTATTGATGCCCGCCGTAGCGAGGCAATGACCAACGCCGCGCTGGAGATGGAGCGTAGCTATCGCCAGTACTGCGTGCTGGACGACCGTACGCTGGAGAGGGTCTATCAGAACCAGCGTAAACGCTACAGCGAAATGCTGGATGCCCATGCCGGGGTCTTGCCGGATGACAAACTCTATCAGGCGCTGCGTCAGGATCTGAACGATCTGGCGCAGCTCCAGTGCAAAAACAGCGGTCCTGATGCCGCCGCCGCCGCCCGACTTGAAGCCTTCGCGAACGCCAATACGGAGATGGTGCAGTCCACCCGTACGGTTATCTTTTCCCGTGGTCAACAACTCCAGCAGGAGATTGCCGAGCGCGGCCAGTTCTTCGGCTGGCAGGCGCTGGTGCTGTTCCTCGTCAGCCTTGGGCTGGTACTGCTCTTTACCCGCATGATCATCGGCCCCGTAAAGGGGATCCAGCGGATGATTAACCGCCTGGGGGAGGGCAAATCTCTCGGGGATACGGTTGTTTTTAAAGGCCCGCGCGAGCTGCGCTCGGTCGGTCAGCGCATCATCTGGCTTTCTGAACGCCTGGCGTGGCTGGAATCGCAGCGTCACCAGTTCCTGCGCCATATCTCACACGAACTCAAAACACCGCTGGCCAGTATGCGTGAAGGCACGGAGCTGCTGGCAGATGAAGTAGCGGGGCCGTTATCCCCTGAGCAAAAAGAGATCGTGGCGATTCTGGATGCCAGTAGCCGCAATTTACAAAAACTTATTGAACAACTGCTGGACTATAACCGCAAGCTGGCGGATGGTGCTGTGGTGCTTGAAAGCGTTGAGATTGAACCGCTGGTGGACATGGTGATCTCCGCCCATAGCCTGCCAGCAAGAGCTAAAATGATGCATACCCAGGTGGATCTCAATGCGCCATCCTGCCTGGCAGAGCCGATGCTCCTAATGAGCGTACTGGATAATCTTTATTCCAATGCGGTGCACTATGGTACTGAATCCGGTACCATTTATATCAGAAGCAATAACAACGGTTCGCGGGTATTTATTGACGTAGCGAATACGGGAAGCCCGATTCCGGATGATGAAAAAACGATGATCTTTGAGCCCTTCTTCCAGGGGAGTCATCAGCGAAAAGGTGCGGTAAAAGGAAGTGGTCTGGGGCTGAGTATTGCCCGCGACTGCATACGACGCATGCAGGGTGAGCTTAACATCGTGAGTGATGAACGCGCCGATGTCTGTTTTCGTATCGAACTGCCTCTTGAGCCGGAAAAATCAATGAAATGAATAACAACCTGGTGAGTATGTCACACGTCTTTTACCGCGCACTGCGCGCGGTGTTTTCCAGCAAAAATGTGCGCCTCAGCCTGCCCTGCTTACTGCTGGCCGGCTGTGTAACCCATGCACCAAAAAGTGCGATTAGCCACAAACAGGAAGATAAATGGCCGCAAAAACAGCTGGCCGATTTCCTTTCAACACGTTGCGATGATATCTGGAGCCTGTCGGGGCGTGATGTTGAATCCAATCCGCTGTTCTGGCTGCGCGGAATAGACTGCGCCCAGCGGCTGGCGCCCGCCGAGGCCCGTGCCCAGGCGGCGATGCTGATGGACGATACCTGGCAGGACGCGTTTAAACGCGGGATCGTGATGGCGGATGCCAGAATCACGCCTGTCGAACGCCGTGCCAACGTGACGCGGCTGGATACTTACGTGATCAATATTCCCCCCCAGGTGCGCCCGGTCTATCAGCTCTGGCGGGACGGACAAACCCTGCAATTACAGCTGTCCGAAGAGCGTTTCCGCTACAGCAAATTGCAGCAGTCGAGCGACAGCGAGCTTGATGCGCTTCGCCAGCAGCAGGAGTCGCTGCGCGAGCAGCTGGAAACCACCACCCGCAAGCTTGAAAATCTGACCGATATCGAAAGACAGCTCTCGACGCGTAAGCCAGCAGGCAGCTATCTGCCCGATGGGTCGAAAGGCAACTCTGCCACGACGCCAGACAGTGAGACGCCGAAACAAGAGGATGTGAAGCCATGACAAGCCGTAAACTTGCCCATCTGTTACTGGTGGATGACGATCCCGGTCTGTTAAAGCTGCTGGGGATGCGTCTGGTCAGCGAAGGCTACAGCGTGGTCACCGCTGAAAGCGGGCAGGAGGGGCTGAAAGTGCTCAGCCGCGAGAAAATCGATCTGGTGATCAGTGATTTGCGCATGGATGAAATGGATGGCCTGCAACTGTTCACGGAGATCCAGAAGCAGCAGCCCGGGATGCCGGTGATTATCCTCACCGCTCACGGATCTATTCCTGATGCGGTGGCCGCGACGCAGCAGGGAGTATTCAGCTTCCTCACCAAACCGGTGGATAAAGACGCCCTCTATAAAGCGATCGACAGCGCCCTTGAGCACGCGGCGCCATCCGGCGACGACGCCTGGCGTGAATCCATCGTGACGCGTAGCCCTGTGATGCTGCGTCTGCTGGAACAGGCGCGGATGGTGGCGCAATCCGACGTTAGCGTACTGATCAACGGCCAGAGCGGGACCGGGAAAGAGATCCTGGCCCAGGCGATCCACAACGCCAGCCCACGCAGTAAAAATGCCTTTATTGCCATCAACTGTGGCGCGCTGCCGGAACAACTGCTTGAGTCTGAGCTCTTCGGCCATGCCCGCGGCGCCTTTACCGGCGCGGTGAGCAGCCGTGAAGGGCTGTTCCAGGCGGCTGAGGGGGGCACGCTGTTTCTTGATGAAATTGGCGATATGCCCGCGCCGTTGCAGGTTAAACTGCTGCGCGTGTTGCAGGAGCGAAAAGTGCGTCCGCTTGGCAGCAACCGCGATATCGATATCAACGTGCGTATTATTTCCGCTACCCATCGCGATTTACCCAAGGTGATGGCGCGCAACGAGTTCCGCGAAGATCTCTACTATCGACTGAATGTCGTCAACCTGAAAATCCCGGCGCTGGCCGAGCGTGCGGAAGATATCCCGCTGCTGGCAAATCACCTTTTGCGCCAGGCCGCTGACCGCCACAAACCATTCGTGCGCGCGTTCTCCACCGATGCGATGAAACGCCTGATGACAGCAAGCTGGCCGGGCAACGTACGCCAGCTGGTGAACGTGATTGAGCAGTGCGTGGCGCTGACGTCATCGCCGGTGATCAGCGATGCGCTGGTGGAGCAGGCGCTCGAGGGGGAAAACACGGCCTTACCGACGTTTGCGGAAGCGCGAAACCAGTTCGAGCTGAACTATCTGCGCAAGCTGCTGCAAATCACCAAAGGCAACGTAACCCATGCGGCGCGCATGGCCGGGCGTAACCGTACCGAGTTTTATAAATTGCTCTCACGCCACGAGCTGGAAGCGAACGATTTTAAAGAGTAATACCGCAAAATTCGCCTGAATATGATACTGTGAGCAACCGATTACGAGGCTGCTTACTGGCAAGAGTTTAAGGACCCACCATGAAAAAGATTGATGCGATTATTAAACCTTTCAAACTGGATGATGTACGTGAAGCGCTGGCAGAAGTAGGCATCACCGGGATGACCGTAACTGAAGTGAAAGGTTTTGGTCGTCAGAAGGGCCACACCGAGCTATACCGTGGCGCAGAGTACATGGTGGACTTTCTGCCGAAAGTGAAAATCGAGATCGTGGTAAGCGATGATATCGTCGATACCTGTGTGGATACCATCATCCGCACGGCGCAGACCGGTAAAATTGGCGACGGGAAAATCTTCGTCTTTGACGTGGCGCGCGTGATCCGTATCCGTACCGGCGAAGAAGACGACGCGGCGATTTAAAAAAGATTTGGTAGGCCGGGTAAGGCGCAGCCGCCACCCGGCGAAAAAAAAGCCCCTCGTTGAGGGGCTTTTTGCATTACAGCACTTTATGCGGGCCGAAACATTCGTAATGAATGTTGTCTTTATTCACGCCCAGGTCGACCAGCTGCTTCGCGGCATACTGCATAAACGCTACCGGCCCACAAACGTAGAACTGCATCCCCGGTGCGCTGAACGCCCCTTCATGCTGCCCTAAATTCATCAGGCCTTCGCTGTCGAAACGAGCCGCTGCGCGGTCGGCTTCCGTGGGTAAACGATACCAGGTATGCGCGGTAAAGTGTGGCAGACCCGCTCCCAGCGCTTTCACCTCGTCCGCGAAGGCGTGAACATCACCGTTCTCCGCCGCGTGGAACCAGTTAACCTGCGCGCTGTGGTTTGCTTTCGCCAGCGTATCCAGCATCGCCAGCATTGGCGTCTGACCCACGCCTGCGGAGATCAGCGTCACCGGGGTATTCGTTTCAACGGCCATAAAGAAATCGCCCGCCGGTGCCGCCAGATGGACCACGTCGCCCACGCTGGCTTCGTTATGGAGCCAGTTGGATACCTGACCACCTTCCTCACGTTTAACCGCAATGCGATAGCCTTTGCCGTCTGGCTTGCGGGTCAGGGAGTACTGGCGAATCTCCTGATGCGGGAAGCCTTCAGGCTTCAGCCAGACGCCCAGATACTGGCCCGGCTGGTAATCGGCAACTGGCTGACCGTCAACTGGCTCAAACTCAAAGCTGGTGATCAGTGCGCTGCGCGGGGTTTTCTCAACGATGCGGAAGGCGCGCGTGCCTTCCCAGCCGCCATTCTTGCTGGCGTTTTCGCTGTAGATCTGTGCTTCACGGTTGATGAATACGTTTGCAAGTACGCCATAGGCCTTCCCCCAGGCATCCAGTACTTCCTGGCCCGGGCTGAACATTTCGTCCAGGGTCGCCAGCAGGTGACTGCCGACGATGTTGTACTGCTCAGGTTTGATCTGGAAGCTGGTGTGCTTCTGCGCGATTTTTTCCACCGCAGGCAGCAGAGCCGGCAGGTTTTCGATGTTGCTGGCATAGGCGGCAATAGCGTTAAACAGCGCTTCGCGCTGATCGCCGTTACGCTGGTTGCTCATGTTGAAAATCTCTTTGAGCTCCGGGTTATGCGCGAACATGCGATCGTAGAAATGGGCGGTCAGTTTAGGACCCGTTTCAACCAGCAGGGGGATTGTGGCTTTCACGGTAGCGATGGTTTGGGCGTCGAGCATAGCAGCTTCCTTCTGATGTTACTTTAATGATGTATTTTATATACATCTTATAAAAATACCCCTGCAATGTAAATGGTTCTTTGCATCGTGAAAAATATGCATCACAAAGCTGAAAAGAAATCCGTTGAAAATGGTGAGAGCTTTATTGCTCAACCCTTGCGTGGCGTGGAGGTAAACGTTTGCGTAAAATCGTTTGTCAAGACCTGTTATCGCAGAACTATTCAGTTATACTGTTGCCCGTCGTCCAACAGGACTGCCTTTTCAGGCCAAAAATTTACTTGTTAGCTGAGTCAGGAGATGCGGATGTTAAAGCGTGAAATGAACATTGCCGATTATGATGCCGAACTGTGGCAGGCTATGGAGCAGGAAAAAGTACGTCAGGAAGAGCACATCGAACTGATCGCCTCCGAAAACTACACCAGCCCGCGCGTGATGCAGGCGCAGGGTTCTCAGCTGACCAACAAATATGCTGAAGGTTATCCGGGCAAGCGCTACTACGGCGGTTGCGAATACGTTGATATCGTTGAGCAGCTGGCTATTGACCGTGCGAAAGAACTCTTTGGCGCTGACTACGCGAACGTCCAGCCGCACTCTGGCTCTCAGGCTAACTTCGCTGTTTATACCGCGCTGTTGCAGCCGGGCGATACCGTTCTGGGTATGAACCTGGCGCAGGGCGGCCACCTGACTCACGGCTCCCCGGTTAACTTCTCTGGCAAACTGTATAATATCATCCCTTACGGTATTGATGAGTCCGGTAAAATTGACTACGAAGACATGGCGAAGCAGGCCAAAGAGCACAAGCCGAAGATGATCATCGGTGGCTTCTCTGCTTACTCCGGCATCGTTGACTGGGCAAAAATGCGTGAAATCGCTGACAGCATCGGCGCGTACCTGTTCGTCGACATGGCGCACGTTGCCGGTCTGATTGCCGCTGGCGTTTACCCGAACCCGGTTCCACATGCGCACGTTGTGACCACCACCACCCACAAAACCCTGGCGGGTCCACGCGGTGGGCTGATCCTGGCGAAAGGCGGTGACGAAGAGCTGTACAAAAAGCTGAACTCCGCCGTATTCCCAAGCGCCCAGGGCGGCCCGCTGATGCACGTTATCGCCGCGAAAGCCGTCGCGCTGAAAGAAGCGATGGAGCCAGAGTTCAAGGTTTATCAGCAGCAGGTTGCTAAAAACGCCAAAGCGATGGTGGAAGTGTTCCTGAATCGTGGCTACAAAGTGGTCTCTGGCGGGACTGAAAACCACCTGTTCCTGCTGGACCTGGTTGATAAGAACCTGACCGGTAAAGAAGCTGATGCAGCCCTCGGCCGCGCCAACATCACCGTGAACAAAAACAGCGTGCCAAACGATCCGAAGAGCCCGTTCGTGACCTCCGGTATCCGTATCGGTTCTCCGGCCGTAACTCGTCGTGGCTTTAAAGAAGCGGAAGTAAAAGAGCTGGCGGGCTGGATGTGTGACGTTCTGGACAACATCAATGACGACGCGGTTATCGAGCGCGTTAAAGGTAAAGTGCTGGACATCTGCGCACGCTTCCCGGTGTACGCATAATTCTCTGCGTTGCAGAACTGAAAAAGGCCGCTCATGCGGCCTTTTTTTATGGGCTAACGTCGATCGAGGGAGATGGCCCCCGGCCCGGTAATCGCCAGCAAAATAAATGCGCCAGCGATACTCACATTTTTGTAGAAGTTAATCATATTTGGCAGGACCGCATCGCCCGTCATATCCCAGTAGTGGTGACCAATCACCGCCGTTCCCAGCGTATAGAAGACAAAGATCACCGCGAGAGGGCGGGTGAAAAAGCCCAGCACGATTAGAATCGCGGCGGGGACTTCCATCACCACCGCAATAATCGCGGCCAGCATGGGCATGGGGGCGCCGAGCGACGTCATATACTGAACGGTGCCGCTAAACCCCGTCAGCTTGGGATAACCGAAAATAATAAACAGGACCACGATAGCAATGCGGGCAATTAAAAGCAGGAGAGAACGAGAGGAGCCGAAATCGAAATAACGTAAGCTGTTCATGGCAAACGACCTCTTCAGGCGATGTCTTATAAACGTAATACAGTTTTACCGCTCTCGCCATACGCTGTCCGGCTGGTGATGATGTTAATTTTTAGTTAATTTATAGCGCGCTAACGACTTGCTAAAGTCAGGGATTAACGCCAGACTATCGCCTCCATTTCGGGAGGGATTCATGGTCTTGCATTCCACGCGCTGGCTGGCGCTCAGCTATTTCACCTATTTCTTTAGTTACGGTATTTTTCTGCCTTTCTGGAGCGTCTGGCTCAAGGGAATTGGTCTGACGCCTGAGACCATTGGCATCCTGCTGGGCGCGGGGCTGGTGGCACGCTTCCTGGGTAGTCTGCTGATTGCGCCCCGCGTCAGCGATCCCTCCTTACTGATTAAAGCGGTGCGAATTCTGGCCCTGCTGACGCTGGTCTTTGCCGCCTGCTTCTGGGTTAGCCACCAGTTTGCCTGGCTGATGGTGGTAATGGTTGGCTTTAATCTGTTCTTCTCCCCGCTGGTGCCGCTGACGGATGCCCTGGCGAACACCTGGCAAAAGCAGATCACCATGGACTATGGCCGCGTGCGCCTGTGGGGATCGATTGCCTTCGTGATCGGCTCTGCGCTGGTCGGGAAACTGGTCAGCCTCTATGACTATCGTGCCATTCTGGCGCTGCTAACGCTCGGCATCGCCTCAATGCTGCTCGGTATGTTGCTGCGTCCGTCGGTGATGCCGCAGGGCGAAAGCCGCCATCAGGAGAGCGCCGGCTGGCCCGCCTGGCGCTCGCTGGTGGCGCAAAGCTGGCGTTTCCTGGCCTGCGTCTGTCTGCTTCAGGGGGCGCATGCGGCCTATTATGGCTTCAGCGCCATCTACTGGCAGGGGGCGGGTTACTCGGCTTCTGCGGTAGGCTACCTGTGGTCGCTCGGCGTGGTGGCGGAGGTTATTATCTTCGCGCTGAGCCAAAAACTGTTCCGTCGTTTCGGGGCGCGTGACCTGCTGCTGCTTTCCGCCGTGTGCGGCGTGGCGCGCTGGGGCATCATGGGCTGGACGACGGAGCTGCCGTGGCTGATTGTGGCGCAAATTCTGCACTGCGGAACCTTCACCGTCTGCCATCTGGCGGCGATGCGCTACATCGCGGCGCGAGAGGGTGGGGACGTTATTCGTCTTCAGGCGGTCTATTCAGCGGTGGCGATGGGCGGCAGTATTGCGGTGATGACCGTATTTGCCGGTTTCCTCTATCAGCACCTGGGGCACGGTGTGTTCTGGGTGATGGCGCTGGTCGCTTTACCGGCCATCGTTATTCGCCCTAAAGTCGCTGCTCGCACGTAACTACGATTCGAGCATTACGCGAATGTGTTCCTGCTGCTGCGTGTTCAGGGTCTCAACGGCATGAATGAGCGGCGGCGAGAACAGCGGCAGGGCGGTTGGATAAGGCGTAATAACCAGCGCCGCCTCGCGGGGCGCGCCCTCCTTCTTAAACGCCTCCAGGCTAAGATAACGAATATTGAGCGGCAGCAGCGTCAGCTCGCGAAGCTGCTGCTCAATTAACTCTTCACAGGCTTTATCTTCCCCCGTTAACAGGACCACCTGTTTTTCATGCAGATCGGTCTCCTGCATCAGCCAGGCACCAAAAATCACCGCCACCAGAGCCATCTCTTCACCGGAGAATCTCAGACCAAATTCGGCTTCCAGCTCAGACAGCGCCTCTTTAGTGGTGCGCAGCAGCCGGGGGTATAAACGGTGGATCTCTTCCGGCAGACTGTTGTCGATGCCGATGTCAAATAAGGAGCGGTCCAGCGCCTGAGCCAGATGAATATAAAGCTGATCGGTCAGACCTTGCTCATCGCTGAAGTTCATCCCGGTTTGTGCCCGGAAGCGGGCAATCATACGCACGATGGCGCGACGCAGGCGCTGATCCTGCTGGTGTTTATCCATCACCGGGTCGGGGGTGCGGAGCATCATAAAGAGCAGCGCCAGGAACAGCTGTTCATCGCTGTGCGTTCCCTGCGGGACGCGCCGTTTCCAGTGGCGGACAATTTCCTGCGCCGTAAAGTATTCCCCTCGGGACTGCGTCCAGCTGCGCTGAACGGGCGAAAACTCCGGCGTATTGCCCAGATGATGCTGAATCAGACAATATTGCAGATAGAGCTGTAAAAATTGTACGTCGCGGGACTCAAACTGGCGCTGAAGCTTGCGCGCACAAAAGTTGATAAGCGCCCGAAGGTTCGCATCGTCATAAAGCGGGCGGGCAATGCCGTGCTGTTTGAGCGCGGTTTTTAAGGCAGGGGTAAACTGTTGGGCGACAAAATGTGGACAGAGCCGAAGCGCCCTGCGCAGCCAGTGCAGCAGGCACAAACGTTGATTAAGGGCGGAACCCTCAATTCGGTAGCAGCCATCATGGTGCGTGACGATATCAAGCCGATGATAGCGCTGGATTTCATCGCGCGTCTCGGCTATATCTTGCCGTGCCATGACGTCGTCCACGCCGTTGGCAGCGATTATGCTCTGTGCGGTGACGGCAGCATCGGGCAGGTAAAGCATCAAAAGCACCTGGCAGCGGCGCTGCGAACTGGAAAGCACAGATGGAATTTCAAGCGTCGTCATCATCTGTCGGGTATCCAGTGTGAATGTTTGATAAGAATAGCTAAAGGATGGGCGCTGAAAAGCGCACCGGCAGGCCTTTCACTCAGGATTGCTGGCGAACATCACAGAATTTTTGACGTGAGGAACAGATGCAAATAGTTAAACAAAGCGCGGTAGCGTTATTTTTGGCGGTTTTCACTTTCGCCGCCGGCGCACATCCTCACAGTTTTATCAGCCTGAAAACCGAACTGGTGACGGACGGCACACAGCTCAGTGGCCTGAAGATGCACTGGACGATGGATGAAATCACCTCCGCCGACCTGCTGTACGATGCCGGAAACGCAAAGCCCGGCGATGAGATCTGGAAAAAGCTGGCGGCGGAGGTGATGGCCAACGTGCTGGGTCAGCACTACTTCACCGAGTTCTGGCACAACGGACAAAAGGTGAAATTTCTTAACCGTCCCACGGAGTACGGCATGACCCGCGAAGGTCATCAGGCGGTGCTTACGTTCGTGCTTCCGCTGGCGCATCCTCAGCCGCTGGCCGGGCAAACGTACCGCTTTTCCACTTTTGACCCTACCTACTATGTCGATATGCGCTATGACAAAGACAGCGACGTACGGCTGCCGGACGCGCTGCAAAAAAGCTGCAAAATTGGCGTGCACACCCCTAAACCCAGCGAAGAGACGTTGAACTTTGCGATCTCGCTGGATAAAGCAGATGCCCCGCCTGAGGACATGGAGCTGGGTAAACAGTTCGCACAGGAGGTGACGTTACAATGTCAGTGATCTCCTCTCCCGTCAGTAAGCCGCGTCGCTGGCTGCACCTCTGGCCTCTGGCGCTCTTTTTGTTGTTAGCGGTTGGCGGCGCGCTCTGGCTGTGGCAGGCATGGCCGCAGGTGATGGTGAAAAGCGTCCTCTGGCAGCGGGAAGTTAATCAGCAGATGAGCGTGCTGCTGAAAGCCGTGGCGGAAAATCCGACCAAAGCGGGCGGCGCTCTTCTGGCGTTCAGCTTTATCTATGGCGTGCTGCATGCCCTGGGACCGGGGCACGGCAAAATTGTCATCACGACCTGGCTTGCTACGCATCCGTCGAAGCTGAAATCGAGTATCGGCCTGACGCTGGCTTCTTCTTTCCTTCAGGGCGGTGTGGCGATTGCGCTGGTCGTGGTCGTCCTCTCGCTGCTACAGCTGCCGGCTCGCCAGCTGCATATGAGCAGCTTCTGGCTGGAGAAGGGGAGTTACGCGCTGGTAGGCGTGCTGGGGTTGATCCTCTGCTGGCGGGCGCTGAAAAAATTGCGCGCGTTGCTGCAAAAACCAAAATTCAAAGCCTTTACGCCGCATCACGTTCACCATGAAAACTGCGGGTGCGGGCATCAGCATCTGCCGACGCAGGAACAATTACAGAATGGTGACGACTGGCGTGCGCGTCTGATGATTGTGCTCTCAATGGGGATGCGTCCGTGCTCGGGCGCAATCATGGTGCTGTTGTTCAGCAAAGTGACAGGCGTATTTGGCTGGGGCATGCTCTCGGCGCTGGCGATGGCGGCGGGAACGTCTCTGACGATCTCTTCGTTAGCCTTGCTGGTGCACAGCTTCCGTCAGCTGGCGGTAAAACTCAGCGGCAATAAAACGCCGGTATTGTGGCGACAGGTTGGCTGGACGACGCTTGCGTTGGCGGGCGGGGTGATTCTGCTGGTGGCTGCGGTCACGATGTGGATGAGCGCGGTGCCGGTGGGAAGGGGGTTGCGGCCTTTCTAGCCGTATCTGAGGCGTGTTGTAGGCCCGGTAAGCGTAGCGCCACCGGGCTTAATAGACTGAATTAACGCTTCAGCGCATCGCTCAGTTCATCACGCATGTTTGCCAGCATGGCTTTAACAACGCGCGGGTTACCTGCAACGATGTTGCCGGTAGACATATAGTTATGGCCGCCGGTGAAGTCGCAAACAATCGCGCCAGCTTCACGTGCGATCAGCTCGCCCGCCGCGAAGTCCCACGGCTTCAGTGACAGCTCAAAGTAACCGTCAACGCGGCCGGTCGCCACGTAGGCCAGATCCAGTGCAGCAGAGCCAGTGCGACGGAAGTCCGCGCATTCGGTGAACAGCTTGCCCAGGATATTCATATAGGTGGTTGCGTGCTGCTTCGCCTTGAACGGGAAGCCAGTCGCCAGAATGGTGCCGTCGAGATCGCGTGCATTGCTGCAACGCAGACGGTAGCCGTTCAGCTGCGCGCCCTGACCGCGGGTTGCGGTGAACAGTTCGTTACGCATTGGATCGTAAACAACGGCGACTTCAGTACGGCCTTTGATGCGTACTGCGATAGACACAGAGAAGTGTGGCAGGCGTTTAACGAAGTTGGTGGTGCCATCCAGTGGATCGATAACCCATTGAACATCCTGATCGGTACCTTCATGTTCACCGCTTTCTTCGGTGATGATGGTGTGCTGCGGGTAAGATTTGCGGATCGTTTCGATAATAATCGCTTCTGCGGCTTTATCGACGTTCGTCACGAAATCATTGCTGCCTTTCTGGCTGGTTTCTACGGAGTCTGGGGTTTCGTAGTGTTTGGCAATTACATTACCCGCCTTGCGCGCTGCGCGCACGGCGATGGTCAGCATCGGATGCATCGGTCTCTCTCACTGGATGTTAAAGAACAGGAAAATCGGCGCAGAGTATAGCAGCGGGATCGGATTATGTCTCTCGTTTATGATAATATGCCCGAATATTCTTCAGACACTGAATCCAGACATCTAAAAATTATGCTGCAAAACATTCGAATCGTGCTGGTCGAAACATCGCACACCGGCAACATGGGCTCTGTGGCCCGCGCTATGAAAACCATGGGCTTAACGAACCTGTGGCTGGTTAATCCGCTGGTGAAACCCGACTCTCAGGCTATTGCTCTGGCGGCCGGCGCCAGCGACGTGATCGGGAATGCGCAGATCGTGGACACCCTGGACGAAGCCCTGGCCGGTTGCAGTCTGGTGGTGGGGACCAGCGCGCGCTCCCGTACGCTGCCCTGGCCGATGCTGGACCCGCGCGAATGCGGCCTGAAAAGTATCTCAGAAGCGGAACAGGCGCCGGTTGCGCTGGTGTTTGGTCGTGAACGCGTTGGCCTGACCAACGAGGAACTACAGAAGTGTCACTACCACGTAGCGATTGCCGCCAATCCGGAATACAGCTCGCTGAACCTGGCGATGGCGGTGCAGGTCATTGCCTACGAAGTGCGCATGGCATGGCTGGCGACGCAGGAGAAACCGGTCGAACCTAAAGAAGAGACGGCCTACCCGCTGGTGGACGATCTGGAGCGCTTCTACGGTCATCTGGAGCAGACGCTGCTCTCAACCGGCTTTATCCGTGAAGGCCACCCGGGTCAGGTGATGAACAAGCTGCGCCGTATGTTCACCCGCGCCCGCCCGGAAAGCCAGGAGCTGAACATTCTGCGCGGGATTCTGGCGTCGATTGAGCAGAAGAACAAAGCGTAGTGTCGATTTCCCCCTCTCCCCGTGGGAGAGGGCTGGGGTGAGGGCATCAGGCCGCACCTATATTATGAAGGCACAGAAGGTTAAATACCTGACTAAAACAGTCAAGTAAATAGTTGACCAATTTAGTCAGGAATGTCAGACTTGGCCCTGCTATGCAATACCCCCATTTTACAATAAAAAACCCCGGGCAGGGGCGAGTTTGAGGTTAAGTAAGACATGAGACTGACATCTAAAGGGCGTTATGCCGTGACCGCGATGCTGGACGTTGCGCTCAACTCCGAAGCGGGCCCGGTTCCGTTGGCTGATATTTCTGAACGACAAGGGATCTCCCTCTCTTACCTG
Organism: Enterobacter cloacae complex sp. IR5402; assembly: GCF_049238125.1. NCBI lineage: Bacteria > Pseudomonadati > Pseudomonadota > Gammaproteobacteria > Enterobacterales > Enterobacteriaceae > Enterobacter > Enterobacter cloacae complex sp. IR5402. Next base: position 49,017 of record NZ_JBMKHO010000002.1, read on the forward strand.
GAACAGCTGTTCTCCAGACTGCGTAAAAATGGACTGGTGTCCAGCGTTCGTGGCCCGGGCGGCGGTTATCTGCTGGGTAAAGACGCGGGCAGTATTGCGGTTGGTGAAGTGATTAGCGCGGTTGACGAATCCGTTGACGCGACCCGTTGCCAGGGTAAAGGCGGCTGTCAGGGCGGCGATAAATGCCTGACCCACGCGCTGTGGCGCGATCTGAGCGACCGTCTGACCGGCTTCCTGAACAACATCACCCTCGGTGAGCTGGTGAATAACCAGGAAGTTCTGGATGTCTCTGGTCGTCAGCATAGTCAGGATTCACAGCGCAGCACCCGCACGCAGGACGCCATCGACGTTAAACTGCGCGCGTAATTAAAAAGATAAGTATTCAGAATCAGGCCGGGGTGGTCACACCCCGCGTACTCGGTCGTACATCCAGCCGGTTGCCTGATTCCTTGCATTGAAGCGATGTACGGAGTTTATAGAGCAATGAAATTACCGATTTATCTCGATTACTCCGCAACCACGCCGGTGGACCCGCGTGTTGCCGAGAAAATGATGCAGTGTCTGACCCTGGACGGAAACTTTGGTAACCCAGCTTCCCGTTCACACCGTTTTGGCTGGCATGCTGAAGAGGCGGTTGATATCGCCCGTAATCAGATTGCTGACCTGGTCGGTGCCGACCCGCGTGAAATTGTTTTCACCTCCGGTGCGACCGAATCCGACAACCTGGCGATTAAGGGTGCAGCCAACTTTTATCAGAAAAAAGGCAAGCACATCATCACCAGCAAAACCGAACACAAAGCCGTGCTGGACACCTGCCGTCAGCTGGAGCGTGAAGGGTTCGAAGTCACCTATCTGGCGCCACAGAGCAACGGCATTATCGATCTGAAAGAGCTCGAAGCGGCGATGCGTGATGACACCATTCTGGTCTCCATCATGCACGTCAACAACGAAATCGGCGTGGTACAAGACATCGCGACCATCGGCGAAATGTGCCGCGTGCGCGGTATCATCTACCACGTGGACGCGACCCAGAGCGTGGGCAAACTGCCTATCGACCTGAGCCAGCTGAAAGTGGACCTGATGTCCTTCTCCGGTCACAAAATCTATGGTCCGAAAGGTATCGGCGCGCTGTACGTTCGTCGTAAGCCACGTATCCGCATCGAAGCACAGATGCACGGCGGCGGTCACGAGCGCGGCATGCGTTCCGGTACGCTGCCTGTTCACCAGATCGTGGGCATGGGCGAAGCCTACCGCATTGCAAAAGAAGAGATGGAAACCGAGATGGCACGCCTGCGCACGCTGCGTAACCGTCTGTGGGACGGCGTGAAAGATATGGAAGAAGTGTATCTGAACGGCGATCTCGAGCAGGGCGCGCCGAACATCCTCAACGTCAGCTTCAACTATGTTGAAGGCGAGTCGCTGATCATGGCGCTGAAAGACCTGGCCGTTTCTTCCGGCTCTGCCTGTACCTCTGCAAGCCTGGAGCCATCCTACGTGCTGCGCGCGCTGGGTATGACTGACGAGCTGGCACACAGCTCTATCCGTTTCTCTTTAGGTCGTTTTACTACCGAAGAAGAGATTGACTACACCATCAAGCTGGTTCGTAACTCCATCGGCCGTCTGCGCGACCTTTCTCCACTGTGGGAAATGTTCAAGCAGGGCGTGGATCTGAACAGCATTGAATGGTCACATCACTAATCGGTACATAAGGAGAATTCAATCATGGCATACAGCGAAAAAGTCATCGATCATTACGAAAACCCGCGCAACGTTGGCTCTTTTGACAACAGCGACGAATCTGTTGGTAGCGGCATGGTCGGTGCACCAGCATGTGGCGACGTGATGAAGTTGCAGATCAAAGTCAACAATGAAGGTATCATTGAAGACGCGCGCTTCAAGACCTACGGCTGCGGTTCTGCTATCGCGTCCAGCTCCCTGGTCACCGAATGGGTGAAGGGCAAGTCTCTGGACGAAGCACAGGCAATCAAGAACACGGATATTGCTGAAGAACTCGAACTGCCGCCGGTGAAAATTCACTGCTCAATTCTGGCAGAAGACGCGATCAAAGCCGCCATTGCGGATTACAAAAGCAAACGTGAAGCAAAATAATTGAGGTTTGAGTATGTCGATTACCCTTAGCGACAGCGCTGCCGCGCGAGTAAGCTCTTTTCTGGCGAACCGTGGTAAAGGCTTTGGCCTGCGACTGGGCGTACGTACCTCCGGCTGTTCTGGTATGGCTTACGTACTGGAGTTTGTTGACGAACCGGCGTCTGATGACACCGTGTTTGAAGACAAGGGCGTGAAGGTGGTGGTCGATGGCAAAAGCCTGCAATTCCTCAACGGCACTCAGCTGGACTTCGTAAAAGAAGGCCTGAACGAAGGGTTCAAATTCACGAACCCGAACGTCAAAGACGAGTGTGGTTGCGGCGAAAGCTTCCACGTTTAACCGCGCGTCATCCGAAACCCCACCGTGGCTTTGCTACGCGTGGGGTTTGTTCTAACAGGCTACCCCTGAGATTGTTATGGATTACTTCACTCTCTTCGGACTACCCGCTCAATACCCGATCGATCTCCAGGCGCTGACGGTCCGTTTTCAGGATCTCCAGCGTCAGTACCATCCGGATAAATTCGCCAGCGGGACGCAGGCAGAGCAACTGGCTGCGGTATCACACTCCGCCACCATCAACCAGGCCTGGCAAACGCTGCGTCATCCGCTGGCGCGTGCAGAATATCTGCTCTCGCTTCACGGTTTCGATCTGGCGAGCGAACAGCATACCGTGCGCGACACCGCCTTTCTGATGGAACAACTGGAGCTGCGCGAAGAGCTGGATGAAATTGAACAGGCTAAAGACGAAGCGCGCCTGGAAAGCTTTATCACGCGCGTAAAGGGTATGTTCGATACCCGCCATCAGCAGATGGTGGAGCAACTGAACAACGAGACCTGGGACGTGGCGGCAGACACTGTGCGCAAACTCCGTTTTCTCGATAAACTGCGAAGCAGTGCTGAACAACTCGAAGAAAAGCTGCTCGATTTTTAATTTCGGAAGCAATTATGGCCTTATTACAAATTAGTGAGCCTGGCTTAAGTGCCGCACCGCACCAGCGTCGTCTGGCGGTCGGTATTGACCTGGGCACCACCAATTCCCTCGTGGCGACCGTGCGCAGCGGCCAGGCGGAAACGCTGGCTGACGAGCAGGGGCGCCATCTGCTGCCTTCTGTAGTCCACTACCAACAGCAGGGTCACGCGGTCGGGGTTGATGCCCGCGCTAACGCCGCGCGCGATCCGGCCAATACCATCAGCTCGGTTAAGCGCATGATGGGCCGCTCGCTGGCTGATATCCAGACCCGTTACCCGCATCTGCCGTATCAGCTACAGGCCAGCGAAAACGGCCTGCCGATGATCGCGACGTCAGCCGGTTTGCTGAACCCGATTCGCGTTTCTGCTGACATCCTTAAAGCGCTGGCGGCACGCGCCACGGCGACGCTCGGCGGCGATCTGGACGGCGTGGTGATCACCGTTCCGGCCTATTTCGACGATGCACAGCGTCAGGGCACCAAAGACGCCGCGCGTCTGGCGGGCCTGCACGTGCTGCGTCTGCTGAACGAACCGACGGCGGCGGCGATTGCCTACGGCCTCGACTCCGGTCAGGAAGGGGTGATCGCGGTCTACGATCTGGGCGGCGGCACCTTTGATATTTCTATCCTGCGCCTGAGTCGCGGCGTGTTCGAAGTGCTGGCGACCGGCGGAGATTCCGCGCTCGGCGGCGATGACTTCGACCATCTGCTGGCAGATTACATCCGCGAGCAGGCGGGCATCAGCGATCGCAGCGATGCGCACGTGCAGCGTGAACTGCTGGATGCGGCCATCGACGCCAAAATCGCCCTGAGCGATGCACAGTCCGTCAGCGTGAACGTCGCAGGCTGGCAGGGTGAGATTACCCGCGATCGGTTCAGCGAACTGATTGCGCCTCTGGTTAAGCGTACCCTGCTGGCCTGCCGTCGCGCATTGAAGGATGCAGGCGTTGAGGCTAACGAGGTGCTGGAAGTGGTCATGGTTGGCGGCTCAACCCGCGTGCCGCTGGTACGCGAGCGCGTGGGGGAATTCTTTGGCCGCACGCCGTTGACCTCTATCGATCCGGACAAAGTGGTTGCCGTCGGCGCCGCTATCCAGGCCGATATCCTGGTCGGCAACAAGCCGGACAGCGAAATGCTGCTGCTGGACGTCATCCCGCTGTCTCTGGGTTTAGAAACCATGGGCGGCCTGGTGGAGAAAGTCATTCCGCGTAACACCACCATTCCGGTGGCGCGCGCGCAGGAGTTCACCACCTTCAAAGACGGCCAGACCGCGATGTCAATCCACGTGATGCAGGGCGAGCGTGAGCTGGTGCAGGACTGCCGCTCTCTCGCGCGCTTTGCGCTGCGCGGAATTCCAGCGCTGCCTGCGGGCGGGGCGCATATTCGCGTCACCTTCCAGGTGGATGCGGACGGCCTGCTGAGCGTCACGGCGATGGAAAAATCGACCGGTATCGAGTCGTCTATTCAGGTTAAGCCGTCCTACGGCCTGACCGATGGCGAAATCGCCTCCATGATTCAGGACTCAATGAGCTACGCCGAGCAGGATGTGAAGGCGCGTATGCTGGCGGAACAAAAAGTTGAAGCCGCACGCGTGCTGGAAAGCCTGAACGGGGCGCTCGCTGCCGATGCCGCGCTGTTAAGCGCCGCTGAGCGCCAGGTGATTGACGACGCTGCCGCGCGCTTAAGCGCCGTGGCCGAAGGCAATGACGCTGACGCGATAGAAGAAGCCATTAAAAACGTTGATAAACAAACCCAGGACTTCGCTGCTCGCCGCATGGACAAATCTGTCCGCGTCGCGCTGAAAGGCCAGTCCGTGGACGAGGTTTAATATGCCAAAGATTGTAATTTTGCCTCATGCGGACCTCTGTCCGGATGGCGCTGTTCTGGAAGCGAAGACCGGTGAAACCATTCTCGATGTAGCCCTGCGTGCAGGTATCGAAGTGGAACACGCCTGTGAAAAATCCTGTGCCTGCACCACCTGCCACTGCATCGTGCGTGAAGGTTTCGACTCTCTCGCCGAGAGCACCGAAGACGAAGACGACATGCTGGATAAAGCATGGGGTCTGGAGCCAGACAGCCGCTTAAGCTGCCAGGCCGCGGTGACCGATGAAGATCTGGTCGTGGAGTTCCCACGCTACACCATCAACCACGCACGCGAGCACTAATATGGGACTGAAGTGGACAGACAGCCGTGAAATCGGCGAAGCGCTCTACGACGCGAACCCGGATCTCGATCCGAAGACCGTACGATTCACCGACATGCACCAGTGGATCTGCGATTTAGAGGATTTCGACGACGATCCTAACGCATCCAATGAAAAAATTCTGGAGGCGATTCTGTTAGTCTGGTTAGATGAAGCAGAATAAATAACAAAACGGGCTGCCTTCAGGCGGCCCGTTTGCTAGTTGCTAATAAGGATAAATAAAATGACCGAAGCGATGAAGATTACGCTCTCGAATCAGCCTGCCGACGCGCGCTGGGGCGAGAAAGCCACCTACAGCATTAATAACGACGGCATTACCCTGCACCTGACGGGCAACGATGATTTGGGCCTGATCCAGCGCGCCGCGCGTAAGATTGACGGCCTTGGCATTAAGCATGTGTCGCTGGAAGGGGAAGGTTGGGACACCGACCGCAGCTGGGCGTTCTGGGCAGGCTACAAAGGGCCGAAAGGCACCCGTAAAATTGAGTGGGCGAACCTCGACGAAGCCGGTCAGAAAGAGCTGGAAAGCCGCCTGAACATTATCGACTGGGTGCGCGACACCATTAACGCACCGGCGGAAGAGCTGGGGCCGGAACAGCTGGCGCAGCGCGCCGTTGACCTGCTGTGCGGTGTGGCGGGCGAAAAGATGTCCTACCGCATCACTAAAGGGGAAGACCTGCGCGAGCAGAACTACATGGGTATCCACACCGTGGGCCGTGGCTCAGAGCGTCCTCCGGTCCTGCTGGCGCTGGATTACAACCCAACCGGCGACAAAGAAGCCCCGGTCTTTGCCTGTCTGGTCGGGAAAGGCATCACCTTCGACACCGGCGGCTACAGCCTGAAGCAGAGCGCATTCATGGACTCCATGAAGTCCGACATGGGCGGCGCGGCGACCATTACCGGCGCGCTGGCCTTCGCCATCACCCGTGGCCTGAACAAGCGCGTGAAGCTCTACCTGTGCTGCGCGGACAACATGGTGAGCGGCAACGCCTTCAAGCTGGGCGACATCATTCGCTACCGCAACGGTAAAAACGTTGAGGTGATGAACACCGACGCCGAAGGCCGTCTGGTGCTGGCCGATGGCCTGATCGACGCCTCTGCGCAGAAGCCGGAGCTGATTATCGACATGGCGACCCTGACCGGCGCGGCGAAAACTGCCCTGGGTAATGACTATCACGCCCTGTTCAGCTTCGACGACAAGCTGGCCGCTCGCCTGCTGGCCAGCGCGGCGGCGGAAAACGAACCGTTCTGGCGTCTGCCGCTGGCCGAGTTCCACCGCAGCCAGCTGCCGTCTAACTTCGCCGAGCTGAACAACACCGCGAGCGCAGCGTACCCGGCGGGGGCAAGCACCGCAGCAGGCTTCCTGTCTCACTTCGTTGAGAACTACCATGAAGGCTGGCTGCACATTGACTGCTCCGCAACCTACCGTAAAGCGGCGGTTGAGCAGTGGTCTGCGGGTGCGACCGGTCTGGGCGTGCGTACCGTAGCGAACCTGCTGACGGCTGAGTAATGCTCTTTGCCCTCACCCTAACCCTCTCCCCATGGGAGAGGGCAGGGGTGAGGGGGAAATTCGACATCTGGAATTGTTATGTCAGAAACCAAAAACGAATTAGAAACCCTGTTGGAGCAGGCGGCGACCGAGCCCGCCCACCGTCCGGCCTTTTTCCGCACGCTGCTGGAATCCACCGTCTGGGTGCCGGGCACCGCAGCGGAAGGGGAGCAGGTTGTCGAAGACAGCGCGCTGGATCTGCTGCACTGGGAGAAAGACGACGGCACGTCGGTGATCCCGTTCTTTACTTCGCTCGAGGCCTTGCAGGAAGCGGTAGAAGACGAACAGGCGTTCGTGGTGATGCCGGTGCGCACGTTGTTCGAAATGACCCTGGGGCAGACGCTGTTCCTCAACGCCAAACTGCCGACCGGGAAAGAGTTTACTCCGCGCGAAATCAGCCACCTGATTGGTGACGAGGGCAACCCGCTCAGCACTCAGGAGGTGCTGGAAGGGGGCGAAACGCTGCTGCTGTCTGAAGTGGCCGAGCCGCCCGCGCAGATGATTGACTCCCTTACCACGCTGTTTAAAACCATCAAGCCGGTAAAACGCGCGTTTCTCTGCTCCATCAAAGAGAGCGCTGACGAAAAGCCTGTTCTGCTAATAGGGATTGAGGCCGACGGCGATGTTGACGAGATCATCCAGGCGGCGGGAAGCGTGGCAACCGACACCCTGCCGGGCGATGAGCCGATTGATATCTGTCAGGTGAAGAAAGGTGAGAAGGGGATCAGCCACTTTATTACCGAGCACATCACCCCGTTCTACGAGCGTCGCTGGGGTGGCTTCCTGCGCGATCTCAAGACCAACCGCATTATCTGATTACAGCGGGGTGATCTTCACCCCGTTGCTTCCAGCAGCAGTAAATCCATCAGCAGCACCAGATTCGACTCAAACGACGTCATACCTGCGGCTTCGGCGGCGAAATGTACCGCTTCGTCATAGAGAGCAAAATGCACGTCCGCCATACCCGCCAGCGTATTGGCCGACGCGCGGGTAAACGCGACGATCGTCATGCCGACGTTTTTGGCGATCCGCGCTTTATCCAGTACCTGCTCCGTTTCGCCGCTGCGTGAAACGGCAATAAACACCTGATAGCGCGCGGCGTTGCTGAGAAAAATATTCCGGCTGTCTCCCGGCCCGGAGATGAAGGCCGTTTTTCCCAGCACCTGCAACTTCTTGGTCAGGTACTCGGCAAAAAGGTACGAAAACCCGGCGCCGTAGAGAAAGAAGCTCTCTTTCTGGCGCAGCAGGCTGGCAAACTGCTGGCGTTTGTCCTGAGTGACCCACTGGAAGGTCTGCTGATAGTTGGCAACGAACCGGGTAAAAAGCGCGGGCATTTCCGCATGTTGCTCAGGCTGTACGGTGATATGCGGCGTGTCAGAAAGCAGCTGCTTGCAGTGCCAGATAAACTCGCTAAAGCCGCTAAACCCCAGCTTCTGGCACAGCCGCATAATCGTCGCGGTAGAGACAAATGTCGCCTGCGCCAGCTCGCGCACCGTGATGTTGCCCACCAGCAATGGATGCTCAGTGAGGTGGGCGAGGACGCGATACTCCGCGCGGGTCAGCGACGACCCGCGCGTTAACAGCGTTGCCAGGCGGTTATCCATTATTTCGCCGGTTCAACCGGCAGATCGTCCCGTGCACCCCATTCACTCCAGGCGCCGTCGTACAGGGTCACGTCATTTGCGCCAAGGGTTGCCAGCGCCAGGATCACCACGCAGGCCGTTACGCCGGAGCCGCAGCTGGCAATAACCGGACGATGCAAATCCACGCCCTGACGTTCAAAAATGGCACGCAATTCATCGGTGGTTTTCAGCTCGCCTTCAAACACCAGATCGCCCCACGGCACGTTCAGCGCCCCCGGGATATGTCCGCGTTTCAGTCCCGGTCGCGGCTCGTCCGCTTCTGCGTTGAAACGTGGAGCGGGACGCGCATCGACGATTTGCGCCGTGTTTTCGTGGCTCACGACCAGCACGTCGGTCAGGCGCTTGACCACGTTAGCGTCAAACGTGGCATCAAATTCCCCTTCCGGCAGCGTGACGTCACCCTGCTGAAGCGGTAGTTCGTCGCGCTTCCAGCCTGCAAGTCCGCCCGCCAGAATCGATACCTTTTCCACGCCGAAGTTTTTCAGCATCCACCACGCTCGCGGCGCGGAAAACAGATTACCTTCATCGTAAACAACAAGATGTTTATCTTTGCTGATGCCCAGCTCGCGCATCGCCACGGAAAACGCTTCCGGGCGAGGCAGCATGTGCGGCAGGGGAGAGGTGTGATCGGAGAGGGCTTCGATATCAAAAAATACCGCGCCAGGCAGGTGCCCTGCCCGGTATTCAGCGGGAACGTCACGATGCTCCTGGCCCGGAGGGGCCATGCGCGCGTCGATAATCTGAACTTCCGGGTCGTCGCCGTGCTCAATCAGCCAGTCGGCAGCGACAAAATATGAGGTGGACATGGTTGCCTCCATTCTTTTCCGTAAAAAAGGATTGTCGGTGTTTTTTCTGACACCGACAAGCTAACCACGTTCAACTCGCGAGCAAGCCCCTATTTTTTCACCGCTTCACCGTCCTGCCAGGCCTTTTGCAGCGCAGGCCAGTAGTCGCGGTTGGCTTCGATCATCTCATCCAGAATCGCTTTCGCGTGCTCCATGGTTGGCACGGTGCGGTTCAGAGTGAACGCCTGCAACGCTTTCTCGTAGCTGCCTTCGATGGTTGCCTCAACCAGCAGCTGTTCAGAGGCCAGCTGCTGTTGCAGGAGCGTCTGGTGGAACAGCGGCACCTGACCCACGCGGACAGGCTCCGGCCCTTCGGAAGTGATATAGGCAGGCACTTCCACCACCGCATCGTACGGCAGGTTGGTAATCGCCCCGCGGTTTTCCACCATCACCAGATGGCGTTGGCGCAGGTTGAATGCCAGCGAGCAGGCGACATCGACGATAAATTCGCCGTGAACACCTACGTGGAAGGCGTCCGGTAAGATCCCGCTGCGCTGGTACTCTTCGGCGGCGGCGAACAGCTTTTTCTCGCGCCCGTTCATCACTTCGTTGGCGCGGGTATAGTCCGGGTTTTGATGCTCCACAATCTGGTTTGGCATCAGGTAGTACTGTAGATACGGGTTCGGCAGGTACTCCGGGAAGTTATCCATAATCGGCTTGATGTTGCGCCAGGTTTTCACCCATGACGGATCGGAATGCTGCGGGTCGGTTTTTGCGGCATCTTCCGTCAGCAGGCCAAACTTCGCGATATGCTTACGCAGCGCCGGGAGCTTGTCTTCGCCGTCCACCAGCACGCGGGTAAACCAGCCGAAGTGGTTTAGGCCAAAATAGTCCACCTCCAGTTTATGACGATCCACGCCCAGAATGGCACCCATATTGCGCATCGCGGCAACCGGCATATCGCAGATGTTCAGCACGCGTGCGTTGGGGCGCAGGCGACGCACACCCTCAGCGACAATCGCCGCCGGGTTGGAGTAGTTCACGATCCAGGCTTTCTCGTGCGCGTAGCGATCGACCAGATCGATAAGCTCCACCATCGGCAGGATCGTGCGCAGGCCGTAGGCCAGCCCGCCGGGGCCGCAGGTTTCCTGGCCGACCACCCCGTGGCGCAGCGGAATTTTTTCATCCTGCTCACGCATTTTGTACTGGCCGACGCGCATCTGGGCGAAGACAAAATGCGCGCCGCTAAAGGCCACTTCCGGGTCACTGGTGACGGTAAATGTGATGCACTGACTGTGGTCGCGAATGACCTTCTCGACGACCGGCGCAATGGTGTTCTGGCGCGCCTCGTCGATATCGTACAGGCGAATTTCGGCCAGCGGGAAATCCTGCAGGCGCACCATCAGGCTTTTCACAATGCCCGGCGTGTAGGTGCTGCCGCCGCCGGCAATCGACAGAATGAATGGGGGTGTAAACATCTTTAGCTCCTTTCAGAGAAACGTCTCAATGGCTTCTCGCATTTTTTTGACATGCAGCCCGTAGACCACCTGAACGTTGTTACCTTGTTTGATTATCCCTTTCGCGCCGGTCGCTTTCAGGCGCGGTTCGTCGATGATGGCGACGTCCTTCACCGTGACGCGTAAGCGGGTGTAGCAGTTATCCACTACCTCTATATTTTCCCGACCGCCCAGACCCACAACGATCGATTCGCCCAGCCCGTCGTTATTGCCCTTCGCCTGGTACTCCTGCTTGCTGTAAAGGCGTGTCTCCTGGTCCTCATCTTCACGCCCCGGCGTTTTCATGTTGAAGCGCAGGATCAGGAAGCGGAATACCACGAAATAAAGAGCGAACATGATCAGCCCGACCACGATGTACATGGGCCAGTTGGACTTCTCCGTGCCGAGCGGCAGGTTGTAGAGGATGAAATCGATAATCCCGTTGGCGCCGATGGCGTGAACGCCAAACAGCGAGAACAGCATCATGCCGATACCGGTCAGCACCGCATGCACCACGAACAGCAGCGGGGCGACAAACAGGAAGGAGAACTCAATCGGCTCGGTTACGCCGACCAGCAGCGAGGTCAGCGCCGCCGGGATCAGAATCGCTTTCGCCGCCGCTTTACGCTCTGGCCTGGCGGTCATATACATCGCCAGCGCCGCGGCAGGCAGGCCAAACATTTTGCTGATGCCGCGCGCATCCCACACCACGGTACTGCTGAGCTGCTTCACGTCCGGGCAGGCCATCTCGGCGAAGTAGATATTGCGCGCGCCCTGGTAAGCCGTACCGCACACCTCCTGCGTACCGCCCAGTTCGGTATACAGGAACGGCGTATAGACCAGATGATGCAGGCCCGTCGGCACCAGAATGCGTTCAAGGAAACCGTAGATCGCCACGCCAAACGGACCGGACCCTTTGATCGCCAGCGCCAGGGCGCTTATTCCATGCTGTGCGTACGGCCAGAGTTCGCTCATGATCACGCCGAGCAGCATAGAGACAGGCAGCATTACAATCGCGACAAAGCAGTGGCCGGAGTAAATCGCCATCGCGCCGTTAAACTGGACACCGGAATATTTGTTGTACAGATAACCGGAGAGCGCCCCGGTCAGGATCCCGGCGAAAACGCCCATTTCCAGCACCTGGACGCCCAGCACCATGCTTTGTCCGGCGGCTTTCATCTGTTCCGCAGGAGCCAGTTCCCCCTGAAGCTGTAACGTCACGTTCATGGCATTGATAAACACGATAAAAGTTACCAGCCCAATCAGCGCCGCGTAGCCTTTGTCTCGGGTTGCCAGTCCAATGGGGATCCCAACGGCAAACACCAGCGCCAGGTTGACCAGCACCGACACGGCAGACTTGGCGATCAGCTGGCCGACACTCTGGATCAGCGGGTGGCCGAGAAACGGCAGGTACTCGGCCAGATTGCCGTTACCCAGCACATTCCCAAAGGCGATAAACAGGCCAACGATGGGTAAGATAAGTACAGGTCCGTAAAGTGATTTTCCGAAATTTTGTAGGGCGTTCACGGCTCGTTTCATGGCTTTCTCTCTTATTGAACCGCGCACTCGGGGTGCGTCATGGACATAAAACTAGCAGGCCTGATGCGAACTTATCCAGCTATCTTCTTGTTTTAAAAACAAATGACGTGAAAGGTAACATGTGACGTTATGCGCTGTGATCGCCGTTCCATCACGGTGTGGCTGCGTGATGCCATTCTGCGAGGTGCTTTCCAGATTATAAAATTGGACTTTTTGTATTAACGAAACTTGCGGATAATACTTATCCGGACGATGACCAACAGGCCCCTCAGGCCAGGGACACAGGATGAAACCGTTTCGCTTAGCTGCGATCTCTCTCGCGCTGCTCACCACCTTTACGCTTGTCGGCTGTGATAACAGCGACGACAAACCTCAGGCCGCTGCCCCCGCAGCGTCTACTGCATCAGAAAAGAAAACCCCGGCAACACCGGATCCTGAAAAGCTGGCTAAGCTGGCCGCGCAGAGTCAGGGTAAGGCGTTGACGCTGCTGGATGCCTCGGAAGTGCAACTCGACGGCGCCGCGACGCTGGTTCTGACCTTCTCTGTACCGCTGGATCCCAGCCAGGATTTTGCGAAAACGGTACATGTGGTGGATAAAAAAAGCGGCAAAGTGGACGGCGCCTGGGAACTGGCCCCCAATCTGAAAGAGCTGCGCCTGCGCCATCTGGAGCCGAATCGTAATCTGGTTGTCACCGTCGAACGTGATTTGCTGGCGCTGAACAAAGCGACATTCGGCATTGACTATGAAAAAGCGATCACCACCCGGGATGTTGAACCGACGGTCGGATTCGCCAGCCGCGGATCGCTGCTGCCGGGTAAAGTGGTGGAAGGGTTGCCGGTGATGGCGCTCAACGTCAACAATGTGGACGTGAACTTCTACCGCGTTAAGCCGGAGTCGCTGGCCTCGTTTGTCAGCCAGTGGGAGTACCGTAACTCGCTGACCAACTGGGAATCTGACAATCTGCTGAAGATGGCGGAACTGGTCTACACCGGCCGTTTCGACCTCAACCCGGCGCGCAACACGCGTGAAAAACTGCTCCTGCCGCTCAAAGATATTAAGCCGCTCCAGCAGTCTGGCGTCTATATCGCCGTGATGAATCAGGCTGGTCACTATAACTACAGTAACGCCGCGACGCTCTTTACCTTAAGTGATATTGGGCTGTCCGCTCACCGTTATCATAACCGCCTGGACATCTTCACCCAGAGTCTTGAAAACGGTGCGGCGCAGTCAGGCGTGACCATTACCCTTCTGAACGATAAAGGGCAGACTCTGGCCGAGGCGAACAGCGACGCCGATGGTCATGCGAAACTGGAAACCGATAAAGAAGCCGCGCTGATCCTTGCCAGTAAAGATGGCCAGACCACGCTTCTTGACCTCAAACTTCCGGCGCTGGATCTGGCGGAGTTTGATATCGCCGGTAACCCGGGTTACAGCAAACAGTTCTTTATGTTTGGCCCGCGCGATCTCTATCGTCCGGGTGAAACGGTGATCCTTAACGGCCTGCTTCGCGACAGCGATGGCAAACCGCTTCCCGATCAACCGGTAAAACTTGACGTGCTGCGTCCGGACGGACAGGTGGCGCGTACGGTCGTTGTGCAACCTGAGAATGGCCTTTATCGCTTCAACTATTCGCTTGATAGCGGCGCCCAGACCGGCATGTGGCATATTCGCGCGAATACGGGGGATAACCAGCAGCGCATGTGGGATTTCCACGTCGAAGATTTTATGCCTGAGCGTATGGCGCTGAATCTGACCGGGCAAAAAACGCCGGTTTCCCCGCAGGAGGATGTGGACTTTAACGTTGTGGGCTATTACCTGTACGGCGCGCCAGCTAACGGCAATTCTCTGCAAGGCCAGCTTTTCCTGCGTCCGCTACGTGACGCGGTGCCTGCGCTGCCTGGCTTCCAGTTCGGTGATATTGCCGAGGAGAACCTGAGCCGCAGCCTGGATGAAGTGCAGCTTACGCTGGACGAACAGGGGCGCGGACAGGTTACCACCGAAAGCCAGTGGAAAGAGGCGCACTCGCCGCTGCAACTGATTTTGCAGGCCAGCCTGCTGGAATCAGGTGGGCGTCCGGTAACGCGACGCGCTGAGCAGGCTATCTGGCCGGCGGCTGAGCTGCCGGGTATTCGCCCTCAGTTCGCCAGCAAGGCGGTTTACGACTACCGCACCGATACTACCGTCAACCAGCCGATCGTCGACGAGAACGGCAACGCCAGCTTCGACATCGTCTATGCCGATGCCAGCGGAGCCAAAAAGGCCGTTTCCGGATTACAGGTACGACTGATTCGCGAGCGTCGTGACTACTTCTGGAACTGGTCCGAGAGTGAGGGCTGGCAGTCTCAGTTTGATCAAAAAGATCTGGTTGAGGGCGAGCAGGAGCTAAACCTCAAGGCCGATGAAACCGGTAAAGTCACCTTCCCGGTGGAGTGGGGCTCATACCGTCTGGAAGTGAAAGCCCCTGATGACATGGTCAGCAGCGTGCGCTTCTGGGCAGGCTACAGCTGGCAGGATAACAGCGACGGCACCGGGGCCGCGCGCCCTGACCGCGTGACGCTGAAACTGGATAAGCCATCCTATCAGCCAGGCGATACCATCCAACTGCACATCGCCGCGCCGGCCGCAGGCAAGGGCTATGCGATGATCGAGTCCAGTGAAGGGCCGCTGTGGTGGAAAGAGATCGACGTACCGGCTAACGGTCTGGATCTCGCTATCCCGGTCGACAAGGCCTGGAAACGTCACGATCTCTATCTCAGCACGCTGGTGGTTCGTCCTGGCGATAAATCAAAATCCGCCACGCCAAAACGGGCGGTTGGCCTGCTGCATCTGCCAATGGGGGACGAAAATCGTCGCCTGAACATCGCACTGGATAACCCGCAAAAAATGCGTCCGAACCAGACGCTTTCTGTGAAAGTGAAAGCCAGCGTAAAAGAGGGGGCTGTGCCACAGAAGGTGAACGTGCTGGTCTCGGCTGTCGATAGCGGCGTGCTGAACATTACCGACTACGTCACGCCGGATCCGTGGCAAGCTTTCTTCGGTCAGAAGCGCTATGGCGCGGACATCTATGATGTTTACGGCCAGGTGATTGAAGGTCAGGGACGTCTGGCCGCACTGCGCTTTGGCGGAGACGGCGATGAACTGAAACGCGGCGGTAAGCCACCGGTGAACCATGTCACCATTATTGCCCAGCAGGCGCAGCCGGTTACGCTTGATGCCAACGGCGAAGGCACCATCACGCTGCCGATTGGCGATTTCAACGGTGAACTGCGTCTGATGGCGCAGGCCTGGACGGAAGACGATTTTGGCAGCAGCGAAAGCGAAATCATTGTGGCGGCTCCGATTATCACCGAGCTTAACACGCCGCGGTTCCTCGCAAGTGGCGATACCTCCCGCCTGACGCTGGACCTGACTAACCTGACTGACCAGCCGCAAACGCTGAGCATTACGTTAACCGCAGCCGGTAAGTTGTCGCTCGAAGGTGCTCAGCCAGAGCCGGTTAAGCTGCCGCCTGGCGCACGTAGCACCCTGTTTATACCGGTGCGTGCCCTGGAGGGCTATGGCGATGGGGAAGTGACTGCTCAGGTGACGGGCCTTCAGCTCCCAGGTGAGACGTTTGCGCCGCAGCAGAAGAGCTGGAAAATTGGCGTGCGTCCCGCATTCCCGGCGCAAACCGTGAATACGGGCACGATGCTGAATCCTGGCGAATCCTGGAGTGCGCCAGCACAGCATATCGACGGTTTCTCGCCTGCCACGCTACAGGGGCAGCTGTTGCTCAGCGGTAAACCACCTTTGAACCTGGCGCGCTACATACGTGAACTTCAGGCCTATCCGTATGGATGTCTTGAGCAGACCACCAGCGGCCTGTTCCCGTCCCTCTACACCAACGCGGCACAGCTGAAGGCACTGGGCATTAAAGGCGATACCGACGATAAACGCCGTGCGGCCATTGATATCGGGATCTCCCGTCTGCTGCAAATGCAGCGTGACGATGGCGGTTTTGCCTTGTGGGATAAAAACGGCCCGGAAGAGTACTGGCTGACCGCCTATGTCACGGACTTCCTGGTGCGGGCAGGGGAGCAGGGTTACAGCGTGCCTGCCGAGGCGGTGAATAACGCCAACAGCCGACTGCTGCGCTATTTACAGGATCCGGGCATGATGTCCATCCGCTACAGCGACGACACCCAGGCCAGCAAATTTGCTGTCCAGGCGTATGCTTCGCTGGTGCTGGCGCGTCAGCAAAAAGCGCCGCTCGGTGCGCTGCGTGAAATCTGGGAGCGCCACGCTCAGGCTGCTTCCGGGCTTCCGTTGATGCAGCTGGGCATGGCACTCAAACTGATGGGGGATGCACCGCGCAGCCAGCAGGCGCTGGATCTGGCTCTCAAAACACCCCGTAACGACAGCCGAAACTGGATGGCGGATTACGGCAGCCAGCTGCGTGATAATGCCCTGATGCTCTCCCTGCTGGAAGAGTACAAGCTGCTGCCGGATGCGCAAAACAGGCTGCTGAACGCGTTATCTGAAGACGCGTTCAGCCAGCGCTGGCTGTCTACCCAGGAGAGCAATGCGCTGTTCCTGGCCGGACGATCACTGCAAACCTTGTCAGGTGCGTGGCAGGCAACGACCTCTCTCTCTGAACAGACCCAGAGCAGTGATAAAGCGCAGGTAGAAAACCTGAACGGCGATCAGATTGGTGCGTTGAAGATGACGAATACCGGCACTACGCCGCTGTGGGTACGACTGGACACTACTGGCTATCCGGAGTATGCGCCTCAGCCATCCTCTAATGTCTTGCAGATTGAACGTCATATCCTGGCGACAGACGGCAGCAGCAAGTCGCTCTCTTCTCTGAAGAGCGGTGAACTGGTTCTGGTATGGCTGGAAGTGAAGGCCAGCCAGAACGTGCCGGATGCGCTGGTGGTGGATCTGCTCCCGGCAGGTCTGGAGCTGGAAAACCAGAATCTGGCGAGCAGCAGTGCCAGCTTGCAGGACAGCGGCAGTGAAGTGCAAAACCTGCTGAATCAGATGCAACAGTCTGATATTCAGCACATGGAATTCCGCGACGATCGCTTTGTGGCCGCGGTGCCGGTCAATGAAGGTCAGCCGGTCACGCTGGTTTACCTGGCCCGTGCCGTTACGCCGGGAACCTACCAGGTGCCTGTTCCGATGGTCGAGTCCATGTACGTTCCGCAGTGGCGGGCAACGGGGGCGGCCAGTGGCCCGCTGATCGTTGTTCCGTAAGATGCGGATAGCACGCCTGATTCGCTCCCACTGGCTGTGGCTGGCGGGAGCGCTTCTCGTTTCAGGGGGGCTGATTGTCGTCGCTGACCGCGTGTGGCCGTTGCCCCTGAAAGAGGTCAACCCTGCGCGAGTGGTGGTGGATGAGCAGGGTGTTCCGTTGTGGCGTTTTGCCGACAGCGAAGGCATCTGGCGCTATCCGGTTACCATTAAAGAGGTTTCCCCACGCTATCTTGAGGCGCTGATCCAGTATGAAGATCGCTGGTTCTGGGATCACCCGGGCGTCAATCCGCTATCTGTACTGCGTGCCGCCTGGCAGGATCTCACCTCCGGGAGAGTGGTTTCTGGCGGGAGCACGCTTACCATGCAGGTGGCACGCCTTCTGGATCCGCATCCGCGAACCTTTGGCGGTAAAATTCGTCAGCTGTGGCGGGCGATGCAGCTGGAATGGCATCTCTCCAAGCGTGAAATCCTGACGCTGTATCTGAACCGTGCCCCGTTTGGCGGCACGTTGCAGGGCGTGGGCGCGGCAAGCTGGACTTACCTTGGCAAACCGCCGTCTCAGCTGAGCTATTCCGACGCGGCGCTGCTGGCTGTACTACCACAAGCACCCAGCCGTCTGCGCCCGGACCGCTGGCCGGAACGTGCCGAAGCGGCGCGGAACAAAGTACTCGACCGCATGCTGACTCAGGGCGTCTGGTCTGAGAAGCAGGTGAAAGAGTCCCGTGAAGAGCCGGTCTGGCTGGCCCCCCGGCAGATGCCGCAACTGGCGCCGCTCTTTTCCCGCATGATGCTGAGTAAAAGTCGTGACACAAAAATAGTCACCACGCTGGATGCAGCATTGCAACGACAGCTTGAAGAGCTGGCAATGAACTGGAAATCACGCCTGCCCGCCCGCAGTTCGCTGGCGATGATCGTCGTGGATCATACATCCATGAAAGTGCGTGGCTGGGTAGGCTCGGTAGATATCAATGATGACAGCCGTTTCAGCCACGTAGATATGGTCAATGCGATCCGATCGCCGGGATCGGTTCTCAAACCATTCATCTATGGCATGGCGCTGGACGATAGTCTGATCCATCCCGCTTCGTTATTACAGGATGTTCCAAGAAAAACGGGGGATTATCGTCCCGGCAACTTTGACAGCGGCTTCCATGGGCCGGTCAGTATGAGCGAAGCCCTGGTGCGTTCCCTCAACCTGCCTGCGGTGCAGGTTCTGGAAGCGTACGGCCCAAAACGTTTTGCCGGAATGCTGAGCAACGCGGGATTACCGCTCATTCTGCCTGCGGGGGCACAGCCCAACCTCTCTCTGATCCTGGGGGGCGCAGGCGCACGCCTGGCTGATATCGCTGCCGCCTATAGCGCCTTTGCGCGTCAGGGTAAGGCGGGCCGGCTGCGTATACAGCCGGGCGATCCGCTGATCGAACGTCCGCTGTTATCGCAGGGGGCGGCGTGGATTATTCGTCGCATTCTCGCTAATGAAGCACAGCCCCTGCCGGACAGTGCGCTGCCCCAGGTAGCGCCGCTGGCGTGGAAAACGGGCACCAGCTATGGCTACCGGGATGCCTGGGCCATCGGCCTGAATGCCCGCTATGTCATCGGAATCTGGACCGGACGCCCGGACGGCACGCCCGTTGCCGGGCAGTTTGGTTTCGCCAGCGCGGTACCGCTCCTGAATCAGGTCAATAACATGCTTCAGTCCCGCTCGATGGTGGATGAAGCGCGCCTGCCGCGCGATCCGCGTCCCGCAAGCGTAGGACGGGGCGTGATTTGCTGGCCGGGGGGCCAGTCCCTGCCTGAAGGGAGCGAAAACTGTCGGCGTCGGCTGTCAACCTGGCTGCTGGAAGGCAGTGAACCGCCTACGCTGCTGCTGCCGGAACAGGAAGGTATTCGCGGGATCCGTTTCCCGGTCTGGCTGGATAAAGAAGGCAAACGCGTTGCGGCGGATTGTCCTGATGCGACAGAAAAAGTGCTGGATGTCTGGCCGCTGCCGCTGGAGCCCTGGCTGCCTGCTGCCGAAAAACGGGCTGCTCGTCTCCCCGCCCGTTCAGCAATTTGCCCTCCGCTGGATAACCATAATGCGGCGCCGCTGATGTTGTCAGGCGTCAGAGAAGGGGCGGTAATTAAACGTCTTCCAGGTGAGAAAAATATTACCCTCAACGTTTTAACCAGCGGCGGGGAGGGGCAACGATGGTGGTTTTTGAATGGCGAACCGCTGGACGGGCATCAGAAGAATTATTCACTGCAATTATATTTGCCTGGTAAATATCAATTAATTGTATTAGATGAAACAGGACAAACGGTGACGGTGAATTTTGAATTAGATCGCTAAGTGTTACTCCTCAAGAGTTAGCTTGATAATTATCAATATTCGTTCCTGAAAAAAAACGAGAATGCGTTTTTATTTGAAGGAACGAGCAATGAAAAAAAATAAACATCAGGGAGAAGGGCTTATTCCCGCCATATCCCGGCGTCATTTTATTCAGGCAGGGTCGGCGCTCGCCGCCCTGCCGTTTGTCGTCAAAACCGGCAAAGTACAGGCACAGGACGCGGCGGTTTCAGACGCTACGCCTGAAGAAAAAGTGGTGCAAACCTGTAGTACGTTTGACTGCGGCGGCAAGTGTGATATTCGTGCTCACGTCAGTGATGGCGTTGTGACCCGAATTTCAACGCGACCGGATAACGCGCTGGATCCGCAGATGCCAGTGATGCGCGCCTGCGTTCGTGGTCGGGCTTATCGGAAATTTGTTTATCATCCCGATCGGCTTAAATATCCAATGAAACGCGTGGGTAAACGTGGCGAAGGAAAATTCGAACGTATTACCTGGGATGAAGCCACCACCCTTATTGCGAATCAATTAAAAACTATTACGCAAAAATACGGTGCTGCGTCACGCTATGTTCATGTGGGCACCGCGGTGTCCGGCGGGACCTTTTCCGGCGATAAAATGGTTCGTCGTCTGCTCAACTTAACCGGCGGCTATCTCGAAAGCTATCACTCGGTCAGTATGGGTAACACGGCGGCGGCAACGCCGTATACCTATGGCAC
Organism: Enterobacter cloacae complex sp. IR5402; assembly: GCF_049238125.1. Lineage (NCBI taxonomy): Bacteria > Pseudomonadati > Pseudomonadota > Gammaproteobacteria > Enterobacterales > Enterobacteriaceae > Enterobacter > Enterobacter cloacae complex sp. IR5402. The sequence goes on from NZ_JBMKHO010000002.1 coordinate 69,593, forward strand.
CGCCGCCAGCGGCAGCTCTCTGGACACGCTGCTGGACACCAAACTGGTCATTCTCTGGGGGCATAACCCGACGGAAACCATCTTCGGGCACAGCAACCACTTCTACCAGAAGATGAAGCAAAACGGCACGCGCTTCATTGTTGTCGACCCACGCTATTCCGATACGGTTTCCTCCCTTGCCGATCAGTGGATCCCATTGCTTCCTGCCACGGACAACGCCCTGATGGACGCGATGATGTATGTGATCGTCACGGAGAATCTGCACGATCGCGACTTTATTCAACGCTACACCCTGGGCTTTGACGAAGACGCCATGCCAGAAGGCGTTCCGGCCAATGAATCCCTGATGGCTTACCTGAGCGGTGCAAAGGATGGCGTGGCGAAAACGCCCGAGTGGGCAGAGAAAATCACTCACGTGCCTGCACAAACTATTCGTCAGCTGGCGCGCGACTACGCAACCACCAAACCCGCCGCGCTGATCCAGGGCTGGGGACCGCAGCGTCACAACTGCGGCGAGCGCACCGCGCGCGGCTCGACGATACTGGCCACGCTGACGGGTAACGTTGGGGTGAAAGGCGGCTGGGCAGCAGGCTATGGAGGCTGCGCAAACCGCAAATTTGCGGCCGGGCCAGAGATGCCGGACAACCCGGTCAAAGCCAAAATTTCGGTCATGAACTGGGTGCAGGCTGCTGATGATGCTTCTAAGGTAACCGCGGAAGATGGCCTGAAGGATGCTGAGAAGCTGGACAGCAATATCCGCATCCTGTTCTCGCTGGCGGGCAATTATCTGGCTAACCAGAACCCGGATCTTCATCAGGCAACCCGTGTCCTGGAAGACGAGTCGAAAATCGAGTTTATCGTCGCAAGCGATCTGTTTATGACGCCTAGCGCCAGATACGCCGACCTCCTTTTGCCGGAAACCAGCTTTATGGAACGCTGGAATATCGGCGAAACCTGGGGCACGGCAAGCTATCTGATCCTGTCAGAAAAGCTCATTGAACCTGAATTTGAACGCCGTTCAGACTACGACTGGCTGCGGGAGGTCGCTGCTAAGCTTGGCGTCGAGCCAGCGTTCAGCGAGGGCCGTGACGAAAAAGCGTGGATTGAGCACATCTGGGAGCAGACGCGGCTGTCCATGCCGGATGAAAACCTGCCGGACTTCGCGACGCTACAGAAGACGCGTCAGCATCTTTTCAAAAGCGCGCCGTACGTTGCCTTTGAAGACAACATTCGCGATCCGCAGAATCATCCGTTCCCGACGCCGTCCGGAAAAATTGAGATCTTCTCGAAGCGTCTGTACGACATGCATCACCCGGAAATTCCGGCGCTGTCGCACTACGTGCCTGCCCATGAAGGGCCGGAAGACGAGCTGGCGAAAACCTTCCCGCTCCAGCTGATCACCTGGAAAGGGAAAAACCGCGCTAACTCCACCCAGTACGCCAACCCGTGGTTAATTGAGGCGCAGCAGCAAAAGCTGTGGATCAACCCGCAGGATGCGCAAAAGCGCGGCATTGCGCAGGGGGATACCGTGCGTATTCATAACGCGCGCGGCATTTGCGAGATCCCGGCGGAGGTCACGCCGCGCATCATTCCAGGCGTGGTGGCCATGCAGGCAGGCGCCTGGTGGCAGCCGGACGAGCAGGGTATCGATAAAGGCGGCTGCGCGAACGTGCTCAGTTCCGCCCGTATTACCGCGCTTGCGAAAGGGAATTCCCATCAAACCATGCTGGTGGAGGTAGCTAAAGCATGAGTCAGTTTAAACATTACGCACCGGTGAGCGACAAACAGCTGGGTTTTTATATCGACTCTTCTCGCTGCTCGGGCTGCAAGGCATGCCAGGTGGCGTGCAAAGATAAAAACAACCTTGAGGTCGGACGTCGTTTCCGTCGCGTTTATGAAGTCAATGGCGGGAATTTCATCCCAACCGGGCAGGGCGGCGTCAGCAACAATGTGTTTGCCTACACGCTCTCTATTTCCTGTAACCACTGTGCAGACCCAATCTGCACTAAAAACTGTCCGACCACGGCGATGCACAAGCGTCCGGGAGACGGCATTGTGCGCGTTGATACTGATAAGTGCGTCGGCTGCGGCTACTGCGCGTGGTCTTGCCCTTACGGCGCGCCACAGCTCAACGAGCAGACCGGGCAGATGTCCAAATGTGATTTCTGCGTGGATCTCCAGGCGAAGGGAGAGCAGCCCGTCTGTGTGGCAACCTGTCCACTCGAAGCGATTAAATTCGGGCCGATTGATGAACTGCGGGCGAAGTATGGTGCGGTCTGTGATGTGAAAGGCTTGCCTGATTCCTCCATCACCAAACCAAACCTGGTGATCAAAGCGCATCAGGGCGCAGAGAAAGAGGGGAAATGTCATGCATGAGTTACCGCTGCTGATTTTTACGCTGTTCCTGCAAGGATCGGTTGGCGTTACGCTGTGGCTGGCGTTCGGAAGCACGCAACGTAGCGCGCTGCTGCCGGCTGCCGGAGCGTTTGTGCTGGCGAGCCTGGGGCTGCTCGCCTCCGCGCTGCACATGGGCTATCCGCTTAATGCTCTTAACGCGCTGCGCCACGTATCCAGCTCCTGGCTGAGCCGTGAGATTATCTTTGCCAGTCTTTATCTTGCGGCGCTTGGCTTCGCAACGCTGCTGATGTTTGTCAAAAAGCCAGGCTGGAAGCCACTGTTGGTTGTGGCAGGTCTGGTTGGTTTAGTCGATGTGTTCTGCATGGCGCAGATCTACATGCACGCATCCGTGGTGACATGGCAGCATGTTAACACTCTGGTGCTGTTTATCGGTTCGGTGGGGATTATCGGCTCAGCCTGCATGGCCGTTGGGACGCGTTCCCAGTCAACCGTGCGTGCGGCGGTTGTCATTATCACGCTGCTGGTGCTTGTGCGTCTGGTGATGCAGCCCGTCTGGCTGGCAGATATTACGGCTATGGACCACACCGTGGTGACGTTCCCTCACGCACCGCTACAGATGCTGGAGCAACTGCGAACCGTTCATCTGCTGAGCTGGTGCGTATCCGTTGCGGGTATGCTGTGCTTTGCTGCGGGCGGCTTAAAAGCGGCGCGAGGCACAATGCTGTTGGGCAGCGCCTTGCTAATTGTGGGTGAGCTGATGCTGCGCTTTGTTTTCTTCAGTATTGGCTGATGGGCGGATTAACCTTTGCCCCGGCGATGGACGTGACGCATGCGTGCGTCCGTCGTCGTTTTCGCCACTCTTCCTGCTGTGCCTGCGCGGACGTCTGTCCCGTGCAGGCTTTTTCTTTTACCGACTCAGGCGTCTCGGTTGATGACAGCCGCTGTATTGAATGCGGTGACTGCCTGTTCGTCTGCCCCGCTGGGGCCATCACCGGCATCACGCCGCGAAAACGCTTTCTGAGTGGCGATACGCTTGTTGGGCCGTTTACTGACCGTGCGCCAGGGGTGAATGAGCTTCTGCTGTGGCACGCGCAGTACCACGTTCGTTTTATCAGTATCGACGCGGAGCAGAATCCTGACTGGTTGCTGGCTATTGCCCGGCTGAATCTGGCGCTTCGTCGACGCGGTGAAGCGGCGTGGGCGTTTAAACATATACCCGTCAACGAGGTTAATACCGCCCGGCGTGCGCTGATGCACGTTCCCCGTGAGGATGTCCGGGTCTGTAGCGTCGTGCCCGGTCAGCGTGATCTGCGCAGGGCGTTTTCTGCGTTTAGCGAGGCAGAGATAACTCTCGATACCGAATCCTGCGTACTCTGCGGCGCGTGCTGGCGGAGTTGTACGGAAAACGCGATTCGGTTTGAGAACACTGAACTGGTCGTGGAAACCGGACGCTGTACGGGGTGCGGCGGCTGCGAAGCGGTATGCCAGCATGCGGCGATAAACGTGACGCAAACAGAAGGAACAGCGAAAAGCGTGACCATACCGGCATATGAAGCCGTTTGCCTGACGTGCCACCGTCATTTCTGGTCATTTACGTCTGATGAAAAGCAGTGTCCGCTCTGTTTTCATCATCAACACGGTATGCGAAATACGAGCTGTTGCTAATCTTCGTCTCATTTTAAAAAAATGTTATGCATAACCATAGGCAATGGCGCTATTGCTCTTTATAATCCGCGCCACACCATACTCAGGTATGCAAAAACAACAGAACATTTTACAGAGGTTATCAATGGCTATTGAACGTACTTTTTCCATCATCAAACCAAACGCGGTGGCAAAAAACGTTATTGGCAGCATCTTCGCTCGCTTTGAATCAGCAGGGTTTAAGATCGTTGGCACCAAAATGCTGCACCTGACCGTTGAACAGGCTCGCGGTTTCTACGCTGAGCACGAAGGTCGCCCATTCTTTGACGGTCTGGTCGAGTTCATGACTTCTGGCCCAATCGTGGTATCCGTACTGGAAGGCGAAAACGCGGTACAGCGTCACCGCGATCTGCTGGGTGCAACCAACCCGGACAACGCACTGGCAGGTACTCTGCGCGCCGACTACGCAGACAGCTTCACCGAGAACGGCACCCACGGTTCCGACTCTGTTGAATCTGCTGCGCGCGAAATCGCGTTCTTCTTCGCTGAAGGCGAAGTGTGCCCGCGCACTCGCTAATAATTTCGTAAATGCCGCGTGCAAACGTGGCATCCCTGCGCCAGACTTTGTACAATGCAACGCCCCGGACGAGCAGACTGCTTACCGGGGCGTTTCTTTTCAACCCACCAAGGGCCACAACGTGTAACAACGAGGCCGGAAAAAATTATGTCTGAATTAGTGAATACCTCCGAAGTCGCCATTCCTGCGGTTCCCAATAAAAATGGAAAAATTAACCTGCTGGACCTGAACCGTCAGCAGATGCGCGAGTTCTTTAAAGAGATGGGCGAGAAGCCGTTTCGTGCCGATCAGGTCATGAAATGGATGTACCACTATTGCAGCGACAACTTTGATGACATGACGGACATCAACAAAGTGCTGCGCAATAAGCTTAAAGAAGTGGCTGAAATCCGCGCACCGGAAGTGGTGGAAGAGCAGCGCTCTTCAGATGGCACCATCAAGTGGGCCATTGCCGTTGGCGATCAGCGCGTTGAAACCGTGTATATCCCGGAAGACGATCGCGCCACGCTGTGCGTCTCTTCTCAGGTGGGCTGTGCGCTGGAGTGCAAATTCTGCTCTACGGCGCAGCAGGGCTTTAACCGTAACCTGCGCGTGTCGGAAATCATCGGCCAGGTCTGGCGTGCCGCGAAAATCGTGGGCGCGGCGAAAGTCACCGGTACACGTCCAATCACCAACGTGGTGATGATGGGGATGGGTGAACCGCTGCTCAACCTGACCAACGTCGTTCCGGCGATGGAAATTATGCTCGACGATTTCGGTTTTGGCCTGTCCAAGCGCCGCGTTACGCTCTCTACTTCCGGCGTGGTGCCTGCGCTGGACAAACTGGGCGATATGATTGACGTTGCGCTGGCCATCTCTCTTCACGCGCCAAACGACGCCATCCGTGACGAAATTGTGCCGATCAACAAAAAGTACAATATCGAAACCTTCCTGGCTGGCGTGCGCCGTTACCTGGAGAAATCCAACGCTAACCAGGGCCGCGTGACCATTGAATACGTGATGCTGGATCATGTTAACGACGGTACCGAGCATGCACATGAGCTAGCTGAACTGCTTAAAGATACGCCATGCAAGATCAACCTGATCCCATGGAACCCGTTCCCGGGCGCGCCGTATGGCCGTAGCTCGAACAGCCGTATCGATCGCTTCTCAAAAGTGCTGATGGAGTATGGTTTCACCACCATCGTACGTAAAACGCGTGGCGACGATATCGACGCAGCCTGTGGCCAGCTGGCGGGTGACGTTATTGACCGTACCAAGCGTACGCTGCGTAAGCGTATGCAGGGTGAGTCAATCGCGGTTAAAACCGTTTGATTATTATGCAGACACGGCGCATTTTTTGCGCCGTGAAGCATTAATTTACTGAATATTCAGTCACAATCATCACGACTGATTAATAATTACGGTGCGTTTCATACGACTTTCGGGCAGTATGTAACGACGTAACAACAGTTTAGCGTGAAGGCCTGCCAGCGCTGTCATCTGCGGCCCGACAGTCTTATACTGTTTGTTCCAGGTTAACTGACCTAAAGTTTCGCGGTGCGGGTGGCATTGTGACTCACCGGCACCTGAACCCTTATTTTCACGTACCAGTAGTTGTAGCGAATGAATACTGAAGCCACTCACGATCAAAATGCAGCACTCTCCACTGGCGTTCGTCTTCGCAACGCCCGTGAACAACTCGGACTTAGCCAGCAAGCCGTTGCAGAACGCCTGTGCCTGAAGGTTTCCACCGTTCGCGATATTGAAGAAGATAAGGCACCCGCCGATCTGGCTTCAACGTTTCTGCGCGGTTATATCCGTTCTTACGCCAAACTGGTTCATATCCCTGAAGACGAATTACTGCCGATGATGGAGAAGCAGGCGCCTGTGCGTGCGGCAAAAGTTGCGCCGATGCAAAGCTTCTCTCTGGGTAAACGTCGTAAAAAACGCGATGGCTGGCTGATGAGCTTTACCTGGCTGGTCCTGTTTGTGGTTGTCGGCCTGACGGGCGCATGGTGGTGGCAAAACCACAAAGCGCAGCAGGAAGAGATCACCACCATGGCCGATCAGTCCTCCGCTGAGCTTAATCAGTCTGGTAATAACGGCGCGCAAAGCGTGCCGTTGAGCACCGAAGGGGCGACCTCCAGCGAACCTCAGTCGGCAGCAAGCAACACGCCTGCAACCGAGCCAGCGGCGACGCCAGAAGCGACGGCGAATACCGCGCCAGCCACCCAGACCCAGGATCAGAACGCGGTCGTATCACCTTCTCAGGCCAATGTTGATACCGCCCCTGCGGCAACGGCACCGGCAGAGAACACCGCGGCGTCACTGCCAACTGACCCGGCTGGCACGGCGGCACCTGCCGTGGACCCGAATGCGCTGGTGATGAATTTTACGGCTGATTGCTGGCTGGAAGTGACTGACGCGACAGGTAAAAAGCTGTTCAGCGGCCTGCAACGTAAAGATGGCACGTTAAATCTAACGGGCCAGGCACCTTACAAGCTTAAAATCGGCGCACCGGCAGCGGTACAGATCCAGTATCAAGGAAAACCTGTCGATCTGAGCCGCTTTATCAGAACTAACCAGGTTGCGCGTCTTACCGTTAATGCCGAACAATCAGCAGCACAGTAACAGACGGGCAATGCGGGAGATTTTACATGCATAACCAGGCTCCTATTCAACGTAGAAAATCGAAACGGATTTACGTTGGGAACGTGCCAATCGGCGATGGGGCGCCTATCGCCGTCCAGTCGATGACCAATACGCGTACTACGGATGTAGAAGCGACGGTCAATCAAATCAAAGCATTAGAACGCGTCGGCGCGGACATTGTTCGCGTCTCTGTGCCTACCATGGACGCCGCCGAGGCGTTCAAACTGATCAAGCAGCAGGTGAGTGTTCCGCTGGTTGCCGATATTCACTTCGATTACCGTATCGCGCTGAAAGTCGCTGAATACGGTGTCGATTGTCTGCGTATTAACCCAGGCAACATCGGCAACGAAGAGCGCATTCGCATGGTGGTTGACTGCGCCCGCGACAAAAACATTCCAATCCGTATCGGCGTAAACGCTGGCTCTCTGGAAAAAGATCTCCAGGAAAAGTACGGTGAGCCGACGCCGCAGGCGCTGCTCGAATCCGCCATGCGTCACGTCGATCACCTGGATCGCCTTAACTTCGATCAGTTCAAAGTGAGCGTGAAAGCGTCTGACGTCTTCCTGGCCGTTGAATCGTATCGTCTGCTGGCAAAACAGATCGATCAGCCGCTGCATCTTGGCATCACCGAGGCGGGCGGTCTGCGCAGCGGTTCGGTAAAATCGGCGATTGGTCTCGGCCTGCTGCTCTCTGAAGGCATCGGCGACACGTTACGCGTCTCCCTGGCCGCCGATCCGGTGGAAGAGATCAAAGTCGGTTTCGACATCCTGAAATCACTGCGTATCCGCGCGCGTGGGATCAACTTCATCGCCTGCCCAACCTGTTCACGTCAGGAGTTTGACGTGATTGGCACCGTGAATGCTCTGGAGCAGCGCCTGGAAGACATCATCACCCCGATGGACGTTTCCATCATCGGCTGCGTAGTGAACGGTCCGGGTGAAGCGCTGGTGTCCACGCTGGGCGTGACCGGCGGTAACAAGAAAAGTGGTCTCTATGAGGATGGCGTTCGTAAAGATCGTCTGGATAATAGTGACATGATCGACCAGCTCGAAGCCCGCATTCGTGCAAAAGCGACGATGATGGACGAAGCGCAGCGCATCAGCGTTCAGCAGGTTGAAAAATAACGTGATGGGAAGCAGGCTGCTTCCCATGTATGATTGAACCCATTCTTTGGGTTCTTTTTTGTATATAGAAAGAGAATAAACGTGGCAAAAAACATTCAAGCCATCCGCGGCATGAACGATTATCTGCCTGGCGAAACCGCCATCTGGCAGCGCATTGAAGGCACACTGAAGCAGGTGCTCGGCAGCTACGGTTACAGCGAAATTCGTTTGCCGATTGTAGAGCAGACCCCGTTATTCAAACGCGCGATCGGCGAAGTAACCGACGTGGTTGAAAAAGAGATGTATACCTTTGAGGACCGCAACGGCGACAGCCTGACCCTGCGTCCTGAGGGGACGGCGGGTTGCGTACGCGCCGGCATCGAACATGGTCTCCTGTACAATCAGGAGCAGCGCCTGTGGTATATCGGCCCGATGTTCCGCCACGAACGTCCGCAAAAAGGCCGCTACCGTCAGTTCAACCAGCTTGGCGTGGAAGTGTTTGGTCTGCAAGGACCAGATATCGATGCTGAACTGATTATGCTGACTGCCCGCTGGTGGCGTGCGCTCGGTATTTCTGAACACGTATCCCTGGAGCTGAACTCTATCGGTTCTCTGGAAGCGCGTGCGAACTATCGCGATGCGCTGGTGGCGTTCCTGGAACAGCACAAAGAGAAGCTCGACGAAGACTGTAAGCGTCGTATGTACAGCAACCCGCTGCGCGTACTCGATTCCAAAAATCCTGACGTACAGGCGCTGCTGAACGATGCGCCAGCGCTGGGTGACTACCTGGATGAGGATTCTCGCGAACACTTTGCCGGCCTGTGCAAGCTGCTTGAAGCGGCGGGCATTGCTTATACCGTTAACCAGCGTCTGGTGCGCGGTCTGGACTACTACAACCGCACCGTATTTGAGTGGGTCACCACCAGCCTCGGTTCGCAGGGCACCGTCTGTGCTGGCGGTCGTTATGACGGTCTGGTCGAGCAACTGGGTGGTCGCGCAGCACCGGCAGTAGGCTTCGCGATGGGCCTTGAGCGACTTGTTTTGCTGGTTCAGGCAGTTAATCCGGAATTTAAAGCCGATCCTGTTGTCGATATATACCTGGTGGCCTCAGGTGCGGATACGCAGTCTGCGGCAATGCAGCTTGCCGAACGCGTGCGCGATGCGCTGCCGGACGTTAAGCTGATGACCAACCACGGCGGCGGCAACTTTAAAAAACAGTTTGCTCGTGCCGATAAGTGGGGCGCAAGTATCGCACTGGTGCTGGGTGAGTCCGAAGTGGCCAACGGCGAAGTGGTAGTTAAAGACCTGCGCTCTGGTGAGCAAACTACGGTAACGCAGGATGGCGTTGCGGCGCACTTGCGCACTCTATTGGGCTAAGGAGAAGGACTGCGTGGAAATTTACGAGAACGAACACGACCAGGTTGATGCGGTTAAACGCTTCTTTGCTGAAAACGGCAAGGCACTGGTTGTAGGGGTTATTTTAGGTGTTGGTGCGCTGGTAGGCTGGCGTTACTGGAACAATCATCAGGCTGACTCTGCTCGCGGTTCGTCCCTGAACTACGAAAATACCGTTAGCGCAATCCGTGCCGATCAGCCGCAAACGCTGACGGCTGCGGAGAAATTTGCCGCTGACAACAAAAACACCTACGGCGCGCTGGCTGCGCTGGAAGTGGCTCAGCAGTATGTTGATAAAAACGAACTGGACAAAGCCGCTGCGCAACTGTCTCAGGGGCTTGCTGCTGCCAGTGACGATAATCTGAAAGCGGTGATCAATCTGCGTCTGGCGCGTATCCAGGTTCAGCAGAAAAAAGCCGACGACGCGCTCAAAACGCTTGATACCATCAAAGGCGAAGGCTTTGCCGCTATTGTTGCCGATCTTCGCGGTGAAGCACTGCTGAGTAAGGGTGATAAAGCGGGCGCGCGTAAAGCGTGGCAAGCTGGCGTGGATAGTAAAGCTTCACCTGCGCTGAGCGAAATGATGCAGATGAAAATAAATAATTTGTCCGTCTGAGAGGGACCCAATGCAATTGCGTAAATTACTTCTGCCAGGACTGCTTTCTGTTACGTTATTGAGTGGTTGTTCACTGTTCAGTGGCGAAGAAGACGTTGTTAAAATGTCCCCGCTGCCGACGGTTGAAAACCAGTTCACCCCATCTACCGCCTGGGACACTTCCGTAGGCGATGGTATTGGCGATTTTTATTCCAACCTGCACCCGGCATTTGCTGACGGCGTTGTCTATGCGGCCGATCGCAAAGGCACCGTTAAAGCGCTGAACGCTGATGACGGAAAAGAAGTGTGGTCCATTAACCTGGCGGAAAAAGACGGCTGGTTCTCCCGTAAACCTGCACTGCTTTCTGGCGGCCTGACCGTTACTGGCGGTCACGTGTATGTGGGCAGCGAAAAAGCGCAGGTTTACGCGCTGAATGCCAGCGACGGTTCGGTTGCATGGCAGACCACCGTTGCCGGTGAATCCTTGTCGCGTCCGGTTGTCAGCGACGGCCTGGTGCTGATCCATACCAGCAACGGCCAGTTGCAGGCGCTGAACGAAGCCGATGGTCTGGTAAAATGGACGGTTAACCTGGATATGCCAGCGCTGTCTCTGCGTGGTGAATCTGCTCCGGCAACCGCATTTGGTGCCGCCATTGTGGGCGGTGACAACGGCCGTGTCAGTGCGGTACTGATGCAGCAGGGCCAGATGATCTGGCAGCAGCGTATTTCCCAGGCGACCGGTTCAACTGAAATCGACCGTCTGAGCGACGTGGACACCACGCCAGTTATCGTCGACGGTGTGGTTTACGCGCTGGCGTATAACGGCAACCTGACGGCGCTGGACCTGCGTAGCGGCCAGACCATGTGGAAACGTGAGCTGGGTTCCGTGAACGATTTCATCGTCGACGGCAACCGTATTTATATGGTGGATCAGAACGACCGCCTGCTGGCGCTGAGCACCGAAGGTGGCGTAACGCTGTGGACGCAAAGCGATCTGCTGCACCGTCTGCTGACCGCACCGGCACTGTATAACGGCAGCCTGGTGGTGGGCGACAGCGAAGGCTATATGCACTGGATCGATCCAGAGAATGGCCGCTTCGTGGCACAGCAGAAAGTGGATAGCTCAGGCTTCCTGACGGAGCCCGTTGTGGCTGACGGCAAACTTCTGATTCAGGCAAAAGACGGCACGCTGTACGCGATCACGCGTTAATTACACGGCGGTTGTAGTATACTAAACGGCTCCTGTTCACTCAGGAGCCGTTTTGACATTTTTAAAAACGCTGCGAAAGCGACGTTATTTTGAATTTTATGAGGCTTCAAACATGGTACCTGTGGTCGCGCTTGTCGGGCGCCCTAACGTTGGAAAATCCACTCTTTTTAACCGTTTAACACGCACCCGTGATGCGCTGGTTGCGGATTTCCCGGGGCTGACGCGTGACCGTAAGTACGGTCGTGCAGAGGTGGAAGGACGCGAGTTCATCTGTATCGATACCGGGGGTATTGACGGTACGGAAGACGGCGTAGAAACCCGCATGGCAGAGCAATCTCTGCTGGCTATCGAAGAAGCAGATGTGGTTCTGTTTATGGTGGATGCTCGCGCTGGCCTGATGCCCGCGGATTCTGCTATCGCTAAACATCTGCGTTCACGCGAAAAGCCAACCTTCCTGGTGGCGAACAAAACTGACGGCATCGATGCCGATCAGGCCATTGCGGATTTCTGGTCTTTAGGCCTGGGCGATATCTATCCTATCGCGGCCTCGCATGGCCGTGGCGTCACCAGCCTGCTGGAAACCGTTCTGCTGCCGTGGGTTGATGAAGTAAACCCACCGGAAGAGGTGGACGAGGACGCTGAATACTGGGCGCAGTTTGAAGCCGGAGAAGAAGGAGAGGAAGAGCCGGAAGACGACTTCAACCCGCAGGATCTGCCTATCAAGCTGGCTATCGTGGGTCGCCCAAACGTGGGTAAGTCTACGCTTACTAACCGTATTCTCGGCGAAGAGCGCGTGGTGGTTTACGACATGCCAGGCACAACGCGTGACAGCATCTACATTCCAATGCAGCGCGATGAACGTGAGTACGTACTTATCGACACCGCAGGGGTGCGTAAGCGCGGGAAAATCACCGATGTGGTGGAAAAATTCTCGGTGATCAAGACCCTTCAGGCGATTGAAGACGCCAACGTGGTGCTGCTGGTTATTGACGCACGTGAAGGTATCTCCGATCAGGATCTCTCTCTGCTCGGCTTTATCCTCAATAGTGGGCGCTCACTGGTTATCGTCGTCAACAAGTGGGACGGCCTGAGCAATGAAGTGCGCGAGCAGGTGAAAGAGACGCTGGACTTCCGTCTGGGCTTTATCGACTTTGCCCGCGTTCACTTTATCTCTGCCCTGCACGGGAGTGGTGTCGGCAACCTGTTCGAATCCGTTCGTGAAGCTTATGACAGCTCTACCCGCCGTCAGAGCACGGCGATGCTGACCCGTATCATGAACATGGCTGCTGAAGACCACCAGCCGCCGCTGGTGCGCGGTCGTCGCGTGAAGCTGAAATATGCTCACGCCGGGGGATATAACCCGCCTATCGTGGTGATCCACGGTAACCAGGTGAAGGATCTGCCGGACTCCTACAAACGGTACCTGATGAACTACTTCCGCAAGTCGCTGGACGTGATGGGTACGCCTATCCGTATTCAGTTCAAGGAAGGGGAAAACCCGTTTGCGAATAAACGCAACACCCTGACGCCGAACCAGATGCGTAAGCGTAAGCGTTTGATTAAGCACATTAAGAAAAGCAAATAATCCTTACCGATCTCACTAAAACCCGCGCCTGTCGCGGGTTTTTTTTCGCTCATTCAAAAGGCCCGCCTTCCCTGTGTGATGTCAATCACTATTCGCTTTGAACCATGTTTATATCTAAGAAAGTAGACAATCGTCGAATTTTCGTCTTAAAGTCCAGGGTTCGGTACTAGACAAAACTAGCGCCTGGTTATCAAATGGTTAACCAACATTTCGCCGCATGTAAAAAATCGATCGGATACGTAACCGTTCGGCGTACATGCTGGTGTTTACAAGCACGACACATACCTTTTCGGGAGAATTATGCAATCCTCTGTTAATCAAAAAGAGAGCCGAACCTTCTTCGGCCATCCTTATCCGCTCGGTTCTCTGTTCTTCACCGAGATGTGGGAGCGTTTCTCGTTTTACGGTATTCGCCCGCTACTGATCCTGTTTATGGCCGCCACCGTGTATGACGGCGGAATGGGCCTGGCGCGTGAAAACGCCTCGGCGATTGTCGGTATTTTTGCCGGCACCATGTACCTCGCCGCGCTGCCGGGCGGCTGGCTGGCGGATAACTGGCTCGGCCAGCAGCGGGCCGTCTGGTACGGTTCGATTTTGATTGCGCTTGGGCACCTGTCGATTGCCCTGTCGGCCATCATGGGCGACAACCTGTTCTTCATCGGCCTGATGTTTATCGTGCTCGGCTCCGGCCTGTTCAAGACCTGTATCTCGGTCATGGTGGGGACACTGTACAAAAAGGGCGATGCGCGTCGTGACGGCGGTTTCTCGCTGTTCTATATGGGCATCAACATGGGCTCGTTCATTGCCCCTCTGATTTCCGGCTGGCTGATTAAAACCCACGGCTGGCACTGGGGCTTTGGTATCGGTGGTATTGGGATGCTGGTCGCCCTGATTATCTTCCGCGTGTTTGCCGTTCCGGCCATGAAGCGTTACGACAGCGAAGTCGGTCTGGACTCCACCTGGAACAGTCCGGTAGTGAAACGTAACGGCGTGGGCGCCTGGCTGCTGGCGCTGGCTGTGGGTGTTGCAATCATCGTTACGTTGATTGCCCAGGGCGTGATTGTGATTAATCCGGTCGCGGTCGCCAGCGTGCTGGTGTATGTTATTGCCGCCTCCGTCGCGCTCTACTTCATCTATCTGTTCATCTTCGCCGGGCTGAATCGCAAAGAGCGCGCAAGGCTGCTGGTGTGCTTTATTCTGCTGGTCTCCGCCGCGTTCTTCTGGTCCGCGTTCGAGCAGAAGCCAACCTCCTTCAACCTGTTCGCCAACGACTACACTAACCGCATGATCGGTGATTTTGAAATCCCGGCGGTGTGGTTCCAGTCGATTAATGCCCTGTTCATCATTCTGCTGGCCCCGGTATTTAGCTGGGCATGGCCGAAGCTGGCGAGCAAAAACATTCGTCCGAGCAGCATCACCAAGTTCGTGATCGGTATTCTGTGTGCAGCGGCGGGCTTTGGCCTGATGATGCTGGCGGCGCAGAACGTACTGAGCAATGGTGGGGCAGGGGTTTCTCCGTTCTGGCTGGTGGGCAGTATCCTGATGCTGACGCTCGGGGAACTGTGCCTGAGTCCGATTGGTCTGGCGACCATGACCCTGCTGGCGCCGGAAAGAATGCGCGGCCAGATGATGGGCCTGTGGTTCTGCGCCAGTGCGCTGGGTAACCTGGCTGCGGGGCTGATTGGCGGTCACGTGAAGGCCGACCAGCTGGATATGCTGCCAGACCTCTTTGCCCGTTGCTCCATCGCGCTGCTGATTTGTGCTGCGGTGCTGTTCGTCCTCATTGTTCCGGTACGTCGCATGCTGGAAAATGCGCAAACTAAACCGGCTACCGAAGCCTGATACTATTCAGTCTGCCGGGGCAGTTGTCCTGTCCCGGCCCAACTCAACAGGAGAGAGCATGTCGATTACCTGTCCGGATTGCCACGCAGCGCTCGAGCCGCAAAACGGTATCGCGCACTGCGACAGCTGCAATAAAGATATTCCCCTCGAAGCGCGCTGCCCTGACTGCCATCAGCCGCTTCAGGTACTCAAGGCCTGCGGCGCGGTGGATTACTTCTGTCAGAACGGCCACGGGCTGATCTCAAAAAAACGCGTCGAGTTCGTCAGGGCTGGGGCTTAATCGCACACGCAGCCTTCTCCTTTTTGCCATAGCTCGATCAGCGATTCCGGCGCTTCCTGCTCCGGAACCAGCACAATAATATCGGTATACTGCGCCTGATTGTGCCGGGTCCAGATTATCTGAATGCGAAAATAGCGCTGATCGCCGCTGCCCGGAGACGACGCCTGGCCCGGTGGCTGTCCGCGCGGGATAGCCTGTTCCAGAATATTCACCACGCGCTGACGCTGCGCCTCGTTGAGCGTGGAGAGGGCGATCGTGCGCTGACCGCTCAGCTTAGGAATAAAGGCGACGCCGCCTTCCCGGGCCAGCTCAACCACGGCGTCATCCGTCAGTTCCGGTACCTGCATTACAGTACTCCCACCTGTTCCCAGGCTTGTTTAATGGCCGCCCCAACGTCGCTACCGGAGCGTTTCTCGCCGTGGGCGATCGTCAGTTTTGCGAAAGCGTCAAAATCCGCATCCTGCGCCAGGTTGCGATCGCAAACCGTGTCGTACCAGGCATAACCCGCTTTTTCCCAGGCGTAGCCACCGATCGCCGTTGCGGCCAGGTAAAACGCGCGGTTGGGGATGCCGGAGTTAAGATGCACGCCGCCGTTATCCTCGCGCGTTTTGATGAAGTCTTTCATGTGCGCGGGCTGCGGGTCTTTGCCGAGCAGCGGATCGTCGTAGGCGGTACCGGGTTCAGACATGGAACGTAGCCCTTTCCCGTTGATACCCTCCGCCAGCAGACCCTCACCAATCAGCCAGTCTGCCCGATCGGCGGTTTGCTTAAGATGGTATTGCTTCACCAGCGAGCCAAACACGTCTGACAGCGACTCGTTTAGCGCGCCCGACTGTTCAAAATAAATCAGCCCGGCTTCGGTCTCGGTCACGCCGTGGCTAAGCTCATGCGCCACCACGTCGATGGCAATGGTGAAGCGGTTGAAGATTTCTCCGTCACCGTCGCCAAAGACCATCTGCTGGCCGTTCCAGAAGGCGTTCTGATATTCCCGACCATAATGCACGGTGCCGGTGAGGATCAGTCCTTTGTTATCGAGTGAATCGCGCTGATATTCTTTCCAGAAGAAATCATGGGTGATACCCAGATAATCGTACGCTTCATCCACCGCCACATCGCCGTTGGAGGGCTGGCCTTCATAGCGCACCTGGGTACCCGGCAGCTCCTGGGTCTGTTTCGCATCGTAGATGTCACGCTCAAGCTGTCCGGCTTTATTCACATGCGGCGCGGCGGGCTTGCCCGGCATATGCGCCATCAGGGTTTGCACATGGGTTAATGTCTGACGGGCGCAGCGCTGCTGGGGCTCTGACCCGCTTTCGATAATACGACGAAGAATATACGGAGGGATGACGCTATGAAGATGGGGCATGCTGCTCTCCTTATTAAAAAAGGCAATAGCAGCAGTATAGTTTGTAACCGGCGAAGATTTATCCGCTTTTACGCTGGCGCGTTTTTTTCATCGGTTTGATCTCTTTCACCTCACTCTCGACCCAGCCGTCAGAAAGCCGGGTGGTGAGTACATCCCCGGCTTTGACCTGTTTCGTCTGCTTCAACACTTTGCCGTCCGTCGCGGTGGTCACACTATAGCCGCGGGCCAGCGTGGAGAGCGGGCTGACGGCTTCCAGATGGGTGACCGCATTGCCAAAACGCTCGCGCGTGGTGCTCAGGCGTGAGCGGATATTTTCCGCGAGGCGATACTCAAGCTGCTGGATCCGCGTTTGTGCGCGATAAATCTTCGGCTGCGGATTCTGCTGGTTCAGACGCTGCGTCGTGCGCTGCTGGCGCGATACCGCCCGCTTAAGCTGGTTATCCAGCGCGAAGTTCATCCGCTGACGCAGACGTTCCAGCACAGTTTGCTGACGCGCGAGACGCAATTGCGGATGCTGCTGTTGCAGACGATGGTGAAGCTGGGTAAAGCGGCGGGTACGGTTGGCGAGGAAGTAGTCCATCGCCATCTCCAGGCGCTGCTGCCCGTTCTGGATCTGACGCAGCAGCTCCTGCTGGTTACGGCTGACTACCTCTGCCGCCGCGGACGGCGTGGGCGCGCGTAAATCCGCGACAAAATCCGCTATCGTCACATCCGTTTCATGGCCGACGGCGCTTACCACCGGGATAAGGCTGGCAAAGATTGCCCGCGCCACGCGCTCGTCGTTAAAGCTCCACAGGTCTTCCAGCGAGCCGCCGCCGCGCCCGACGATCAGGACATCACACTCCTGACGCGCATTCGCCAGCTCAATGGCGCGCACGATCTGCCCCGGCGCATCGTCACCCTGAACGGCAGTCGGGTAGATAATGACGGGCAGGGAAGGGTCACGGCGCTTAAGGACGTGCAAAATATCGTGCAGGGCCGCACCGGTTTTCGACGTGATAACCCCAACGCAGTGGGCTGGTGAGGGAAGGGGTTTTTTAAACTGCTGGTCGAACAATCCCTCAGCCGAAAGCATGGCTTTTAGCTGCTCGTACTTCTGTTGCAGCAAGCCTTCACCGGCGGGCTGCATGCTCTCGACGATAATCTGATAATCGCCGCGCGGCTCATACAGGGTAATGTTGGCGCGAACCAGAACCTGCTGGCCATGCTGAGGACGGAACGTCACGCGACGGTTGCTGTTGCGGAACATCGCGCAGCGCACCTGAGCGGTGTCGTCTTTCAGCGTAAAGTACCAGTGGCCGGAAGCAGGCTGCGTGAAGTTAGAGATTTCACCGCTGATCCAGACCTGTCCCATTTCCTGCTCAAGCAGCAAACGCACCGTCTGATTAAGGCGGCTGACAGTATAGATTGAGGGGGATTGAGAGGATAACATGTGAGCGGGATCAAATTCTAAATCAGCAAGTTATTCAGTCGATAGTAACCTGCTGAGAGGTGAGCGCAAGCATTTTTTTCAAAAAAGTGTGGATGCAATCGGTTACGCTCTGTATAATGCCACGGCAATATTTAACCACCCAGGTCAGAGATATTGCCCATGCTACGTATTGCTAAAGAAGCACTGACGTTTGACGACGTCCTCCTCGTTCCCGCTCACTCCACCGTTCTGCCGAATACTGCCGACCTCAGCACGCAGTTGACGAAAACCATTCGTCTGAACATTCCTATGCTCTCCGCAGCAATGGACACCGTGACTGAAGCGCGTCTGGCTATCGCCCTGGCACAGGAAGGCGGCATTGGCTTTATCCACAAAAACATGTCTATCGAGCGTCAGGCGGAAGAAGTTCGCCGCGTGAAGAAGCATGAATCCGGTATCGTGTCCGATCCTCAGACCGTTCTGCCAACCACCACGCTGCACGAAGTGAAAGCCCTGACCGAGCGTAACGGCTTTGCAGGCTACCCGGTAGTCACTGAAGACAACGAACTGGTCGGCATCATTACCGGTCGTGACGTGCGTTTCGTGACTGACCTGAACCAGCCTGTAAGCGTCTACATGACGCCAAAAGAGCGTCTGGTGACCGTGCGTGAAGGCGAAACCCGCGACGTGGTGCTGGCGAAAATGCACGAAAAACGCGTTGAGAAAGCGCTGGTTGTGGACGCGAACTTCCACCTGCGCGGCATGATCACCGTTAAAGATTTCCAGAAAGCAGAACGTAAACCGAACGCCTGTAAAGACGAGCATGGCCGTCTGCGCGTCGGCGCTGCGGTTGGCGCGGGCGCAGGTAACGAAGAGCGCGTTGACGCGCTGGTTGCCGCGGGCGTTGACGTGCTGCTGATTGACTCCTCCCACGGCCACTCCGAAGGCGTTCTGCAACGTATTCGTGAAACCCGTGCTAAATACCCGGATCTCCAGATTATCGGCGGTAACGTGGCAACAGGCGCAGGCGCTCGCGCGCTGGCGGAAGCGGGTTGCAGCGCGGTGAAAGTGGGTATCGGCCCTGGCTCTATCTGTACCACCCGTATCGTCACTGGCGTAGGCGTGCCGCAGATCACGGCGGTTTCTGACGCGGTTGAAGCGCTGGAAGGCACCGGTATTCCGGTTATCGCGGACGGCGGTATCCGCTTCTCTGGTGACATCGCCAAAGCGATCGCCGCAGGTGCCGCAGCCGTGATGGTGGGCTCCATGCTGGCCGGTACCGAAGAATCTCCGGGTGAAATCGAACTCTACCAGGGGCGTTCTTATAAATCCTACCGCGGTATGGGCTCCCTGGGCGCGATGTCCAAAGGTTCCTCCGACCGTTACTTCCAGACCGATAACGCTGCTGACAAACTGGTACCGGAAGGTATCGAAGGTCGCGTGGCGTATAAAGGCCGCCTGAAAGAGATCATTCACCAGCAGATGGGTGGCCTGCGCTCCTGTATGGGTCTGACCGGCTGTGGTACCATTGACCTGCTGCGTACCAAAGCGGAATTCGTACGCATCAGCGGTGCGGGTATCCAGGAGAGCCACGTTCACGACGTGACGATCACCAAAGAGTCCCCGAACTACCGTCTGGGCTCCTTATAAATTTCCGCGCCCGGCTCAATGCCGGGCGCTTTGTTTTGTTTCACTTGCCTCGGAATTAGCGTCAATGACGGAAAACATTCATAAACATCGCATTCTCATCCTGGACTTTGGTTCTCAGTACACTCAGCTGGTGGCGCGCCGCGTGCGTGAGCTGGGCGTTTACTGTGAGCTGTGGGCGTGGGATGTCACGGAAGCACAGATTCGCGAATTCAATCCAAGCGGCATCATCCTGTCCGGCGGCCCGGAAAGCACCACCGAGGAGAACAGCCCGCGCGCGCCGCAGTACGTGTTCGAAGCGGGCGTACCGGTGTTCGGCGTTTGCTACGGTATGCAGACCATGGCGATGCAGCTGGGCGGCCACGTAGAAGGCTCTAACGAGCGTGAGTTCGGCTACGCACAGGTTGAAGTTGTCACCGACAGCGCGCTGGTGCGCGGTATCGAAGACTCCCTGACCGCAGACGGCAAGCCGCTGCTGGACGTGTGGATGAGCCACGGCGACAAAGTCACCGCTATCCCGTCCGACTTCGTGACCGTTGCCAGCACCGAAAGCTGCCCGTTCGCCATCATGGCGAACGAAGAAAAACGTTTCTACGGCGTGCAGTTCCACCCGGAAGTGACCCATACCCGTCAGGGTATGCGCATGCTGGAGCGCTTCGTGCGTGACATCTGCCAGTGTGAAGCCCTGTGGACCCCGGCAAAAATCATCGACGACGCCGTGGAGCGTATCCGCCAGCAGGTTGGCGATGACAAAGTGATCCTCGGCCTCTCCGGTGGCGTGGACTCCTCTGTGACCGCGATGCTGCTGCACCGCGCCATCGGCAAAAACCTGACCTGTGTCTTCGTGGATAACGGCCTGCTGCGCCTGAACGAAGCGAAGCAGGTTATGGACATGTTTGGCGACCACTTCGGTCTGAACATCGTTCACGTGGAAGGCGAGCAGCGTTTCCTGGACGCGCTGAAAGGCGAGAACGATCCGGAAGCGAAACGTAAGATCATCGGTCGCGTGTTCGTGGAAGTGTTCGACGAAGAAGCGCTGAAGCTGGAAGACGTGAAATGGCTGGCGCAGGGCACTATCTACCCTGACGTGATCGAGTCTGCGGCCTCCGCAACCGGTAAAGCGCACGTTATCAAATCTCACCACAACGTGGGCGGCCTGCCGAAAGAGATGAAGATGGGTCTGGTGGAACCGCTGCGTGAGCTGTTCAAAGACGAAGTGCGTAAAATCGGTCTGGAGCTGGGGCTGCCGTACGACATGCTCTACCGTCACCCATTCCCGGGCCCGGGCCTCGGCGTACGCGTGCTGGGCGAAGTGAAGAAAGAGTACTGCGACCTGCTGCGTCGCGCGGACGCGATCTTCATCGAAGAGCTCCACAAAGCTGACCTGTACAACAAAGTGAGCCAGGCGTTCACCGTGTTCCTGCCGGTACGCTCCGTCGGCGTGATGGGCGATGGCCGTAAGTACGACTGGGTTGTTTCCCTGCGTGCGGTGGAAACCATCGACTTCATGACCGCGCACTGGGCGCACCTGCCGTATGACTTCTTAGGCCGCGTGTCTAACAGAATAATCAATGAAGTCAATGGCATATCGCGTGTCGTGTATGACATCAGCGGCAAGCCACCGGCGACGATCGAGTGGGAGTAAGCCCATAACCTTTCCTGCGAAGTTATAAGCAGGTAAGACTGATAAAACCCTCTGTTTACAGAGGGTTTTTCTTTTGTAGCTGATATCCGAACGGGACGTGAGCTACTGGCTCATCTGCCGGGATCCACGGCAGCCGATACTGCGTCGCCATGCCCCTGGCGCCTGACCATACTGACGCTTAAAGCTGCGATTGAAGGACTGCTGAGAGTCAAAGCCCAGCGCGATCGCCACGTTCAGAATCGGTTCATCGCTGTGGGCTAAGCGCTCAACCGATTTTTGCAGCTTTTGCGCGCGAATATATTCGGCGAGAGGGGAGCCGGTATGTTCTTTGAAAAGCCGCTGGAGGTGCCATTTCGAATAGCCGGCTCGCCTGGAGACGGTTTCAATGTCCAGACGGCTATCGAGGTTGTTGTCGATCCAGTCGAGTAAATCGTGAATGAATGCACCCGTGTTCATCTTGCTTCCCCCTACGCCACGCATTAAAAAGCATCTTTGTTTGTTGCACTTAAAGGTGACCCGTTTTTACATTAATTGCAAGTTTTATTGTTGCATTTAAATCCCTGTTCAAAACACGTGATTTACCTTTGCCGCAAATAGCACATAAAGTGCAACAATTATTCTTGCACTTAGTTAAGCGCCTTCCTACAATCGCCGCGAATAGTGTATTCGCAACTGTTACAGTTTTGTGGCGATGAACGACACAAATGGCCTTAAGCCAGCTACCGGACAAAGGAAGTGGCGCGGCGTCTCCCGCTGCGTCTTGCCCGGCGGCTACAATAACCGGAATAAAAATAATGAGCCTGCAAAAAACCTGGGGTAACTTTCATCTGAGCGCGATGGGGGTGGTTTTACTCTCCGTGCTTCTCGTCGGGTGCGATGACAGCGTCGCGCAAAATGCCGCGCCGCAAGCGCCCGTTGTCAGCGCTGCTGACGTGGTGGTGAAATCCATTAGCCAGTGGGACAGCTTTAACGGTCGCATTGAAGCGGTGGAAAGCGTTCAGCTGCGTCCGCGCGTGTCCGGCTACATTGAGAAAGTGAATTACACCGACGGCCAGGAAGTGAAGAAGGGCGAGGTGCTGTTCACCATCGATGACCGAACCTATCGCGCCGCGCTGGAACAGGCGCAGGCGAACCTGGCAAGAGCCAAAACGCAGGCCAGCCTCGCGCAAAGTGAAGCCAACCGTACCGATAAGTTGATCAATACCCATCTGGTCTCACGGGAAGAGTGGGAGCAGCGTCGCTCGGCTGCCGTTCAGGCGCAGGCCGACATTCGCGCCGCGCAGGCGGCGGTTGACGCAGCCCAGCTCAACCTGGACTTCACCAAAGTGACTGCGCCTATCGATGGTCGCGCCAGCCGGGCGCTGATCACCAGCGGGAACCTGGTGACTGCGGGCGATACCGCCAGCGTCCTCACCACGCTGGTCTCGCAGAAGACGGTGTACGTCTACTTTGACGTGGACGAGTCAACCTACCTTCACTATCAAAACCTGGCCCGCAGCGGGCAGGGGGCGTCCAGCAATCACACGGCGCTGCCGGTTGAGATTGGCCTGACGGGCGAGGAGGGCTATCCCCATCAGGGCAAAGTGGATTTCCTGGATAACCAGCTCACGCCGAGCACCGGGACCATCCGCATGCGCGCGCTGCTGGATAACTCACAGCGTCAGTTCACGCCGGGACTGTTTGCCCGAGTACGCCTGCCGGGCAGCGCGGAGTTCAAAGCTACGCTTATCGACGACAAAGCGGTGCTGACCGATCAGGATCGTAAATACGTCTATATCGTCGATAAAGAGGGGAAAGCGCAGCGTCGCGACATTACGCCGGGTCGTCTGGCAGACGGTTTACGCATCGTGCGGCAGGGGCTGAACCCAGGTGACAAAGTCATCGTCGAGGGTTTACAGAAAGTGTTTATGCCGGGTATGCCGGTTAACGCCAAAACCGTTGCCATGACCGCCAGCGCCGCCCTCAACTGATCCCTTGACCTGAGAATCCAACCCATGGACTTTTCCCGCTTTTTTATCGACAGGCCGATCTTTGCTGCCGTCCTGTCGATTCTGATTTTTATCACAGGGTTAATCGCCATCCCGCTGCTGCCGGTGAGCGAATACCCTGACGTCGTGCCGCCAAGCGTGCAGGTGCGCGCGGAGTACCCGGGCGCCAACCCGAAAGTGATTGCCGAGACCGTGGCGACGCCGCTGGAAGAGGCGATCAACGGCGTCGAGAACATGATGTACATGAAATCCGTCGCGGGCTCGGACGGCGTGCTGGTGACCACCGTGACCTTCCGTCCGGGGACTGACCCGGATCAGGCGCAGGTTCAGGTGCAGAACCGCGTCGCGCAGGCCGAAGCGCGTCTGCCGGAGGACGTGCGGCGTCTGGGCATTACCACCCAGAAGCAGTCGCCCACGCTGACGCTGGTGGTGCATCTGTTTTCGCCAAACGGTAAGTACGATTCGCTGTATATGCGCAACTACGCCACGCTGAAGGTGAAGGATGAGCTGGCGCGCCTGCCCGGCGTCGGCCAGATCCAGATTTTCGGCTCCGGTGAGTACGCGATGCGCGTCTGGCTGGACCCTAATAAAGTGGCGGCGCGCGGGCTGACCGCCTCGGACGTGGTCACGGCGATGCAGGAGCAGAACGTGCAGGTGTCTGCCGGGCAACTTGGCGCCGAGCCGCTGCCGAAAGAGAGCGACTTCCTGATCTCCATTAACGCCCAGGGCCGCCTGCATACCGAAGAAGAGTTTGGCAATATTGTCCTGAAAACAACGCAGGATGGTACGGTCGTCCGCCTGCGCGATGTGGCGCGGATTGAAATGGGTTCCGGGAGCTATGCCCTGCGTTCCCAGCTGAACAATAAAGACGCGGTCGGGATTGGTATCTTCCAGTCGCCGGGGGCGAACGCCATCGATCTGTCTAACGCGGTGCGCGCGAAAATGGACGAACTGTCCACGCGCTTCCCGGCAGACATGAAGTGGGCGGCACCTTACGATCCGACGGTCTTCGTGCGTGATTCAATCCGTGCGGTGGTGCAAACGCTGCTGGAAGCCGTGGTGCTGGTGGTGCTGGTGGTCATTCTGTTCCTGCAAACCTGGCGCGCGTCGATCATTCCGCTGATCGCGGTGCCGGTGTCGGTGGTGGGTACTTTCAGCATTCTCTACCTGCTGGGCTTCTCGCTGAATACCCTCAGCCTGTTCGGCTTGGTGCTCGCCATCGGTATCGTGGTGGACGACGCCATCGTGGTGGTGGAAAACGTCGAGCGAAATATCGAAGAGGGGCTTGCGCCGCTTGCGGCCGCGCACCAGGCGATGCGTGAAGTGTCCGGGCCGATTATCGCGATTGCGCTGGTGCTGTGCGCGGTGTTTGTGCCGATGGCGTTTCTGTCGGGCGTTACCGGCCAGTTCTACAAGCAGTTTGCGGTGACGATCGCGATATCGACGGTGATTTCAGCGATTAACTCGCTGACGCTCTCTCCGGCGCTGGCGGCACTGCTGTTAAAGCCCCACGGCGCGCCGAAAGATTTCCCGACCCGGCTTATCGACCGTCTGTTCGGCTGGATTTTCCGTCCGTTTAACCGCTTTTTCCTCCGCAGTTCAAACGGCTATCAGGGGCTGGTGGGCAAAACGCTGGGACGGCGCGGTGCGGTATTCGTGGTTTACCTGCTGCTGCTCTGTGCCGCAGGCGTCATGTTTAAAGCGGTGCCCGGCGGGTTTATTCCCACGCAGGACAAGCTGTACCTGATTGGCGGCGTGAAAATGCCGGAAGGCTCCTCGCTGGCCCGCACCGATGCGGTGATCCGCAAAATGAGCGAA
This sequence comes from Enterobacter cloacae complex sp. IR5402, assembly GCF_049238125.1. Lineage (NCBI taxonomy): Bacteria > Pseudomonadati > Pseudomonadota > Gammaproteobacteria > Enterobacterales > Enterobacteriaceae > Enterobacter > Enterobacter cloacae complex sp. IR5402. The sequence continues at coordinate 94,691 of NZ_JBMKHO010000002.1, forward strand.
ATCGGGATGAATACCGAAGGCGTGGATTATGCGGTCGCGTTTCCTGGCCTGAATGCGCTCCAGTTCACCAATACGCCGAACACCGGGACGGTCTTCTTTGGCCTGAAGCCGTTCGACCAGCGTAAACATTCCGCGGCGGAAATTAACGCGGAGATCAACGCGAAAATCGCGCAAATCCAGCAGGGCTTTGGCTTCTCGATTCTGCCGCCGCCGATTTTAGGGCTGGGTCAGGGGTCGGGCTATTCGCTGTACATACAGGATCGCGCTGGTCTGGGCTATGGCGCGCTGCAAAACGCGGTGAACACCATGTCCGGGGCGATTATGCAGACGCCGGGGATGCATTTCCCCATCTCAACCTACCAGGCTAACGTGCCGCAGTTGGACGTCCAGGTTGACCGCGATAAGGCGAAAGCGCAGGGCGTGTCGCTGACCGATCTCTTCGGGACGCTGCAAACCTATCTGGGCTCGTCGTACGTCAATGATTTCAACCAGTTCGGGCGTACCTGGCGCGTGATGGCGCAGGCCGACGGGCAGTTCCGCGACAGCGTGGAAGATATTGCGAATCTGCGTACCCGCAACAGCCAGGGCGAAATGGTGCCGATTGGCAGTATGGTGAACATCACGACCACCTACGGTCCGGATCCGGTGATCCGCTACAACGGCTACCCGGCGGCGGATCTGATTGGTGATGCCGACCCGCGCGTGCTCTCTTCCGCGCAGGCGATGACGCAGCTGGACGCTATGTCTAAGCAGATCCTGCCGAACGGGATGAATATTGAATGGACGGACCTGAGCTTCCAGCAGGCCACCCAGGGCAACACGGCGCTGATCGTCTTCCCGGTCGCAGTGCTGCTGGCGTTCCTGGTGCTGGCGGCGCTGTATGAAAGCTGGACGCTGCCGCTGGCGGTGATCCTCATCGTGCCGATGACGATGCTCTCCGCGCTGTTCGGCGTCTGGCTGACCGGGGGCGATAACAACGTCTTCGTGCAGGTAGGGCTGGTTGTGCTGATGGGGCTGGCCTGTAAAAACGCGATACTTATCGTGGAGTTTGCCCGCGAGCTGGAAATTCAGGGCAAAGGCATCATGGAGGCTGCGCTGGAGGCGTGCCGCCTGCGTTTACGCCCGATTGTAATGACTTCTATCGCCTTTATTGCCGGGACTATTCCACTGATCCTAGGTCACGGGGCAGGGGCAGAAGTGCGCGGCGTCACCGGGATCACCGTCTTTTCCGGGATGCTGGGCGTGACGCTGTTTGGTCTGTTCCTGACGCCGGTCTTTTACGTGACGCTGCGTAAGTTCGTGACGCGCGGCAAAGCGGAAAGAGAGGTGTTGCCTGCGTAGGACGTAGCAGATAGCAAAAAGCCGCCTTCACAATGAAGGCGGCTTTTTTTTCGCAGTCTGTCAGGATTAAGGCGCTTTTTTATGCTGCGTACAGAGTTCCGGCACCGGATCGCACCCGCTGGTATCGGCTTTTTTCACCTCTTCCAGCGCGCTGGCGACGGTATGGCGCGCTAAAACCGCTAACGAAGCCTGCTCCGCTTCATCAGCGATTGATTTGAAGTACCAGCAGGCGTTGGCGCTGACCACGCAGCGGGCCGGGACGTCAGGACGGGACGCCCACAGCTTTTTATCTTCAGTGACGGAAAGGTAGATATCACGCAGGGTAATCTCTTCCGCCGGGCGGCCAAGATGAATAGAGCCGTTGCGGCCAAGCGTGGAGACGATAATGCCGTCGCGGGCGAGAGGAACCATTAATTTGCGGATAAAGCTCGGATTCGCTTCCAGGCCGTAAGCCAGGATTGCACTCGTCGAACGTTCACCCGATTGCTCCGCCATCGCTACGCTGAGAACCATCTGCAAAGCTGTCGGGAAGCGGTAATCTAACATTTTTCTGTCCTGGGTTGCGGTGAATCTTGTTCTTTTTGGCACCGCAGAGGTGAATAATCAGTAAGTAACAATATAACAAATACGGTAATTTTATTGAAGCAATCTGCGGCATACGTGAAGTAACGCTGCGCTGACACATGTCAGGACGTGTAGCGCCGGGTTTACATTCATGCGAACGCCGGATTCGGGAAATCAACGGTCACCATAAGACCACCTTCGGCTGACGTACTCAGATTGACCCTGCCGTTGTGTTGCTGCGTAACGGCTTTGACGATGGCAAGCCCCAGTCCACTCCCGCTTTGGGTCTGATTAGGATCGCGGAAAAATCTGTCGAACACGCGCTCCCGTAGTTCAATCGGGATACCGGGGCCCGCGTCTGAGACGCGCAGCTGAGCGCACTTATCACGCGATTGCAGTTGTACCTCAATGCGTCCACCCTCAGGGCTGTACTTCACGGCATTCTCAATTAAATTGTCGATCAGCGACACCAGACGTTCCCTAATGCCTGCGACATGGATTTCATCGTCGGCGAAGAATTCAAACTCAATTCTGCGTCCGGACGCCAGCGGTTCCAGGGCAGCCATTCGCTCCTGAATAAGCGTTGTCAGCGGCACAGGCGACAACACCGTGCTGATGTGTGCTTCGCTGTGCATCATCAGCAGAAGCTGATTGACGAGACGCGCAGCACGGCTATTGCTGCGAACAATGCCCGCAAGCAGTTCCTGCTGGCTTTCGCTGATGACCCAGGACTGCAATGCCTCGACGTTGATCCGCATCGCGGCCAGAGGCGTACGCAGTTCGTGAGCGGCATCGGCAATAAACATTTTTTCCCTTTCGGCGCTTTCCCGCACCCTGGCCAGAAAGTCATTAATCGCGTCGACCGTCTGGCGAAGCTCCCTGTGTCGGGGGACGGCTTTTAAAGGCGAGAGATCGTCCGGCGTGCGCAATGAAATTTCATCTACCACCTTGTTCCAGGGGCGCATCGCGATGCGGATGGACAGCCACGCGGGGAACAGAAGAAAAGGGATGCATATCATCAGCGGCATGACGTAGTAGCCGCGCGAGTTCAGATAGATAAAGAAATTCCAGCTACCGGCAGGGGTAAAAAGGGTGACCTCCACGTCGGAGTGCGCGGATTTGAGGGTACGGCTTGTCCATGTATGGTCCTCACTCTGGACATGCTGCATGACCCCCAGACGGCTATTTTTTACCCCCGTTGGCGCACCATCCGAAGAAAAAATAATCTCGTTATTCTTGCGAACAATGAGGTTGATGGACAGCTCCGGGTCTTCACCGCCGCCATAGCCCTCCCGCAGCGCCTTGCTGAACGCTGCCAGCACGGCATTACGCGCCTGCGGGCGATCGTCCATGCTCTCTACCAGGGAAAAAACGGTTTCGTAAGTCTCATTGCCCGTCAGTATGGGAGGACTACGCAGGTCTTCCAGCAAAATGAAGGTTAAAAAGAGACACCAGAGCAACGTAAGCAGCAGCATCTGGGCGACCAGCATTCGCCTGACCAGTGTGGGAAGCCTGAGGTGGTGCCAAAAATTACGCATCAACCTGCCGCCTTCTGAACGGGTACGGTATCAATGACATACCCAACGCCTCTCACCGTTCGCACAAAGCCATCGCCAATTTTTCGCCGCAGGTTACCCATATGCACATCAAGTGCGTTGCTGAGGTTTTCTTTCGTGCCAAATAACCTTTCTTCCAGATACCGTCGCGTAAGCACGCGATCGGCGCGCAGCATTAACGTTTCAAGCAGCGCATATTCGCTTGCCGTCAGCTCAACGTGGCGTGCGCTCACCGTTACGCGACGCGTCGGAATATGAAGCGACAAACCGCGAATTTCTATTGCCTCATTTTCAAAACCGTAACTGCGCCGCGCAAGGGCTCTCACGCGCGCCAGCAGTTCGGCGAGAACAAAAGGTTTGACCAGATAATCGTCTGCGCCTGCATCCAGACCGCACAGGCGGTCCTGTAGCGTGCCTCGCGCCGTCAGGATGATGACGGGGACGCCCTTAAGCTGTTGACGCAGGCGCGTCATCAGGCTCATGCCATCGCCATCGGGCAGCCCCAGGTCTAGCAAAATAAGTTCCGGCACGCAGATCCCAAGCTGATGCAGCGCATCCTCTTTGCGGCGTACCCATATGACATCAAATCCTTGATCTGCAAGGGCGATACGTACGCCATTGCCGAGATCCAGGTCGTCTTCAATTAGTAGAATTTTCACATTGGTAACTGTATCAACAGTGCATGAAGAACAACTGAAGAAAAAACGGTATCAGGAATTCTTCAGGGTTTACAGAACCTTCACTTGCTTCAGCATTTCTTCATTTACGGCTCATAAGAACCTTAAGGTGAGTATTCAGAATGAGCGCTCTGGCGTTTAACACCGCTTGTATCGCAATTATCTGAATCCAAAGGGCTTCTTTAATGAGAAACATCACACTGCGTCATAGTTTCCCCCGTTCACGCATCGGTCGCAGCATGAAAAGCATCTTGCCGGGGGCCGTCCTGGCGTTACTGGCTACCACGGCCCTGGCGGCAGATCAGCGCCAGGGCAACGTGTTAACCCTGGGAGGCGGCGTGGATGTTGCGCCACGCTATTCCGGTTCGGACAAGAGCCGGGTCTCTGCGGCTCAGGTGGTTGATTACGCGATGGCCAATAGTTTTTTTGTCAGCACCACGCGGGGGATCGGCTACGGCAACAGCTTTGGTAACCTGGACTACAACGCAGCGCTGAGCTATCGCGCAGGACGTAAGGATCGCGACGTAAGCAGCGATTCGATCGCCTCCGGCAGCGACGACCTGCGAGGAATGGGTGACATTAAAGGCTCAGCTATCGTTGTGCCAGGGCTGGGATACAGGGTGACTGACTGGCTGACCGTGCAGTTGCAGGCAGAGGTCCCGGTTTCTGAGAGAGACAATGGTGAAGCTGTGCATTTCGGCATTGCCAGCCCGCTCTATACATCTCCGAAAAATGCGTTAACGCTGGCGCTGACCGGTAGCTGGGGATCCAGTAAGTACGTGCAAACCTATTACGGGGTGAATGCCGCCCAGTCGGCCGCATCGGGTTTTGCCCGACACGATGCCGGATCGGGACTATATGCGTATTCGCTGAACCTGGACTGGACTCATAAGCTCACCTCCCGCTGGAGCCTGCTTGCCGCAGCTGGCGTTACGCAGCTGACGGGAGAGGCTGGCGATAGCCCAATTGTTCAGCGAAAAACGTCTCCTGTGGGAAGTTTGAAGGTGACGTACAGCTTCTGATGGTTAAGAGTGGGGGGAAGGCGCGTTTGTGACAAAACCGCACATAACCCCGTTGCAGGAGCCAGAAGTGCATAAAGCCCGCAGGATGGCGTGGCCCGAAGTCGGACCGTTCATCATGCGGGCTTTTTTATCACTGTTGACCCGATAACGCCTGTTCAATCGTACGGGTAACGACGTCCGGCTGGCTGACCATCGATACATGGCTTGCCGCTACCTCCGTGGTGTTGGCGTTGATTTTCTTCGCCATTGCGCGCTCAAGCTCAGGATTGATCATCCGGTCATTTTTGCTGATCACATACCAGCTCGGTTTGTCATGCCAGGCGGCATGCGCGACTTTCTCCCCAAACGCATCGGCCTTAATAGGGCTTTGCGTCGCGGCAATCACGCTGCGCTCAACGTCCTTCACGTCAGGGGCAAAATTCTCGCTGACCGCTTTTGTCGGCAGATATAAATACCCCTCTGACGTTTTAGCGAGGCTGGCGCTCCCTGGCGGAGCAGGATAACTGTCTGCCAGATCTGCGGTCGACTGGCCGGAATCCGGCGCAAAAGCGGCAACGTAAACCAGAGACTTCACCCGCGCATTATTGCCCGCTTCGCTGATTACCGACCCGCCCCAGGAGTGCCCGACCAGCACAACGTCGCCATGAGCCCGGGCGATAGCACGCTGCGTGGCGGCGACATCATCTTTCAGAGACGTGAGCGGAAGTTGTACCGCAATGACCTCGGTATGGTGTTTTTGCAGCCGGGTAATCACCTTATTCCAGCTGCTGCCGTCGGCAAACGCCCCGTGCACCAGCACCACGCTGGCTTTCGTCTCTGCCAGCGCGCTGGTGGAAACCGCCAGCAGCGCCGCTGTTAATACAGACAATGCTTTCATAACAGGCTCCTTAAAAGTGGTGAACCGCGGCGTGTGGCGGCACGGTGAATTCAACGGTTTTATGGTCGATGGGCTTATGCGTCGGGTCGGCAACGATGATGGTTACCTTGTGTTTCCCGGCGGGCAGCCCGACCAGGATCACCGGCTCGCCGCTGGTATCAGCCCAGTGCCAGGGCGCGTCATCCACCACAACGTGAATATGGCCGATACGCGGAGTGACTTTCAGCGCGTCGGGTCCAAATACAGGTTCAATGCGCAGGTTTTCGACGCGGTACTGAATAAAGACTGCACCTTTACTCAGCGGTCCCGCCAGCGGTGGGTCGACGATCAGTTTTGCTGGCGGCTGGGGTTTTTCCTGCGGCGATACGGCGGCCGGGCCATTAACATCAGCAGCGCTCAGGCCATCTAACGGTGCGGCCAGTGCGCCAGCAAAGGACGTCAGCGCAAATACAGGAAGCAGGAAATATCGACGAATCATCTGTGTCTCTCCTCATCAGTTTATTATGGCGAGGGATACAGAAGACCATTTTTATGTATCGGGGATGTTTGCTTCTGCGGGCGTTTTGTACCGGTTTGTCAGCGTAGCGCTCGGGATACAGTGCGATACAGTTTGTTTGCCTGGGCTGCGCACGAGCGCCACTGCGAACCCCGCAATGACCAGCGTCAGTCCTGCGGAAACCCACATTCCGCCTGTTATACCCAGCGACTTATTCAGCCACGCATACGCAAACGGAGAGGCGGCTGCCATCAGTTGGCCTGGAATAAGCAGCAGCCCCGTGCGGCTGGCATAGCGCTCTGTACTAAACAGTTCCAGGGGTAGCGTCGCTTTGACGATAGTCACCAGCCCGTTAATGGCACCAAAGCCGAACACAAATCCGGCGGCACACCAGGCCAGCATGTCGCTGCTCAGTCCGATGAGAAAACAAAGCGGCATGGCGAGCGCAGTGAAAAGCGTCAGTTTTAGCGGAGTGAGGCGCGCCCCTGCCAGCACCTCCATAAGGCGTGCACCGGTCTGCCCCATTCCCCACAGCATGCCGACGGCGACCGGCAGGCCGAAGCTGGCGATAAATTCGGGAAGGTGGGTAGAGGTGCCGTTAGAGACGAAGGTGATGAGAGCAATGAAGGTTGCATAAAGCCAGCCGTTACGCCTGTCATGAGGGGAAACCTGCGTACATGCTTTGGGCTTGACCGTAAAGCGCTGGCGCGGGAAGCGCCGAAGAAGCAGGGCACTGAGCAGACCGAACAGGGCGTAGATCTTCAGCGCATCCTGCCAACCCATCACGTTCAGTAAGGCGTCTCCCAGCGGCCAAAAGACAGCGGACGCCAGCCCGCCCGCCAGGGTGACACGAGAGATTGTCCTGCGTGCCTGCGGTCCGTATAGGTTCACAAGAGCGGAGAAAAGCGCATCATACAGCGACAGGCGCATCCCGATGCCGGTCAGCAACCAGGCGCCATACCAGCCTGAAAGTGTGGGCGTAAAGGCCATTGACAGACAGCTTACGGCGATCAGCAAGGTCCCGCTCATTACCACCCTTTGTCCACCAAAACGCGCCAGCAGAGGAGCGACAAACGGCGAGACAATAGCCATAACCAGCATGGCCAGCGTCAGGCCGAGATAGATTTCGGGGGACGACCAGCTTCGGTCTGCTGTAATGGCATGAGCAAAGGTTCCCGGCATGTAAAAGGAGATCCCCCAGTTAATGAGTTGATTACATCCCGCAGTGAGCGCAAGACGGCGAGGGAGTGCAGGTGTTTCCATTATTTTTCATTCCGTTAGGCAGTTGTCCCGAGCATACAGGGCGCGGTATTGTGCTGGCAGAGCCGTATCCTTATTCACCCTATAAGAGAAACTTTGCATGACGACGCTCAATCTGGGACACCTCGCCACTTTTCGTCTGGTCGTTCAACGCGGCAGCTTTTCTGCGGCAGCAGATGTAATGGGTATTTCCCAGCCCGCCGTCAGCCTGCAAATACGCCAGCTGGAGCAGTTTCTTCAGACGCGGCTGATCGAACGTACGGGGCGTGGAATCAAAGCCACTGCTGCCGGTGAGGCGCTACGGGTGCACGGTGAACGTCTTGAACTGGCGGTTGAGGAGACAATTCGTTCGGTTAGCGCATTCAATCAGGAAGTGAGCGGCACCATCACGCTTGGCACGGGCGCGACGGCCTGTATTCATCTGCTTCCAGCGCTGTTGCAGCAGCTTCGTGAGGAGTATCCCCTGTTACGGATCGGAGTGACGACGGGAAATACGCCGGATATCGTCAGGGCGATTGAGGAGAATCGGCTGGATATGGGGCTGGTCACGCTACCGGCGAGCGGTCGTACGTTGGCGATTATGCACGCGATGGAGGAAGAGTTTGTCTGGATTGGCGCGCAGGTTCAGCCGGAAGAAGGGGAGCAGTTTACGCCAGGCTCTTTATACGCTCAGCCGCTCATTGCGTTTGAGTCGGGCAGCGGTACGCGAACGTTGATTGACGGCTGGTTTGAAGCCCGCGGACTAGCCGTCTCACCGGTTATGCAGCTTGGCAGTATTGAGGCCATCAAACGCATGGTACGTGCAGGGCTGGGCTACAGTATTGTGCCGCGAATGGCGGTGGAGCATGTCGACGACCGGGAGGGATTACGCGTTCAATCGTTAACGCCCGTTCTGCGCCGGCAACTGGCGATAGTGATGCGTCAGGATAAGATCCTCAGCAAAGGGATGACGGTAATTATTCGGCTGTTACAGCGTGAACATGGACGTTAGCGCTCGGGCGAATCCACTACGAGGCTTGATTGCTGCGACTGAATTTTGTCCTGATGGTGATACCAGGCGCCAATGGAGGAATAAACAAAGCGGCCAAAGAAAAACAGGAAACTGATGAGCAGTATGATGCGGGTCATCCGGGTGTTAAATCGATGTCGTTTTCGCATACGCGTAGCCTGACTCACTTTCTTTTCCTGAGTATACCCTTTTGGGCGATACGGCTATTAAGGCACAGCCGCAAGTCTGGGTCAATTCGGCGAAATGTAAAATACCGTCAATGCTTACATTAATTTATGTTATTAAAAACAACGCTTTTATTTATCGCATTGATAATTACAGGAAAATTATTCAAAAAAAACGTAAGAAAGGTTTATTCAGATAAATTAATTTGATTTAGGTCAACCGCATCCCGTCGTTGATATTTAAAATCCCTCCTCCACTGTGCTTGCCAGGAATTTTCCGGGCAACGTGTATGTCAGGTTGGATGCCTGTCTTCCTTTACCCTCTGGAGCGCAAGGGTTGTAAACGAGCATCTATGAATATTCACCACATCCTGAAGCAAAATAAAGACCGCTGGTGGGCACTTCCTCTTATTTTACCCGTCGTGTTACTCCCGGTACTAAGTGTGGCTAATACCTTAACGCAGCTGGGTGACGGTATCGTTGCGCTCTATTATCTCCCGCTCTCTTTTCTGCTGGCGCTGATGTTGTTCTTTGGCCTGGAAGCCCTCCCCGGGGTGGTGGTATCGCTATTTTTACGTTATTACCCCTCCGTTGGGTTATTTGAAACCGTGGCTGGCATTCTGCATTTTATCGTTCCTCTGGTGCTCAGCTGGGGCGGTTATCGCGTATTTGCGCCCCGGCGCAATATGACCGCTTACGGTGACATACGTCTGATGGGGCAGCGTATTTTCTGGCAGGTGTTTTGTCCGGCAACGCTTTTTCTGGTGCTGTTTCAGTTTGCGGTTTATCTCGGCATTTATGAGAGCCGCCAGAGCCTCGCGGGACTAAATCCCCTCAATATTCGGACACTTATTAACTATCAGGGGCTACTGGTGAGCGGGCTGACGGGCGTGCCGCTAAGCTACCTGCTGATCCGCCTGATACGGCATCCGCGCTATATCAAGGGACTGATGTCCCAGCTCCGCGCGCAAATAGACAAAAAGGTGACTGCCGTTGAGTTTGTGGTGTGGTTTTTAGCCCTGGGCGGGTTGCTGGTCATGCTGCTGCTGCCCATGAATGCAAACAGTTCCATTTTCAGTACCAACTACACCTTGTCCCTGCTGATGCCCGTGATGCTCTGGGGGGCGATGCGCTTTGGCTACAAGCTGATGTCACTCATCTGGACGCCGGTCCTGCTGGTGTCGATTCACTTTTTTTATCACTACATTCCGGTGCAAGAGGGGTATGGCATTCAGCTGGCGATCACCTCATCCAGCTATCTGGTCTTTTCCTTCGTTGTGACGTACATGTCGATGCTGGCGACACGCCAGCGCGCCATCAATATTCGCTCCCGCAGTCAGGCTTTTCTCGATCCGGTGGTGCATATGCCCAACCTGCGGGCGCTGTCGCGCGAGCTGGCCAGTCATCCGTGGTCAGCGCTCTGTTTACTGCGCGTGCCCGAGCTGGAGGTACTGGGACGCAATTACGGCGTGATGCTGCGGATCCAGTATAAACAGCAGCTGGCGCAATGGATAAACGGCACTCTACAGCCCAATGAGCGAGTCTATCACCTCACCGGGTATGACATGGCGGTGCGTCTGGATGCGGAGTCGCATCAACAGCGCATTGAGACGCTGGACGAGCATATCAAGCAGTTCGTTTTTGTCTGGAATGGTATGCCGGTACAGCCTCAGGTCGGCATAAGCTATTGCTATGTGCGCTCACCCGTCAATCACCTCTATCTGGTGCTGGGGGAGCTGGGCATCGTGGCCGATCTCTCCCTTTCTACCAACCACCCGGAAAATCTTCAGCAGCGCGGGGCTGTTCACTTGCAGCGTAGCCTGAAAGATAAGGTCGCGATGATGAGCCGTTTACAGGCCGCGCTGGAGCAGGACGCTTTTACCCTGCTGGTTCAACCCGTTCGCGGGCTGCGCGGCGATTGTTATCACGAGGTGCTGCTGCGAATGCGTGATGATAATGGGGCGCTGATCTTTCCCGAACAGTTCCTGCCCATAGCACAGGAATTTGGTTTATCGTCGCGTGTCGATTTATGGGTACTGGAGCGTACGTTGAGTTTCCTGGCACAGCACCGCCAGCGGTTGCCGGGCCAGCGCTTTGCGATCAACCTCGCACCTTCTACCGTCTACCGGGCGCAGTTCCCGCTTGAAGTGAGCCGCCTGTTAGCTAAATACGCCGTTGAAGCATGGCAGTTGATCTTTGAAGTGACCGAAAGCAGCGCCTTTGGTCATGCGGATCTGGCGGCGTCTACCCTCAGGAAATTACAAAAAATGGGCATCCGGATCGCCATTGATGATTTTGGCACCGGCTACGCCAGCTATGCGCGGTTAAAAAGCGTGGACGCCGACATCCTCAAAATCGACGGCGGTTTTATTCGCAATATTGTCAGCAACAGCCTGGATTACCAGATTGTGGCTTCTATTTGCCATCTGGCCCGGATGAAGAAAATGCTGGTGGTGGCGGAATATGTGGAAACAGAAGAGATACGTAGCGCGGTGCACGCGCTAGGTATCGATTATGTTCAGGGTTATTTGATTGGGTTGCCGGCTGAGCTTGATACGTTGCTCGACACGGAGCCTTCTCAGGAGAGCGCCTGAGCCGTTACGCTGCCGCCTCAGAACTCTCTTCTTCAATCTTCAACAGCCAGCCGGTGACCGCTTCCCAGTACTGCTGCTCTTTTTCCAGATCCAGCAGTACCAGCGCGTTCTGGCTGAACCAGTCGTGCGGGAAGCTCAGCGTCCAGTGATAGTCATCCGTTTTTAGCTTCAGCGTCGGCGGCGTGGTGGTCGCCTGTCGCTGATTATTGAGCAATACGCCCAGGCGCAACAGCTGAATGAGCGGCAGGAACTGCTTTTTCTTAAACAACGTAAAGCGCGGCAGATCGTCGAGCTTGATGGCTTTGCGGTGATAGCGGACCAGCGTCGCCATCATGGTTTGCTGCTCCTGGTTGAAGCCAGGCAGATCGCTGTTTTGCAGAATATAGGCTGAATGGCGATGCATTCCGCTGTGGTTAATGTTCAGCCCCACCTCGTGCAGCATGGCGGCCCATTTTAACAGTGCGGCCAGCTGCGGATGCGCCAGCTTAGGATTTTGCTCCTCCCACTGCTCGTACATCTGCACCGTGGTTTCGAGAACGCGCTTCGCCTGTTCACGGTCGATGTTGTACTGGTTGGCCAGGCTCTGCGCGGTACGGCTGCGAATATCCTGATGACGGAAACGTCCTTCCATCTCATACAGCACGCCTTCACGCAGGGCGCCGTCAGAGAGGCGCAGCTCTTTGATCGCCAGCGCGTCAAACACGCCGCAGAGGATCGCCAGCCCCGGTACGAACACGGCTTTACGTTCGTCGGACAGACCCGGCAAACTCAGGGCGTCGAAGCTCTTATGCTTAAGCACCTCTTCGGTGAGTTTCACCAGGCGCTCAGGCGTAATAAACCCGTCTTTTTCACCCATCGCCAGCAGCACTTCATGGGCCGCTTTAATCGACCCTGATGCGCCCAGCGCCACGTTCCAGCCCTGAATACGGTATTGCCAGGCCAGATTTTCCAGTTTTTGAACGGCGGCCATGCGCGCGCGCTGGAAGTTTTCGCGGGTGATGACGCCGCCCGGGAAATACATCTGCGCGAAGCTGACGCAGCCCATACGGCGGCTTTCCACCAGACGCGGCTCGAAGTCTTCGCCAATCACCAGTTCCGTGGAGCCACCGCCGATATCAATCACCAGCTTGCGGCCTTTTTCCGGCTGCGTATGCTCCACGCCCATAAAAATCAGGCGCGCTTCTTCGTTACCGGAGATGATCTCAATCGGGTAGGGGATAACCTTTTCCGCGCGCTTAAGAAATTCCGGCGCGTTCAGCGCCTGGCGTAGCGTATGCGTTCCAACGATGCAGACGCTGGACGGTGAAAAGCCTTGCAGACGTTCTGCGAACAGCGACAGGCAGTTCAGCCCGCGCTCCATAGCCTCTTCGCTCAGCATGTTACGCGCGTCGAGACCATCGGCCAGATGCACACGCTGCTTCAGACGACCGATGATCTGCATCGCGCCATCCACCTCGCGGGCGATGACCATATGGAAACTGTTTGAGCCAAGATCGACCGCAGCGAACTCCTGCGGGCGTGGGGTATTATCGTTTATTGGCATAGGTTAATCGGGTTGCTCAAGTGATTTAATGTAATCGTAAATCGCCAGCTGCGAGCGCACTTTACGGCGATTGCCGCGCGGTACATAGCGATTACTGAGTTCTTTGTCGATATAACGTGCTTTCACCGTATCGCTGAACAGGATCTCGATAATGTCCAGGATACGCTGCTTCAGGCGAGGATCCAGCAGCGGTGCCGCCACTTCAATACGGTAATCAATGTTACGCGTCATCCAGTCGGCGGACGAGAGGTATACGCGCTTATCACCGGCGTTATCGAAAATATAGACGCGATCGTGTTCAAGATAGCGATCCACAATGCTGATCACGCGGATGTTATCGCTAATGCCTTCCAGTTCCGGAATGAGCGAGCACATGCCGCGAATGAGCAGATTTACCGGAACGCCAGAACTGGAGGCCGCGTACAGGCGGTCCACCAGCCCTTTATCCACCAGATTGTTGAGCTTCAGCGTAATGCCGGACGACAAGCCGTTCTGCGCATTGGCAATCTCTTTGTCGATCATATCGTACAGCAGGCGCCGTGAGTTCTGCGGTGACACCAGCAGATAATCGAAGCTCACCGGGCGGTACGGGTTCTCAATGAAGTTGAACACCCGACGCACTTCGTTGGTGATGCGGGCATCGGCAGTCAGCAGCGAATAGTCGGTGTAGATTCTCGCGGTTTTCTCGTTAAAGTTCCCGGTACCAATATGGGCGTAGCGCACCACCTCGTCACCCTCTTTACGGGAGATCAGGAACAACTTGGCGTGAATTTTCAGCCCCGGCGCGGAGAAGATGACGTGCACGCCCGCTTCCGTCAGTCGGCGTGCCCAGTGGATGTTGGCCTCTTCGTCGAAGCGAGCCTGGAGCTCAACTACCACGGTCACTTTCTTGCCGTTGTGCGCCGCGTGGATCATCGCATCGATGATGCGGGAATCTTTCGCCACGCGATAAATATTGATTTTAATCGCCAGCACGTTCGGATCGAATGAGGCCTGACGCAGCAATTCCAGCACGTGCTCAAAGGTATGATACGGATAGTAGAGCAGTACATCCCGTTCGCGGATGGCGTCGAACCCGTTGCGGAACTTATCGAACCAGATATGGCGCAGGCGCGGCAGCGGTTTGTTCACCAGATTGGCTTTGCCGACGTTCGGGAAGCCAATGAAATCTTTAAAGTTGTGGTAACGCCCGCCGGGAATAATGGAGTCGTAGCGGGAGATGGTCAGCTTATCGCGCAGCATCTCCACCATTGCGTCCGGCATATCACGCTGATAGACAAACCGCACTGGCTCCGCCGTCAGGCGCTGCTTGAGGCTGGAAGACATCAGCTCCATCAGGCTGGCCTCCATCTCATGCACCAGATCGTACTCGGCGTCACGGGTCATCTTCATCGAGTAGGCGTTGAGCGCGTCGTAATCGAAGAAGCCTTTGAAGATATCGTCCAGGCAGTAGCGCAGGATGTTATCCAGCAGGATCATCGGCTTACGTCGGCGCGGGGTTTCCGGCGGCAGGTTTACAAAGCGTGGGACTTTATCAGACGGTATTTCCAGCAGCGCGTAGTTAATGGTCTCACCACGAATGATTTCTACCGCCAGATAGGTGTAGTCATCTTTCAGGAACTGCACCAGATCGGTTTCACGGTTGATCAGAATCGGGGTGATATGCTGGCGCAGATAATGTTTAAAATAGTGGCGCAGCCAGTTTTGCTGATTCGCGGAGAGCTGGCGCTCGTTGATCAGGAAGATTTGGTTGCGTGCCATTTCCAGCAGCAGCTCGTTATAGAGGCCATCAAATTCCTGATCGGCTTTCATGACGCGAGACTGGATTTTTCCAAGCAGATGTCGCGAGTGGGAGTTTAAGCCCTGTTCTTCGCTGATGATGATTCGGCGTTTCAGTTCGGCGAAGCGAACCTTGTAGAACTCATCCAGATTGTTGGAATAGATGCCTAAAAAACGCATACGTTCAATCAGCGGGTTGGTTTTATCGGCCGCTTCCTGAAGTACACGTTCGTTGAATGCTAACCAGCTTAGCTCTTTCTCGATGTATAACTTTTCCTGACCCATTACAGCTCACACTCCAGTTCAATCACAGGACGTGGTAAATCCGTCTCGTCCTTATTATGGCGAGCATTTCCACGATATGTCCAACAGTGCCAGAAAAGTATGACAGTTATTTTTTTATTGGGGAATTTAGAGGGTTGGGGGAGGGGATGTCGGGTGGCGCTGCGCTTACCACGACCTACGGGACCGTAGGCCCGTGCAAGCGAAGCGCCGCCGGGCAATTCAAACAGACTACTCTTCGGCAGCATAACCCTGCGGGGGCAACTTCACTCCGTCCAGCCAGGCTGCGCCGTCGCGCATCTCAAGACGGCCGTCAACAAACCAGCTTACCACCAGCGGATAAATGGCGTGTTCCTGAGCCTGTACACGTTCGGTCACGTCGTCTTCGTTGTCACCGTCAAAGACCGGTACTTTTGCCTGCAAAATGACCGGACCGCCGTCCAGCTCGTCGGTAACGAAATGCACGGAGGTACCATGCTCCTCATCGCCGTTCTCCAGCACCTGACGATGGGTGTGCAGACCGGGGTATTTTGGTAGCAGGGAAGGGTGGATATTGAGCAGTCGTCCGGCGTAGTGTGCAACAAAAGCCGGGCTCAGGATGCGCATGTAGCCTGCCAGCACCACCACGTCAGGCGCGTAGGCGTCAATCTCCTGCACCAGCTCACGGTCAAAGGCTTCACGCCCGGCGAACTGGCTGGCTTCCAGCGCGTGCGCAGGAATGTTCGCTTCCCGCGCGCGCTCAAGGCCGAATGCATCGGCCTTGTTGCTGAATACTGCCCGAATGGTGCCATTGATTTTCTTCTGTTTGCAGGCGTCTATGATTGCCTGCAAATTGCTTCCGTTGCCGGAAATGAGCACCACGATGTTTTTCATTCAATGACCACACGCTGTTCGGAATCGGAAGCTTTAATCGTACCGATTTTCCACGCGTTTTCACCTTTTTCTGTCAGCAGCTTAATCGCTTTATCCGCTTCGCTGGCGGGCAGGGCGATAACCATGCCCACGCCGCAGTTAAAGGTGCGGTACATTTCATGCTCGCTCACGTTGCCTGCGGTTTGCAGCCAGTTGAAGACGGACGGCCACTGCCATGAGGAGGCGTCGATCACCGCCTGGGTATTATCCGGCAGCACGCGCGGAATGTTTTCCCAGAAGCCGCCGCCGGTAAGGTGAGCGATGGCGTGCACGTCAACGTTCTCAATCAGCTCCAGCACGTTTTTCACGTAGATGCGGGTCGGGGCCAGCAGGTGATCGGCCAGCGGTTTGCCGTCCAGCTCGGTGGTCAGCGGGTCGCAACCGCTCACTTCGAGGATCTTACGCACCAGAGAGTAGCCGTTGGAGTGCGGACCGCTGGAGGCCAGCGCAACCAGCACATCGCCGTCAGCCACTTTGCTGCCGTCGATAATTTCTGATTTTTCTGCCACGCCGACGCAGAAGCCTGCGACGTCATAATCTTCACCGTGATACATGCCAGGCATTTCTGCGGTTTCACCGCCGACCAGCGCACAGCCGGATTGCAGGCAGCCTTCGGCGATACCGTTAATGACGCTGGCTGCGGTATCCACGTCCAGCTTGCCGGTCGCGTAGTAATCCAGGAAGAACAGCGGCTCAGCGCCCTGTACCACCAGGTCGTTGACGCACATCGCCACCAGATCGATACCAATCGTATCGTGACGCTTAAGATCCATCGCCAGGCGCAGTTTTGTACCGACACCATCCGTACCCGAGACCAGCACAGGTTCACGATATTTTTGCGGCAGCGCGCACAGTGCGCCGAATCCACCCAGGCCACCCATCACTTCCGGGCGGCGGGTTTTTTTCACCACACCTTTGATTCGGTCAACCAGCGCATTACCTGCGTCAATATCAACACCGGCATCTTTGTAGCTGAGAGAAGTTTTGTTGGTCACGGCTTAAATCCCCACGCGATTGCATAGCTAGTAAGAAAAATCGGCGCAATTCTAACAGTCCAGGCAAACGTTTGCGAGCCTATTCTCGGCGTGGGGATCTTTTTTTCTGTGCGGCCTGTACAGGGCAACAAACTTGACTCTGTTCACGAAAATGAAACCGGTTTCGGCGATCTGCTTGCAACGGCAATCCCCTTTGCACATCATCAAACTGAAACCGGTTTCTGTAACTGTTTTTGCAGAAAATAACGCAGAATGAGGGATAGCGAATGTCAGGATTTAAAGCAGGTTTTCTGTGGGGTGGGGCCGTTGCGGCGCACCAGCTTGAAGGCGGCTGGAAAGAGGGCGGCAAGGGCGTGAGCGTTGCCGATGTCATGACGGCAGGTGCCCATGGGGTACCGCGTGAAATCACCAACGGCGTGATGGAGGGGAAAAATTACCCAAACCACGAAGCCATCGACTTCTATCACCGCTATAAAGAAGACATCAAACTCTTTGCCGAAATGGGGTTCAAATGCTTTCGCACCTCCATCGCCTGGACGCGTATCTTCCCGAAAGGCGACGAGCTGGAGCCGAACGAAGCGGGACTCCAATTCTATGACGATCTGTTCGACGAGTGCCTGAAGCACGGCATCGAGCCGGTGATCACGCTTTCCCACTTCGAGATGCCTTTCCACCTGGTGACGGAATACGGCGGCTGGCGCAACCGTAAGCTGATCGACTTCTTTGTCCGCTTCGCGAAGGTCGTTTTTGAGCGCTACCAGCATAAAGTGAAGTACTGGATGACCTTTAACGAGATCAACAACCAGGCCAACTTCCACGAAGACTTTGCGCCGTTTACCAACTCCGGGCTGAAATATGCGCCGGGAGAAGATCGCGAGCCGGTGATGTTCCAGGCGGCGCACTATGAGCTGGTGGCCAGTGCTCTGGCGGTGAAGGCGGGGCGCGAGATCAACCCGTCACTGCAAATCGGCTGCATGATTGCCATGTGCCCCATCTATCCGCTGACCTGTGCCCCGGACGACATGATGATGGCGATGAACGCCATGCATCGCCGCTACTGGTTCACCGACGTTCACGTGCGCGGCAAGTATCCGCAGCATCTGCTCAACTACTTTGAACGTCGCGGCTTCGCGCTGGATATTACCGAAGAAGATAAAGTGGCGCTGACGCAGGGCTGCGTGGATTACATCGGGTTCAGCTACTACATGTCTTTCGCTACCAAAGCGACGGCGGATAATCCGACGCTGGATTACGACGAGAGCAAGAGCCTGGTTTCTAACCCGTACGTGCAGAAATCGGACTGGGGCTGGCAGATCGATCCTGTCGGGCTGCGCTACTCCCTGAACTGGTTCTGGGATCACTATCAGCTGCCGCTGTTTATTGTGGAAAACGGTTTTGGCGCGATCGACGTGCAGGAGAGCGACGGCACGGTGAACGACCAGTACCGCATCGACTACCTTTCCGCCCACATCCGCGAGATGAAAAAAGCGGTGGTGGAAGACGGCGTGGATCTGATGGGCTACACGCCGTGGGGCTGTATCGACCTGGTCTCTGCCGGCACCGGCGAGATGAAGAAACGCTACGGCTTTATCTTTGTCGATAAAGATAACGAAGGTAACGGTACGCTGAACCGCAGCAAGAAGAAATCGTTCGACTGGTATAAGCAGGTGATTGCCAGCAACGGAGAGCAGCTATAATTGCCCGGTGGCGCTGCGCTTACCGGGCCTACGGGATGTCCAGGCCGGGTAAGCGTTAGCGCCACCCGGCAGAATCCCGCCCCCAAGCCGGAGCCTCGCCTCCGGCTTTTTTGTTTTTGATTGATGTATGTCAAGCAAGATGGGTATGGCGCAATCCGAAAAAAGCGGTATAATCCCGCGATTTTTTTGCGGATGCCACCTCAGAGGAGAAAGAGAATGAAGATTGTGGAAGTGAAACACCCACTCGTTAAACACAAGTTGGGCCTGATGCGTGAGCATGACATCAGCACGAAGCGTTTTCGCGAACTGGCTTCTGAAGTGGGTAGCCTGCTGACCTACGAAGCGACCTCTGATCTGGAAACGGAAAAAGTGACCATCGAAGGCTGGAACGGTCCGGTACAGGTTGAGCAGATCAAAGGTAAAAAAATTACCGTGGTGCCAATCCTGCGTGCGGGTCTGGGCATGATGGAAGGCGTGCTGGAGCACGTCCCAAGCGCGCGTATCAGCGTGGTGGGTATCTACCGTAACGAAGAGACGCTTGAGCCGGTCCCGTACTTCCAGAAGCTGGTCTCTAACATCGACGAGCGTATGGCGCTGGTGGTTGACCCGATGCTGGCGACCGGCGGTTCGATGATCGCCACCATCGACCTGCTGAAAAAAGCGGGATGCAGCAGCATCAAAGTGCTGGTGCTGGTTGCGGCGCCGGAAGGTATCGCGGCGCTGGAAAAAGCGCACCCGGACGTTGAACTCTATACCGCGTCTGTCGACCAGGGACTGAACGAGCACGGGTACATCATCCCGGGGCTCGGCGATGCCGGCGATAAGATTTTTGGTACTAAATAATCGAATAACGATAAAGAAGCCGACTTTGATAGTCGGCTTTTTTTTGAATAAAAACCAACAATGACACTCAGAGGAAAACACTATGACGCGCCGTGCTATCGGGGTGAGTGAAAGACCGCCGCTTTTACAGACAATCCCGCTTAGTTTGCAGCACCTGTTCGCCATGTTTGGCGCAACCGTGCTGGTGCCAATCCTGTTTCACATTAACCCGGCTACCGTGCTGCTGTTTAACGGCATCGGTACGCTGCTTTACCTCTTCATCTGTAAAGGCAAAATCCCGGCCTATCTCGGGTCGAGCTTCGCGTTTATCTCCCCGGTACTGCTGTTGCTGCCGCTGGGTTATGAGGTCGCGCTGGGCGGCTTCATCATGTGCGGCGTGCTGTTCTGCCTGGTCTCCTTCATCGTGAAGAAAGCCGGTACCGGCTGGCTGGACGTGATGTTCCCGCCTGCGGCAATGGGGGCCATCGTTGCCGTCATCGGCCTGGAGCTGGCGGGTGTCGCGGCGAACATGGCTGGGCTGCTGCCTGCGGACGGTCAGTCACCGGATTCTAAAACCATTATTATTTCGCTGGTGACGCTGGGCGTGACGGTATTCGGTTCCGTCCTCTTCCGCGGCTTTATGGCAATTATCCCAATCCTGATCGGCGTGCTGGCGGGTTACGCGCTCTCCTTCGTGATGGGCGTTGTGGATACCACCCCGATTGCCGAGGCGCACTGGTTCGCGCTGCCAACCTTCTACACCCCGCGCTTTAAATGGTTCGCCATTTTCACCATTCTTCCTGCTGCGCTGGTGGTGATTGCTGAGCACGTCGGCCACCTGGTGGTGACGGCGAACATCGTGAAGCGCGACCTGATCCGCGACCCGGGCCTGCATCGCTCCATGTTTGCCAACGGTTTCTCCACCATCATCTCTGGTTTCTTCGGCTCCACGCCAAACACGACTTACGGTGAGAATATCGGCGTAATGGCGATCACCCGCGTCTACAGCACCTGGGTTATCGGCGGCGCGGCGATCATCGCCATTCTGCTCTCCTGCGTTGGTAAACTGGCGGCAGCGATCCAGATTATCCCGGTGCCGGTGATGGGCGGCGTTTCTCTGCTGCTGTACGGGGTGATCGGTGCCTCCGGTATTCGCGTGCTGATTGAATCCAAAGTGGATTACAGCAAGGCGCAGAACCTGATCCTGACCTCCGTTATCCTGATTATCGGCGTGAGCGGCGCGAAGGTGCACATCGGCGCGGCAGAGCTGAAGGGTATGGCGCTGGCGACCATCGTCGGCGTCGGCCTGAGCCTGATTTTCAAGCTGATCTCGGTGATCCGCCCGGAAGAGGTGGTGCTGGACGCGGACGACAGCGAAAAAGCGCCACATTGATCGTCATGCCGGGCGAAGGATCGCCCGGTTCTCTCCTTGCAGGTTCCGTGTTAAACTCCATTCCGATTTTATGTAAGATCTCTGGTTGAGGTATTTCTGAACGGACCGGCACAGCTCTCTCTGCCACTTTATCTCCCTGACGACGAAACTTTCGCGAGTTTCTGGCCGGGTGATAACCCCTCTTTACTGGCTGCACTGCAAAACGTGCTGCGCCAGGAACACAGCGGATACATCTATATCTGGTCACGCGAAGGCGCGGGACGCAGCCACCTGCTGCATGCCGCCTGTGCGGAGCTTTCTGCGCGCGGTGACGCGGTAGGCTACGTGCCGCTGGATAAACGCACCTGGTTTGTGCCTGAGGTGCTGGAGGGCATGGAACATCTCTCCCTGGTCTGCATTGATAATATCGAATGCGTGGCGGGGGACGAACCGTGGGAAATGGCGATCTTTAACCTCTACAACCGCATTCTGGAGTCGGGCAAAACCCGGCTGCTGATCACCGGCGATCGTCCGCCGCGCCAGCTCAATCTGGGGCTGCCGGATCTGGCCTCTCGTCTGGACTGGGGGCAAATCTACAAGCTGCAACCGCTGTCGGATGAAGACAAACTCCAGGCACTTCAGTTGCGCGCTAAGCAGCGTGGGTTTGAGCTGCCGGAGGACGTGGGTCGGTTCCTGCTTAAACGCCTGGACAGGGAAATGCGCACGCTGTTTGACACGCTCGATCAGCTCGATCGCGCGTCTATTACCGCCCAGCGCAAGCTAACCATTCCGTTTGTGAAAGATATTCTCAAGCTCTAGTTTTGCCGGGTGGCGGCTGCGCCTTACCCGGCCTACGAAAACCCGTCACGCTTTGTAGGCCCGGTAAGCGCAGCGCCACCGGGCTTAACAATCTTCCATCAGATGCTCAACCAAAAGAGGAATCGGCCTTCCCGATGCCACGCTTCTGCCGTTCTCACGCCACAGCGCCGTCCCGCTGATATCCAGATGCGCCCACGGAATGGTCGGGGGGCAGAAGTGGTGCAGCAGCCACGCCGCCGAGGCGCTGATCGCCGCATTGTTGGTCGGCGTGTTGCACAGATCGGCAATCGCGCTGTCGGTTTGCTTTCTCAGCCTCGCATCCAGCGGCAGGGACCACACCTCGTCGCCGCTCCGTTTGCCCGCGAGCGTCAGTGCCTGACGCAACGGCTCATCCTGGGTCATCAGCCCGCTCAGCTCATACCCCAGCGCTTTCACCACCGCTCCGGTTAAGGTCGCCATATCAATAATATAATGCGCCTGCGGATGGCGCTGACTCGCCCAGGCGATAGCGTCTGCCAGCACCAGCCGGCCCTCGGCATCGGTGTTGTTGATTTCCACCGTAATGCCGTTGCAGGCTGTTGCCACCGTGCCGGGCTGCATGGCGTCGGGGCCGATGGCGTTTTCCGCCAGCGCCAGCACGCCCATGATGCGCACGGGTAATTTCAGCTCCGCAACGGTCAGCATCAGCCCGAGCACGTTAGCCGCGCCGCACATGTCATATTTCATGGTGTACATGCCCGCGCCTTCCTTCAGCCACAGGCCGCCGGTGTCAAAGGTAATGCCTTTTCCCACGTAGCAGCGCACCGGGCCATCAGACACGCCGTTATAGTGAATAGCCAGCAGGCGAGGCGGGCAGGTCGCCCCTTTGCCAACGGCGTGCAGTAGACCCAGCCCCTGCTCAACAATTTGCTTTTCATCTAACACCTCGCAGCGCAGAGCAGGGCTGGCGGCACACAGTTTTTGCGCCTCTTCCACCACAAACTGCGGCGTACAGCGGTCGGATGGCATATCCGCCAGACGTCGTGCCGCAACCATGCCGAGCGCAATGGCCTGCTGCTGGCGGAAGGTCGTCTCCAGCTTCGCCTGCTGTTCCGGCAGGCAGAGGGCAGTGATGCAGGTAAGGCGCAGCGCTTCGTCCGTCTTCTTCAGCTTCAGGTCACTGAGCATGTGCGCCTGATTAAAGAGAAAACGCAGTACCTGCGCCAGCACCACATCGTCGATATCCGTCACGTCCAGCACGAGTTCGGCGCTGGCGGGGGCGGTAAGCAGCGGTCGCAGGGCCGTGATCAACCCTTCGGTCAGGGCGTCATGCCAGAGCGCATCCGGCAACAGAGTGATGCGGGCAAACGGCGCGCAGCCAAAGCGCGCGTCCGCGACGGTGCTCTGCTGGCGCATTTCAGCGATAAGAGCGCTATCCGGTAACAGGGAACTGTCAGCGCGCGCAATCAAATGGCTCTGCGGCTTCGCGTCTGAAAGTGCGTTGATAAACTGGTACGTGATCATCATACCTCCTCAATCGGTGCGCGGATCCGCGCAGCATAGGCCTGCATCCACTCCTCATCTACCGCGTGATAGTGCGTTTTCTCCCGCAGGCGTTCAGTACGGAAAACGGTGAGGGGCTGGCGAGCCGTCGCCACCACGAACGAGAAGGTTTTGATGTTGGTCGCGGCGCCAAATTCTCCTTTGCTGTTCATGCACACCACGGAGAGATCGCCCGCGCGACCGAAGCGCGACATCAGTTTGTCTTCCAGTTCGAACACGACCGAATCCGCCGCCTGCTGCGGCGTCATGCCTTGCGCCATCCGGCGAACGATTTCGTAGCTGGTACAGCCCTTCATCAGATCTTCACCGACGCCCGTGGCGGTGGCCGCGCCGGTTTCGCTGTCGCAGTAAAAGCCGGAGCCGATGATGGGTGAGTCACCGAGGCGACCGCGTTTTTTCATAAACAGGCCGCTGGTGGAAGTGGCGACGCTCATCGAGCCCTGTTTATCGAGGCCGATGATGCCGACGGTGTCATGTCCGTCGTAGGGGCTTAACCCCTTATCCAGCGTTTCGCGGCAGCGCTTACGGTAGTGTTGCATGGCGCGATCCGTGAGCATGGTTTTATCGGCAAAGCCCTGACTCAGCGCCCATTCGCGCGCGCCCTGGCCGACCAGCAGGCTGTTATAGCGCTGGCGGCTGAGCGCGTGCGCCACGCGCACTGGGTTGGCGATATCCACCAGATTCCCCACGGCGCCGAACGCCAGTGTGTCGCCGTCCATATAGGCCGCGTCCAGCTCTACCTCGCCGTTTTCGGTGGGCAGCCCGCCGTAGCCGACGGATTTATAAAACGGAAAGTCCTCGACGGCGGCGACGGCATCCACTACCGCCGCAGCGACAGGTTTGCCCGCAGCCAGGGCAGACGCGGATTCCGTTACCCCTTCAAGCGCCATTCGCCAGGTTGCGATAATTCCCCACATGCTTTACTCCTGTTTTGCAAGGGTGGTGTCGGTTTGCGTAACGCTGGCTATTTCCGCCGCGCGGTACTGTTTATCCAGGATACTCATGAAAGGCAGGTACAGCATGGCGCCAATCAGCAGGTTGATCAGCTGCATCACGCTGCCGCTCAGGTGCCCGGTGACGATAAAGCCGCTAATAACCGGCGGCAGCGTCCAGGGGATAAACACCCCGGTGGTGACGGCGACCGCACCAATTTTCATCGCCGCATACTGCACGGTGACCAGCACCAGCGGCACCAGATTGAACGGGATGAGCATGATTGGGTTCATGATCACCGGCAGGCCAAAGAGAATCGGTTCGTTGATGTTAAACACCGAGGCACCCGCACCGAGGCGCGCCACTTCGCGCATGTTTTTGCTGCGGGCGAAAATCAGCATCGCAATCACCAGCGACAGCGTGGCGCCCGCGCCGCCCATCCAGATCATGTCAAAAAACTGTTCGGTGATGATGTGCGGCGGCGTCGTTCCCGCCTGAATCGCGGCGATGTTGTCGGTCTGGTTCTCCATCCACAGCGGACGAATAATCCCGTTGATCATCGAACCTGAGTTAATGCCCACTGACCACAGAATGGTGATGCTGAATACGGTCATCAGCGCCCCGAAATAAGAGGTGCCGTAGTGGCGCACCGGGGTGGCAACCACTTCATAAATAAACTGGTGGATGGTGTGGTAGTGGGTGTTTTCAAAGATGATGCGGATAAGCAGCACCAGAATCATCACCAGCAGGGCCGGGATCAGGGCCGCGAACGACTCCTGCACCGCAGGAGGCACGCCGTCCGGCATTTTGATGACCAGCTTTTTGCGCTTCAGCCAGCAGAACAGTTCCGTCCACAGCAGGGAACCGATCATCGCCACGAACAGCCCTTTGCTGCCAATCCACTCCACCGGCATCACGGTAATGCCGCCGTTTTCCGCCACTTTGATAAAGGGCGTCAGGATCAGAAACGCGACCAGCGCCAGGATGCCGCAGGAGATGCGGTCCTCGCCATAATGCTCAGCCAGGCGGTAGGCCACCAGGAAGCTGATAAACAGCGACATGGTTGAGAACACCGCGTTAAACGGGATCTCTATAATCGCACTCCAGCTCTCACCAAAGGCCTGAGACATAAACTGCTGATAGGCCTGATTCGGGAAGGAGGAGATCACCAGCAGGATGGAGCCGACGATGATAAACGGCATGAATGAAACGTAGGCCCCACGAATGGCCCCAAGATGACGCTGCTGGGCCGTTTTCGCCGCCAGCGGCATCAGTTTTGCTTCAAGAAATCCCAGAACATTGTTCATTGTGAACTCCGTACAAGATTGAGAGGTGTTGTTTATGTTATGTCTGTGGATTATCAGTGAAGCGCGGCGAGCGAAAGGTGAAATCGGTCACAAAGCATTCGCTGCTCTGATATAAATCTCATAAGATTAGTTGCGGAGAGAGACGCGATGGAAATCAAACTGCATGCCAACGCCACCACCACACCGCGTATCCGTCGTTATCTTCAGCAGTCAGATAAAAGCGACAGAGAGCTTGCCGTTGAGTTGGGTATCTCGGTCACCACCGTCAGGCGCTGGCGCAACCGCGACCAGGTTTCGGATAACCACACCACGCCAAAAGTGATACATAAAGCGTTGAGACAAGAGCAGGCAGCACTGATAAATGCTCTGCGTGATATCACCGGTGCACCGCTGGATGAACTGCTGCTGCTGGTGAATGACGGACTCGGGATCGCCGTTTCCCGCGCGACCCTGAACCGCTACCTCAAACCGGCTTCGGTAAGACAAAAGGGGGCGTCGTTGCAGGGCAAAAAGGCGCTGAAGGCCGGTATCATGCCGCAGAAGCTACTTCTGCATCATCAGCCGCTATCGCTGCATATGGACGACGGTGGGGAGCAACACCTGCTCTGGGCGCGTGAACCCGTTAGCGGCTGGTGCTACGCCCGGCTTTATGCCGGTGTCTCGCCGCAGTTGCTGACCCGCTGGACGAACGAGGTGCTGGCTGCCTGTCCGGCTGATATTCAATCTGTTGAGACTTTTGGGCTGGCAGTGAACTTGCCGGAGCATAACGTCACCGTAAAAGTGCATTCACAGTATTATCTCGCCCTTCAGGTCACCGTGCCGTTACGCGAAATCATTCCGCGGGTGAACAGTGAACCGGCGGGAGCGCTGTTGATCCAACTGTGTGAGTTTTACAACCGGGGAAAAGCGCAGAAAAAGCTGGGAGAGCGTACGCCGCAGGCGTTTCTGAAAGCGCTGCGGCGTAACGATTAGACGATCCCGAGTACGTCTTCCGGCGGACGGCCGATACGCGCCTTGCCGTTCGCCACCACAATCGGGCGCTCAATCAGCTTAGGATTGTCGACCATCGCCTGAATCAGCCGATCTTCAGTGAGACTGGTATCGTTCAGATTGAGCGACTTATACAGATCTTCTTTCTGACGCATCAGGTCGCGTGCGCTGCCCATGTTAAGCATCTTCAGCAGCTGGCGGATCGTCTGCGCATCCGGCGGCGTCTCCAGATACAACACCACTTCCGGATCGATGCCGTTAGACTTCAGCAGATTCAGCGTCTCGCGGCTCTTGGAGCAGCGAGGGTTATGGTAAATTTTTACCGCGTCTGTCATGACTTCTCCTTTATTACATCTTCTCGTACGGCTTAAAGCGTTGTTGCAGGCCGCGCAGCTGGTCGATTCGCGCATCGTAGCGGGCCTGTTGCAGGCTGCCAAGCTTCACCTGTGAGCTGGCGCTGCTCAACAGGGAAATGGCCTGATCGAGGCGACCCGCCAGCGCCAGGCCTTCCGCACGCGCGGCCAGCTCCTGATCGCGGTTACCCAGTTGCCCCTGGGCCTGGGCGAGCAGTTCCCAGCCGTTCTGGTCATCTTTATTGTTAAAGGTGTAGCGGTTCAGAATGGTCACCGCCTCGCCGGGCTGGCCGCCCTGTAGGTAGGCGTTCGCCAGGTTAAGCTGCAATACCGGATTGTTGCGAATGTCTTTCGCCCCTTTCAGACGATTGATCGCATCGGTCGCTTTTTTCTGCCCCAGATCGATATCGGTGGCGAGGTCAAGATACCACGGATTGTCAGGCGCCGACGCCAGCAGCGGCTGTAGTGCTTTACGCGCTTCATCGTACTTGCTGGCCTCCATCGCCTGGAGCGCCTGACCATACTGCGCCGCGTTCTTCTCGCGCACGTTGCCTTTCGCCAGCGCGTCCAGCAGATCGCTGGTGAGCTGATTACGACCGGAGTTGTACATGCCAAGCGTTCTCACTTTGGCCATGTAGAAATCCTGCGAAGACTGCACCACGACCGGACGCATCTGGTTGGCACGGTTACGGGCATCCGAGAGTCGGCTTTCCGGCAGCGGGTGGGTCAACAGAATTTCAGGCGGGCGCGACGAGTAGCGTGCCTGGTCGAGCAGTTTTTCCAGGAAGCTCGGCATGGCCTGCGGGTCAAAGCCGGAACGCTGTAAAACCTGAATGCCGATGCGGTCTGCTTCCTGCTCGTTCTGCTGGGTAAAGCTGATCATCCCCTGACGCGTCCCCGCCAGCGTCCCGGTAAGCGCCGCCATCCCGGCCTGCGGGCTGGCCATCGCCAGCAAAATGGAACCCAGCGCGCCCACCCAGGTCAGGGGGGCGTTACGCTTCTGATCTTCCATTGCACGCGCCAGATGGCGCTGGGTGACGTGCGAAATTTCGTGCGCCATGACGGACGCCAGCTGGCTTTCGTTATCGGAATAACGGAACAGCGCCGAATGCAGCACCACGTTCCCGCCAAAGAAGGCGAAGGCGTTGATTTCGTCGTTATTGATTAAATAGAAATGGAAGGGCGTTTTTACCGAGTCGGCGTGCGCCACCAGCCGCATCCCCAGACCGTTGATGTACTGCACCAGCAAAGGGTCGTTAATCAGCGGAGCACTGCCGCGTAGCTGGCGTACGTAATAATCACCCATCTGCATCTCCTGCCCGATGGAGAGCGTGCTTCCTGCCGTGGTGCCCATGTCCGGCAATGAATCGGACGAGTCAGCGAAAGCGGGCAACACCTGACCCACCGTCACGGCGGCAATCAGTGTCGCAACCAGTGTTTTTCTCAACTGCCTGAACATAACCACTGTCCTGTATTTTGGATGTGCTAATTTGACCGATGAACCCGCATAACGTTCATCTCCGCTGCTCTGCGAGTGTAGCCGTGTTAAGAGATGAAGAAAATCCCATTCATCAGGGTTTTGCGAAACCTGACAGTGAAACAAAAAGGAAAGTCTTTTTTGTGACAGTTAGATACAATTCACCGTCTCACTCCCGCCATTCGATTCAGGGAAGGGTTGTATGCTCGAAATGTTAATGCAGTGGTATCGGCGTCGGTTTAGCGACCCGGAAGCCATTGCTTTGCTGGTCATTCTGGTTGCCGGATTCGGTATCCTGTTCTTCTTTAGTGGCCTGCTGGCACCGCTACTGGTGGCGATTGTACTGGCGTATCTGTTGGAGTGGCCCACCGCGCGTCTGGAACATATCGGCTGTTCCCGCCGCTGGGCGACCAGCATTGTCCTGGTGCTGTTTGTCGGTATTCTGCTGCTGATGTCCTTCGTGGTGATGCCCATCGCCTGGCAACAGGGGATCTACCTGATCCGTGATATGCCCGGCATGCTGAATAAACTGTCTGATTTTGCCGCCACGCTGCCGCGCCGCTATCCTGCGCTGATGGACGCCGGGATTATCGATGCGATGGCCGAAAACATGCGCGCCCGCATCATGACCATGGGTGATTCGGTGGTGAAATACTCTCTGGCCTCGCTGGTGGGGTTGCTGACGCTGGCGGTTTACCTTGTTCTCGTGCCGCTAATGGTGTTTTTCCTGGTCAAAGATAAAGAGCAGATGCTGAACGCGGTGCGCCGCGTGCTGCCGCGCAATCGCGGTCTCGCCGGTCAGGTCTGGCAGGAGATGAACCAGCAGATCACCAACTACATTCGCGGCAAAGTGCTGGAGATGATTGTGGTGGGCGTGGCGACCTGGATTGGCTTCGTGATCTTCGGGCTGAACTACTCGTTGCTGCTGGCGGTGCTGGTCGGATTCTCGGTTCTGATCCCGTATATCGGCGCGTTTGTGGTGACCATTCCGGTTGTGGGGGTGGCGCTGTTCCAGTTTGGTCTGGGTACGGAGTTCTGGAGCTGTTTCGCCGTATACCTGATTATTCAGGGACTGGACGGAAATCTGCTGGTACCGGTGCTGTTCTCAGAAGCCGTTAACCTGCATCCGCTGGTGATTATCCTGTCAGTGGTGATTTTCGGCGGGCTGTGGGGATTCTGGGGGGTATTCTTCGCCATTCCGCTGGCGACGCTGATTAAAGCCGTGGTCCACGCGTGGCCGGATGTGCCGGCGGTGGAAGATAAGTAGATTTAGTGCGGGCTGATGACCTCACCCCAACCCTCTCCCACGGGGAGAGGGGGGCAAACACTAAAAACGGTAGCATGCGCTACCGTTTTGCATATACCTTGTAGGCCGGGTAAGCGCAGCGCCACCCGGCACTAAAATGATCACGCGTTCTCTTTCAGCCACTTCAACACCACGTCGTGGTGGTTGCTGGTTTTGAAATCATCAAACACGTGCTCAACTTTACCGTCAGCGCCAATCAGGAAGCTGATACGGTGAATACCGTCGTACGTTTTGCCCATAAAGGACTTCTCACCCCAGACGCCAAACTGCTCGCAAACCTGGTGGTCTTCATCGGAAAGCAGCGTGAAGTTCAGCAGCTCTTTTTCCGCAAAACGTGACAGCTTCTCTGGCTTATCGGTGCTGATGCCCAGCACTTCCACACCGACCTTTTTCAACTCATCCATGTTGTCGCGTAGACCGCAGGCCTGTACGGTACAGCCCGGGGTCATGGCTTTCGGGTAGAAATAGACCAGAACACGCTGTCCCTGGAAGTCGGTCAAATTTACTTGCTCGCCGTCTTGATCCGGTAAGCTAAATTTCGGTGCGATATCACCGGCTTTCAGTGGGTTCATTACTCAACTCCATCCTGTTCGTGCTGCGAATAATCGACGACGCTTATACTGCCTTGCGCGTGTAATTCTGTACAGAGGGCTTTGAACGCTTGCTCGATATTTGACGCATCCTGCGAGGCAGGGCTGTGTGCGGTAATTTGAATAAACAGCGTCGGGATTGCGTTTTCATCGCCCGGCTGCGTGCGGGAAACCAGTTCGGCAATGTTCATCTGATGGCTGTCAAACAGCGCCGTAAAACGTTCAATCAGATGAGGTGAATCAGGCACTTCAACCTGTACCCAGACCGTGGCAGGCAGAGCCGGACGCGGGCGCGCGGTGGTGCGCTTCATCACAATCAGTAAATCCAGCTCTGCGCCTTTCAGCGGCAGGGTAGATTCGATGAGGGTAATGGCATTCCATGTTCCGGAAAGCAGCATGATGAACGTGAACTCTTCGCCAAGCATAGCCAGCCGGCTGTCTTCGATGTTGCAGCCGCAGCTGCTCACGTGGCGAGTGATGGTATTCACGATACCCGGCCTGTCAGCACCCAGCGCAGTGATAACCAGGTAATGTTGTGATGAGGTTGTCAAACCTGTTCTTCCTTTGCGTGGTTAAGTCTTCCTAAGGAAAGCATAAAAAAAACATGCATACAACCGCCTGAGAGCCTCAGGTCGCTTGCTTTTATTACAGTTCCAAACGTAACATTGAGGCTCTTGTTCGCACAGAGGATGGCTCATGTTCACGGGAAGTATTGTCGCGCTTGTTACACCGATGGATGAAAAAGGTAATGTCTGCCGGTCAAGCATGAAGAAGCTCATTGATTACCATGTCGCCAATGGAACCTCGGCGATCGTTTCGGTAGGGACTACCGGTGAATCCGCTACGCTGAGCCACGAAGAGCACGGCGACGTTGTGATGCTGACCCTGGAACTGGCGGACGGGCGTATTCCGGTCATCGCGGGGACGGGCGCAAACGCAACCGCAGAAGCTATCAGTCTGACCCAACGTTTTAACGACAGCGGCATTGTCGGCTGTCTGACGGTGACCCCTTATTACAACCGTCCTACTCAGGAAGGTTTGTTCCAGCATTTCAAAGCCATCGCTGAACATACTGACTTGCCACAAATTCTGTATAATGTGCCGTCCCGTACCGGTTGCGATATGCTGCCGGAAACCGTTGGCCGTCTCTCGAAAGTAAAAAATATTATCGGGATTAAAGAGGCGACAGGGAACTTAAGCCGCGTTCATCAGATCAAAGAGCTGGTTTCAGACGACTTTATCCTGTTGAGCGGTGATGATGCGACCGCGCTGGACTTTATGCAGCTCGGTGGTAACGGCGTGATTTCCGTGACGGCGAACGTGGCGGCGCGCGATATGGCTGACATGTGCAAACTGGCCGCAGCCAGTCACTTTGATGAAGCTCGCGTGATTAATCAGCGTCTGATGCCGTTGCACAATAAATTATTTGTCGAACCCAATCCGATCCCAGTGAAATGGGCATGTAAGGAGTTGGGGCTTGTAGCAACCGACACGCTGCGTCTGCCAATGACACCGATTACCGACCACGGTCGTGAAATTGTCGCTGGCGCGCTGAAGCATGCCGGTTTGCTGTAAAGTTTAGGGAGATTTGATGGCTTATTCAGTACAGAAGTCGCGCCTGGCGAAGGTTGCGGGTGTTTCGCTTGTTATGCTCCTCGCTGCCTGTAGTTCAGACTCGCGCTACAAGCGCCAGGTGAGCGGTGATGAATCCTATCTGGATGCGCCGCCGCTTGCTGAACTTCACGCGCCTGCCGGCATGATCCTGCCGATCCAGAACGGTGATTATAATATTCCGGTTACCAACGGCAGCGGCCTGGTGGGTAAAGCGCTCGATATTCGTCCGCCAGCTCAGCCTCTGGCGCTCGTGAGCGGCGCGCGCACGCAGTTCACCGGTGATACAGCTTCTCTGCTGGTGGAAAGCGCACGCGGTACAACGCTGTGGCCGCAGGTTGTAAGCGTCATTCAGTCGAAAAACTATACGATTGATAAACGCGACGACGCCAGCCAAGCTTTAACCACCGACTGGATTGAGTGGAACCGTCTCGATGAAGACCAGCAGTACCGTGGTCGTTATCAAGTCTCCGTTAAGCCGCAGGGTTATCAGCAGGCGGTTACCGTTAAGCTGTTGAATCTTGAGCAGGCAGGTAAACCGGTTGCCGATCCGTCCGCCATGCAGCGCTACAGCACTGAAATGCTGAACGTGATTGCAGCGGGTCTGGATAAGAACGCTACCGATGCCGCAAACGCCGCGCAGAACCGTAACGGCTCAACCTTTGACGTGCAGAGCGGTGCAGACGATACCGGTCTGCCGATGCTGGTGGTGCGTGCGCCGTTTAACCAGACCTGGCAGCGTCTGCCAGCAACGCTTGAAAAAGTGGGCATGAAGGTGACTGACAGCACCCGTTCAACGGGCAGTATCACAGCGACCTATAAGCCGCTGTCT
Source organism: Enterobacter cloacae complex sp. IR5402 (assembly GCF_049238125.1). Classification (NCBI taxonomy): domain Bacteria; kingdom Pseudomonadati; phylum Pseudomonadota; class Gammaproteobacteria; order Enterobacterales; family Enterobacteriaceae; genus Enterobacter; species Enterobacter cloacae complex sp. IR5402. The sequence continues at coordinate 127,413 of NZ_JBMKHO010000002.1, forward strand.
GATAGCGCCTGGCAGGAGTTGGGGGCAAGCGATCCACAGCTGCCTTCCGGTGACTACAAAATCCAGGTCGGCGACCTCGATAACCGCAGCAGCCTGCAATTTATCGATCCGAAAGGACACACGCTGACCCAGGCGCAGAACGATGCGCTGGTCGCTGCCTTCCAGGCCGCATTCAGCAAATAATAGTGAGGGCTGGTTATTCCAGCCCTTTTTATTTTCGTGCTACGCAAACGTGTGCGTGGCATAATATGGCCAGTTTTGAATACAAATCATCACACCAGGAGTAATGAAGATGCAGAAGCAAGCTGAGTTGTATCGTGGCAAAGCGAAAACCGTATACAGCACGGAAAACCCGGATCTGTTGGTGCTCGAATTCCGCAATGATACGTCAGCAGGAGACGGCGCACGCATTGAGCAGTTCGATCGTAAGGGCATGGTGAACAACAAGTTCAACCACTTCATTATGACCAAACTGGCCGAAGCCGGTATCCCGACTCAGATGGAAGCGTTGTTGTCCGATACGGAATGTCTGGTAAAAAAACTGGATATGGTGCCGGTTGAGTGCGTGATCCGTAACCGTGCCGCAGGCTCCCTGGTGAAGCGTCTGGGCATCGAAGAAGGTATCGAACTGAATCCACCGCTGTTCGATCTGTTCCTGAAAAACGACGCCATGCATGACCCGATGGTCAACGAATCCTACTGTGAAACCTTCGGCTGGGTAAGCAAAGAGAACCTGGCGCGCATGCAGGAACTGACCTACAAAGCCAACGACGTGCTGAAAAAGCTGTTTGATGACGCGGGCCTGATCCTGGTCGACTTCAAGCTGGAGTTCGGTCTGTACAAAGGCGAAGTGGTGCTGGGCGACGAATTCTCTCCGGACGGCAGCCGCCTGTGGGACAAAGAGACGCTGGATAAAATGGACAAAGACCGTTTCCGCCAGAGTCTGGGTGGCGTGGTCGAAGCGTACGAAGCGGTTGCTCACCGTTTAGGCGTTAAGCTCGACTAAACTGCGCATTTGCCAAAGGATGTGGGCATCCTTTGGCGTCTTATCCTTGTTTACTATGGTAATCCTTTCATTAACCGCCTACGATCATAGCTATTATAAATGGAATAGTTCGAGGTGTTTATGCGCTGGCAAGGGCGTCGTGAAAGTGACAACGTAGAAGACAGACGCAGCAGTGGTGGCGGTGGTCCGTCTATGGGCGGGCCAGGTTTCCGGTTACCCAGCGGCAAGGGCGGCATTATTCTGCTGGTCGTCGTGCTGGTGGCGGGCTACTACGGTGTCGACCTGACCGGTTTGATGACCGGTGAAACCGGGCAACAGCAGCAGTATTCTCAGCGCTCCATCAGCCCGAATGAAGATGAAGCGGCGAAATTTACTTCCGTTATTCTCGCGACGACCGAAGATACCTGGGGTCAGCAGTTCGAGAAAATGGGGCGGACTTATCAGCCGCCAAAACTGGTGATGTACCGGGGCGCAACCCGCACCGGCTGTGGCACCGGGCAGTCCGTTATGGGGCCGTTCTACTGCCCGGCGGACAGCACCGTCTATATCGATCTCTCCTTCTATGACGACATGAAAAGCAAGCTGGGCGCCGACGGCGATTTTGCCCAGGGCTACGTGATCGCGCATGAAGTCGGCCACCATGTGCAGAAGCTCCTCGGCATTGAGCCTAAAGTGCGTCAGATGCAGCAGAATGCGTCTCAGGCGGAGGTGAATCGTCTTTCCGTACGCATGGAGCTTCAGGCCGACTGCTTCGCTGGCGTCTGGGGACACAGCATGCAGCAGCAGGGCGTGCTGGAAACAGGCGATCTGGAAGAGGCCCTGAATGCCGCACAGGCGATTGGTGACGATCGCTTGCAGCAGCAGAGCCAGGGGCGCGTTGTGCCGGACAGCTTTACCCATGGCACCTCAGAGCAGCGCTACAGCTGGTTTAAGCGTGGCTTCGACAGCGGCAACCCGTCGCAGTGTAATACCTTCGGCAAAGCTATGTGATGTTGGGGTTTGAACAGCTGGTTAACCAGCTTCAGCGTACCGGGCACCGCCGGCTGGTGGTGCTCAGCGGCGATGAAGCGTGGACGTTGAGCCAGGCGACCCATCTGCGCGATACGTTACCAGGAGACTGGCTGTGGCTGGAGGAAAACCCCTCTAAGGCCATCAGCGGCCTGCTGGGACGTGAATACCTGCACGCCGTTTTTGACGCGCGAGACGGGTTTGACGTCTCGGCCTTCGCCGCCCTCAGCGGGACCCTGCGCGCCGGAAGCCTTCTGGTGCTGCTGGTGCCGCCGTTCTCCGTCTGGGCCGACAGGCCCGACAGGGATTCTCTGCGCTGGAGCGACAGCGCAGAGCCGATCGCCACCCCGCACTTTGTTCACCACTTTTGCCGGATGCTTGCCGCCGATTCAGATGCCATCGTCTGGCATCAACATCGTCCTCTGTGCCTTCCCGTTGCGCCAGATTTACCCGCCTGGCAGCCCGCCAGCGGTGAACCGCAGCGCGAGCAGGCTGAAATCCTCGACGCTCTTCTGACCATGCCTGCGGGCGTGGCCGCCGTGACGGCGCCGCGCGGACGGGGAAAGTCCGCCCTGGCGGGCATGTTGCTGAGCGGCATTCAGGGGAGTGCAGTAGTGACGGCACCGGCAAAAGGGGCGACGGATGTCATCGCGCGTTTCGCCGGGGAACATTTTCACTTTATGGCCCCGGATGCGCTGCTGGCCTCCACCACAGAAGCTGACTGGCTGATTGTCGATGAGGCAGCCGCCATCCCCGGCCCGCTGCTGGAGAAGCTGGTGTCGCGCTTTCCCCGCGTGTTGCTGACCACCACGGTGCAGGGTTATGAAGGCACGGGCAGGGGATTCCTGCTGAAGTTCTGCGCCCGGTTCAGCGGGCTGCGGCGTTATACCTTATCCACGCCAGTTCGCTGGGCTGCCGGATGCCCCCTTGAGCGGATAGTGGCGAACGCGCTGCTGTTCGACGATGCGCTTATCGATCGCAAACCGGCAGGGGAGGTACGTTTAACGTCGCTGGAGCCCGGGATATGGGAGAACGATCCGGCGCGCGGGGCAGGCGTGTATGAACTGCTGTGTGCCGCGCACTACCGAACGTCCCCCCTCGATTTACGCCGGATGATGGACGCCCCCGGCCAGCACTTTGCTGTTGCTCAGGCGGGCGCGGAGATCGCGGGCGCGCTCTGGCTGGTGGAGGAGGGGGGATTACCCCCTGAACTTAGCCGCGCAGTATGGGCGGGGTTTCGTCGGCCGCGTGGAAATCTGGTGGCGCAGTCGCTGGCGGCGCACGGCGGTTCGCCGCTCGCGGCGACGCTGAAAGGCCGACGCGTCAGCCGCATTGCGGTTCATCCCCATCGCCAGCGGGAAGGCATCGGCCAGCGGCTGATCCGCAGTGCCAGCGGAGAAGATTATCTCTCGGTCAGCTTTGGCTATACCGACGAGCTGTGGCGTTTCTGGCGGCAGTGCGGGTTTGTGCTGGTGCGGATGGGCAGCCACCGGGAAGCCAGCAGCGGGTGCTATACGGCGATGGCGTTGCTGCCGCTGAGCGAGGCGGGGCATCAGCTCTGCGAACAGGCGCATCAGCGTTTATGTCGTGATATGCGCGTCCTGTCGGCCTGGAATGGCGAAAAGATCCCGGTGACGGATGCATGGGAAGCTACCCTTAATAGTGATGACTGGCTGGAGCTGGCGGGGTTTGCCTTTGCTCACCGGGCGTTTTCAACCTCGGTTGCGGCGCTAACGCGATTGGTGTTAGCCGTGGACATCCCACTCCCGGCGCTGCGCGGGAAAATGGAAGGGAATACGCACGATTTCGGGCGCAAAGCGTTGCTGGCGAAGCTACGCGAGGAAACCGCACGCGCGCTTGAAAGGCTTGATTACTCCCGTAGCCAGCAGCTGAAAGCCGACATTTTGCAATGGCAATTTTTTCAATGACTTCTTCAGTAAAGTGGCATGGTCATTACCCCGCAGAGGCGTAAAATCCTGCTTATCAATTAAGGAGATCGCCATGAAACATGACCATTTTGTTGTGCAAAGCCCGGATACGCCTGCTAAACAGCTCTTGCTTCTGTTTCATGGCGTGGGCGACAATGCCGTCAATATGGGACAGATTGGCAGCTGGTTTGCACCCGTTTTCCCACACGCGCTGATCGTCAGCATCGGCGGCGTGGAGCCGTGCGGTCCGGACGGTCGGCAGTGGTTTTCCGTCGAGGGCGTGACGGAGGAGAATCGTCAGGCGCGTATTGATGCCGTTATGCCAGCCTTTATCGATACCGTGCGTTACTGGCAGCAGCAGAGCGGCGTAGGCGCCGACGCAACGGCGCTGATTGGCTTCTCTCAGGGTTCAATCATGTCGCTGGAAAGCGTAAAAGCGCAGCCCGGACTGGTGTCCCGCGTGATTGCCTTTAACGGGCGTTTTGCGACGTTACCGCAAAGCGCGACCACGCAGACCACGATCCATCTCATTCATGGGGGTGAAGACCGGGTAATTGAGCTTTCGCATGCAGTAGCCGCCCAGGAGACGCTGATGCGCGAGGGCGGAGATGTGACGCTGGATATCGTAGACGATCTGGGGCATGCCATTGACGATCGCAGCATGCAGTTCGCGCTCGATCATCTGCGTTATACCGTACCGAAGCACTACTTTGATGAAGCGCTCAGCGGCGCGAAGCCGAATGACGATGATATCGTCGAGTTTATTTAAACATTTCCCCTCACCCTAACCCTCTCCCCAAAGGGAGAGGGAACAAAACCCCCCTCGTCCCTCTGGGGAGAGGGGCCGGGGGTGAGGGGTGTGTACAATTACTTCTTCTGGTCCTTCTTCGGCCAGTCGTCTTCATCGTCCCACTTGTCGTTAAAATCACGGTGCGGCGGAAGATCCGGTTTGTTGGCAAGGAACTTTTTGTGGTCAACGCGCTTGAGATCTTTAATCACGTTAAGCAGCACGCCTACCAGAAATACCAACACCAGAATCCACCAGTACTTTGAAAGCCAGTCCATTCGCTAATCCTCTTTAAGCACCCGTCAGGCGACGAGTTGCTCCATAATACGTTGATACATGCGGGCCAGCAGTTGTAAATCGGCAGCGTTCACGCATTCATTGATTTTGTGAATCGTCGCGTTAACCGGACCCAGTTCGACAACCTGTGCGCCCATGCGGGCGATAAAGCGTCCGTCAGACGTGCCGCCCGTTGTCAGCAGTTGTGGCTTAATTTCATTATAGTGCGCAATGGCGTTCACTACCGCATCCACCAGTTTACCGCGCTGCGTCAGGAACGGCTGGCCAGACAGCCACCAGTCGAGGGTATAACGCAGCTGATATTTCTCGAGCAGCGCAATCACTCGCGCTTTGATCATCTCGTCAGTCAGTTCGGTGCTGAAGCGGAAGTTAAACTGGACGAAGAGATCGCCGGGAATGACGTTGTTGCTGCCGGTGCCAGCCTTGATGTTGGCTATCTGCATGCTGGTTGGCGGGAAAAATTCATTGCCTTTATCCCATTCAATGCTCACCAGTTCGTTCAGCATCGGCGCGGCGCGGTGTACCGGGTTATCCGCCAGGTGCGGATAGGCAACGTGGCCCTGCACGCCATGAATAGTCAAATTGCAGGTCAGGGATCCACGGCGGCCATTTTTCACCACATCGCCCACCACTTCGGTGCTGGACGGTTCGCCCACCAGACAGTAGTCCAGACGTTCATTGCGCGCCATCAGCGCCTCAACGACCTTCACGGTGCCGTTGTGGGCGCTGGCTTCTTCATCGGAGGTAATCAAAAACGCAAGACGGTTTTTATGGTTCGGATGCTGGGCGACGAAACGCTCTGCCGCCACGACCATCGCAGCCAGGGAACCTTTCATGTCCGCAGCGCCGCGTCCGAAAAGCATGCCGTCTCGAATGGTCGGCTCAAAAGGCGGGTTGATCCAGCGGTCTGCGTCGCCCGCGGGAACTACGTCAGTATGTCCGGCAAACGCCAGCGTCTCCCCCTGACCGCGCCATGCCCAGAAGTTCTGCGTATCGCCAAAATCCATGTGCTCCACGGTAAAACCGATGGCACGCAGGCGCTCAATCATTAATGCCTGACAACCTGCGTCGTCCGGGCTAAGGGAAGGACGGCGAATAAGCTGCTGAGTCAGCTCAATGACCGGGCATGACATAGACTACACCTCAACGAATAAATCTGAATAAAGGGTTTCACTGAAACCCAGCAGCATAGGCTGACCTGGCTTGCAGAGCAATGGGCGTTTGATGATTGCCGGCATTTCAAGCATCAATTTGGCTGCGCTGTCGGCGTCGTTGATCGTGGCCCGGAGAGATTCATCCAGTTTTCGCCAGGTGGTCCCGCGGGTATTCAGCAGCGCTTCCCATCCCAGTTCGTTGATGGCGGAATGGAGAAACGCGGGGTCAAGCCCGTCGGCACGGTAATCGTGGAAGCGATTGTCGATGTTGTGTGCTTCCAGCCAGCGGCGGGCTTTTTTAATCGTGTCGCAATTCTTAATGCCGTACATCACAACCATAGTGAATCCTTTTGTTCTTTTGTGGATTTAATGTTCAATATTTTCGAAGATATATCCTTAAGTGGAATATAACACATTCGGAATTTTTCGGGATTTACAATTCTCCATAATTCAACGAACAGCTGTAAGCTGAATAGTCTTTCATCTTTTAAGCATAGTTGTCCACCCTGTTTAAATTGCCAATAAACTCAGGGGGAAATTAAAAATGCTGTCATTTTTCCGACTATTTCAAAATATTGCTGTAGGTCACATAAAATTTACCCGGCAACGCTCATAGTGATCCTAAACCTACCAGTACAGCGGGGCTCAATCACAGCAATCGGTTAAAGTGGCTTCACAATGATGATACGTTTTCGTAGAATGCGCATAATAATAAGAGAGGTTGTTATGATTGAACGTGAACTGGGGAACTGGAAAGATTTTATCGAAGGCATGCTTCGTAAATGAATTTCCGGTAAGAAATGCAAGAGCACTTAATTAACTAAAATAACCATAGTGTGAAAGAATCACACAATAAAAAGGCGGCCTGTAAAGCCGCCTTTTTTATTTCAACGGGTTATTCCGGCTTATCCTTCAGCGGGAAACGACGACGTATCAGCACAAAGAACAGCGGTACGAAATAGATAGCCAGTATCGTCGCGGATATCATTCCCCCCATAACGCCCGTACCCACTGCGTGCTGGCTGCTGGAGCCTGCGCCGGAGCTGGTGGCCATCGGCAGGACGCCAAATACAAACGCCAGAGAGGTCATCAGGATCGGACGCAGGCGCTGACGACAGGCGTGCAGCGTGGCGGCCATCAGTTCGTGACCTTTGGCATTCATCTCATTGGCAAATTCGACGATCAGAATGGCGTTTTTTGCCGACAATCCGATCACGGTGAGGAGTCCGACCTGGAAATAGACATCATTTTCCAGGCCGCGCATCCAGGTTGCCAGCAGCGCGCCGATGACCCCGAGAGGCACCACCAGCATCACCGAGAACGGCACTGACCAGCTTTCATACAGCGCCGCCAGGCAGAGGAATACCACCAGCAGCGAAAGAGCATACAGGGCAGGCGCCTGAGCGCCGGAAAGCCGTTCCTGGTAAGACATCGCCGTCCACTCCAGGCCAAAGCCGGTCGGTAACTGCTGAACCAGTTTTTCCATAATGTCCATTGCGGTACCGGTACTGACGCCCGGCGCGGCTTCACCGACAATCTCCAGCGCCGAATAGCCGTTGTAACGCTCCAGACGCGGCGAACCGGTCTCCCAGCGTGACGTCGCAAACGCCGAGAACGGCACCATGCCGCCGGTGTTATTGCGCACATACCAGCGGTTGATATCGTCCGGCAGCATGCGGTATTTGGCGGCAGACTGAACGTAGACCTTCTTCACGCGGCCGCGATCCATAAAGTCATTTACGTAGCTTGAGCCCCATGCCGTTTGCAGGGTGTCGTTAATGTCGTCGATGGAGACGCCCAGCGCCTGCGCTTTACGCTGGTCAATATCCACCTGTAGCTGAGGGCTGTCATCCAGACCGTTATGACGAACGCGGGTAAGCTGCGGATCTTTCCCGGCCAGCTCGAGCAGTTTATCGCGAGCAGCCATCAACGCGTCATGCCCGGCACCCGCGTGATCCTGAAGCTCCATATCAAACCCGGCTGAGCTGCCCAGGCCGCTGATGGCGGGCGGGCTGCTGGCGAAAACGCGCGCTTCCTTGATTTTGTTGAACGCTTTGGTTGCACGCTCAATGATGGCAAAGGAGGAGCCGGTATCGCTGTCGCGCTGGTCCCAGTCTTTCAGGCGCACAAACATACGCGCCACGTTCTGCCCGTTACCGCCGGGGCCAGAGCCGACGGTGGAGAAGACGGAGACCACGTTATCTTTCTCCTGAGTATGGAAGTAGTTCTCAACCTTCTGCACCACTTTCAGGGTCTGCTGCTGGGTCGAGCCGCTCGGTAACTGTACGGAGGTAATAAACATGCCGCGATCTTCCAGCGGCAGGAACGAGGTTGGCAGCCGCAGGAACAGGAACACCATGCCGCCGAGCAGCAGGACATAAACCACCATCCAGCGCACGCTGCGGTGCAGTACTTTACCCACGCCCGCTTCATAGCGCGCCGCATTGCGGTTAAACATGCGGTTAAACCAGCCGAAGAAGCCTTTTTGACCGTGGTGTTCGCCCTTATGCAGCGGTTTGAGCAGCGTCGCGCACAGGGCAGGGGTAAGGATCATTGCCACGAGTACGGAGAGCACCATTGCAGAGACGATGGTGATCGAGAACTGGCGATAAATCGCGCCCGTGGTGCCGCCAAAAAATGCCATCGGGATAAATACCGCCGACAGCACCATGGCGATACCGACCAGCGCGCCCTGAATTTGTCCCATCGATTTGCGCGTGGCCTCGCGGGGCGAAAGCCCTTCCTCGCTCATAATGCGCTCGACGTTTTCCACCACCACGATGGCATCATCCACCAGCAGGCCGATGGCCAGCACCATGGCGAACATGGTCAGGGTGTTGATGCTGTAACCGAAGGCATACAGCACCGCAAAGGTTCCCAGCAGCACCACCGGCACCGCAATGGTGGGGATCAGCGTGGCGCGGAAGTTTTGCAGGAACAGGTACATCACGAGGAACACCAGCGCGATAGCTTCGAGCAGGGTTTTCACCACATCTTCGATGGAGGCTTTTACGAATGAGGTGGTTTCGTAGGCGACTTTGTACTCCAGTCCGTGCGGGAAGTAATGCGACAGTTCATCCAGACGCTCTAACACCCGCTGCGCGGTCGCCATTTCGTTGGCGCCGGAGGCCAGTTTTACCCCCAGTCCGGACGCGGCATTGCCGTTAAAGCGACTCAGGTAGTCATATTTTTCCGCCCCCATTTCCACGGTGGCGACATCCCCCAGACGCACTTCCGAACCGTCCTGATTCACGCGCAGAGTAATATTGCGGAACTGGTCAGGTGTCTGGAGCAGCGACTGGGAGTTGATGGTGGCGTTAAGCGCCTGGTTGTCCACGGACGGCGTACCGCCGAGCTGCCCCACGGCAATCTGGGCGTTCTGCGATTCGATAGCGTCGGTGACATCTTTAGCGGTCATCTGCACGCTGTTCAGCTTGTTGGGATCCAGCCAGATACGCATGGAGTACTGCGAGCCGTAGGCGTCGATATCACCCACGCCGTTGATACGGCTGAGCGGGTCCTGAATATTACTGGCGACGTAGTCCGCGATGTCCTGCTTATCCATCGAGCCATCGGTTGAAACAAACGCGATGGTCAAAATATTGGTGTCACCGGTTTTACGCACGGTCACCCCCTGGTTCTGCACCGCCTGAGGCAGTTTACGCAGGGCCGATTGCAGCTGGTTTTGCACCTGCTGCACCGCTTCATCCGGATCCGTGCCCGCCGTAAAGCTCAGGGTTACCGTCGCCTGGCCCGTGGCACTGCTCTGCGAGGACATGTACATCAGGTTATCAAGACCCGTCATGTTCTGCTCGATAACCTGCGTGACGGTATTTTCCAGCGTCTGTGCCGAGGCGCCAGGATAGTTCGCCGTGATACGCACGTTGGGGGGCGCGAGGTCGGGGTATTGCTCAACAGGAAGGGAAGTAATCGCCAGGACACCCGTCAGACACAACAGGATTGCAAGCACCCAGGCAAAAATGGGGCGATCGATGAAAAAATTCGCCATTAAAGTGTGACCTCGTTTTGCTGCACGTCATTATTGTTTATTGCCCGCCTAACTTTAGCGGTAAGGCCCAGGTCAAACGTGGAGAAATAAAGAAGATAATGTAAATTATCATGCGCTTTTTTCAGCGCGCCTTCTTTCCCACTATTTTTCAGCCTGCGCCGCAGGCGTCCGGAACGTTACGCTGACCTGTGTCCCACCCTGTGGCGGCTGAGAAAAGTGTAATGTCCCGCCGAGCCGTCCCGCGCGTTCGCGCATGATATTCAGCCCGTAATGCCCCGGCGGTTCACTGGCGTCGCCGATACCAATACCGTTGTCGCGGATCGTGACCGTGTGAGTGCCGTCCGCGGTGGTGACGCAGCTGACCACAATCTCGCTCGCGTCGGCATGTTTAATCGCATTCAGCACTGCCTCACGCACAATCTGTAAGAGGTGCACCTGTTTTTGCGCGTCCAGCGCCAGCGATGAGAGACGGCAGTCGAGCACCAACTTCGCGCTGGTCTGGCTTTGCAACCCGTCAAGAGACTCCTGTAGCGCGGCAGGAAGATTGGCGTGATTGAGCGTCAGGCGGAAGGTGGTGAGCAGCTCGCGTAGCTGATGCCAGGCGTTATTCAGCTCGCGGGAGAAGTCCGTAATGATGGCCTGCGCCGGGGCATTGTCGCCCGGCACGGCATGCTTCAGCAGCGTAAGCTGAATACGCAAATAGGAGAGCACCTGCGCCAGCGAATCATGCAACTCGCGCGCGATGGTGGCGCGCTCTTCCATCAGCAGCAACTGCTGATAATGTTTCTGCGCCTGATTGAAATAGAGCCCCCGGCCCAGCATCGTCGCCACGCTTTCCATGAGCGGCAGCGGAACATCCCCGGTCGCGCTTTGCCAGCGCAGTTCGCCGTACAGGGTGTCCTGCATTAATACCGGTAAATTGTGCATTTTCTCGCCCGGGGACTCCTGTCCTTCGTAAAGCTGCCAGTCGTCACTGGTGCGCAATTGCAGGTAATTCATCTGCGTATAGTCATGCACAATCTGCAAAATATGCCGGAAGCAGTGGCTGTCTATCTGCCCGGTATTCAACGCCTGTGAGCATTTGAACAGCATTTCGAGCTGCTGATGCGCTTCATTCAGGTGGCGGGTTTTTTCAGCAACGGAGTGCTCCAGGGAACGGTACAGGGTGTGTAATTCCGCCGACATATGGTTGAAGGCGCGGGAAAGCTGGCCCAGCTCGTTGGGAAGCATAATATCCGGCGCGGGGGTATCGAACTGCCCCTGTTCGATACGCTCGCTCGCTGCCACCAGCTTATTCAGCGGCAGCACAACCTGACGGCGGATGCGCCGCAGGGTCATCACCGCCAGCAGCAGGATGCCCAGGCCGCCCGTCAGCGACATGAAAATCACCAGCTGTATCTTATGTTCGGTGTAGTGCTGTAGCGCCAGCACAAAGGCATCTATCCGGCCCACGAAATCCTCTATGTGGCTCTGATACCACCCGGTATCGCCGCTGGCGATACGCGTGTCCATCTCCTGCCAGCCAAGGTGCAACTGCTGGTAACGCTGTTTGACGTCCTCTGGCACATACCAGCGGTTTAGCTTCTGCAACGCAGGCGCGCTCAGCGTTTTCTGCCAGACCGCGCGGTGCCCTGCCAGCGACGGGCTGGCGCGCTGCATTTCGTAGCCCAGGCGGTAGCTCTGCATGCGCAGCGATCCGGCGATGTTAATCGCCTCGGCGTCGCGCTGGCTGCTGGCGAGTGTAACCAGCGCAATGGCGCTGATCAGAACGGACAAGACAATCATCGAAAAGAAAGCCCGAGCCAGGCTTCCCGATACGGGGCGTTTAACGGTCACTCATCGGCTTCCTGAATTAAATTGATCTGCCACAGGTTCACTGGAAATAGTTCGCCTTCCAGGGCATTTGAACATTGCGTCGCCATGCCACTGTGGGTAAATACGATAACAATAGAAAGAATAAGGTTATTGAACCAAAAACAGGTGTTGTTATGAATCGTTTTATTATGGCCAACGCTCAACAGTGTATCGGTTGTCGCACCTGCGAAGTTGCCTGTGTGATGGCGCACAACGGGGAGCAGCACGCGCTGAGCGAGCGCCATTTTCATCCCCGCATTACGGTCCTTACCTCAGGCTTGCGAAAAAGCCCCGTGACCTGCCACCACTGTGAAAACGCGCCCTGCGCGCAAAGCTGCCCGAACGGAGCCATCACGCAACACAGCGACAGCGTACAGGTCAATCAACAAAAATGCATTGGCTGTAAAGCCTGCGTGGTGGCCTGTCCGTTTGGCACGATGGACATGCTGATCGCCCCGCTGGAAAACGACAGCGTAAAGGCCTCGGCGCACAAATGCGACCTCTGCCTGGAAAGGCCGCAAGGCCCGGCCTGCGTTGAAAACTGCCCGGCAGAGGTGCTTACGCTCGCCACCCCAGCCGTGCTGGATAAGCTGGTTAAACAGCGCCGACAGCGCAGCGCAAGGCTGGACGCGCTGCCGTGGCACAGCGAGGCGGTTCAGTCAGTCCCTCCGCAAACCAAACGGCAACAGATGCAAAACACCCCGGCGCGCGGTGAGCCGGATAAGCTCAGCCCCGACGCGCGCGCCGGCCATTTTAACGAGATCTACTTGCCGTTTCGCCCGGAACAGGCGCAGCGCGAAGCATCCCGGTGCCTGAAATGTGGCGACCACAGCATTTGCGAGTGGACCTGCCCGCTGCATAACCATATTCCGCAGTGGATTGAGCGGATCGGGGCGGGGGATATCGTCGGTGCGGCTGAGCTTTCTCACCAGACTAACTGTTTACCGGAAATTACCGGCCGCGTCTGTCCACAGGATCGATTATGTGAAGGCGCCTGCACCCTGCGGGATGCGTCAGGGGCGGTAACCATCGGGAATATCGAACGGTATATCTCGGATCGGGCGCTGGCGATGGGCTGGACGCCGGACGTCAGCCACGTTAAACCGGTCGGTAAGCGCGTCGCCATCATCGGTGCCGGTCCGGCAGGGCTGGCCTGCGCCGACGTACTGGTGCGCAGCGGCGTCGGTGTGACGGTCTACGATCGCCATCCGGAAATCGGCGGATTGCTGACCTTTGGTATTCCGGCCTTCAAGCTGGATAAATCCCTGTTAGCGCGGCGCAGAGAGATATTCAGCGCGATGGGCATCCGCTTCGAGCTGAACTGCGAGGTGGGAAAAGACGTATCGATGGCCCAACTGCAAAACGACTACGATGCCCTGTTCATCGGCGTAGGGACCTATCGTTCCATGAAAGCGGGTATCCCTCACGAAGACGCGCCGGGCGTGTACGACGCGCTGCCGTTTTTAGTGGCGAACACGCGGAACGTGATGGGCCTTGACCCTGCCGCAGACGAGCCGTTTATCGACACGCAGGGGTTAAACGTGGTGGTGCTGGGCGGGGGCGATACGGCGATGGACTGCGTGCGCACCGCGCTGCGACATGGCGCGGCGAAAGTCACCTGCGCCTATCGGCGGGACGAGGCCAACATGCCGGGCTCAAAGAAAGAGGTTAAAAACGCGAAAGAAGAGGGCGCGGCCTTTGAATTTAATGTCCAGCCGGTTGAGCTCACGCTGGATACCGACGGAAAGGTCAACGGTATCCGGATGCTGCGCACCCGTCTGGGCGAGCCGGATGCGCAGGGGCGGCGGCGTCCTGTCCCGGTGGCGGGCAGTGAGTTTGTCATGCCAGCGGATGCGGTGATCATGGCGTTTGGGTTTAATCCGCACGCCATGCCGTGGCTTCAGGCGCAGGGCGTCGACACCGACGACTGGGGGCGCATCAGGGCCTCCGTGGAGAGCCGTTATCGCTACCAGACCTCGAATCCGCAGATTTTTGCTGGCGGTGATGCGGTACGCGGTGCAGATCTGGTGGTCACCGCGATGGCGGAAGGGCGCCATGCCGCGCAGGGGATCATGGACTGGCTTGGCGTGCCGCCGCGCAACATGCATTAACTCAGACGGGCGACAAAGCGGGCTTCACAGCGTAGTATAAACAGACTCATTTTGCCGTGGAGCCCGTATGTCTCTGAACATTAGCGTTATTAAAGACAAAATCCTTTCTGAAAATTACTTTGTCCTGCGTAACATCACTTACGATCTCACCCGTAAGAACGGGGACGTCATTCGCCATAAACGCGAAGTCTACGACCGGGGCAATGGTGCAACCATTCTGCTGTATAACCGTGAAAAGCAAAGCGTAGTGCTGATCCGCCAGTTTCGCATCGCGACATGGGTCAATGGCAACGCGGACGGACGTCTGATTGAAACCTGTGCAGGTCTGCTGGACGACGATGAGCCGGAAGTGTGTATCCGCAAAGAAGCCATTGAAGAGACGGGTTTTGAGGTGGGGACGGTGCAGAAAGTCTTTGAGCTGTTTATGTCCCCTGGCGGGGTCACCGAGCTGATCCACTTCTTCATTGCGGAATATACCGATGCCCAGCGCACGCACCGGGGCGGTGGCGTGGACGACGAAGACATTGAAGTGCTGGAAATGCCTTTCGCTAAGGCTGTTGACATGGTGAAACGCGGCGAGATCCGCGACGGTAAAGCGGTGATCCTGTTGCAATATCTGCAAACCAGCGGGCTGATGAATGCCGCGGCGGAAGCGCGATAAGTTGTATTTCAGATAAATCTATCCGATAAATCCGATTGAGCCAGCCCGCCCAGGGCACGAAGATACGCCCCAGATTGACCTATTCGTTTGCGGGGCTGTGCCGTTCATGCGCTACTGCGTTTTTCTTATCTTCTTCATTTGCGTGCTTCCCGCGCCTCGGGTGTGGGCTGCGCCTGCGCAGCAGTCTTTTTCAGACTGGCAGGTGACCTGCAATAACCAGAACTTCTGCGTAGCGCGCAACACTGGCGAGCATCGCGGTCTGGTCATGTCGCTGAGCCGCAGTGCGGGGGCAAAAACGGACGCCAGCCTGCGCATTGATCTCGGTGGGCTTTCGGCGCCTCCGGTGAAAGAGCCTGACATCGCCCCGCGCCTGCTGCTCGACAATGTGCCGCTTAAACTCACGTCGCAACACTGGCAGTTAACCCCCTGGCATCTTAAAACAGACGATACGGGCACCATCACCACGTTTCTGAAAACCATTCAGGAAGGTCAGGCGCTGACTCTGCGCGGGGGGAAGCAGACAATCTCTCTGGCCGGGCTGAAAGCGGCGCTGCTGTTTATCGATGCCCAGCAAAAACGCGTCGGAAGTGAAACGGCATGGATTAAAAAAGGGGATAGTCCACCGCTGAGCGTGCCGCCTGCGCCGGCATTAAAAAAGGTGGCGGTGGTGAACCCCACGCCAACGCCGCTGACGCATAACGAATTGAACGATCTGCTGGATTACGGTAACTGGCGCATGAACCACAGCCAGTGCTCTCTCGATCCGAACCGGCGTGAGGTGCGCGTGACCGCGCTGACCGATGACAAAGCGCTGATGATCATCAGCTGTGAGGCGGGGGCGTACAACACCGTCGACCTGGCGTGGCTGGTGTCGCGTAAAAAACCGTTTGCGGCCAGGAGCGTGAGATTGCGTCTGCCGTTTACCCCTTCCAGCCAGAGTAGCGACATGGAGCTGATGAATGCCAGCTTCGATGAAAAAACGCGCGAGCTGACCACGCTGGCGCTGGGATGCGGGATTGGCGACTGTGGGATCCAGACCCGCTGGCGTTTTAACGGCCAGCGCTTCCGTCTGGTACGCTACGCGGAAGAGCCAAGCTGTGATAACTGGAATGGGCCAGATGCCTGGCCCACGCTGTGGATCACAAGGTAGGGTTTTGCCGATTTGTAGGCCGGGTCAGGCGCAGCCGCCACCCGGCAACGCAGATCGCACTACAGCACGCTCAGCGCCTTCTCCACTACGTTCTCAACGGTAAAGCCGAAGTACGGAAACAGCTTATCGGCCGGGGCGGATTCACCGTAACCCTTCATGCCGACAATCGCCCCTTTCAGACCCACATATTTGTACCAGTAGTCGGCAATGCCAGCTTCAACCGCCACGCGCGCCGCGACGTTTGAAGGCAGCACCGATTCGCGGTACGCCTCATCCTGGGCATCAAAGATATCCGTTGAAGGCAGGGAAACCACGCGCACCGCGTGACCCTCGGCGGTCAGTTTCTCCGCCGCTTTTACCGTGATTTCCACCTCTGAACCGGTGGCAATCAGGATCACGTCTGGCTTGCCGCCGCTGTCTTTCAGGATGTACCCGCCGCGGGCGATATTTTTCACCTGCTCCGGCGTGCGCTCGATCTGCGCCAGGTTCTGGCGCGACAGGATCAGCGCCGTGGGTCCGTTATGACGCTCTACGGCCAGCTTCCAGCCCACTGCCGCTTCAACCTGATCGCACGGACGCCAGGTACTGAAGTTTGGCGTCAGGCGCAGGCTCGCCAGCTGCTCTACCGCCTGGTGCGTCGGCCCATCTTCACCCAGTCCGATGGAGTCGTGGGTGTACACCATGATTTGCCGCGCCTTCATCAGAGCCGCCATACGCGCCGCGTTACGGGCATATTCGACAAACATCAGGAAGGTAGCGGTGTACGGCACGAAGCCGCCATGGTGGGCGATGCCGTTGGCAATGGCGGTCATCCCGAACTCGCGCACGCCGTAGTGGATGTAGTTCCCGGCAATGTCCTCCTTCAGGGATTTAGAGCCGGACCAGATGGTAAGGTTACTTGGCGCCAGATCCGCCGATCCGCCCAGCAGTTCGGGCAGGATTGGGCCAATTGCGTTCAGGGTGTTTTGTGATGCCTTACGGGTGGCAATTTTCGCCGGGTTGGATTGCAGGTTTTCAATCATCGCCTGGGTTTTCTCTTCCCAGTCTTCCGGCAGGCCGCCGCTCATGCGGCGGGTAAACTCAGCCGCCAGATCCGGATACGCTTTTTTGTAAGCGGCAAACTTCTCGTTCCAGGCCTGCTGCGCTTTTTCACCTGTTTCGCGAGCATCCCAGGCCTTGTAGATCTCTTTTGGGATCTCAAAGGCCGGGTGTTTCCAGCCCAGTTTCTGGCGGGTCAGCGCCACTTCCTCTTCACCCAGCGCCGCGCCGTGCGCCTCTTCTTTGCCCGCTTTGTTCGGCGAGCCGAAGCCGATGGTGGTGCGGCAGATGATCAGGGACGGTTTGTCCTTCACGCTCTGCGCTTCCTGAATCGCTTTTTTCACCGCCTCAGGATCGTGACCGTCGATCTCGTGTACCACGTGCCAGTGATAGGCTTCAAAGCGTTTTGCCGTGTCGTCGGTAAACCAGCCCTCGGTTTCCCCGTCAATGGAGATACCGTTGTGATCGTAGAAGCCAATCAGCTTGCCCAGGCCCAGGGTGCCCGCCAGCGAGCAGACCTCGTGGGAGATCCCCTCCATCAGGCAGCCATCACCCATAAAGACATAGGTGTAGTGATCGACAATCTCGTGGTCGGGCTGGTTGAACTGCGCGGCCAGCGTACGCTCGGCAATCGCCAGGCCGACGGCATTCGCCAGCCCCTGGCCCAGCGGGCCGGTAGTGGTTTCAACACCCGGCGTATAGCCGATCTCCGGGTGGCCCGGCGTTTTGGAGTGCAGCTGGCGGAAGTTTTTTAACTCCTCAAGCGGCAGATCGTAGCCGGAGAGGTGCAGCAGGCTGTAGAGCAGCATCGATGCGTGACCGTTGGAGAGAATAAAACGGTCGCGATCGTACCAGGTCGGATCGGTCGGGTTGTGCTTGAGGAAGTCGTTCCACAGCACTTCGGCAATATCAGCCATACCCATGGGGGCGCCAGGGTGGCCGGAATTGGCTTTTTGTACGGCATCCATGCTGAGGGCGCGAATGGCGTTGGCGAGCTCTTTACGGGACATAGTTCACTCCGTGGCAAGGTTAAAGTTTGGCAGCGAGAAGATCTTCGAGTTTGCGCTGGTCGACGGCGAACTGACGGATGCCGTCCGCCAGTTTTTCCACGGCCATTGGGTCCTGATTGTGCTCCCAGCGGAATTCCGCTTCGGTCATGGGTTTTGGTTTTGGCAGAACGGTAGAGGTCGGCACAAGCTTGCGGATCACCGTCTCTTCACTCTCCTGAAGCTTTTTCAGCAGGTCAGGGGAGATGGTCAGCCGGTCGCAGCCCGCGAGCGCCAGGATCTGCTCGGTGCGGCGGAAGCTGGCCCCCATCACGATGGTCTCGTAGCGATGCTGCTTGTAATAATCGTAGATATTACGCACCGATTTTACGCCAGGATCTTCTTCCACCACGTACGGATCCATTGGCTGTTTCGCCTGATACCAGTCGTAGATACGTCCGACAAACGGTGAAATCAGGAACACGCCCGCTTCGGCGCAGGCACGCGCCTGGGCGAAGGAGAACAGCAGCGTCAGGTTGCAGTGGATCCCCTCTTTCTCCAGCACTTCCGCCGCGCGGATGCCTTCCCAGGTAGACGCAAGCTTGATCAGGATGCGTGACTTATCGATCCCCTGCTCCTGGTAGAGTTCCACCAGGCGGCGAGCCTTGTTGATGCTCTTTTCCTGGTCAAACGAGAGGCGGGCGTCCACTTCGGTGGAGACGCGTCCCGGTATGCTTTTAAGAATTTCCGCACCGATATTGACCGCCAGCTTGTCGCTGGCCTCGGCGACCTGCTGCTCCTGCGTTTTCCCGCGCTGTTTGCCATAGGCAAGGGCGTCATCAATCAGATGACTAAAGTGCGCAAGACCGGCCGCCTTGAGCAGCAGAGAGGGATTGGTGGTCGCGTCTTCCGGCTGGTAGTGACGAATCGACTCGATGTCGCCGCTGTCTGCAACCACGGTGGTAAATTGTTTGATGCCGTCTAGCTGGTTCATAATTACTCCTTGGAAATAAAAGAGTTAGTCGAGTGCGTTAGTTCACACTTCTGAGAAAATCATGATGGACTTAACAAAAAAGCATAGCAGACGGGGGAGGCATTGCTTTCTGAGACGGGTAACATGGCTGTTATAAATTGATAACAATTTTTATTCTGCAATGGTGAGAGTTTGGCAGCCTTCAAAGTTTAGGAGCCTGCCTGCGGCGATACTATGCGGCACACCAGGGTGTGCATAGGAACGTCGACATCACCCTTTTTGACCGAAACGTGAAAGGAATAACAAGATGGATGATCAGTTAAAACAAAGCGCTCTCGATTTTCACGAGTTTCCTGTTCCGGGTAAAATCCAGGTATCCCCGACCAAACCGCTGGCGACCCAGCGCGATCTGGCGCTGGCCTACTCGCCAGGCGTGGCTGCTCCGTGCCTGGAAATCGAAAAAGATCCGCTGGCAGCGTACAAATACACCGCCCGTGGCAACCTGGTGGCCGTTATCTCTAACGGTACGGCGGTGCTGGGGTTAGGGAACATCGGTGCGCTGGCCGGTAAGCCGGTGATGGAAGGGAAGGGCGTTCTGTTTAAGAAATTTGCCGGTATCGACGTCTTCGATATCGAAGTGGACGAACTGGATCCGGATAAATTCATCAACGTGGTGGCGGCGCTGGAGCCGACCTTCGGCGGCATCAACCTGGAAGACATCAAAGCGCCGGAATGTTTCTATATCGAGCAGAAGCTGCGCGAGCGTATGAACATTCCCGTGTTCCATGACGACCAGCACGGCACGGCGATTATCAGTACCGCCGCCATTCTGAACGGCCTGCGCGTGGTAGAGAAAAATCTCTCCGACGTGCGCATGGTGGTCTCCGGCGCAGGCGCCGCGGCCATCGCCTGTATGAACCTGCTGGTGGCGCTGGGCATGCAGAAGCACAATATTGTGGTCTGCGACTCCAAGGGCGTGATCTACAAAGACCGCGAGCCAAACATGGCGGAAACCAAGGCGGCCTATGCGGTGGAAGACGACGGCAAGCGCACGCTAGAAGACGTCATTGAAGGTGCCGACATTTTCCTCGGCTGTTCAGGCCCGAAAGTACTGACCCAGGAGATGGTGCAGAAGATGGCGCGCGCGCCAATGATCCTGGCCCTGGCGAACCCGGAGCCGGAAATTCTGCCGCCGCTGGCGAAGGCGGTGCGTGAAGACGCGATCATCTGTACCGGACGTTCGGACTACCCGAACCAGGTGAACAACGTGCTCTGCTTCCCGTTCATCTTCCGAGGTGCGCTGGACGTCGGCGCTACGGCAATCAACGAAGAGATGAAGCTCGCCGCCGTTCATGCTATCGCAGAGCTGGCGCACGCCGAGCAGAGCGAAGTGGTGGCCTCCGCCTACGGCGATCAGGATCTGAGCTTCGGCCCCGACTACATTATCCCTAAACCATTTGACCCGCGTCTGATCGTGAAGATCGCGCCAGCGGTGGCTAAAGCGGCGATGGACTCCGGCGTGGCGACGCGGCCGATTGAAGATTTCGATGCCTACGTCGATAAACTCACCGAGTTCGTCTACAAAACCAACCTGTTTATGAAGCCGATCTTCTCCCAGGCGCGCGCTGACGCGAAGCGCGTGGTGCTGGCGGAAGGGGAAGAGGCGCGCGTGCTGCATGCCACGCAGGAGCTGATCACCTTAGGGCTGGCGAAACCGATCCTGATTGGTCGTCCGAGCGTGATCGAGATGCGTATTCAGAAGCTGGGCCTGCAAATTAAGCCGGGCGTCGACTTTGAGATCGTCAATAACGAATCCGATCCGCGCTTCAAAGAGTACTGGAACGAATACTATTCGATCATGAAGCGTCGCGGGATCACCCAGGAGCAGGCGCAGCGGGCGGTGATCAGCAATACCACGGTGATCGGCGCGATCATGGTTCATCGCGGTGAGGCGGATGCGCTGATCTGCGGCACCATCGGCGAGTACCATGAGCATTTCAGCGTGGTGCAGGAGATCTTCGGCTATCGCGAGGGCGTCCATACTGCCGGCGCAATGAACGCGCTGCTGCTGCCAAGCGGTAACACCTTTATCGCCGATACCTACGTCAACGACGATCCTTCCCCGGAGGAACTGGCGGAAATCACCGTGATGGCGGCGGAAACCGTGCGCCGCTTTGGTATCGAGCCGAAAGTGGCGCTGCTGTCGCACTCTAACTTCGGGTCATCCAAATCCGCGGCGGCGTGCAAAATGCGCCAGACGCTGGACCTGGTGCGCGAGCGTGCGCCGGAGCTGATGATCGACGGCGAGATGCACGGCGACGCCGCGCTGGTGGAGAGCATCCGTAACGAACGCATGCCGGACAGCCCGCTGAAAGGCTCGGCGAACGTGCTGATTATGCCAAACGTGGAAGCGGCGCGTATCAGCTATAACCTGCTGCGCGTGTCGAGTTCTGAAGGGGTGACCGTAGGGCCAGTGCTGATGGGGGTGTCAAAACCGGTGCATGTGTTAACGCCGATTGCCTCCGTGCGTCGTATCGTCAACATGGTGGCGCTGGCGGTGGTTGAGGCACAGACGCAGCCGCTGTAATTAACCCCACCCCTCACCCTAACCCTCTCCCCTGAGGGGAGAGGGGACAGCTCCGAGCCGTCTTTTCACCCTCGCCCCTTTGGGGAGAGGGCCGGGGTGAGGGGTAAGGGTTACACCCAGTCCCGAACCCGAATAAACTCACTCAAGGCAGCCTCCGGGCTGCCTTCTTTTGGCGCGTAGCTGTATTCCCAGCGCACCAGCGGCGGCATCGACATCAGAATGGACTCCGTGCGCCCACCGGTTTGCAGGCCAAACAGCGTCCCGCGATCCCATACCAGGTTAAACTCCACGTAGCGCCCGCGGCGGTAAAGCTGGAACTCACGCTCGCGCACGCCGTAGTCGGTGTTTTTGCGGCGTTCGACAATCGGCAGATAGGCATCGGTAAAGCCTTCACCCACCGCGCGCATAAAGCTGAATGCGGTATCAAAATCCGGGGTGTTGAGATCGTCAAAGAACAGTCCGCCGATGCCGCGCTGCTCGTCGCGGTGCTTCAGATAGAAATAGTCATCGCACCACTTTTTGTATTTCGGGTAAACGTCTTCGCCAAACGGCAGGCAGAGGTCGCGCGCGGTGGTGTGCCAGTGCACGGCGTCCTCTTCGAAGCCATAGTAAGGCGTTAAGTCGAAACCGCCACCAAACCACCAGACCGGATCGGCCCCCGGTTTTTCCGCGATGAAAAAGCGCACGTTGGCGTGGCTGGTTGGCACAAACGGGTTATGCGGATGCACCACCAGCGAGACGCCCATCGCCTCGAAGCTGCGGCCCGCCAGTTCAGGCCGATGCGCCGTGGCGGACGCTGGCATTGCATCACCGTGGACGTGGGAGAAGTTGACCCCGGCCTGTTCAAAAATACCGCCGTTACGCAGCACGCGGCTGCGCCCGCCGCCGCCCGCTTCGCGCTGCCAGGCGTCTTCCTGAAATTCACCGCCGTCTGCGGCGGAAAGTTTCTGGCAAATCGCGTCCTGTAGCTGCATCAGGAAAGTTTTGACCAGCTGTGCATTCGGTTTCATCAACGTTTCCTGGAGTGCGCTTTTTGATTATCGAACCAGTTGAAATAACTGATGACCCCGGAGGCGATGGCGTTCGCGATCTTCTGACGAAACGCCGTGGTGCCGAGTAAACGCTCTTCTTCCGGGTTGGTAATGAACGAGGTTTCCACCAGCACGGACGGAATGGACGGGGACTTCAGCACCACAAACGCGGCCTGCTCGGTGCTTTTGCTGTGCAGACGGTGCACGGGCTTAATCCGTTTAAGGATATGCGAGCCGAGCGTCAGGCTGTTTTTGATGGTATCGGTCTGCACGAGATCAAACAGAACCTGCTGTAACAGATGGTCTTTGTCGGTAGCTTTTTTCCCGGCCACTTCATCCGCCCGGTTTTCACGATCGGAGAGGTATTTCGCCATGGCGCTACTGGCGCCACGGTTGGAGAGAGCGAACACCGAGGCGCCTGCGGCGGAAGGGTTTGTGAAGCCATCCGCGTGAATGGACATAAACAGGTCTGCGCCGTGCTTGTGGGCAATCTCCACGCGATCGTACAGTGGGATAAACGTGTCGCCCGTGCGCGTCAGGCGGGCGTCAATACCGTTGCTGCGTAAAATTGCGCGCACATTTTTTGCAATTGCCAGCACGACGTGTTTTTCTTTCGAACCGTTTCGGCCAATGGCGCCGGTGTCGATCCCGCCGTGGCCTGGATCGAGCATGACCAGACGCTTTGCGCCGGCTTTTTTGGTTTTCGGCTTGCTGTGTCCGTTACTGGTTTTAAGCGTGCTCTCTTCTTTTGCCTGAGCCTGCTTTGCGATGCCCGTTAACGTTAAGGCCGCCAGCCCCGCTTTGAGAACCTGACGACGCGATGTGAGTGCTTTTAATGGTTTGAATGTGCTCATGCGGCCTGAATTGTAAAAATTGGGGTCCTGGTGTTATATCGTATCGCGTTTTGCGTGACGACATTCCTTATTGAGAATTGTTTTACTTTTCATTTCAATACGTGACAAAGTGACATTATGCCAAATTTTGGCGAGTTTTTCCCCGGTTATTGGCTAAATGCCTTGTTCACGCCATAATCACTGTTTTTAAACCCGAAAAGGCGGTTAATACCATGGAGATACGCGTTTTTCGCCAGGAAGATTTCGAAGAGGTGATCACCCTTTGGGAGCGCTGCGATCTGCTGCGTCCGTGGAACGATCCGGAGATGGACATCGAACGGAAGGTGAATCACGACGTCAGTCTGTTTCTGGTCGCTGAGGTCAACGGCGAAGTAGTCGGGACGGTGATGGGCGGGTACGACGGCCACCGCGGCTCGGCCTACTATCTGGGCGTGCACCCGGAATACCGCGCGCGCGGCATCGCCAACGCGCTGCTTAACCGTCTGGAAAAGAAGCTGATCGCCCGTGGCTGCCCGAAAATCCAGATTATGGTCCGGGAAGATAACGACGTGGTGCTGGGCATGTATGAACGTCTGGGCTACGAGCATGCGGATGTACTGACGCTGGGTAAGCGCCTGATCGAAGATGAAGAGTACTGAGTTCCACCCTGGCGACTATGATGTTCACGGTCGTCTGCGTCTGCCTTTTTTGTTCTGGTGCGTTCTGCTGTTGCAGGCCCGCACCTGGGTGCTGTTCGTGATGGCTGGCGCGTCGCGCGGGCAGGGCGATACGCTACTGAATCTCTTTTATCCCGATCACGATGCGTTCTGGCTGGGGTTACTGCCCGGTGTACCGGCGGTGCTGGCGTTCCTGTGCAGCGGACGGCGGCAGTTCCTCCCGCGCTTCTGGCGCGCACTTCGCTGGCTATTGATTCTGGCGCAGGTTGTGCTCCTGGTCTGGCAGCCCGTGCTCTGGCTGTACGGCGAGCCGCTATCAGGTATCGGGATTGCGCTGGTGGTGGCGGATATTGTCGCGCTGCTGTGGCTGGTCACGAATCCCCGTTTACGCGCCTGTTTTACGCAAGAGCCAGATTAAAACGGCACTTTTTGCCGATACTGCACTCCAACAAGCGTTGATTTACTACGTAAGGACGTCTCAATGAAATCGCTGCGTTTACTTTTATGCGCTCTCCCGCTGGCGTTAACCGGCTGTTCCACGCTCTCATCCATCAACTGGTCTGCGGCCTATCCGTGGAACTGGTTTGTATCCTCAACGGAAGTGACCGAGCAGGGCGTGGGCAAAATTACCGCCTCGACGGCGCTGGATCAGGATGCCATTCAGGATGCCATCGGCAGTGATTATCGCCTGCGCAGCGGCATGAAAACCGAGAACGGCAACATCGTGCGCTATTTCGAAGCGTTGAAAGACGACAATGTGGCGATGGTCATCAACGGCGATAAAGGTACGGTCAACCGCATTGCGGTGATGGATGAAGAGATCCCGACCTCAGGTGGCGTGAAGGTAGGTACGCCGTTTGGCGAGCTCTACCAGAAAGCGTTTGGCCACTGCGCCAGTGTGCCGTCGGAGGAGAGCGTGGCGGTCGAGTGTAAGGCCGACGGCAGCCAGCACATTAGCTATGTATTCAGCGGCACCTGGAACGGTCCGGAAGGGTTAATGCCGTCTGACGACACCCTGAAAAAGTGGAAAGTGAGCAAAATTATCTGGAAGCAGTAATTTGCGCCTGAGCAAGCCGCCTCGCTGAAATCCAGGTATAATAGCCGCCATCAATGCCACGCAGTCGTGGCATCTTTTTTTCAGGAGGAGCGATGTCTCAGGTTCAGAGTGGCATTTTGCCAGAACATTGCCGCGCGGCGATTTGGATTGAAGCCAACGTCAAAGGGGATGTGGATGCCCTGCGCGCGGCCAGCAAAGTTTTCGTTGATAAACTGGCCACCTTCCAGGCCAAATTCCCCGAAGCCCATCTGGGCGCGGTGGTTGCCTTTGGCAATACCGTCTGGCGTCAGCTGAGCGGCGGCGAAGGCGCAGAAGAGCTGAAAGATTTTATTCCTTATGGCAAAGGTCTTGCGCCTGCCACCCAGTATGACGTCCTGATCCATATCCTCTCCCTGCGCCACGACGTGAACTTCTCCATCGCTCAGGCAGCGATTGAGGCCTTTGGTGACAGCATCGACGTGCAGGAAGAGATCCACGGTTTCCGCTGGGTGGAAGAGCGCGATTTGAGCGGCTTCGTCGACGGCACCGAAAACCCGGCCGGGGAAGAGACGCGCCGCGAGGTGGCTGTAATCAAGGATGGCGTTGACGCGGGCGGCAGCTACGTGTTCGTCCAGCGCTGGGAGCATAACCTCAGGCAGCTCAACCGCATGAGCGTGCATGACCAGGAGATGATGATTGGCCGTACCAAAGATGCCAATGAAGAGATTGACGGCGATGCGCGTCCGGTCACGTCCCACCTGTCCCGCGTTGACCTTAAAGAAGACGGTAAGGGGCTGAAGATTGTTCGCCAGAGCCTGCCGTACGGCACCGCGAGCGGTACGCACGGCCTTTACTTCTGCGCTTACTGCGCGCGCCTCTACAACATTGAACAGCAGCTGCTGAGCATGTTTGGCGATACCGACGGCAAGCGTGACGCCATGCTGCGCTTCACCCGTCCGGTGACTGGCGGCTACTACTTTGCGCCGTCCGTTGAGCGCCTGCTGGCGCTGTAAATCGCTCTCCATTCGTAGGCCGGGTAAGCGTTAGCGCCACCCGGCAATTTCTCTCGCACCCTTATTCCCTTTTCTGCTTCTAAATCACCAAACGGTATATAAAACCGTTACTCCTTTAGACTCCGTTATAAATATTATGACTATAAGATAGTCATCACATTTATAAGGGTGCGCAATGGCCGTTACTGTACTGAAAAAAGGATCGCTGGCACTGGCAGGTTTACTGCTGGTGGCGCAGGCGCAGGCAACCGAGTTGCTGAACAGTTCTTATGATGTTTCGCGCGAGCTGTTTGCCTCCCTTAATCCCGCATTTGAACAGCAGTGGGCGAAAGAGAACAACGGCGACAAGCTGACCATCAAACAGTCGCACGCTGGCTCATCCAAGCAGGCGCTGGCCATTTTGCAGGGGCTGAAAGCGGACGTGGTGACCTACAACCAGGTCACGGATGTGCAGATCCTGCACGACAAAGGCAAGCTGATCCCGGCGGACTGGCAAAGCCGCCTGCCGAACAACAGTTCGCCGTTCTACTCCACCATGGGCTTCCTGGTGCGCAAGGGCAACCCGAAAAACATACACGACTGGAACGACCTGGTGCGTTCTGACGTCAAGCTGATCTTCCCGAATCCGAAAACCTCCGGCAACGCACGTTACACCTATCTGGCGGCGTGGGGCGCGGCGGACAAAGCTGACGGTAACGATAAAGCGAAAACCGAACAGTTTATGACCCAGTTCCTGAAAAACGTCGAGGTGTTTGATACCGGCGGCCGGGGCGCAACCACCACTTTCGCCGAGCGCGGGCTGGGCGACGTGCTGATCAGCTTTGAATCCGAAGTGAACAATATTCGTAAACAGTACGAAGCGCAGGGCTTCGAAGTGGTTATCCCGAAAACCAACATTCTGGCCGAGTTCCCGGTGGCGTGGGTGGATAAAAACGTCAAAGCCAACGGCACTGATAAAGCGGCAAAAGCCTATCTCAACTATCTGTACAGCCCGCAGGCGCAGACGGTGATTACTGACTATTACTACCGCGTTAATAATCCGGACGTGATGAACAAGCTGAAAGACAAATTCCCGCAGACCGAGCTGTTCCGCGTGGAAGACCATTTCGGTGCCTGGCCTGAGGTGATGAAAACGCATTTTGCCAGCGGCGGTGAGTTAGACAAATTGCTGGCGGCGGGGCGTAAGTAATGTTTGCAGGATCAACAAGACGTGTGCTGCCGGGTTTTACCTTAAGCCTCGGGACCAGCCTGCTGTTCGTCTGTCTGATTTTATTGTTACCGCTCAGCGCTCTGGTGATGCAGCTCTCTGAGATGAGCTGGTCCCAGTACTGGGAAGTGGTCACCAATCCTCAGGTGGTGGCGGCCTATAAGGTCACGCTACTGTCTGCGTTCGTGGCCTCGATTTTTAACGGCGTGTTTGGCCTGCTGATGGCGTGGATCTTAACCCGCTATCGCTTCCCGGGCCGCACGCTGCTCGACGCGTTGATGGATCTGCCCTTTGCCCTGCCGACGGCAGTGGCCGGTTTGACGCTGGCGTCGCTGTTTTCCGTGAACGGCTTTTACGGTGAGTGGCTGGCGAAGTTTGATATCAAAGTGACCTATACCTGGCTCGGTATCGCGGTGGCGATGGCCTTTACCAGCATCCCGTTTGTGGTGCGTACCGTGCAGCCGGTGCTGGAAGAGTTAGGACCCGAATACGAAGAGGCCGCGGAAACCCTGGGCGCCACGCGCTGGCAGAGTTTCCGTAAGGTTGTTCTGCCGGAACTTTCTCCGGCCTTGCTGGCGGGGGTGGCGCTCTCCTTTACCCGCAGCCTCGGTGAATTTGGCGCGGTCATTTTTATCGCCGGGAACATCGCGTGGAAAACCGAAGTGACCTCGCTGATGATTTTTGTCCGTTTGCAGGAGTTTGATTATCCGGCCGCGAGCGCGATTGCCTCGGTGATCCTTGCCGCGTCGCTGCTGCTACTGTTTTCGATTAACACTCTGCAAAGTCGCTTTGGTCGACGTGTGGTAGGTCACTGATGGCGGAAGTTACGCAATTGAAGCGCTATGACGCGCCCCGCATCAACTGGGGCAAATGGTTTCTGATTGGTACCGGCGTGCTGGTCTCCGCATTCATTCTCGTCGTGCCGATGGTGTACATCTTCGTACAGGCCTTCAGCAAAGGGATTATGCCCGCGCTGCAAAATCTGGCCGATCCGGACATGCTCCACGCCATCTGGCTGACGGTGATGATTGCCCTGATCACTGTCCCGGTGAATCTGGTGTTTGGCGTATTGCTGGCCTGGCTGGTAACGCGCTTTAACTTCCCGGGGCGTCAGCTGCTGCTGACCCTGCTGGATATCCCGTTTGCGGTGTCTCCTGTGGTGGCGGGTCTGGTTTATCTGCTCTTCTACGGCTCCAATGGCCCGCTGGGCGGCTGGCTGGATGAACACGACCTGCAAATCATGTTCGCCTGGCCGGGGATGGTGCTGGTGACCGTCTTTGTCACCTGTCCGTTCGTGGTGCGCGAGCTGGTGCCAGTGATGCTCAGCCAGGGCAGCCATGAAGATGAAGCCGCGGTGCTGCTCGGCGCTTCCGGCTGGCAGATGTTCCGCCGCGTCACGCTGCCGAATATCCGCTGGGCACTGCTTTACGGCGTGGTGCTGACCAACGCCCGTGCGATCGGTGAGTTTGGCGCGGTGTCGGTAGTATCCGGCTCGATTCGCGGCGAAACCCTGTCGCTGCCGTTACAGATTGAATTACTGGAACAGGACTACAACACTGTCGGTTCCTTTACTGCCGCAGCGTTGCTGACGCTGATGGCCATTTTGACCCTGTTTTTGAAGAGTGTGGTGCAGTGGCGTTTAGAGAATCAGGAAAAACGTCAGCATCAGGAGGGAAATCATGAGCATTGAGATTGCCAATATTAAGAAGTCTTTTGGTCGCACCCAGGTGCTGAATGATATCTCGCTGGATATCCCTTCCGGACAAATGGTGGCGCTGCTGGGGCCGTCTGGCTCCGGTAAAACCACGCTGCTGCGTATTATCGCCGGGCTTGAGCACCAGACCAGCGGACATATCCGCTTCCACGGTACGGACGTGAGCCGCCTGCATGCCCGCGACCGTAAAGTGGGCTTTGTATTCCAGCATTACGCGCTGTTCCGCCACATGACGGTATTCGACAACATTGCGTTTGGCCTGACCGTGCTGCCGCGTCGTGAACGTCCAGATGCCGCCGCCATCAAAGCGAAAGTGACCAAACTGCTGGAGATGGTGCAGCTTGCACATCTGGCGGACCGCTTCCCGGCTCAGCTTTCCGGCGGGCAGAAGCAGCGCGTGGCGCTGGCGCGTGCGTTAGCCGT
This sequence comes from Enterobacter cloacae complex sp. IR5402, assembly GCF_049238125.1. Lineage (NCBI taxonomy): Bacteria > Pseudomonadati > Pseudomonadota > Gammaproteobacteria > Enterobacterales > Enterobacteriaceae > Enterobacter > Enterobacter cloacae complex sp. IR5402. The sequence continues at coordinate 156,896 of NZ_JBMKHO010000002.1, forward strand.
TGAACCGCAAATCCTGCTACTGGACGAACCGTTTGGCGCGCTGGATGCGCAGGTGCGAAAAGAGCTGCGTCGTTGGCTGCGTCAGCTGCATGAGGAACTCCAGTTCACCAGCGTTTTCGTGACCCACGATCAGGAAGAGGCGATGGAAGTGGCCGACCGCGTGGTGGTAATGAGTCAGGGCAACATTGAGCAGGTTGACGAGCCAGAGCAGCTCTGGCGTGAACCGGCGACCCGCTTTGTGCTGGAGTTTATGGGAGAAGTAAACCGCCTTCAGGGCACCATTCGCGGCGGTCAGTTCCACGTTGGCGCGCACCGCTGGCCGCTGGGGTATACCTCCGCGCATCAGGGGCCGGTGGATCTATTCCTGCGTCCGTGGGAAGTGGACGTCAGCCGCCGTACCAGCCTGGATTCACCGCTTCCGGTGCAGGTGCTGGAAGCTAGCCCTAAAGGTCACTACACCCAATTAGTGGTACAGCCCCTGGGCTGGTACACCGAGCCGCTGACCGTGGTTATGCGTGACGACGAGCCGCCGCACCGGGGGGAACGCCTGTTTGTGGGGCTGCAACACGCGCGCATTTATCACGGCAACGAGCGCATCGAGACGCGCGAGGATATTGCTCTGGCGGAGTCAGCCTGATAGGTTATTGAGTATGTTTTTCGCCCGGTGGCGTGATGCTTACCGGGCTTTTTATTGAGTAAAAATCGTGAATACACTCGAACACACCATCGGCAACACCCCTCTGGTCAAACTTCAGCGCATGGGGTGTGACAACGGCAGCGAAATCTGGGTCAAACTTGAAGGCAATAACCCGGCGGGGTCGGTGAAAGACCGGGCGGCGCTGTCGATGATTGTTCAGGCCGAAAAGCGCGGCGAGATAAAGCCCGGCGATGTGCTGATCGAAGCCACCAGCGGTAACACCGGTATCGCACTGGCGATGATAGCCGCCCTAAAAGGCTATCGTATGAAGCTGCTGATGCCGGATAATATGAGCCAGGAGCGCCGTGCCGCCATGCGCGCCTATGGAGCCGAGCTGATTCTGGTGAGCAAAGAGCAGGGGATGGAAGGGGCGCGAGATTTAGCGTTAGCGATGGCGGAGCGCGGGGAAGGCAAGCTGCTCGACCAGTTTAATAACCCGGACAACCCGTACGCGCACTACACCACCACCGGCCCGGAAATCTGGCAGCAAACCGCCGGGCGCATCACCCACTTTGTCTCCAGCATGGGGACCACGGGCACGATCACCGGTGTGTCACGCTTTCTGCGTGAACAGGATAAGCCAGTGACGATTGTCGGCCTGCAACCGGAAGAGGGGAGCAGTATTCCGGGCATCCGCCGCTGGCCGGCGGAGTATATGCCGGGCATCTTTAATGCGCAGCTTGTGGACCAGGTGCTGGATATTCATCAGCGCGAGGCGGAAAATACCATGCGTGAGCTGGCCGTACGTGAAGGCATCTTCTGCGGCGTCAGCTCTGGCGGTGCCGTAGCGGGCGCGATCCGGGTGGCTGAGTCCACGCCGGGATCGGTGGTCGTAGCGATTATTTGCGATCGCGGCGACCGTTACCTGTCTACCGGCGTCTTTGGTGAAGAGAGTTATTCGCAGGGGGCGGGGATTTAAGCGTCATGGAGATGATTTTATTCCGGGATAACACCCGGGCGCAGCAAACCGATATTGTCGCCGTACAGTCGCAGGTGGTGTACGGCAGCGTGGGAAACAGCATCGCGGTGCCGAATATTCGCACCCACCGGCTGAACGTTACCGCCGTGCCGACGGTGCTGTTCAGCAATACGCCACACTACGACACCTTCTACGGCGGGGTGATCCCGGACGAGTGGTTCAGCGGCTACCTGAAGGCGCTGGAAGAGCGTGAGATTTTACGCGAGTTAAAAGCGGTGACAACCGGGTATATGGGCAGTGCCAGCCAGATCGTGCTGCTGGCGCAGTGGCTGAAGGCGATCAAAGTGCAACATCCCGATCTGCTGGTGCTGGTTGACCCGGTAATCGGGGATATCGACAGCGGGATGTACGTGAAGCCGGATATTCCTGAAGCCTACCGTGAACATCTGCTCCCGCTGGCCCAGGGCATTACGCCCAACGTGTATGAACTGGAAGTGCTGAGCGGCAAACCGTGCCGTACGCCGGAGAGCGCCATTGCCGCCGCGCAGGGGCTGCTGTCCAACTCGCTGAAATGGGTGGCTATCACTAGTGCGCCAGTGGCTGACGATCCGCAGAATATCCACGTCGTGCTGGTGAGCGAAGAAGGTGTTACCGTTAGCGCGCACCCGCGCGTAGAGACGGATCTGAAAGGGACGGGGGATCTGTTCTGTTCGGAGCTGGTGAGCGGTATCGTCGGGGGTAAAACCGTGGCCGACGCCATTCGCATGGCGGGCGACAGGGTGACTGACGTGATGATCTATACGCAGTCGAAAGGCTATGACGAGCTTATCCTGCCTGCATAAACAAAAATGGCGCCCGAAGGCGCCATTTTACCGTGCGGCAAGAATTACTTCTTGATGCGGATAACCGGGGTTTCACCCACGGTAACGCTGCCAGACAGTTTGATCAGTTCTTTGATTTCGTCCATGTTGGAGATAACAACCGGAGTCAGGGTAGACTTCGCTTTTTCTTCCAGCAGTGGCAGATCGAATTCAATTACCGGGTCGCCAACTTTAACACGCTGGCCTTCTTCCGCGATACGTTTGAAGCCTTCGCCTTTCAGTTCAACGGTGTCGATACCGAAGTGAACGAACAGTTCGATACCGCTATCGGATTCGATAGAGAACGCATGGTTGGTTTCAAAAATTTTACCGATGGTGCCGTCAACTGGAGCAACCATTTTGTTGCCAGTTGGTTTGATAGCAATGCCATCACCAACGATTTTCTCAGCAAACACTACATCCGGCACGTCTTCGATGTTGACGATCTCGCCGGAGAGCGGAGCAACAATCTCAATAGTTCCGGAGTCTTTCTTGTCATCAGAAACCAGAGATTTCAGTTTATCGAACAAACCCATGATCTTCTCCTAAGCAGTAAATTGGGCCGCATCTCGTGGATTAGCAGATTGTTTTTTCTTCAATGAACTTGTTAACCAGCGTCATTAACTCGTCCGTTGTCGGTTGAGCAAGAGCCTGCTCTGCTAACACCTTCGCATCTTCGAAGTTCGTGTTACGGATAATCTTCTTAATGCGCGGGATGGAAATGGCGCTCATAGAGAATTCGTCCAGACCCATACCCAGCAACAGAAGTGTAGCACGTTCGTCGCCTGCAAGCTCACCACACATGCCAGTCCATTTACCTTCTGCATGAGAAGCATCAATAACTTGCTTGATCAAATTCAGTACGGACGGTGACATTGGCTGGTAGAGATGTGAAATCATATCATTACCACGGTCAACTGCCAGGGTGTACTGCGTTAAATCATTGGTACCGATACTAAAGAAATCAACTTCTTTGGCTAAATGACGCGCAATGGTCGCGGCTGCCGGTGTTTCCACCATCACGCCGATCTCAATGGATTCGTCAAATGCTTTACCTTCGTCGCGCAGTTCCTGTTTGTAGATTTCGATCTCTTTCTTCAGTGCACGCACTTCTTCAACAGAGATGATCATCGGGAACATGATGCGCAGTTTACCGAAAGCGGAGGCACGCAGAATAGCGCGAACCTGGTCACGCAGGATCTCTTTGCGATCCATGGCGATACGCACGGCACGCCAGCCCAGGAACGGGTTCTCTTCTTTCGGGAAGTTCATGTACGGCAGCTCTTTGTCGCCACCGATGTCCATGGTACGGACGATAACCGCCTGCGAGCCGCACGCTTCCGCAACCGCTTTGTACGCTGCAAACTGCTCTTCTTCCGTTGGCAGAGCGTCGCGATCCATGAACAGGAATTCAGTACGATACAGACCCACACCTTCCGCGCCGTTGCGCTCAGCGCCGTCAACGTCACGTACGGTACCGATGTTAGCGCACACTTCAACCTGATGGCCGTCCAGCGTGATGGCTGGCAGATCTTTCAGTTTAGCGAGTTCCGCTTTCTCGGTAGCAACCTGCTCCTGAACGGCGCGCAGTTGCTCGATCACATCGTTAGTTGGGTTGACGTAAACCACATTGTTTACGGCATCCAGAATCAGATAGTCGTCGTTTTTAACCTGAGAGGTAACGCTACCGGTACCCACAATGGCTGGCAGCTCCAGAGAACGCGCCATGATAGAGGTGTGGGAAGTACGTCCACCTGCATCAGTAATGAAACCCAGCACCTTGTTCAGGTTCAGCTGTGCGGTTTCAGACGGGGTCAGGTCAGCGGCAACCAGGATCACTTCGTCCTGAATCGCGCTCAGATCGATGATGGCCAGACCCAGGATGTTGCGCAGCAGGCGCTTACCGATGTCACGTACGTCAGCCGCACGCTCTTTCAGGTATTCATCGTCCAGCTCTTCCAGGGCAGATGCCTGACCTTCGATAACTTCATGCGCAGCCGCGTCGGCCGTCATGCCTTTATCTTTAATCAGGGCTATGATTTCCTGCTCCAGCTCCTCATCTTCGAGCAGCATAATGTGCCCTTCGAAGATGGCTTCTTTTTCTTCACCGAAAGTTTCGCCAGCTTTAGTTTTAATCGCTTCCAGTTGCGCAGATGCCTTGGCACGACCGCTCAGAAAACGTTCAACTTCCTGATCAACCTTGTCGGCAGAAATTTTTTTCCGGTCAATGACGATTTCGTCTTCTTTCAGCAGCAATGCTTTGCCGAAAGCGATACCCGGGGATGCTAAAATGCCTGAAATCATAACCCTACCTTACTTGTGACTGATATTGAAAAGAACCCGGTAAACTTACTCGAGTTCAGCCATCAGCTTAACCAGATGCTCAACTGCTTTCTGCTCGTCTTCACCTTCAGCGGAGATGGTAACAACGGTACCCTGAGTCAGGCCCAGAGTTTGCAGCTTGAACAGGCTTTTTGCGCTAGCGCTTTTGCCGTTGGAAGTCACAGTGATTTCAGAAGTGAAGCCTTTCGCTTCTTTAACAAACTGAGCAGCAGGGCGGGTGTGCAGACCGTTCGGAGCGGTAATGGTAACTTCTTGCTGGAACATTGTATTTCCCCAACTTATAGGTTTAGTGTTGTGGAACTAAAGTCTAGCCTGGCGACTTAACTTTAGCCTGTATAGTTAGCGCTGACGTTTCAATCGTCATTAAACATTATGCAGTGAAAGCAAGACTTGAACCAAATCATAAAATCGATTCAGCAGCGCTATTTCGTTCACCGATTAATTTCGCGCATCAAAATAATTGCTGGTTTAAATACCAGACCCAACGGGGTGAAGCAATGCCAGGAGGGGTAAAACTTTGAAGCAGGCCACAAAAAAGCACCTGAAAAGGTGCTTTTTTACGCGTTTTTAACATGCTGGCATCACTGTTGCAGTTCTTTCTCTGTGAAGAGATCGGCAAACAGTGCTGTGCTTAAGTAACGCTCACCCGAAGACGGTAGGATAACCACAATGTTCTTATTGGTAAAGGTTTCGTCTTCCAGCAGTTTGAGCGCTGCCGCAACCGCCGCACCGGAAGAGATACCCGCCAGAATGCCTTCCTCGTCCATCAGGCGACGCGCCGTAGAGATGGCTTCTTCATTGGTGATGGCGACCACTTTATCGATCAGCTTCAGATCGAGGTTGCCTGGAATAAAGCCAGCCCCGATACCCTGGATTTTGTGCGGACCTGGTTTGATCTCTTCGCCTGCCAGCGCCTGAGCGATAACCGGCGAGTCGGTTGGCTCAACGGCAACGGTAATCAGATCTTTTTTACCTTTCGTGCCTTTAATATAGCGAGACACCCCGGTCAGCGTACCGCCGGTGCCTACGCCGGAGATAAACACATCAACCTGACCGTCGGTATCTTCCCAGATTTCCGGGCCGGTGGTTTTCTCATGAATTTCCGGGTTGGCCGGGTTGCTGAACTGCTGGAGCAGCAGATATTTTGCAGGATCGCTGGCGACGATTTCTTCGGCCTTCTGAATCGCGCCCTTCATGCCTTTCGCGCCTTCGGTCAGGACCAGGTTCGCACCCAGCGCTTTCAGCAGCTTACGACGCTCAATGCTCATGGTTTCAGGCATAGTCAGCGTCAGCTTATAGCCACGCGCCGCCGCAACATAGGCCAGAGCGATACCGGTATTGCCGCTGGTGGGTTCAACCAGCTCAACGCCAGGTTTCAGCACGCCACGCTTTTCAGCATCCCAAATCATATTCGCACCGATACGGCATTTAACGCTGAAGCTTGGGTTACGAGATTCGACCTTCGCCAGAATGCGTCCATTACCGATACGGTTCAGTCGAACCAGGGGCGTATGACCGATAGTCAGCGAGTTGTCTTCATAAATCTTACTCATGGCCTGTCCTTAACTGTATGAAATTGGGATACCGACCCAGCATACCTGTTGAACAGGTATGGGGAAGTAAGGAAATCGCATATCTATATGCTGCAAGGAAATAATGGGGATCAGTATGGAATAAGGGGCGGCATAAGCCACCCCTCTTTTACACATTTTTGCATTACTTCCATAACGCGTGCTTAGCACGGTAGCAGTCCACCCACATCGCCGTCGCGCCGCATACGGCAACGGGCATGATGAACAAATTCAGGAAAGGGATCATGGTAAACAGGCTGGTCAGCGCGCCAAACTGCATATTGGCAACCTTCTGAGTGCGCAGGGCAGTGCGCATCTCTTTAAACGGCACTTTGTGGTTATCGAACGGATAATCACAGTACTGGATAGCGAGCATCCAGGCGCTGAACAGGAACCACAGCACGGGCGCGACCGTCTGGCCAATCCCGGGTACAAAATAAAGGATAAGCAGCACAATCGCCCGCGGCAGGTACCAGGCGAACTTCTGCCATTCACGCTTCATGATGCGGGGGAGATCTTTCACGAGCCCCAATACGCCCGTGTCAGGTGGCGTCGCACCGGTCAGGCGCGCTTCAAGCTGTTCGGCCAGCAGACCGTTGAACGGCGCGGCTATCCAGTTTGCTATCGTCGAAAAGAAATAGCCGAAAACCAGCAGCACGGAGATAACCGCAATCGGCCAGAGCAGGTAGTCTAGCCACTGTAACCAGTCCGGCACATAGCTCATCAGGGAAGGGATCCACGTTTCCAGTCTGGTGAACAGCCACCAGAAGGCCCCGCCCATCAGAATAATGTTGATCAGTAACGGCAAAATAACGAAGCGTCGAATGCCCGGCAGGGAGACCAGTTTCCAGCCCTGAGAAAAGTACCAGACCCCGCTGCGTGGGGCAGAAGAAGATGTTGAAACCATACCAGGCTGTACTCCTTTTTACACAACCAGTGGAATTGCCCGCCTATATTATCCAGTTACGGGCCAATGACCAGTTCGGAAATGTTCGAAAAACCAGCAAAAAGCACGATTTAGTTCATCTTTATGCTGTGAATGCTCTGCATACACTTGCACTTGACGTAAACGGCAAATACTCTTAGTGAGTAAATGTTTGCCGTGGTGGCAAGGTGTTAGAACAACAGAGAATATAATGATGCAGGATTTGCGTCTGATATTAATCATTGTTGGCGCGATCGCCATAATCGCTTTACTGGTACATGGTTTCTGGACCAGCCGTAAAGAGCGTTCCTCTATGTTTCGCGATCGTCCACTGAAGCGCATGAAGTCCAGTCGTGACGACGATGACGTTGAAGACGACATCGACGGTCTTGACGACGACGGCGTGGGTGAAGTTCGTGTTCATCGGGTCAATACTGCGCCCGGCGCAGCGCATGGAGAGCATGAAGCCCCCCGCGCTCCGCAGCACCAGTATCAACCACCGTATGCCTCTGCCCAGCAGCGCCAGCCAGCGCCGCCGCCAGTGGAAGAACCTGTTCGTCATCCGCCGCACCAGCCTGTGCAACAGCAGCCCGTTGCGCCACAGCCTGTACAGCCGCAACCTGTCCAACAGCCTGCACAGCCAGTGCATCAGCCACAGCCTGTTCAGCAGCCGCAGCCGGTACAACAACCGCAGCCGCAGCCTGAACCGCCTGCGCCACAGCCCGCCCCGCGCGCTGAGCCAGAGCCGGTTGCAGAGCCAGAACCGGTTGTTGAAAAGCCGCAGCGTAAAGAAGCGGTGATCATTATGAACGTGGCTGCTCATCATGGCACCCATCTGAACGGTGATGTGCTGCTTAACAGCATCCAACAGGCAGGCTTCAAGTTCGGCGACATGAATATTTTCCATCGCCACCTGAGTCCTGACGGCAGCGGTCCGGCGCTGTTCAGCCTGGCCAATATGGTCAATCCAGGCACGTTTGACCCGGAAATGACCGGTGATTTCGTCACGCCAGGCGTTACGATCTTTATGCAGGTGCCGTCCTACGGTGACGAGCTGCAAAACTTTAAGCTGATGCTACAGTCCGCTCAGCACATCGCCGACGAAGTGGGCGGTGTGGTGCTCGACGATCAGCGTCGAATGATGACGCCGCAGAAACTGCGCGAGTATCAGGACCGCATCCGCGAAGTTAAGGAAGCGAACGCGTAATCGTCGCGTTAACTTCAACTCCTCCTCAACCCCCGCCTGTCGGGGGTTTTTCTCATTGATGGTGCGATATGGACTCAATCGAACAACAACTTACTGAACTGCGAACCACGCTTCGCCATCATGAATATCTCTATCATGTTATGGACGCACCGGAAGTGCCGGATGCGGAGTATGACCGCCTGATGCGTGAACTGCGCGAGCTGGAAGCGCAGCACCCCGAACTGATTACGCCCGATTCTCCAACGCAGCGCGTCGGTGCGGAACCGCTGGGCGCTTTCAGCCAGGTGCGCCACGAAGTGCCGATGCTGTCGCTGGATAACGTGTTTGATGAAGAGAGTTTTCTGGCTTTCAACAAGCGCGTGCAGGATCGCCTGAAGAGCGTCGACAATCTGAGCTGGTGCTGCGAGCTAAAGCTGGATGGTCTGGCCGTCAGTATTCTTTATGAGAACGGCGTGATGGTGCGTGCCGCAACGCGCGGCGACGGCACTACCGGGGAAGACATCACCACCAATGTGCGCACTATTCGTGCGATCCCGCTGAAACTGCGTGGCGATAACATTCCCGCCCGGCTGGAAGTGCGCGGGGAAGTGTTCCTTCCGCAGGCGGGCTTCGAGAAGATCAACGAAGAAGCGCGTCGTACCGGCGGGAAAGTGTTTGCTAACCCGCGTAACGCGGCGGCGGGTTCGCTGCGTCAGCTCGATCCGCGTATCACCGCGAAGCGACCGCTTACTTTCTTCTGCTACGGCGTCGGGATCCTGGAAGGCGGTGACCTGCCAGATACCCACCTGGGTCGTTTAATGCAGTTCAAAGAGTGGGGATTACCGGTAAGCAACCGCGTGCAGCTCTGCGACTCTCCGGAGGCGGTGCTGGCGTTCTATCACAAGGTTGAAGAAGCTCGTCCCACGCTCGGGTTTGATATTGACGGCGTGGTGATCAAGGTTAATTCGCTGGCGTTGCAGGAACAGTTGGGATTTGTGGCCCGTGCGCCACGCTGGGCGGTGGCCTTTAAGTTTCCGGCGCAAGAGCAGATGACCTTCGTTCGCGACGTGGAGTTTCAGGTCGGACGTACGGGGGCCATTACGCCTGTGGCGCGTCTGGAGCCTGTGCAGGTGGCTGGCGTGCTGGTAAGTAACGCCACGCTGCATAACGCCGATGAAATTGCGCGTCTGGGGCTGCGAATTGGTGACAAAGTGGTGATTCGCCGCGCGGGTGATGTGATCCCACAGGTGGTTAACGTCGTGGAGTCTGAACGTCCTGCCGACACCCGTGCCATCGAGTTTCCAGCCCACTGTCCGGTATGTGGTTCTGACGTTGAGCGCGTGGAAGGTGAAGCGGTAACGCGCTGTACGGGCGGGTTAATCTGCGGCGCGCAGCGTAAAGAGTCCCTGAAGCACTTCGTCTCCCGCCGGGCGTTGGATGTGGACGGAATGGGTGACAAGATTATCGACCAGTTAGTTGAGAAAGAGTACGTCCATACGCCTGCGGACCTCTTTACCCTGACGGCAGGTAAGCTGACCGGTCTTGATCGTATGGGACCGAAATCTGCCCAGAACATCGTTAACGCGCTCGAGGCGGCCAAAAACACCACCTTTGCCCGTTTCCTTTACGCGCTCGGCATTCGTGAGGTCGGAGAGGCGACGGCGGCAGGGCTGGCGGCGTATTTCGGCACGCTGGACGCGCTGGAGAAAGCCACCATCGACGAGCTACAGAAAGTTCCTGATGTCGGCATTGTGGTCGCCACCCACGTCTTCAACTTCTTCGCCGAAGAGAGCAACCGTGAAGTGATCGGTAAATTACTGGAACAGGGCATTCACTGGCCTGCACCAGTAGTGGTTAATGCCGAAGAGATCGACAGCCCGTTTGCCGGTAAAACGGTGGTGCTGACCGGCAGCCTGAGCCAACTCTCGCGCGATGACGCGAAAGCGCGCCTGGTGGCGCTGGGGGCAAAAGTGGCGGGCAGCGTATCGAAGAAAACCGACCTGGTGATTGCCGGGGAAGCGGCCGGTTCGAAGCTGGCAAAAGCGCAGGAGCTTGGCATCGAGATAATCGACGAAGCGGAAATGATGCGCCTGTTAGGAGAGTGACGTGGAAAAAGAGCAGCTCGTTGAGATCGCCAATACGGAGATGCCGTTCGGTAAATATAAGGGTCGCAGGCTGATTGATTTACCGGAAGAGTATCTGCTGTGGTTTGCCCGTAAGGATGAGTTCCCCGCCGGGCGTCTGGGCGAGCTGATGGCTATCACGTTACTGATCAAAACAGAGGGGCTGACCAAGCTGGTTCAGCCCCTGAAACGTCCTTAAACTTTCGCGGCGTGGGTCTCTTCCTGCGCCAGCTTTTCCGTCTGCGCCTTGTAACGCCGCGCCAGTACCGCACACACCATCAGCTGGATCTGATGGAAAATCATCAGCGGCAACACCATCATCCCAATGACAGACGTCGGGAAAAGAATATTGGCCATTGGGATCCCGTTGGCCAGGCTCTTTTTCGATCCGCAAAATACAATGGTGATTTCATCGGCCTTGTTGAAGCCGCATTTGCGGGCCACAAAGACGTTAACCGCGATGACAATGGCCAGCAGAACGATGCTTACCACCACAATAAACAGCAGCGATCCAGCACCCACCCTGTGCCAGATGCCGTTCACCACGGCTTCGCTGAAGGCCGTGTAAACCACCAGCAGAATGGAGCTTTGGTCCGTTTTCCCGATCCATTTTTTATGTTTCGCCACAAACTCCCCAATCCAGGGACGGGATAAGTGTCCGAGCACAAACGGCAGCAGCAGTTGCAGACAAATTTTACCCACCTGCTCCAGATTGCCTTCCGCCCCGTGCATGTTCATCAGCAGACCGACCAGCAGCGGTGAAACAAAGATCCCGAGCAGGCTGGAAGCGGAAGCAGAACAAACCGCCGCCGCGACGTTACCGCCCGCCAGCGAGGTAAAGGCAATTGCAGACTGCACGGTGGCCGGCAAAATGCACAGATAAAGGAAACCGGTATACAGCGCCGGATCGACATTCACCGGCGCCCACCAGGCGAACAGCACGCCCAGAACCGGGAAGAGGATAAAAGTGCTGCACATTACCCACAGATGCAGTCGCCAGTGGCTACCGCCTGCAATAATGGCTTCCCGGGAGAGTTTGGCGCCATGCATAAAGAACAGCAGGGCAATAGCTGCCGTGGTCAGTCCTTCAATAACCGGAACGAAACTGCCCCGCGCCGGGAAGAACGAGGCCAGCAAGACGACACCAATCAGGGTCAGCGTAAACGGATCAAGGATACGAAAAAGTTTCATAATCACTCCTGAAAACAGATGCCGCTATTGTGCTTTCTTCCCTTTGAGAAATAAAATTGATTTATTGCATCCATTCATGAATTAAACAGATGAATTATTCGTTACGTCAGCTTCGCGTTTTCGTCACCGTCGCGCAGGCCCGCAGCTTTAGCCGGGCAGGGGAGATCATTGGCCTCAGCCAGTCGGCGGTGAGCCATAGCGTTAAGGAGCTTGAAACGCAAACGGGCGTGAAGCTGCTCGACCGCACGACGCGAGAAGTGGTGCTCACCGAAGCGGGACAGCAGCTGGCAATGCGTCTGGAGAGGCTGCTGGATGAACTGAACAGTACGCTCAGGGATGTCGGCCGGCTCGGACAACAGCTTTCCGGCACCGTGAGAGTGGCGGCGAGCCAGACGATTTCGGCGCATCTTATTCCCCAGTGCATCGCTGAAAGTAATCACCGCTATCCGGATATTGATTTTGTTTTGCATGACAGGCCGCAGCAGTGGGTACTGGAGAGTATCCGTCAGGGGGATGTGGATTTTGGCATCGTTATTGATCCCGGAGCGGTAAGCGACCTGGAATGTGAAGTGGTACTCTCGGAGCCCTTTTTATTGCTCTGCCGCGATGATGATCCTCTGGCATCGCTGCCGCAGGTGGCCTGGCAGGCCTTGCAGGGGGCAAACCTGGTGTTACAGGATTATGCATCAGGCAGCCGCCCGCTGATAGATGCCGCACTGACCGCGCAGGGTGTTAAGGCAACCATTGTGCAGGAGATCGGGCATCCTGCCACGCTGTTCCCCATGGTCGAAGCGGGGATTGGCATCAGCGTTCTGCCGGCGCTGGCGCTGCCACTGCCGCAGGGGAGTCGTTTAACGGTGAAGCGTTTCGTACCCTGTGTCGAACGCCAGCTGATGCTGGTACGCCGTAAAAACAGGTCTCTTTCCGGAGCGGCGCATGCCTGCTGGGATGTGGTGCGTATGCAGGCCGAACGTTTGATGGAGGCCCGCACACGCGATCCACTTTTTAACGAAACCAATAATCAGACGTAGATATTAATCTGATGTTCTGCGGAGGGCTTATTGATGCCTTCCGCGACTGCCTCACCTTTTTCCTGCTTTGGCATCGCCTCTTCGGCCTGCTGACGCTGCAATTGCGCCAGCTGTGCCTGCAACATAGCCAGCTGAGATTCGAGTAATTCTTGCTGCTTTTGCTTTTCTTCTGCTGTGGCATCACCCATGGCCACTTCTTTGAGCTGCTGAGTAACTTTCGTTATCTGTTTGGTCAGACGGGTGATTTGAGAAGCAATGTCGTTTCCGCCGGAGCTGTTATCTACGCTGCCGATTTCCATCGCCGACAGAGAAACGGGCTTAAGAGTTGTCATATTGAGATCCTTTTCGCCATAAAATAGAGGTATCGGCAAAGAAGGCGTGAGCTTGAGTAAAACAAGCGGTCTGGCTGCAATGGGGATGTGCTATATCGCAGATAGCAAAAAAGCGCCTTTAGGGCGCTTTTTTACATTGGTGGGTCGTGCAGGATTCGAACCTGCGACCAATTGATTAAAAGTCAACTGCTCTACCAACTGAGCTAACGACCCGAAATGGTGGGCGATGACGGGCTCGAACCGCCGACCCCCTCCGTGTAAAGGAGATGCTCTACCAACTGAGCTAATCGCCCATTTCGGAACTGCTGCGATAAGGTGAGAATGGTGGGCGATGACGGGCTCGAACCGCCGACCCCCTCCGTGTAAAGGAGATGCTCTACCAACTGAGCTAATCGCCCAATCTCAATTCTTATCTACACTGCGAGTCTACCGAAGTAGATGGTGGGTGATGACGGGCTCGAACCGCCGACCCCCTCCGTGTAAAGGAGATGCTCTACCAACTGAGCTAATCACCCCCGCTGTGTGGAGTCGCATTATAGGGAGAGTTGAAAATGAGTCAACGCATTTTCTAAAGTTTTTATTCGTTCGTCGTAAAATTAGTCAAAACGATCGCAAAACGGACTGTGGCGCATGATTTATAAACAAAAACAGCAATCTCGAACCGGATAAAGTGATCGACATTGAGGAATCGGCCCACAGTGATAGAATATTGCCCATTGTTTTCTTCCCGGAATTTGCCGATTACCGGCATCTTTATAACGTAAGGCCATTTCATGAAAATCAAAACTCGCTTCGCGCCGAGCCCGACAGGCTATCTGCATGTCGGTGGTGCACGTACCGCTCTCTACTCCTGGCTTTTCGCACGTCACAACAACGGTGAGTTTGTGCTGCGTATTGAAGACACCGATCTGGAGCGCTCAACGCCGGAAGCAATTGAAGCCATTATGGATGGGATGAACTGGCTGAATCTGGCGTGGGACGAAGGCCCATACTTCCAGACCAAACGTTTTGACCGCTATAACGCCGTAATTGACGAGATGCTGGTGGCAGGCACGGCCTATAAGTGTTACTGCTCCAGGGAGCGTCTGGATGCGCTGCGCGAAGAGCAAATGGCAAAAGGCGAAAAACCGCGTTATGACGGTCGCTGCCGCCATGACCACAGCGAGCATGCTGCTGATGAGCCTTGCGTAGTGCGTTTTGCTAACCCGCAGGATGGCTCTGTTATCTTTGATGACCAGATCCGTGGCCCGATCGAATTCAGCAACCAGGAGCTGGATGACCTCATCATTCGTCGTACTGACGGATCGCCAACCTATAACTTCTGCGTAGTTGTGGACGACTGGGATATGGAAATCACTCACGTGATCCGTGGTGAAGACCATATCAATAACACCCCGCGTCAGATCAACATTCTGAAAGCGTTGAACGCGCCTGTACCGGTATATGCGCACGTATCAATGATCAACGGTGACGACGGTAAAAAGCTGTCCAAACGTCATGGCGCGGTGAGTGTGATGCAGTACCGTGATGACGGCTATCTGCCGGAAGCGCTGCTGAACTACCTGGTGCGTCTGGGCTGGGCTCATGGTGACCAGGAGATCTTCAGCCGCGAAGAGATGATCGAGCTGTTCTCTCTGAACTCGGTGAGCAAATCAGCCAGCGCGTTCAACACTGACAAACTGCTGTGGCTGAACCATCACTACATCAATACCATGCAGCCAGAATATGTAGCGACTTATCTGCAATGGCACATTGAACAGGCAAACATCGATACCCGTACGGGCCCTGAACTGGCGGATCTGGTGAAGCTGCTTGGCGAGCGTTGCAAAACGCTGAAAGAAATTGCTGAAAGCTGCCGTTACTTCTATGAAGAGTTTGACGCGTTCGACGCCGACGCGGCCAAGAAACACCTGCGTCCGGTTGCGCGTCAGCCGCTGGAAGTGGTGCGTGATAAACTCGAAGCCATTACCGAATGGACTGCGGAAAATGTTCACCACGCGATTCAGGCTACCGCTGATGAGCTGGAAATTGGCATGGGTAAAGTCGGTATGCCGCTGCGCGTTGCGGTGACGGGGGCAGGCCAGTCTCCGGCGCTGGACGTGACCGTTCATGCCATCGGCAAATCACGTAGCGTTGCGCGTATCAACAAAGCGCTGGACTTTATTGCTGAGCGCGAAAGCCAGCAGTAATGCTCGTGTAATACAAAAAACGGCAGGGTAACCTGCCGTTTTTTTATGCCTGTTATTCAGCAATACCAAGACGCGTGAGAAAACCCTGCAACCCTTCACGAGCGAGCGACTTGTGCAAACGTTCCTGTTCGACAGTCGTCATGTTTTCCAGCGAGTCGATAATTTGTGGAAGCAGGCTGGATGAGGTTGCCACGCCGTAGTGGGAAGGGCTTTCCGCCACATGGTAAACAGCCCGACGGTTACGAATGGCAGGAAGGCTAATGATGTGCTCCTTAACGTGCGCATCAATACATATCACCCTCGCTCTTCCGCCTTTTACACCGTTGATACCCTCCGTTTTCCATCCCTTCTGTCGTATCCAGCGATTAACGGTTTGTCGGGCTACGCCCAGACTGTCCGCCAGCTCTTCCGTGGTCATTTTGCTGCGTAATCTTTTCATATCAGCGTTGGTCGCGAATCCCTAAACGTTGTAACAAGCCGGTAATCCCTTCCCGCAGTAACAGCGATGTCATCTGCTTTTGCTCTTCCGGCGTCATTTCATTCGCCAGCGTCAGGAGCAGGGCATGAAGCGAGCCCTCGTGGTACGTATCTGGCAGTTCCGGCGTCTCTGTTGCCCTGCGCGCGCTGCGAATAAAGTCGCGCACTTTTTCATTGACGTGTACCAGACGCGCCTTGCCACCCTGAACGCCTGGCTTTGGCGATGTAATCCAACCCTCTTTGCGTACCCATTTATTGATGGTCTGTCGGCTATAGCCAGTCAGCAGGGCTAACTCTTCTGGCGTCATTCGTTCCTTGATCATACAATTTCCTGAATATCTGTGGGGTTAATTAGTGGTTCATTTTATAGCACCGTTTTACGTGAAAACGTGACAAGCTTAACTCCTGGCTGCGAGCAGGCTCGCAAAGTGATTCATTTGCATGATTTTTCGGCGGTTGAAAGGCGGAGGTTGAATTTGCCGTTGACACTCTGCGGCGGAATTCATATTATGCCGCCCGTCAACATGACAGCTTTACGACGGGGCTATAGCTCAGCTGGGAGAGCGCCTGCATGGCATGCAGGAGGTCAGCGGTTCGATCCCGCTTAGCTCCACCAAACTCTGAACCCAACAGAGTGCGGTAGGTAAAGTAACATGTGGGGCTATAGCTCAGCTGGGAGAGCGCTTGCATGGCATGCAAGAGGTCAGCGGTTCGATCCCGCTTAGCTCCACCAAAATTTAAACCCTCGTCGCAAGACGGGGGTTTTTTTATATCTTGTAAAATGTTTAGACTCTTTTTGTTGCCAGCAATGTCGTTTTCTATACATCACCTCAATCCAAATCAATAAACAAGTCTATAAATAGACCTGAACTTGATTCGTGCAATTAATAAACCTATTATCCATCCGGTCAATAAGACGATGGTTAAATAGATCACACGGATTAATGAATAGAAAAATTTACAATAATGTAAAAATATTTATGATTGTCCTGGCGTTAAGCCTGATTACGATCCCCTTTTCCCGTTATATCTCCCCGCGCGCTATCGTCAACGAAAATGATGTTTATTTAGCGTGGTTGCCCTTAAGCGCCATGCTCGCCATCGTATTGTTATTTGGACGTCGGGCAATCATTCCTTTACTGATTGGATTTAGTGTTACTAACATTTATTACTTTGATTTAGCATTACTACAATCTTCCGTGTTATTAATTTGTCAGACGTTTGCCGTCTTCGCTGCCTGTGGCGTCATCCGTCTGATGCTGGGCAAACGCTGGCGACACAGCATCCCGAATAAGTACATCGGGATACGTATTTTCTGGCTCGGATTTGTGGTTCCTGTAGGCATCAAATTATCGATGTATCTGGCGGGATATTTATTTGATTTTCCGGTGACAATCTCCTCCTATTTCGGCGAAGGCTCTGCAATTTATAACGTTATCGATATTCAAAGCCTGATTTGTGCCGCCCTGATTTTCACCATGATGTTCTACTACCCGTTAAGAATGATAATTAATCCCCGGTATGCCCGAACATTCTGGCGGCGAAGCGTGAAGCCCCTCTTTTGTCACAAAAAAGTGTTATTTATCGTTGTGTGGCTGATGCTGTTGGTCTCGATGATCGCTATTTTGTGCGCGCCTTTCGAGTCACAGTTTATTGCTGGTTATTTGATGCCAATCGTTTTTATTCTTTTTACCCTGGGGATTGGTCGTCTGAGCTATGCGCTCATCTCTTTACTCTGGGCGGCCTCGGCGCTCATGTTGTTGACCTACAATTATAATTTTCTTAATGGCGTTGAATCGGGCCACTCGCTCTCCTTTATCTTGTCGGTACTGATCTCTTTCGCCATCTGCCTGCTTTACATGTCGCGGATCTATCAGAAAAGTGAATGGCTGAAACAGGGGTGGCAGGAGAGGGCGCTTACCGATCCGCTCACCGGTCTGCCTAACATTCGTGCGCTGGAAGTGTTTTTACAGCACCATCCCGAAGCCAAAATCTGCTGCCTGCGCCTGGATAATCTGGAATTTCTGAGCCGTCATTACGGCATCCTCATGCGTGTACACTGTAAAAAGATGATCACCGCGTCGCTGCAACCGTTATTGCAAAAAGACGAGAAGCTCTTTCAGTTGCCAGGCAGTGAGCTGGTGGTGGTCTTGTTGGGGCCGGGCACGGCTGAACGTCTGCAATATATGGTTGATCATCTGAACAGCCGTAAGATTGTCTGGAACAAGACTGAGCTCGACATTGAGTTTGGCGCCTCCTGGGGCGAAGTACCGGATGGGGAAAGCCTGCACCACACGCTGGGTCAGCTGAGCTGGCTGTCCGAGCAATCCTGTGGCGGGCATAACGTTCTGGCGTTAACCAACAGTCTGGATGATGTCTCTGGTCAGACGACGGACAGGGTGCTAATGCTGGCCCGCATAAAACGCGCCCTTGATATCGGCGGTCTTCACCTTTACGCCCAGCCAATTCACAACGCGCGCGGGGAAGGGTACTTTGAAATCCTCTCCAGGCTGGAAAGCGATGGCGAGATCATCACCCCTGACCGCTTTATTCCGCTGATTGCTCAGTTCAACCTGAGCCACCGGTTTGACCTGAACGTGTTGGAAAAATTGTTGATGTGGATGCGCAGCCATCCGTCCGGACGTGCAGGAACGCGCTTCTCCGTTAATCTGATGCCGCTGACGCTGATGCAAAATGAGATTGCGGCTGAGATCATCGCGCTTTTTGAACGCTACGCCATTGCGCCGCAAAATATCATCATTGAGATCACCGAGGAACAGGCTTTCTCAGACTCGGGAAGCAGCATCAAAAATATCCAGCAGCTGCGTGATTACGGCTTCCGCATTGCCATAGACGACTTTGGTACCGGCTATGCCAACTTTGAGCGCCTGAAGCGGCTGGAGGCCGATATCATTAAGATCGATGGTTGCTTCGTGAAAGATATCTGCACCGACAGCATGGATGCGATGATCGTGCAGTCCATTTGCAACATGGCAAAAACGAAATCGCTGTGTGTGGTGGCTGAATATGTGGAAACGGCTGAACAACGCGAGATGTTGTTGCGATTTGGCGTAGATTATTTGCAGGGCTATTTGATTGGTAAACCCCAGCCTCTGACGGCGCTGGAAGCATAAAAAAACCGGGAGCGAGGACTCCCGGTTTTTATTACGCGGTATGAATTACAGAACCAGTGCTGCAATAGAGGCAGACAGGACGCTCACCAGCGTTGAACCGTAAACCAGCTTCAGGCCAAAGCGAGAAACCACGTTACCCTGCTCTTCGTTCAGGCCTTTAATCGCGCCAGCGATGATACCGATGGAAGAGAAGTTCGCGAAGGAGACCAGGAAGACGGACAGGATCCCTTCCGCACGTGGGGAGAGTGTGCTGGCAATCTTCTGGAGATCCATCATCGCCACGAATTCGTTGGATACCAGTTTCGTTGCCATGATGCTGCCCACCTGCAACGCTTCGTGAGCCGGTACACCCATCACCCAGGCAACCGGGTAGAAGATATAGCCCAGAATGCCCTGGAAGGAGATACCGAGTACGGCCGCAAACAGGGCGTTCAGCGCAGCGATCAGCGCGATAAAGCCAATCAGCATCGCGGCAACGATAATTGCAACCTTGAAACCCGCCAGAATGTATTCACCCAGCATTTCGAAGAAGCTCTGTCCCTCGTGCAGGTTAGACATCTGAATGTTCTCTTCGCTGGCATCCACGCGGTACGGGTTAATCAGCGAAAGAACGATAAAGGTGCTGAACATATTCAGAACCAGGGCCGCAACCACGTATTTAGGTTCCAGCATAGTCATATACGCGCCCACGATAGACATGGAAACGGTAGACATTGCTGTCGCCGCCATGGTGTACATGCGGTTACGGGACATCTTGCCGAGGATATCTTTATACGCAATGAAGTTCTCAGACTGACCGAGGATCAGTGAGCTGACTGCGTTAAAGGATTCCAGTTTACCCATGCCGTTAACTTTCGATAACAGGAAGCCGATCGCACGGATAACCACCGGCAGAACGCGGATGTGCTGAAGGATACCGATCAGGGCAGAGATGAAGACGATAGGGCAGAGTACCTTCAGGAAGAAGAAGGCCAGACCCTGATCGTTCATGCTGCCAAAGACGAAGTTTGTCCCTTCGTTGGCAAATCCGAGCAGTTTTTCGAACATTTCGGAGAAGCCTTTCACGAAGCCGAGGCCTACGTTGGAGTTCAGGAAGAACCACGCAAGTAAAACTTCAATGACCAGCAGCTGGACAACATAGCGAATACGAATTTTTTTGCGGTCTGTGCTGACCAGCAATGCAAGTGCAGTAACGACAACAAGTGCCAGGACAAAATGAAGGACGCGGTCCATATTTGCTCCAAATATGAGGCAGGTTTAATTTCCGTGCACATTCTATGTAACAAGCACAAAGAAAACGAGATCAAGCCCACACTATAGTTACATCCTGTGACGAGTCTCAAAAATAGTGATCAACAATACATTTTTGTTATGTTAGGTAAATGAGTGAAAAGTTAAGTTTGTGTGCTACGCTTCACAAATGTCTGCGCATTTTCACATTCTGTGACCTTGCTCCACCTGCCTGTCTATCGTTCCTGGCTATCAGAGAAATCATGTTAACCATTTCAAATGAACTTGATAATCATTCTCATTTTGATAGCATAAAACATAGCAAAGGCTATATTTCCAGAGGCAGAAATGACGAATAGTCGCGTAGAGAGTAGCAGCGGCAGAGCGGCACGCAAGCTGCGGCTCGCATTAATGGGACCGGCATTCATTGCCGCGATTGGCTACATCGATCCGGGTAATTTTGCGACCAACATTCAGGCCGGGGCCAGCTTCGGCTATAAACTGCTGTGGGTTGTGGTCTGGGCCAATCTGATGGCGATGCTGATTCAGATGCTCTCCGCGAAGCTGGGTATTGCTACCGGAAAAAACCTGGCGGAGCAAATCCGCGATCATTATCCACGTCCGGCAGTTTGGTTTTACTGGGTTCAGGCGGAAATTATCGCCATGGCCACCGATCTCGCCGAGTTTATCGGGGCGGCGATCGGCTTTAAGCTTATTCTGGGCGTCTCTCTGCTTCAGGGGGCCGTGCTGACCGGGATCGCCACTTTCCTGATTCTGATGCTCCAGCGGCGGGGGCAAAAACCGCTGGAGAAAGTCATCGGCGGCCTGCTGCTGTTCGTCGCTGCCGCCTATATTGTTGAGCTGATTTTCTCCCAGCCGAATCTGGCGCAGCTGACGAAAGGGATGGTGATCCCGTCGTTACCTACTTCTGAAGCCGTTTTTCTGGCTGCCGGGGTGCTGGGGGCGACAATTATGCCGCACGTCATTTATCTACACTCTTCATTAACCCAGAATCTGCATGGCGGGACGAGTAAAGAGCGCTACTCCGCCTCGAAATGGGATGTGGCTATCGCGATGACCATTGCCGGATTTGTGAATCTGGCGATGATGGCCACCGCCGCCGCCGCGTTCCACTTTAACGGGCATACCGGGGTTGCCGATCTTGACCAGGCTTACCTGACGCTGGAGCCGTTGCTGAGTCATGCCGCTGCCACTATTTTTGGTTTAAGCCTGGTTGCTGCGGGCCTTTCATCTACGGTTGTGGGGACACTGGCCGGGCAGGTGGTGATGCAGGGGTTCGTACGTTTCCATATTCCGCTGTGGGTTCGCCGCTCGGTCACGATGCTGCCTTCCTTTGTTGTGATCCTGATGGGACTGGATCCGACCCGCATTCTGGTGATGAGTCAGGTGCTGCTGAGTTTCGGGATTGCGCTGGCGCTGGTGCCGCTGCTGATCTTCACCAGCAACAAATCACTGATGGGCGATCTGGTGAATTCGACGTGGGTGAAACGCGCCGGGTGGGCCATTGTGGTCGTGGTGGTGGCGTTAAACTTGTGGTTGCTGATAGGCACAGCCGCAGGCCTGTAAAAGAAAAAGGAGCCGGAAGGCTCCTTTTTGTTGTTAATGGTGATGGTCGTGACCGTGGCCTCTGCCTTTTCCGTGACCCCAGCCGCCACGGCGGTCGTCACGATCTTTCCAGCCTTCGCGGTAGCCGCGTTCGTAAGCCTTACGCTTATCCCAGCCACGGTGATAGCCGTTATCGTGTTTCCACCAGCGGTTTTGACGCCATTCATAATGGCGATGCCAGTAGTCACGGTCGCGCCAGTAGCCACCGTCCCAGTATCTGCCGTAGTCATCACGATCGCCAATTTGTAATTTAATCGATGGCAACAGGGTGATTTCGCCCGCATTGGCGACCAGCGGGGCCGAAGCCAGTAATACCGCTGCAAGAATCAGTGACCTGAACATACTCTTCTCCTTCACGATCGGGGCCGCTGTGCGACCTGTTAACGCAATTTTACGAGTTGGTAAACATTCGTTTCATCGCCTCAACTCCTAAATCATGAACGAGAGCACTTTTTGCTAAAAGTGTTTTTAATCTGAACTGGACAGGATCGTATCTATCGTCTTGAGCTCTTCTGCCGTGAACCGACAATTTTCAAGCACGCCTGCTGCATCATCAATTTGTCCGGTCTTGCTTGCGCCGATGAGCACGGATGTCACCGCATCGTGGCGCAGGATCCAGGCCAGTGCCATTTGCGACAGCTTTTGCCCCCGTTTTTCCGCCAGCGCATTCAGCTTACGTACCTTTTCCAGCTTTTTGTCGGTGATCTGTTCCGGATTAAGGAACTTACTGCCGCTTGCTGCGCGAGAATCCGCTGGGATGCCGTTCAGATAGCGATCGGTCAACTGTCCGCCCGCCAGGGGAGAGAAGGGGATACATCCCACCCCTTTTTGCTGCAACACGTCCAGCAACCCCTCTTCAGGCGCACGTTCAAACATGGAGTACTTCGGCTGGTGGATCAAACATGGCGTGCCCAGATCCTCCATTATTTCAATCGCCTGCCGTGCCATTTCTGCCGGGTAGTTGGACAGACCGATGTACAGCGCTTTGCCCTGACGCACCACATGGTCAAGCGCTTTCATGGTTTCACGTAGCGGCGTGTGTGGATCCGGGCGGTGGTGATAGAAGATATCGACATACTCCAGCCCCATACGCTTGAGGCTCTGGTCCAGGCTTGCGATCAGATATTTACGCGAGCCCCAGTCACCGTAAGGCCCGTCCCACATGGTGTAGCCCGCTTTAGTGGAGATGATCAGCTCATCGCGCCAGGGCAGGAAATCCTCCTGCAAAATGCGCCCAAAATTACGTTCGGCCGAACCAGGAGGCGGGCCGTAATTATTGGCAAGGTCAAAATGCGTAATACCCAAATTGAAAGCACGCTGTAAAAGTTGACGGCTGTTTTCGAGCAACGTCGCGTCGCCAAAATTATGCCACAGCCCCAACGAGATGGCGGGAAGCTTAAGACCGCTTTGCCCACAGCGGCGATATTGCATTGTCTGATAACGATTTTTGTCAGGCTGATAACCCATTTGTGAGACCTCTGGCGCTGGAAAGAAACATCCGTGTATACGTTTACACTAATCTGAAGAAAATGAGCATATCGCAGCTTTTTTCGTAAAGCATTCTTTCCAGCCCCTGATTGTCGTCAATTCTGGACACGCTTCACGCTTATTTAATACTCAGAGTGAGGTCAACGTCAGAAGGACACTTATAATATGCGTACCCCCTATTGCGTCGCCGATTACCTGCTGGACCGACTAACAGATTGTGGTGCCGATCATCTGTTTGGCGTGCCGGGCGACTATAACCTGCAATTTCTCGATCACGTGATAGACAGCCCGGACATCTGCTGGGTGGGCTGTGCCAACGAACTGAACGCGTCTTACGCCGCAGACGGCTATGCCCGCTGTAAGGGCTTTGCCGCACTCCTGACGACATTCGGCGTTGGGGAGTTAAGCGCCATGAACGGTGTGGCGGGCAGCTTTGCCGAACATGTTCCCGTCCTCCATATTGTAGGGGCCCCGGGTATGGCGGCGCAGCAGCGAGGAGAGTTACTGCACCATACGTTGGGCGACGGCGAGTTCCGCCACTTCTATCATATGAGCGAACCCATCACCGTTGCGCAGGCGGTGCTTACGGAACAAAACGCCTGCTATGAAATTGACAGAGTCCTGACCACCATGCTGCGGGAGCGCCGTCCGGGCTATCTGATGCTGCCCGCCGATGTGGCGAAAAAAGCCGCTACACCTCCTGTAAGCGCTCTCACTGTTAACCCCGCACCGGCCGATTCAGCCTGCTTGCAGGCGTTCCGTGAGGCTGCCGAAAAGCGCTTGTCTACGAGCAAACGCACCGCGCTGTTAGCGGACTTCCTGGTACTCCGCCACGGTCTGCGCGCGGCCCTTCAGACGTGGGTGAAAGAGGTGCCGATGGCACACGCCACCATGCTGATGGGCAAGGGAATTTTTGACGAACGACAGAGCGGTTTTTACGGCACCTACAGCGGATCGGCGAGCGCCGCGCCGGTCAAAGAGGCCATCGAGGGTGCTGATACGGTGCTGTGCATTGGCACGCGCTTTACCGATACGCTCACTGCCGGATTTACCCACCAGCTTACGCCAGACCAGACGATAGAGGTTCAGCCTCACGCGTCCCGCGTCGGCGACGTCTGGTTTACGGGTATCCCGATGAGGGAGGCCATTGAAACGCTGACAGCGCTGTGTAAAACCTATGTTCGTGATACGCGAGCGCCATCGGATCACAGCGGCTTTTCGTTCCCGACTATTGAAGGGGCGCTGACTCAGGAGAGCTTCTGGCGTACCCTGCAAACGTTTATTCGCCCCGGAGACATTATTCTGGCTGACCAGGGGACGTCTGCTTTCGGCGCTATCGATCTGCGTTTACCGGCGGACGTGAACTTTATCGTCCAGCCGCTGTGGGGATCGATTGGCTACACGCTGGCGGCGGCGTTTGGCGCGCAAACGGCGTGTCCGAATCGACGCGTGATTGTCCTGACGGGCGACGGCGCCGCGCAGTTGACCATTCAGGAGCTGGGATCCATGCTGCGCGACAAGCAGCGCCCGATTATTCTGGTGCTTAACAACGAAGGATACACGGTGGAAAGGGCCATCCACGGGCCGGAGCAGCGCTATAACGATATTGCCCTCTGGAACTGGACGCAGATACCGCAGGCGCTGAGCCTGGCGCCTCAGGCAGAGTGCTGGCGCGTCAGCGAAGCGGAAGCGCTGGCGGAGGTGCTGGATAAAGTGGCACACCATGAGCGGCTTTCGCTGATCGAGGTCATGCTGCCGAAAGCCGATATTCCGCCGCTGCTGAGCGCGCTGACCAAAGCGCTGGAGGCGCGCAATAACGCCTGATTACCTGTCGTTTCGCCATGCCATCAGCATCGGTTTGCCCGCCAGCAGGAGCCAGGCGGGCAACATCACGATACAGAGCAGCGGCAGAAGCGTGGTATCCGGCACGACAACGGCCGCCATAAACAGGCTCAGCCACGCATCGCGCGTGACCACCAGTACCAGCCCCAGAATGGAGCAGGAGACGGTAATCGCCGCAGGGACAGCGTCAACGTGCTCATGCAGCATCAGCCCCAGCGCGACGCCAACAAATACCGCCGGGAAGATACGACCTCCCCGGAAACCACAGGCCGCCGCGACCACCAGCGCCGCCAGTTTCACCAGCGCGAACAGCAGATAATCTGAGACGCTGAAGACCTGGCTGAAGGCCAGCTGCTGCATCTCGTCCAGACCCTTAAACAGCGTAACCGTCCCGCCGATAGCGCCTAAAACGCCCAGAATAAAACCCCCCATGCCCAGAATCAGCACCGGATGCTTCAGCCTGTGCATCAGGCGATGCAGGCGAGGAAGACACCACACCGCGACCATCCCCAACGCAATGGCGATCGCGACGACGACGGCGCCGCTGAAAATATCGGTGAGTTGCATCTGGCCGTAGTGGGGAATGGAGAGTGAAAAATGGGGATGGAAAAACAGGCTGGTGGTGAGGGCTCCCGCAGCGGCGGCCATTAGCGGCGCGAAGAGTTTATCCCAAAGCGGCACCTCATGATCACTGCTGAGCGTTTGCGAAAAAATGAGCGCAGCCGCGACCGGAGTGCCAAACAGCGCCCCGATGGTGCCAGCGGAGGCCAGGATCGTCCAGTCCAGCGCGCCAACGCGCGGGAAAAGACGCGCCCCCAGAAAGACCGCCAGCGCGATATTCACCGCCATAATGGGATGTTCAGGCCCGAGGCTTACGCCGCCCGCAAGACCGATTATCAGCGCGATGATAAGCCCCGGCAGAGCCGAGGGGGAGACAGGCGCGCCAATCAAGGGTTCCAGTGCCGGGTCCGGCCCGGCATGGCCCGGGCTATAGCGGATCACCAGCCCTACGGCAATCCCGGTCAGGGTCAGCATCACCATGATCCAGCCCGGCGAGTCAATGCTGATGCCGAGTTTTACCGGAAGCGCGGTCCATAAAATCGTTTGCAGCACCGCCGCCACTTTCATGACGACGATGAGCACCAGGCTCGACGCCACGCCAATAATCAGCGCCGGGACAGCCAATAACAGCATGGTTCTGGCTCGCGGATGGAGCATGATGATTTCCTTGTACAAAACGGCTTAACGTTACTTTGCACAATCAGCATTGTGGCAATAGTGCAAAAGGTGCTGAAACGGTAAAGTTATTATGTGACGAAGATCGATAATCCATGGGCAGTCACCTTCTGGTCGTTGTTGTTATCACGCCTTGAATTTACAGTGTCCCAAAGATTTATTCTGACTTTAGCGGAGCAGTAGAAGAATGACAAAGTATGCTTTGGTAGGTGATGTAGGCGGCACCAACGCGCGCCTTGCCCTGTGCGATGTGAACAGCGGTGAAATTTCTCAGGCGAAAACCTATTCAGGGCTGGATTACCCAAGCCTGGAAGCGGTGGTTCGCGTCTATCTGGAAGAGCATAAAGTGAGCGTTGAAGACGGTTGTATCGCCATCGCCTGTCCGATTACCGGCGACTGGGTGGCGATGACCAACCACACGTGGGCCTTCTCAATTGCCGAAATGCGGAAAAACCTCGGCTTCTCGCACCTTGAAATTATCAACGACTTCACTGCGGTTTCCATGGCTATCCCAATGCTTAAACCAGAGCATCTGATTCAGTTCGGCGGTACGGCCCCGGTTGAAGGCAAACCGATTGCCGTTTACGGCGCGGGAACCGGTCTGGGGGTGGCGCACCTGGTCCACGTCGACAAACGCTGGGTCAGCCTGCCGGGCGAGGGCGGTCACGTGGATTTTGCGCCGAACAGCGAAGAAGAGGGCATTATTCTTGAGGAGCTACGCGCCGAGATTGGTCACGTGTCGGCCGAGCGGGTGCTTTCTGGTCCGGGTCTGGTGAACCTGTATCGGGCGATTGTCAAATCAGACGGTCGTCTGCCGGAAAATCTGCAACCGAAAGATGTGACCGAACGCGCGCTGGCCGACAGCTGTATTGACTGCCGCCGTGCTTTGTCGCTGTTCTGCGTCATCATGGGGCGTTTTGGCGGCAACCTGGCGCTGAACCTTGGCACCTTTGGCGGGGTCTATATTGCGGGCGGGATCGTGCCGCGCTTCCTCGATTTCTTTACCGCCTCCGGCTTCCGTGGCGGCTTCGAAGACAAAGGCCGCTTCAGGAGCTATGTCCAGGACATTCCTGTTTACCTGATTGTCCACGACAACCCAGGCTTACTGGGATCCGGCGCGCATCTGCGTCAGGTTCTTGGTCAGATCCTCTGACGCTCATTTCCCTCTCCTGCGGGAGAGGGAACGTGCTACAGGTGCATGAGCTGGCGGAACTCTTTCACTCTGCTGCGGCTTACCGGCACCTGAAAATCCAGATCCTTCAGCCGCAATATATAGGTGTTGTTAAACCAGGGTTCGATTTCGCGGATCTTGTTCAGGTTGACGCAGAACGAGCGGTGGCAGCGGAAGAAGTGGGCGGCCGGGAGTTTATTGCAGAATTCGGTGATGTTCATCGCCATGACGTAGGATTCACGCCGCGTATAGACAAATGTCATTTTTTCATGCGCTTCGGCATAGTAAATATCGTCGACAGGCGTGACGATGATCCGTTCGTCCTTCACCAGATTAATTGTGTCGTTTTCCCGCGCTACCGGGCTGGCACTGGCGGGTAAGGACTGCTGCTGCCACGCGGCTTCCAGCTTATGCAGCATGCTGATAATACGCGACTCCTGGTACGGCTTTAGAATATAGTCAAACGCCTCAAGCTCGAAGGCCTCCACGGCATGCTCTTTCCACGCGGTGACAAACACAATAAACGGCTTGTGGGCGAACTGATTGATATTTTGCGCCAGCAGGACGCCGTCCAGCGACGGAATATTAATATCGAGGAATATCGCGTCGACCCGGTTATGCTGTAAAAATTTCAGCACGTCCAGACCATCCTCAAAACAGCCAACAATCTCCATCTGGCTGTGGGTTTTGATAAGCCAGCTCAACTCCTGTTGAGCCAGAAATTCATCTTCTACGATGATGACTTTCATCTGTTACTCCGGCCTACGGCAACAAGGATATGGGGGCATTCACGGGCGTTCGCTCATTCGGAACATAAAAGGCAATTTCGGTGCCCGGCTCAAGGCGGTGAATATGCAGCCCGTCACCGTACAGCAGTTTGACCCGGTGATGCACATTCAGCAGTCCGATCTTGTTGCCCGGCATTTCGTTTGATTTGACGCGTTCGATAACTTTCGGATCGATGCCGTGCCCGGTATCGCGCACGGCGATACGCACGCGGTTACCGCTTTCCGTTACGCTAATTGTTACCACGCCTTTGCCTTTACACGGCTGAATACCGTGAACAATGGCGTTTTCCACCAGAGGCTGGATCAGCAGGCTTGGGATCACGCAGTTGACCTCTTCATCAATATCGTAAATGACCGTCAGCTTATCGCCAAAGCGAGCCTGCTCGATCGCGATGTAATCCTTGATTTGATACAGCTCTTTTTTGATGTCGATCTGCTCGTCGTCTTTTAGCTCAATGTTGTAGCGAAGATAGCGCGACAGATTAAATATCAGCTGCCGCGCGGTATCCGGATTCAGACGGATGGAAGAGGAGATAGCGTTCAGCGCGTTAAACAGGAAATGGGGATTGATCTTGCTTTGCAGGGCGCGCAGCTCTGCCTTATTTGCCATCTCGCGCAGCTGCTCTGCACGCGAAACCTCAAGTTGAGTGGAGATGATCTGCGACAGGCCAATCGCCATCTCCTGGAGCGAGGAGGTGATTTGGTGCGCATGACAGTAGTAAATTTTCAGCGTCCCCGTGACCACGCCTTTTTCCCACAGCGGGATCACCAGCATTGAGTGGATCTCTGGCGTCCGGTGGGCTTCGTCATTGTTTTTAATGATGATTTTTCCGTAGTTAATCGCCTGTCTGGTGGTCGGGCTGATGGTGTCGTCGCTGTCGCGATAATTGTGCTCACCAACGCCAACGTAAGCCAGCACGTGATCAATATTGGTGATAGCGACCGCATCGGCGTGAATATCACGGCGGATGATATCGCAAACCTGACGTAAAGATTCGGCGTTAACGTGCCGGAAAAGCGGCAGCGTCTTGTTGGCGATATCCAGCGCCAGCTTGGCCTGACGCGCGGCGCTGGCCTCTTTTTCACCTTCCACGCTTTGCACCAGCAGCACGATAAAACCGATACAGACGCTCCCGAGGATCATCGGAATACCGATCTTCGAGACGATATCCAGCCCCAGCGCAACGGTTGGCGCCCAGACGATGACCAGGATCATGGTCAGCGTTTCGCAGACCATCCCCGCGATAATCCCTGCACGCCAGTGCTGCTTTTTCGGGATTTTGCGGTTAATCCAGCCCGAGAGCAGCCCGGCAATAATGCTGGTGATAAAGCAGGGGACTGCCGTCACGCCGCCAATATCAATCAGGTATCGATGGGTGCCAGCGATAATGCCTGTGATAATCCCGACCCAGGGACCAAAGAGGATCCCGCCCGACATGACGGCGATGATGCGCACGTTCACCAGCGAGCCTTCTACCGGCACCCCGGACCAGGTGCTGAACAGGGCAAACATCGAAAAGATAAACGTGACGGCCAGCAGCTCTTTTGGCGAATGGGCAGATTTATGCAACAGTTCGCGGAACAAGCGGATGCGGATAAGGAAAAAGAGACAGATCAGCATTAATGCCGCGCGGTCGAACACCGCGAGGAGCATATTGAAGATTTCGTGCACGGTCAGGCCTGGGAAAACGGGAAAAATCTATGATAGAAAACATAGGGCCTGATGACCAGCTATCCATCAGATTTATCAAATGGGGAAAAACCATAATTCTCAAAGGGGATTGATGGCTTTTGACTGAAAGCCGGCGCTTTTCCGTTTGGGGAGAAACGTCAGGTAACGATACTGAAAATATTGTGTTAAATTGTAGAGCTTAAAACTGCCTGTTCGCGATAGGAGTTCCGCTTTTCACTGCAATCGCATTCCCGTTTTAGCGCAAAATATTGTTTTGCCGTTATCCTCTCGACAGCCTCTTTTTCTTCAGGTTATTTTCTAAGCATGCCACACGGGTGGCAGCGTCGCTCGGACGGTCCGGGCGCTAACGTGACTCTGAGGAATCTATGGCTGAATTCAGTCCTGAACGCCGTTTTACGCGTATCGATCGTCTCCCCCCTTATGTTTTCAATATCACTGCTGAACTGAAAATGGCTGCGCGTCGGCGCGGCGAAGACATTATCGATTTCAGTATGGGTAACCCTGACGGCCCAACGCCGCCGCATATCGTTGAGAAACTCTGCACGGTTGCCCAGCGTCCCGATACCCATGGGTATTCCACCTCGCGCGGCATTCCACGCTTACGTCGGGCGATCTCCCGCTGGTATCAGGATCGTTATCAGGTCGATATCGATCCTGAAAGTGAAGCGATTGTGACCATTGGCTCCAAAGAGGGGCTGGCCCACCTGATGCTGGCGACGCTGGATCACGGCGATACCGTACTGGTGCCGAATCCGAGCTACCCGATTCACATCTATGGGGCGGTGATTGCCGGGGCGCAGGTGCGTTCTGTCCCGCTGGTGGAAGGCGTCGACTTCTTTAACGAGCTGGAACGGGCGATTCGTGAAAGCTATCCGAAGCCGAAAATGATGATCCTCGGTTTCCCGTCAAACCCAACGGCACAATGCGTTGAACTCGAATTCTTCGAGAAAGTGGTCGCGCTGGCTAAGCGTTACGACGTGCTGGTGGTACACGATCTCGCCTACGCCGATATCGTTTATGATGGCTGGAAAGCGCCGTCAATTATGCAGGTACCGGGTGCCCGTGATGTGGCGGTTGAGTTTTTCACCCTGTCGAAAAGCTACAACATGGCGGGCTGGCGAATTGGTTTTATGGTGGGAAACAAAACGCTGGTGAGTGCCCTGGCGCGTATTAAAAGCTACCATGACTATGGCACCTTTACGCCGTTACAGGTCGCGGCCATCGCGGCGCTGGAAGGGGATCAGCAGTGCGTACTCGATATTGCCGCTCAGTACAAACGCCGTCGTGATGTGCTGGTAAAAGGGCTTCATGAAGCAGGCTGGATGGTGGAAATGCCTAAAGCCTCCATGTACGTCTGGGCGAAAATCCCCGAGCCGTATGCGGCGATGGGTTCTCTGGAATTTGCCAAAAAACTGCTTCAGGATGCGAAGGTTTGCGTCTCTCCAGGCATTGGCTTTGGTGACTACGGTGACACGCATGTGCGTTTCGCGCTGATTGAAAACAGCGACCGTATCCGTCAGGCAGTGCGGGGCATTAAAAGCATGTTCCGTGCGGATGGCCTGCTTGCAGCGAAGAGCGTTGCGGAACAACCCGAGTCGTAACAGACCCCAAAAAAAACAGGCGCCAACGGCGCCTGTTTTTTTGACTGCATTTTCTTAACTAGATCATCAGAGCAAACGTTCCGGCCCAAACTAAAACAATAACCGAAATGCCCATAAAGAAATATTTCACGTTTCATCGCTCCGCGTATCTTCCGGTACGCATTAAAAAAACAGAGTCCAACTGAGTATAGAGAGTTGAAATCATGCGAAAGGGGAAATCGGAATTATCCCGTTACGTCGCTAACTTCAGCTCTGAATTCTGTGCTTTCCTGTCGCCAGACGGCGCTAATGTACGCCTAAATTTCAGGAGTGACAAGAGGCATTTTTTTAAATAATTTCCGACACTTACGAGTGTCGTGGAACGGCGACAGTTTGATTTCGGTACGCAATAAATGCCTGTTGAGCGACGGTCGATAAAAGCCGTTACGCACTGTGATTACAGGTGTTTGAAAAGGTTAGTTTCTTAGCGAAACTAACCTCCGAAAGGGGTCAGATATAGAGTGAGGCTTCGCCCAGGGGACGGGTTTTAAAGCGGCGGTGCATCCACAGATACTGCTCAGGCGCACGCATAATCTCAAACTCAATCACCTTATTGATAAAGGTCGCGGCTTCACTCTCATCTTCAGGATAGTTCGCCATCTCTGGGGAGATATGCAGACGATAGCCTGACTTATCCGCTTTTCTGACCATGGTCACCGTCAACATCGCGGCGCCTGAGAGACGTGAAATCACAAAGGTACCGTTCGTCGTAGCGACATCTTTAACCGCAAAGAAAGGGGCAAAGCTGCTGCCTTTAGGACCGTAGTCCTGATCCGGGGCAAACCAGACTGCTTCACCTTTTTTCAGGGCGCCAACCATACCGCGCAAATTGTTACGGCTGATCATCGCCTTATTTGAACGCATGCGGCCCCGCGTTTGTACCCATTCCATCAGCGCGCTGTTATGCGGGCGATAGGTTGCCATCATCGGCTGACAAAGGCCCATAACGCGGCCACCCAGCTCAAGCGACATAAAATGCACACCCACAACCATCACGCCGCGGTTTTGCATCTGGGCACGTTTCAGGTTATCCAGACCTTCCACGTCAAACCATTTACGGACACGCTCGTCTGGCCAGAACCAGGCCATACCGGTTTCAAGCAGCGCCATACCGATAGATTTAAAGTTTTCCGCAATCAGCGTTTCGCGCTGCTGCGCATTGTAATGTGGAAAGCAAAGTTCGAGATTTTTTCGGGCAATGGACTCACGACGCTTAAGGAAGTGACGCGATGCGCTGCCGAGCTTCGAACCCAGGAAACGGATCACGGGATAAGGAAGTTGAACCAGCAGCCAAAGTACGCCAAGGCCAAACCACGTAAACCAGTAGCGCGGGTGCAGAAACGCCCGCTGAAATTTGGATTGAGACAAAATAGTGGAACCTATGTAAAGCCTGTGAAGGTAGCGCAGACTTCGCGATACCACGTGCCATTAAGACCGTAGGACGAGGTCATGGTTGCAGGCTTTACCGTTCTTTACGACGTTGCCTGGCCATTGCTGACTTGGGTGGGCGGCATAATGTAGCACCGTTATACATTATGAGCTATCACTCGTTTTTGTTTAAAAAAGCGGCAATTGCGGAGTGGTTTGATTTTGCTATTGTTAAATCTGCGTTCCCGCATGCCTCCTGAAGGTGCAGACCATGGAAACCTACCTGCAAACGGTGAAAGAAGAGTGGGTGAAGCTAATTAATGAAACCGATCCCGATGTGCATCGGCTTGCGACTGAGCTTGCCAGGGACAACGCAACGCCCCTGGTCGCTGAATTCTATCGTGTTGTGCTGGCAGATCCGTCGGCAGCTGAATTCCTGACCACCGAACAGGTGGAGAGGCAGCTTCAGGAGGCGCTTCGTCGCTGGCTTATTGATGTGCTCTCATGCCGTGTGGAGCAGGTTGAAGAGCAGATGCGGGCGCAGCAGCGCGCTGCGGATGTTCATGCCCGTATTGGTATTTCGGTTGATTTAGTTGAAATGGGCTTCCGTGTTCTGAAAAAGCTGCTGTTACCTGTCATTACTACCAGCGCCCATTCGCCTGAGGTGAAGCTGCATATTTATCACTACGCGATTAACAGTATCGATCTGGCCATGGAAGTGATGTCGCGGGCCTATGTATTTAGCGAGAACAATGCGGCGAAAGAGGACGAAAATTACCGCATCTTTTCCTTAATGGAGAACGCAGAAGAGGAGAAGGAGAGACAGACCGCGGCGCTGCTGTCATGGGAAATGGTGCTTCTGTATAAGATCACGCTTAATTCCAGTATCGGCAACAGTCTGCCGCTGGGGCAGTCTGAATTTGGACTGTGGTTTAGCCATAAAGGTCGGCACTATTTCAGCGGGATCGCTGAGGCTGGTCATATCTCTCGTCTGATTCAGGAATTCGATGACCTTTTTAACGAGGTCCGTCTTTCAGGGCAGGGTCTGAGTGATAAAGCGCAGCGGGATAAATTCTTGCAGCGAATGCGTAATACGCTCTCGCAAATCATCACGCTTTTGCGCGAACTGTTTGACGAAGTGTCGCGACACGAGGTGGGGGTTGATGTCCTGACCCGCCTGTTGAATCGCCGTTTCCTGCCAACCATCTTCAAACGCGAAATCCTGCACGCCACCCGGGCGGGAACAAAGCTCTCGACGCTGCTGATTGACGTCGACAAATTTAAACAAATCAACGATACCTGGGGGCACAATACCGGGGACGAGATCCTGCGAAAAGTCTCCGGCGCGTTCTACGACAACGTGCGAACCTGTGATTACGTTTTTCGCTACGGCGGCGATGAATTTCTGATTGTGCTAACGGAAATCTCAGAGGTGGACGCGCTGCGAATCGCCGAGCGTATCCGCAGGCGGGTGGAAAAAATCAAGGTTAACTCCCCAACCGGCGATATTATCCCGCTCTCCCTCTCGATAGGGGTGGCGATGTTCAACGGGCATCCCGATTACGAGCGATTGATTCAGGCGGCGGATGAAGCCTTATACGGCGCGAAACGGCGTGGCCGAAACTGCGTGGAGCTTTGGAAGGGGGCGTAAGGAAAGACAGAAGTGTCCCCTGCAGGAATCGAACCTGCAACTAGCCCTTAGGAGGGGCTCGTTATATCCATTTAACTAAGGGGACGAAGCGGCAAGAGTATAGCGTTATTTACACTTTTCGTTAAGCGCATTGCCGCCTGACTGGTCAAAGAGTCACCGTTCACGCCGATTTTTCGGCAGTTTTATCCTTTTTTTCCTGAGCCTTAAGCTCGGCCTTACGCTTGTTGGACATGTCGTTACGGATTTGCGCATGGCTCAACAGCGCAAAGATAAAGGTCCCGCCACAAATGTTGCCTGCGAGGGTTGGCAGGGCGAACGGCCAGAAAAAGTCGCTCCAGTGGAGTGTGCCGTTAAATACCAGATAAAGGATTTCAACGGTTCCGACAACAATGTGCGTGGTATCGGCGAGTGCGATAAGCCAGGTCATCAGGATAATCACCACGATTTTCGCGCTGCCCGCTGAGGGGAACATCCACACCATAGTGGCGATGATCCAGCCGGAAATTATAGCATTAGAGAACATTTCAACCGGCGTGTTTTTCATCACATCCATGCCAATTTTCACAAATGCGTCGCGGGTCGGTTCATCAAATATTGGCATATACTCGAACGCCCAGGCGGCTATACCCGTACCGATGAGGTTCCCCAGCAGCACGACGCTCCACAGGCGCATCAGTAAACCGAAATTACCGAGGGTCGGATTTTGCATGACGGGCAGTACGGCAGTGACGGTATTCTCCGTAAAAAGCTGCTGTCTCGCCATAATGACGATAATAAAGCCGAACGTGTAGCCTAAATTTTCCAGCAAAAACCCGCCCGGTACGCCTTCCAGCTGAACGTGAAATATCCCTTTGGCGAGCAAAGAGGCGCCCATTGACAGACCGGCTGCAATGGCTGACCACAGCAGGGCCATCGCGTCGCGCTCCATCTCTTTTTCCCCGTCCTGGCGAATATGCTCATGAATAGCCATGGCGCGTGACGGCAGGCGATCTTCATCGACTTCTATCTCTTCTCCCCGGTCTTTCTCCTCACTTTCAATCTCAAGTTCTTCATTGTTCTCGCCAATTTTTTCTTCGTTAATGTCTTTCATAACAGCTCCTTCGGGGTAATTGCTCATTTAAGCGTAGCGGCTTTTAGCGCCTTGCCCGTGGGGATGCTCTTAAATTGCTGTAAATGGCAATAAAGGTGAGACATCTCTTTCAAAGCCAATATAAAATTGCCAGCGAAACGAATTCTGAAAGACAGGCTATGCTGAAATTAGCGTGATGACGCGAGCGGGTCGTCATTGTCCTCGTAGACATCGGTAAGCGTGCTGTTACAATCACTTGCACGTTTCAGGCGGAGCATCACCGGCTCCGTCACAGATGGCATTCAACGATAGCCATATTGAACAGGGAGAAATTTATGAAGCTTCGGCTGTCGGCGCTTGCGCTGGGCGTAACAATGCTTGTGGGCTGCGCCAGCTCTGGCGAGCAAACGGGACGCTCCGATCCTCTCGAAGGATTTAACCGTTCAATGTACAGCTTTAACTATAATGTGCTGGATCCGTATCTGGTTCGTCCGGTTGCCGTGGCATGGCGTGACTACGTTCCGCAGCCGGCGCGTAACGGGCTGAGCAACTTTACCAGTAACCTGGAAGAGCCAGCGGTTATGGTCAACTACTTCCTCCAGGGCGACCCGTATCAGGGGATGGTGCATTTCACCCGCTTCTTCCTGAACTCCCTGCTGGGTATGGGCGGCTTAATTGATGTCGCGGGCATGGCGAACCCGAAATTACAGCGTGAACAGCCGCACCGTTTCGGCAGCACGCTGGGGCATTATGGCGTAGGTTATGGGCCGTATGTGCACCTGCCATTCTACGGCAGCTTTACCGTGCGTGATGATGGCGGCGACATGGTGGATACGTTGTATCCGGTGCTGTCATGGCTCACCTGGCCGCTGTCGATTGGTAAATGGACCGTGGAAGGAATTGAAACACGTGCGCAACTGCTGGACTCTGACGGTCTGCTGCGTCAGTCTTCCGATCCGTACATCATGGTCCGCGAGGCCTACTTCCAGAACCATGACTTTATTGCCAACGGCGGTAAGCTGAAGCCGGAAGATAATCCGAACGCGAAAGCCATCGAGAACGAATTAAAAGATATCGATTCGGAATAAATAAAAAAGGTGAGCGATGCTCACCTTTTTTAATCGTGTTGGGATTAGAACGCGTAGTTGAAGTTGGTACCAAACAGCCAGGCTTTACCTTCAGAGGTAAACTCGTAAGGGCCTTCCTGGAAGGTCACTTTCTGTCCATGCATGTACGACACGCCCGCGTCGATAGAAGCATTCTCGTTGAACGCGTAGGTTGCCCCCGCACTCACCCAGAAACGGTCCTGATCCGGAATGGAGATCGAACGTTTATCGGCCGGTACCGGGCTGTCATCAAATGCCACGCCGGTACGGAACGTCCAGTTGTCATCCATATAATAGGTCGTACCAAGTGCGATACGGTAAGCATCGTGGAAGCTTTCGTCTTTATAGAACAGCGTCTGGCCGTTGCTGCCGGTGGCTTTCAGCTCCTGGAACTGGCTCCAGCTGGTATACGCGAGGCTATAGTGAATAGCCCACTGCGGCGCAACGCGGTTATAACCTGACACTTCCCACATTTCTGGCAGATGCAGTGACAGTGAACCCGGTACGGTTTGATTCGAGGTACCCCATGGAATGGTGGTGCCTGCGCCCGGTACCATACCGTTGACTGGGCTCAGGATGCCGCTTTTGTAATCGCCATCGAAGTCAATCTTCACTTCTGAGCGGTAGGTCAGACCCCAGCGGTTGTTTTTATCCAGTTCATACAGGATACCGGCGTTCCAGCCGTAGCCCCATTCATCGCCTTTCAGGCTGGCAATTTTATTGCTGTTTTTCGGCAGCGCAGCAGTTTGCTCCCCGGAGTAACGCTCGATTTTTGCATCGGCGTAAACAGCATCAAAGCCCAGACCAAAGCTCCAGTTATCGTTCAGACGATATGCGCCGCTCAGGTTGAGGTTCAGGGTCGTCAGGTCGGTTTTACCGCCGTATTCCCCGGCCGGATAGTTGTTATTGAACTCCGTTGCCAGGCCATAGTTAGAGGTGACAGAGGCACCCCAACCAAACTGTTCATTGATTGGCGCAACAAAGTGCAGGTTAGGCACCCACGCGGTCGGCGCAATGTTATCCGCCTTCAGATCTGCGCCGGTGAACTGAGATTTGCCAGAAATATTGACATCAGGATCGATGTAAACCGCACCGGCAGAGAAGGTAGGGCGATCAAACATCATGATCAGCGCCGGGTTACGGCTCGCGTTGCCTGCGTCATCGGCAATCGCACCTTCCCCGGAATACGCACGGCCAAGGCCAGAGGAAGAAAATTCGTTTAACTGGAAGCCCGCTGACCAGGCGGACGTTGAGACGATTGCCACTGCAACTGCTAAAGCAGTTTGTTTGAACAGGGTTTTCTGGCTCATGACCATAACCTCATTGAGTTATTTTTATTCAATAATTGTTACATACCGTAACAGGAGCGCGAAGTGTAGGGTCTGAGGTATGACTTACAAATCAGACCAGTGGCGAGAGTATAGGTCTGACCAGCTGGGATGTTGCAAGTTTGTTTATTAATATTTTCAGATATGTTTCTTGAAACGAGATCTGGTTGGCAAAATTGTGACCAGTGCGATTCCTCTGAAAAGGGGAATTTTGTTTTAGATCATTTTTTAGTGTGATATTGCTCACTTATCCGATTTTGCGCCATTAACGGCTGGAGGGGGCTCGTCCGGGGGCGTAAAATAGACGCATCGTGTTTATCTCGCGCCCTGCGCGAATACAGAGGAAATTGAGCTATGAGTAAATGCAGTGCTGATGAAACCCCGGTTTGCTGCTGTATGGATGTTGGCACCATTATGGACAACACCGATTGCACCGCCTCTTACAGCCGCGTATTCCCTAACCGTGCTGAAGCGGAAGAGACGCTGGCCGCGCTGAGCCAGCGCGCGCGTGAAGTCGAATCCGATCCGTGTGAAATCAAATCCACCTTCACGGAAGTAGAAGGCGGCGTGCAGCTGGATATCGACTTTGTGTTCGCCTGCGAAGCAGAAACGCTGATCTTCCAGTTAGGCCTGCGTTAATACTTTTTGCACGGGCCTATGATCGTGTAGGCCGGGTAAGGCAACGCCGCAACCCGGCAACAAATCTCACAAATGCCTCTGCTATGCAGGGGCATTTTCTTTTTCTTCTCTGTGCCTTAGCTCGCAATTTTTCGCTTCCCCGATTGGCTCAATGTAAAAAAATAGTTAAGACTATTATCAGGTCAGACCACTTAATGTGCGCGCAAAATTTTTTTACAGGGGAGTGTTATGAGTCAGGCATTACCGCTTATCACCCGACACGGTGACCGCATTGCCATTATCAGCGGGTTACGTACGCCGTTTGCGCGTCAGGCAACCGCGTTTCACGGTATACCGGCTGTCGATCTGGGAAAAATGGTGGTGGGGGAGATGCTGGCTCGCAGCGAGATCCCGCCAGAGGTTATTGAGCAACTGGTTTTCGGCCAGGTGGTGCAGATGCCGGAAGCACCCAATATCGCGCGTGAAATCGTGCTGGGTACCGGCATGAATGTTCATACCGACGCCTACAGCGTCAGCCGCGCCTGCGCCACCAGTTTCCAGACGGTGGCGAACGTGGCGGAAAGCCTGATGGCGGGGACCATTCGCGCGGGGATCGCCGGCGGCGCGGATTCCTCCTCCGTGCTGCCCATCGGCGTCAGCAAACAGCTGGCCCGCATCCTCGTGGATGCCAACAAAGCTCGCACTACCGGTGCAAAGCTTAAACTCTTCTCGCGTTTACGCCTGCGCGACCTCATGCCCGTGCCACCTGCCGTTGCTGAATACTCCACCGGCCTGCGTATGGGCGACACTGCCGAGCAGATGGCAAAAACCTACGGTATTACCCGCGAACAGCAGGATGCACTGGCGCATCGCTCGCATCAGCTCGCTGCGAAGGCCTGGTCGGAAGGCAAACTTGCCGACGAGGTGATGACTGCTTATATCCCGCCTTTCCGCGAACCGCTGGTGGAAGATAACAATATCCGTGGCACCTCGACGCTGGAGGATTACGCAAAACTGCGCCCGGCGTTTGATCGTAAACATGGCACCGTTACGGCGGCCAACAGTACGCCACTGACGGACGGTGCCGCCGCCGTGATCCTGATGACGGAATCCCGGGCGAAAGAGCTTGGCATCACACCGCTGGGCTATTTGCGTAGCTACGCCTTTACCGCCATTGATGTCTGGCAGGACATGCTGCTCGGTCCGGCCTGGTCCACGCCCCTGGCGCTGGAGCGTGCGGGGTTGACGCTGGCTGACTTAACCCTGATCGATATGCACGAAGCCTTTGCCGCACAAACCCTGGCAAACATTCAGCTGCTGGCAAGCGAGCGCTTCGCGCGCGATGTACTGGGCCGCGCCCACGCGACCGGCGAAGTGGATCAGAGTAAGTTTAACGTGCTTGGCGGATCCATCGCCTACGGCCATCCATTTGCGGCGACCGGCGCGAGAATGATAACCCAGACTTTGCACGAGCTGCGTCGCCGCGGCGGCGGTTTTGGTCTCGTTACCGCCTGTGCGGCGGGCGGCCTGGGTGCAGCAATGGTTCTGGAGGCTGAATAATGGAAACGACATCTGCATTTAACCTGGCTGTTCGCCTTGATAACGTGGCTGTTATCACCATTGATGTACCCGACGAAAAGATGAACACCCTGAAGGCCGAGTTCGGCGTTCAGGTGCGTGCGATGCTCAGACAGATCCGCGAAAACAAAGCGATACGTGGCCTGGTATTTATCTCGGCAAAGCCGGATAACTTTATTGCCGGGGCCGATATCAACATGATTGCCCGGGCGAAAAGCGCTCAGGAAGCAGAAGACCTGGCGCGTCAAGGGCAGCAGGTAATGGCGGAGATCCATGCGCTGTCGATACCCGTTGTCGCTGCGATCCACGGGGCCTGCCTGGGCGGTGGGCTTGAGCTGGCGCTGGCCTGTCACAGCCGCATTTGTACCGACGATGCGAAAACGGTACTCGGACTGCCGGAGGTACAGCTTGGATTGCTGCCCGGTTCAGGTGGCACGCAGCGCCTGCCGCGTCTGGTAGGCGTCAGTACGGCGCTGGAGATGATTTTAACCGGTAAACAGCTGCGCGCCCGTCAGGCATTAAAGGCGGGTCTGGTTGATGAGGTCGTTCCGCACGCCATCTTGCTTGAGGCCGCCGTTGAGCGGGCGCTGAAAGGTCGTCAGGCGAAACGCCCTCTGCCGGTGCGCGAGCGTATCCTCGCCGGGCCGCTGGGGCGCACGCTGCTGTTCAATATGGTGGGTAAAAAAACCGAGCAAAAAACCAAAGGGAATTATCCGGCAGCGACGCGCATTCTGAAGGTGATTGAAACCGGTTTATCGCAGGGCAGCAGCAGCGGTTATGCTGCGGAAGCGAAAGCCTTTGGCGAGCTGGCGATGACGCCGCAGTCGCAGGCGCTGCGCGGCATTTTCTTTGCCAGCACGGAGGTTAAAAAAGATCCGGGCAGTGAAGCTGAACCGGCTCTGCTGCGCGCCGTTGGCGTTCTGGGTGGTGGGCTGATGGGCGGCGGCATCGCATTTGTCACCGCCAGCAAAGGCAAATTGCCCGTACGTATCAAAGATATCAACCCTAAGGGTATCAACCATGCGTTGCAGTACAGCTGGCAGAACCTTGATCGCAAAGTGAAACGCCGCCATATCAAGGCCAGTGAGCGCGATAAAACCCTCGCGATGATCACTGGCGCCACCGACTACAGTGGGTTTGCACACCGCGATCTGGTGATTGAAGCCGTGTTCGAAGATCTGGCCCTTAAGCAGCAGATGGTGGCGGACGTTGAACAGCACTGCGCGCCGCACACCATTTTCGCGTCAAACACCTCGTCTTTGCCGATCGGCGACATCGCGGCGAAAGCCGTGCGCCCGGAGAAGGTAATAGGGCTGCACTATTTCAGCCCTGTCGAAAAAATGCCGCTGGTGGAGGTTATCCCGCATGCCACAACCAGCCCGCAAACTATTGCCACCGTGATGAAACTGGCGAAAAAACAGGGCAAAACCCCGATTGTGGTCGCGGACAAAGCCGGCTTCTACGTCAACCGCATTCTGGCGCCGTACATTAACGAAGCGATGCGGTTGCTGACGGAAGGGGAGAAAATTGAGCACGTCGATGACGCTCTGGTGAAGTTTGGTTTCCCCGTCGGCCCAATCCAACTTTTGGATGAGGTAGGAATTGATACGGGGACTAAAATTATCCCTGTGCTGGAAGCGGCTTATGGCGATCGTTTTGCGCCGCCTGCAAACTTTGTTTCTGCAATTTTGAAGGACGATCGCAAAGGCAGAAAAAATGAACGCGGTTTCTATCTTTACGCCGCGAAAGGGCGTAAAAGCAAGAAACAGGTCGACCCTTCGGTTTATGCGCTTATTCCTGTCACGGGTCAGGCAAAATTGTCGGCGGTTCAGTGTGCTGAGCGCTGCGTAATGATGATGCTCAATGAAGCGGCGCGCTGCTTTGGTGAGCAGGTGATCAAGAGCGCACGCGACGGCGACATCGGCGCCGTGTTTGGTATCGGTTTTCCGCCATTCCTTGGCGGTCCGTTCCGGTATATGGATACCCTCGGGGCGGGTGAAGTGGTTGCGATTCTGCAACGTCTGGCCTCGCAATATGGTCCACGGTTTACACCTTGTGACGAATTATTGCAGATGGCGGAACGGGGTCAGACATTCTGGCCCGTAAGGGAAACTGATTGCGTAAACTGAAGTCAAAGAAGGGTAAATCCTGAGGTGATGGAACCTGTTCTGGCGAAATTGTAAACAGAGATTGACTATACTTACGCCATTGAGGTAAAAAACAGCGTTTCATTCACCGAATGGATCAGGCACAATGCCCGGCCATCGGGTTTTCTACCTCAGAGCATTAATCGCGGGTAGTCAACGCCGGTGATTCTGGTTAACAAAAGCGGTGCAATATGCAAGTTTTTATCATGCGTCACGGCGACGCGGCACTCGATGCCGCCAGTGACTCAGTACGTCCTTTAACCGTCTGTGGCTGCGACGAATCCCGTCAGATGGCGA
The DNA here is from genome assembly GCF_049238125.1 of Enterobacter cloacae complex sp. IR5402. Taxonomy (NCBI): domain Bacteria; kingdom Pseudomonadati; phylum Pseudomonadota; class Gammaproteobacteria; order Enterobacterales; family Enterobacteriaceae; genus Enterobacter; species Enterobacter cloacae complex sp. IR5402. Next base: position 199,750 of record NZ_JBMKHO010000002.1, read on the forward strand.
CATGGCTTAAAGGTCAAAAAGTGGACATTGAACGCGTTCTGGTGAGTCCGTTCCTGCGGGCAGAACAGACGCTGGATGTGGTAGGGGAGTGTATGAACCTGCCATCCAGTGTGGATGTGCTCCCTGAACTTACGCCGTGTGGCGATGTTGGCCTTGTCAGTGCTTATCTTCAGGCGCTGTGCAATGAAGGTGTCGCTTCCGCACTGGTCATTTCCCACCTGCCGCTGGTCGGCTATCTGGTATCTGAGCTGTGCCCGGGCGAAACGCCACCGATGTTCACTACGTCCGCCATTGCCAACGTCACCCTCGACGAAACCGGCAAAGGGGTCTTTAACTGGCAAATGAGTCCGTGCAACCTGAAGATGGCAAAAGCCATCTGACGTGACGTGCGATATGGCGGGGTGCAGCGTGCCTCCCGCCATCCTGTCAGGGCAACTCTGGCGGCTGCCACTCCTCCACTTCAATCAATACCAGCAATGCGGCATCTCCGCCGTACTCTTTGGGTGCCTGATGAAACGCCATCACGTGCGGGTGCTGAGCCAGCCACAGCGGTGTCTGTTGCTTAAGAATATGTTTGCCGTGGCCGTGCATTACGCAGGTGCAAAAAACATGCTCGCGACGACATGCCGCGATCAACGCCCCCAGCTCCTGTTTCGCCTGCATCTGGGTCAACCCATGCAGATCGAGGAACAGCTCCGGCGAGTAATCTCCCCGGCGTAATTTTTTCAGTTCAAAATGGCTGACGTCTTCGCGCACGTATTTCACCGCACCCTGAGTATTGAGCAGCGGCTGAAACTCATCTGAAAAATAGTGGCTGTTATCGGCCTGCTCCTGGAGCAGACGTTTGACCGGAACCTCGCTGACTTTTTTACGCTGCGGGCGATGGACAATGGTGTCGTGCGTGATTTGACGCGTCCCGGTCATCAGCTGGCGGAAGAGAGCCTGATCCTCCTCGCTGAGCGATGTTTTCTTTTTCATTCGTCATTCTCATCTCGTATTTCCGATAGTGTACCCGACTAAACGCATTTTTTAACCTCAAGCGACACGCGTCATTGCTGATTTATCGCCGTCTTCATGGCAAACTAGCCGCCGAAAATTATGCGAGCATGCCCTGGAGGAAAGAGTGGATAAAATTTTTGTCGATGAAGCAGTAAACGAGCTGCATACCATACAGGACATGTTGCGCTGGTCGGTTAGCCGCTTCAGCGCCGCCAATATCTGGTACGGCCACGGTACGGATAACCCGTGGGATGAGGCCGTTCAGCTGGTGCTGCCGTCTCTCTATCTGCCGCTGGATATTCCGGAAGACATGCGCACCGCGCGCCTGACCTCCAGCGAAAAACACCGCATCGTTGAGCGCGTGATCCGTCGCGTGAACGAGCGCATTCCGGTGGCTTACCTGACCAACAAAGCCTGGTTCTGCGGCCATGAGTTCTATGTTGATGAACGCGTGCTGGTGCCGCGCTCGCCGATTGGCGAGCTGATCAACAACCACTTTGACGGCCTGATTAACCATCAGCCGCAGCACATTCTTGATATGTGCACCGGCAGCGGCTGCATCGCCATTGCCTGCGCGTACGCCTTCCCGGAAGCGGAAGTGGACGCCGTCGATATCTCCACCGACGCGCTGGCCGTCACCGAACACAACATTGAAGAGCACGGGCTGATTCATCACGTCACGCCTATCCGCTCTGACCTGTTCCGCGACCTGCCGACGCTGCAATACGACCTGATCGTCACCAATCCGCCGTACGTGGATGCAGAAGACATGTCCGACCTGCCGAACGAGTACCGTCACGAGCCGGAGCTGGGTCTGGCGTCCGGCTCTGACGGGCTGAAGCTGACCCGCCGCATCCTGGCCTGCGCGCCGGATTATCTGACCGACGACGGCGTTCTGATTTGTGAAGTGGGCAACAGCATGGTACATCTGATAGAGCAGTACCCGGATGTGCCGTTCACCTGGCTTGAGTTCGACAACGGCGGTGACGGCGTCTTTATGCTGACCAAGGCGCAGCTGCTTGATGCTCGCGAATACTTCAGCATTTACAAAGATTAATCCAGCGGGCTTCGGCCCGTTTCACAACGCTCAAACACAAACAACAACATCGGAGCCGTGATGGCAGGAAACAGTATTGGACAGGTATTCCGTGTGACCACCTTTGGCGAGTCGCACGGTCTGGCACTGGGTTGTATCGTTGATGGCGTCCCGCCAGGCATCGAACTGACCGAAGCCGATTTACAGCATGACCTTGACCGTCGGCGTCCGGGTACCTCTCGCTACACCACGCAGCGTCGCGAGCCGGACCAGGTCAAAATTCTCTCCGGCGTATTTGAAGGCCGTACCACCGGGACCAGCATTGGTCTGCTGATTGAAAACACCGATCAGCGTTCTCAGGACTACGGCGCGATTAAAGACGTCTTCCGTCCGGGCCACGCTGATTACACCTACGAACAAAAATATGGCTTTCGCGACTATCGCGGCGGCGGACGTTCTTCCGCACGTGAAACCGCGATGCGCGTGGCGGCAGGGGCGATTGCCAAAAAATATCTCCAGCAGAAATTCGGCATCGTTATCCGCGGCTGTCTGACCCAGATGGGCGACATTCCGCTGGCCATCAAAGACTGGGATCAGGTAGAACTTAACCCGTTCTTCTGCGCCGATGCCGACAAGCTGGACGCGCTGGATGAGCTGATGCGTGGCCTGAAAAAAGAGGGCGATTCCATTGGTGCGAAAGTCACCGTGGTGGCCGATGGCGTGCCGGCTGGCTGGGGCGAGCCGGTATTTGACCGCCTTGACGCCGACATCGCCCACGCGCTGATGAGCATCAACGCGGTGAAAGGCGTTGAAATCGGCGACGGTTTTGACGTGGTTAAGCTTCGCGGCAGCCAGAACCGCGACGAAATCACGAAGGCGGGTTTCCAGAGCAACCATGCGGGCGGCATTCTGGGCGGCATCAGCAGCGGGCAGCAAATTATTGCCAATATCGCGCTGAAGCCAACGTCCAGCATTACCGTGCCGGGCCACACGATTAACCGCGCTGGCGATGAAGTTGAGATGATCACCAAAGGGCGTCACGATCCGTGCGTGGGGATCCGCGCGGTACCGATCGCAGAAGCGATGCTGGCGATCGTGCTGATGGATCACTTCCTGCGCCAGCGCGCGCAGAATGCGGATGTGACGACCACCATTCCACGCTGGTAACTATGAAAAAAACCGCAATCGCTCTGCTGGCGCTGCTGGTCAGTGGAGCAAGCCTGGCCGCTACGCCATGGCAGAAAACCACCCATCCGGTAGCGGGGAGCGCGCAGTCCATTGGCGCTTTCTCCAACGGGTGTATCGTCGGCGCGCAGGAACTTCCGCTGCAATCGGATACCTATCAGGTGATGCGCACCGACCAGCGCCGTTATTTCGGCCATCCTGACCTGGTGCTTTTTATTCAGCGTCTTGGCAACCAGGTGCATAATCTGGGGCTGGGCACGATGCTGATTGGCGATATGGGGATGCCTGCCGGTGGCCGCTTTAACGGCGGTCACGCCAGCCACCAGACCGGACTGGATGTGGATATCTTCCTGCAATTGCCGAAAACGCGCTGGAGCTCAGCGCAACTGCTGAAACCGCAGGCGCTGGATCTGGTCTCGGCCGACGGTAAACGTGTCGTCGCCTCGCGATGGTCGCCGGAAATTTCCAGCATGATTAAGCTGGCGGCAAAGGATAACGACGTCACGCGGATCTTTGTTAATCCGGCCATCAAGCAGCAGCTTTGCCTGGATGCGGGAACGGATCGCGACTGGTTGCGTAAAGTGCGCCCGTGGTTCCAGCATCGTGCCCATATGCATGTTCGCCTGCGCTGCCCGGCGAACAGCCTGGAATGTGAAGATCAGCCGCTGCCACCGCCTGGCGATGGTTGTGGTTACGAACTGCAAAGCTGGTTTGAACCAGCCAAGCCTGGAACCTCTAAGCCTGAGAAGAAGACACCGCCTCCGTTGCCGCCTTCCTGCCAGGCGCTACTGGATGAGCATGTACTTTAATGGATAATTTCGTCGACCTGTTCATGGTGTCACCGCTGCTGCTGGCGGTGCTCTTTTTTGTTGCAATGTTAGCCGGATTTATCGATGCCCTGGCGGGCGGCGGCGGGTTGCTCACCGTTCCGGCGTTGCTGGCGGCAGGCATGAGCCCTGCCCAGGCGCTTGCCACCAACAAACTCCAGGCATGCGGCGGTTCGCTCTCCTCGTCGCTCTATTTCATTCGGCGTAAAGTGGTGAATCTCGCCGATCAGAAGCTCAATATCCTGATGACGTTTATTGGCTCAACGGCGGGCGCGCTGCTGGTCCAGCACGTACAGTCCGACATTCTGCGCCAGATCCTGCCGCTGCTGGTTATCTGTATCGGCCTCTATTTCTTACTCATGCCAAAGCTCGGGGAAGAAGATCGACAGCGTCGCCTTCACGGCCTGCCGTTTGCGCTGATCGCCGGTGGCTGCGTCGGTTTTTACGATGGCTTCTTTGGCCCGGGGGCAGGCTCGTTTTACGCGCTGGCATTCGTGACGCTGGCCGGGTTCAACCTCGCCAAATCCACCGCCCACGCCAAAGTCCTCAACGCGACCTCCAACGTTGGCGGTCTGCTGCTGTTTATCATTGGCGGCAAGGTTATCTGGGCAACCGGGTTTGTGATGATGGCAGGGCAGTTTTTGGGCGCGCGCGCAGGCTCGCGTCTGGTATTAAGCAAAGGGCAAAAGCTGATCCGCCCGATGATTGTTGTCGTCTCGGCGGTGATGAGCGCCAAACTTCTTTATGACAGCCATGGACAGGAGATCCTCACCTGGTTGGGGATGAACTAATGAACAGTACGCATAACTACGAACAGCTGATTGAGATCTTCGATAGCTGTTTTGCTGATGATTTTAATACCCGTCTGATTAAAGGCGACGACGAACCGATCTATCTTCCAGCTGATGACGAGGTTCCGTATAACCGCATCATCTTTGCCCACGGCTTTTACGCCAGCGGTTTGCACGAAATTTCGCACTGGTGTATCGCCGGGAAAGCGCGTCGCGAGCTGGTGGACTTTGGTTACTGGTACTGCCCGGACGGGCGCGACGCCGCCACCCAGGGGCAGTTTGAAGATGTGGAGGTGAAACCCCAGGCGCTGGAATGGCTGTTCTGCGTGGCGGCGGGTTTCCCGTTCAACGTGAGCTGTGACAACCTCGAAGGCGACTTCGAGCCAGACCGTATCGTCTTCCAGCGCCGCGTTCATGCGCAGGTGATGGAATATCTTGAGAAAGGCATCCCGGCACGTCCGGCACGCCTGATCGAGGCTTTACAGAATTATTACCACACGCCGGAGATCACGGCGGAACGCTTCCCGTGGCCGGAAGATCTTTAACAGAGGAAAGAAGATGATCGCAGAATTTGAATCACGCATTCTGGCGTTAATTGATGACATGGTGGAACACGCCAGTGATGATGAGCTGTTCGCCAGCGGTTATCTGCGTGGTCACCTGACGCTGGCGGTAGCCGCGCTGGAAGCCGGGGACGATCACTCTGCCGACGCCGTTCACGCGGAAGTCACTCGCAGCCTGGAAAACGCTATTCAGGCCGGGGAACTCTCTCCGCGCGACCAGTCTTTAGTGCTGGGCATGTGGGATAATTTGTTCCAGCAGGCGAAAGCGAAGTAAGTGTATCACCGCCCTCTCCCACAGGGAGAGGGCCGGGGTGAGGGCACCAGACCGCACCCTACTTGACCATTTTCCCCTTCAGCAATTTCCGCACCCACAGTCGGTTTGGATTCAGCCCCGCGAGCGTAACCCTGTCCAGCGGAACCGGCTCGTCGCTCATTTGCGCGGCTAACGCTTCAGCCAGCAGCGGCGCGGAGCACAATCCCCGCGAGCCTAAGCCACCCAGCATAAACAGCTCGGGGTGAACGGGCGCACTTACCGCCGTTTCTTTGCTGTCTGCAAGATCCTGATAGACTTCAAGCGTGGCGTCATAGTCCGGCACGTTTCCCGCCATCGGCAGGTGATCGCGGGTCGCGCAGCGTACGCCGCAGCGCGCCTGACCCTCACTGACATCAACCTCTTTCGCCCACGACGCATCCGGAAAACAGTCGACCAGGCGCTGTCGGTTTTGCTGCTGATCCGCTTCGCTGTACTGCATATCTGTTTCACCGCGATGGTAGCTGGCGCCGATGCAGTGATGGCCGTTGGAGGGATTTTGCGGCGTCAGGTAGCCGTCGTAACACAGCACCTGACGCAGTTTGCTCAGTTGGGGCGCGGTCGGGATATGGCTCACCTGGCCGCCGACTGGATAAACCGCCAATGACGCTGTCTGGGTAAACTGAGTGATGTGATGTCCGTTGGCCAGCACAACGCTGGCATGCTGCGCCTCTTTACCGTCAGCGAAACGCAGTTTCCAGTGCGCAGTGCGGCTTAGCGATTGAACCTTATGGGCATAATGCACTGTCAACCCACGCGACTGCCCGAGGGCTATCGCCGCAGAAGTCAGTTCAGCCGGACACAGCCAGCCGCCGAGTGGATACTGAATACCCCCGCAGCCGGTGTCGACGCCAGTGGTCTCTGTAACCTGCTGTGCCGTCACTGCATGGGCGATGTCCTCCGGCAGCCCCAGCGACAGCATTTGTGTGATTTTCTGCTGGCTCTTCTCGTCCCAGCCGAGCTGCGTCACGCCGCACCAGTCGTGGTCGAACGCAACCGGCAGGCTATCGTAAAGGCGGCGAGCAAACGTAAACGCCGCCGGGAAGAACTGGAACAGTGCCGGATCGTGTGAACTTAATAAGGGATAAAGCGCGCCCTGACGGTTGCCTGATGCGCCCGTCGCCGGCGCCTCGTCAGCGCAGTAGAGCGTCACCTGCCAGCCACGGTGCAGCAGCGCCAGCGAGAGCAGGGCGCTGGCAATACCCCCGCCCACAATAGCGACCTCACGCGAGGTGCTGGCGCGGCGGGCAAACCAGGGGGCCTGCGCCGGGATCGCCAGATCCTGTTCCATCACCCCGACCAGCATGTCGCGTTTGCGGCCAAAGCCTTTGGTTTTCCGCATGGTAAACCCCGCCTCCTGCAACCCACGACGGACAAAGCCCGCGGAGGTGAAGGTAGCAAGCGTCGCGCCCGGGCGCGCCAGACGTGCCATGGCGCTGAACAGGTGCGGGCTCCACATGTCCGGGTTTTTAGCGGGCGCAAAACCGTCCAGGAACCAGGCGTCCACTTTCTGATTCATTGAGTCATCAAGCTTATCGGTCAGGTCGTTAATATCGCCCAGCCACAGGTCGAGGGTGACGCGTCCGTCATCCAGAATCAGACGATGACAGCCGCCGATAGCCGGTGGCCACTGGGTCTGAAGCTGTTCCGCCCAGTGGGCAAGCTCCGGCCAGCGCTGATGGGCAAGCCGCAGATCGTGCGCGGTAAGCGGAAATTTTTCGAAACTGATGAAATGTAATCTTTGTAAGGTAGCCTCGGGGTATGCAGCGCGAAAACAATCGAACGCCTGCCAGAGGGTCAGAAAATTCAGCCCGGTGCCGAAACCGCTCTCCGCCACGACGAACAGACTGCGCGGATGCTCAGGGAAGCGGGTGCCGAGATGATTTCCGTCGAGGAAAACATAGCGCGTCTCTTCCAGTCCGTTATCATTAGAAAAGTAGACGTCATCAAAATCTCGGGAAACAGGTGTACCCTCAGCGTTGAATTCGAGGTTGGCAGGTTGTATGGCGTTTTGTTTCACGTAAGTTACTCGTCCGACAGGCAGTGGCACGATCTTAGCGATGTGAGCCCATCGGTGCAAATTTCCACAGAAAATGGCTGATCGGACTTGTTCGGCGTACAAGTGTACGCTATTGTGCGACTCGAAACTTTTTATAGTGCGACTTACAGAGGTATTGAATGAAACGTGCAGTGATTACTGGCCTGGGCATCGTTTCCAGCATCGGTAATAACCAGCAGGAAGTCCTGGCATCTCTGCGTGAAGGACGCTCCGGGATCACTTTCTCTGAAGAGTTTAAAGATTCTGGAATGCGTAGCCACGTATGGGGTAACGTTAAACTGGACACCACCGGTTTAATTGACCGTAAAGTGGTTCGTTTCATGAACGATGCCTCTATCTACGCCTATCTTTCCATGCAGGAAGCGATCAAGGATTCTGGTCTGAGCGAAGACGTTTACCAGAACAACCCACGCGTGGGCCTGATTGCAGGTTCCGGCGGTTCTTCTAAAGCTCAGGTGTTCGGTGCTGACGCCATGCGCAGCCCGCGCGGCCTGAAAGCGGTCGGTCCATATGTTGTGACCAAAGCCATGGGTTCAGCGGTTTCCGCGTGCCTGGCAACGCCGTTCAAAATCCACGGTGTGAACTACTCCATCAGCTCCGCATGTGCGACCTCCGCACACTGTATCGGTAATGCGGTTGAGCAGATCCAACTGGGCAAACAGGACATCGTATTTGCTGGCGGCGGCGAAGAGCTGGGCTGGGAAATGGCCTGTGAGTTCGACGCGATGGGCGCACTGTCCACCAAATACAACGAAACGCCAGACAAAGCGTCCCGTACTTATGATGCACACCGCGACGGTTTTGTTATCGCTGGCGGCGGCGGTATGGTTGTGGTTGAAGAGCTGGAACACGCGCTGGCGCGTGGCGCGCACATCTATGCTGAGATCGTGGGCTACGGCGCAACGTCTGACGGCGCTGACATGGTTGCTCCATCCGGTGAAGGCGCGGTGCGCTGCATGAAGATGGCGATGCACGGTGTTGATACTCCAATCGACTACCTGAACTCCCACGGCACCTCAACGCCGGTAGGCGACGTGAAAGAGCTGGGTGCGATCCGTGAAGTGTTCGGCGACAACAGCCCGGCTATCTCTGCAACCAAAGCCATGACCGGTCACTCTCTGGGTGCGGCGGGCGTGCAGGAAGCGATCTACTCTCTGCTGATGCTGGAAAACGGCTTTATCGCGCCAAGCATCAACATCGAAGAGATGGACGAGCAGGCGGCTGGCCTGAACATCGTGACTGAAACCACCGAACGTGAGCTGACGACCGTTATGTCCAACAGCTTCGGTTTCGGCGGCACCAACGCCACGCTGGTGATGCGTAAGCTGAAAGCGTAAGCGTTTGAAGGTATAGTAGAAGGGAGCCGCGCGGCTCCCTTTTTTTATGCCTGAACACGGAGTTATGCATGAAGGCTGTTACCCCTGAGAAGAGCGCTCCTTCCGGGAACCTTTCCCTTTTCCGCATCGCCTTTGCGGTGTTTCTGACCTATATGACCGTTGGCCTGCCGCTGCCGGTGATCCCCTTGTTCGTTCACCAGGAGCTGGGCTATGGCAACACCATGGTCGGCATTGCGGTGGGCATTCAGTTTTTAGCGACGGTATTAACCCGGGGCTACGCCGGTCGCCTGGCGGATCAGCACGGCGCAAAACGCTCGGCGTTGCAGGGCATGTTTGCCTGCGGGCTGGCGGGGGGAGCCTGGCTGCTGGCGGCGCTGTTGCCAATAGATGCAGCGTATAAATTCGCGCTGCTGGTGGTAGGGCGCCTGATCCTCGGCTTTGGCGAAAGCCAACTGCTGACCGGCACCCTGACCTGGGGAATGGGGCTGGTGGGACCTGCGCGTTCCGGAAAAGTGATGTCCTGGAACGGGATGGCGATTTACGGCGCGCTGGCGGCAGGCGCGCCGCTGGGGCTGCTGATCCACAGCCAGTTTGGTTTTGCGGCGCTGGCAGGCACCACCATGGTATTGCCGCTGCTGGCGTGGGCGTTTAACGGTTCGGTGCGTAAGGTGCCCGCCCATAAAGGCGAGCGTCCTTCGCTGTGGAGCGTGGTGGGGCAAATCTGGCAGCCGGGGCTTGGGCTGGCGCTTCAGGGGGTGGGCTTCGCGGTTATTGGTACCTTTGTCTCCCTCTATTTCATGAGCCGCGGCTGGGCGATGGCGGGCTTTACGCTGACGGCCTTTGGCGGCGCGTTTGTATTGATGCGCGTGCTGTTTGGCTGGATGCCGGATCGCTTTGGCGGCGTGAAGGTGGCCGTGTCGTCACTTGTCATTGAGACCGTGGGTCTGGTACTGCTCTGGCAGGCGCCCTCTGCATCCGTTGCGCTGCTGGGTGCGGCGTTAACCGGCTGCGGCTGCTCGCTGATCTTCCCGGCGCTGGGCGTTGAAGTGGTGAAGCGCGTGGCTCCGCAGGTGCGCGGCACGGCGCTGGGCGGCTATGCGGCGTTTCAGGATATCTCATACGGCATCACCGGGCCGCTGGCGGGGCTGCTTGCAACGTCGTTTGGCTATCCTTCCGTATTTCTCGCCGGTGCGGTGTCAGCGGTGGTGGGGATTGTGGTGACGATGGTGGCGTTTCGCAAGCGGTAGTATGTTGCCGGGTGGCGGCTTCGCCTTACCCGGCCTACTGTTCGAGCCGTTGAAGACCCGGTAAGCGAAGCGCCACCGGGCAAATCCTCACGCAACCAGCCAGAAAATCGCCAGCGCAATCACCAACGCGATCAACATCAATCCCGGACGGGCAGAAAGCGTTTTGAACGTATCAACTACGGGGGCAAACAGCGGGCTGTAGATCGGCTGAATGTTTCTTACCTCCGGCACACCGCCTTCCCGCTCGGCGCGGCGAACGAAGATCTGATTGAGCACATCCTGCACCTGGGCGGTGGTCAGCACCGTTTGCGGCGTAGCCTGCCAGCTCTGCTGAGCGTAATCCCGGATCGTATCGAACTCGTGCGGTTCCAGCGGTTGTTTCAGCGCCGCCTGTACGCTGTGCAGGGTCGGGGCGCTCTGGGTGCTGAGCGTCTGACGCGCCTGGAGCCAGGTGACCAGATGGGTAAACTGTTTTGCCGGGATCATCTCGCCCGCTTTCACACCGGAAAGTTCCAGCATGGATTGCCAGATAAGCTTTGTTGGTTCGCCGGTTGCGGCAGCCAGCTTAGTGACCATCTGCTTGAGCGTATTATGCTCCGCAGGCTGCAATGGCCGTTCTGTAGACGGGCGCTGTTGCGGCTGCGGGATAGAAAGCTGATTGCTTTGCAGCAGGGTCAATACGGTTTTCAGCTGTTCCGGCGAAAGCTGGCTCAGGGCGGTATGACCGTACTGTTGACGGATAAAATCACTCACCGCCTGGCGATTATTCCCCTGGCCCAACAGCTCGGTCAGCTGCGAGATAATCTGGCGGGTGGTATGTTGCTGCTGTGCGCTGGTAAGACGCTGGTTCAGGTTTTGTTCGGCGGCAGGGAAATGGCGCGACTGTAGCTGCGCATCGTTTCTGACGCCCAAATCGTGCTTCACGCCGGCCCACACCTCTGCGTTTTGCTGTGAGGTCAACGCAATAAGACGCGTGATCAGACGCTCCAGTACGGTGCGTTGCTGCGTGGAGAGCGGTTGTTCGCCTGGCGTGTTGGGCGTTACGGGGCCTTCACCCGGAGGGCGCGGAGGCGTACCTGAAATGGGCTGCATCGTCAAAAATCCTTAAAGTCAAACTCTGCGTAACCGGGCGGAGATATATGCCCGGCGGCGAGATTATGGCACACTTGGCAGGTTTACTTCCTCTCAAACAGGTACTCAGACGTGAAAATCCTCGTTGATGAAAATATGCCTTACGCCCGTGAGCTGTTCAGCCGCCTGGGTGAGGTTAAGGCTGTCCCTGGTCGCCCGATTCCGGTCAGCGAACTGGACGATGCAGACGCCCTGATGGTGCGCTCGGTGACTAAAGTAAATGAGGCGCTGCTCACCGGCAAAGGGGTTAAATTTGTCGGGACGGCAACGGCCGGGACCGATCATGTGGATGACCAGTGGCTTAAGCAAGCGGGGATTGGTTTTTCCGCGGCGCCAGGCTGTAACGCCATTGCCGTCGTGGAATATGTTTTCTCCTCGCTATTGATGCTGGCCGAGCGCGATGGTTTTACGCTGAAAGACCGCACCGTCGGGATTGTGGGGGTGGGCAACGTGGGCGGACGTCTGCAAAAGCGTCTGGAAGCCTGGGGAATCCGCACCCTGCTGTGCGATCCGCCGCGTAAGGATAACGGTGATGAAGGCGACTTCCGCACACTGGATGAGCTGGTCGACGAGTGCGACGTCATCACCTTCCATACGCCGCTCTTTAAAGAGGGGCCGTATAAGACCCTGCACCTGGCCGACGAAAAGCTGATCCGCCGTCTCAAGGCTGGCACTATTCTGATAAATGCCTGCCGGGGACCGGTGGTGGATAACGCGGCGCTGCTGGCATGTCTCGACGAAGGACAAGAGCTTAGCGTCGTGCTGGACGTCTGGGAGCCAGAGCCTGATCTCAACGTCGCATTGCTGGATAAGGTAGACGTGGGTACCGCACATATCGCGGGTTATACCCTTGAAGGCAAAGCGCGTGGCACAACCCAGGTGTTTGAGGCTTACAGCGCCTTTATCGGCCATCCGCAGCAGGTAGCGCTGGATACGCTGCTGCCCGCCCCGGAATTTGGCCGCATTACCCTTCATGGCCTGCTGGATGAGGCAACGCTGAAAAGACTGGTGCATTTGGTGTATGATGTGCGCCGCGATGACGCGCTGCTGCGTAAAGTGGCGGGTATTCCGGGTGAGTTTGACAAGCTACGCAAAAATTACCTTGAGCGCCGCGAGTGGTCTTCCCTGTATGTCATGTGCGATGACGCGTCAGCGGCGGGGCTGCTGCATAAACTGGGATTTAACGCCGTTCACCACCCGGCACGTTAATGTCTTCTTAATGCTCCCTGTCGGATGCTCCGGCAGGGACGCTTTTTATTTCTGGAGTAAACCACCATGTCTGAAGGCTGGAACATTGCCATTTTGGGTGCCACTGGCGCCGTGGGCGAAGCCCTGCTTGAAACCCTTGCTGAGCGTCAGTTCCCGGTGGGTGAGATTTACGCACTGGCGCGTACCGACAGCGCAGGAGAACAGCTGCGTTTCGGCGGGAAATCCTTGATGGTGCAGGACGCCGCCGCGTTTGACTGGACGCAGGCTCAGCTGGCGTTTTTTGCCGCAGGTGCGCAAGCCACGGCGTCTTACATTGAAGAAGCGACAAATTCAGGCTGTCTGGTGATCGACCTGAGCGGCCTGTTCTCCCTGGAGCCGGATGTGCCGCTGGTGGTGCCGGACGTCAACCCGTTTGTGCTGGCTGACTACCGCAACCGCAACATCATTGCAGTACCGAACAGCCTCACCAGCCAGCTGCTGACCGCGCTGAAGCCGCTGATCGACGACGGTGGCCTGTCGCGTATTTCCGTGACCAGCCTGCTGTCAGCCTCCGCTAACGGCAAAAAAGCCGTAGACGCACTGGCAGGGCAGAGCGCGAAGCTGCTGAACGGTATCCCGATCGACGAAGATGATTTCTTTGGCCGCCAGCTGGCGTTCAACATGCTGCCGCTACTGCCGGATCGTGAAGGTTCGGTGCGGGAAGAGCGTCGTATCGTCGATGAAGCACGCAAAATTTTGCAGGATGACGGGCTGATGATCTCCGCGAATGTCGTGCAGTCTCCGGTCTTTTACGGCCACGCGCAGATGGTCGGGTTTGAAGCCCTGCGTCCGCTGGCGGCTGAAGAAGCCCGCGACGCGTTTGGCCGCGGAGAGGACATTGTCCTGTCCGAAGAGAGCGAATTCCCGACGCAGGTGGGCGACGCCACCGGCAGCGCGCATCTCTCTGTGGGCTGTGTGCGTAACGATTACGGTATGCCTGAGCAGGTGCAGTTCTGGTCTGTTGCCGACAACGTGCGTTTCGGCGGCGCGCTGATGGCGGTCAAAATCGCGGAAAAACTGGTGCAGGAGTATCTGTACTGATGTCAGATGTGGAACAAAAGCCGGTCCACAGAATTGCCCTCGGCATTGAATACGATGGCAGTAAATACTATGGCTGGCAGCGGCAGAATGAGGTGCGCAGCGTCCAGGAGAAGCTGGAGAAAGCGCTCTCTCAGGTAGCGAATGAACCGATAAGCGTCTTCTGCGCGGGCCGCACCGATGCCGGCGTTCACGGCACGGGGCAGGTGGTGCATTTTGACACCACCGCCGTGCGCAAAGACGCGGCCTGGACGCTGGGTGTAAATGCGAATTTGCCTGGTGACATTGCCGTGCGTTGGGTGAAAGCTGTGCCGGATGATTTTCACGCGCGTTTCAGCGCGACGGCGCGGCGCTACCGTTATGTCATCTATAACCAGCGCCTGCGCCCGGCGGTGTTAAGCCAGGGCGTGACGCATTTTTATGAACCGCTGGATGCAGAACGTATGCAGCGTGCGGCGCAGTGTCTGATTGGAGAGAATGATTTTACGTCGTTTCGTGCGGTGCAGTGTCAGTCCCGTACGCCGTGGCGTAACGTCATGCACATTAACGTCAGTCGGTATGGCGCGTATGTGGTGGTGGATATCAAAGCCAATGCCTTTGTACATCATATGGTGCGGAATATTGTGGGCAGCCTGATGGAAGTGGGCGCCGGACACCAGCCGGAGAGCTGGATTGCAGAACTGCTTGCAGCGAAGGACAGAACGCTTGCGGCAGCAACGGCGAAAGCGGAAGGGCTGTATCTGGTTTCGGTGGATTATCCGGACCGGTTCGACCTGCCAAAACCGCCAATGGGCCCGCTGTTTTTAGCGGACTAAACAAAGGTGCAATTAGGGCTTAGACAATATGGACGTAATACGTTTTCTGATTGATTTCATCCTGCATATTGATGTTCACCTGGCGGAGCTGGTCGCGCAGTACGGCGTCTGGGTTTACGCCATTCTGTTCCTCATTCTGTTCTGTGAAACCGGCCTTGTGGTTACGCCGTTCCTGCCTGGAGATTCACTGCTGTTCGTGGCGGGCGCGTTATCCGCACTGCCAACGAATGACCTGAATGTCCATCTGATGGTCGTCCTGATGATCATCGCCGCGATTGTTGGTGATGCGGTCAACTACACCATCGGGCGGGTGTTTGGCGAGCGGTTGTTCAGTAATCCGGACTCGAAGATTTTCCGCCGCAGTTATTTAGATAAGACCCATGCGTTCTATGAGCGCCATGGCGGTAAGACCATTATCCTTGCCCGTTTTGTGCCTATTGTGCGTACATTTGCACCGTTTGTGGCGGGAATGGGTCACATGTCCTATCGTCATTTTGCCATGTACAACGTGGTGGGCGCGCTGCTGTGGGTGCTGCTGTTCACCTATGCAGGCTACCTGTTTGGCGATCTGCCGGTGGTTCAGGAAAACCTTAAGTTACTGATTGTAGCGATTATTGTGCTTTCCGTACTGCCTGGCGTCATCGAAATTATCCGTCACAAACGCGCGGCGGCAAAGCAAGCGAAGTAAATGCACGCTGGCGGTTCGACCACTTTTTTATCCAAAGTTTCGGGCTGTTATGTTTTAATGTGCAACATTCATGGTCTGTTGGAGGCAAAAATGGCATTATTCGCCTCTTACAGCAAAACTGGCATACGACCAGGTTCAGGCAGAAAGGTTATCAATGAGCTGGATTGAACGAATTAAAAGCAACATTACCCCAACGCGTAAAGCGAGCATTCCTGAAGGGGTATGGACGAAGTGTGATAGCTGCGGCCAGGTTCTGTATCGCGCAGAGCTGGAACGCAATCTTGAGGTGTGTCCGAAGTGTGACCACCATATGCGTATGTCGGCGCGCAACCGCCTGCATAGCCTGCTGGACGAAGGTTCTCTGGTAGAACTGGGCAGCGAACTGGAGCCAAAAGATGTGCTCAAGTTCCGCGACTCCAAAAAATACAAAGATCGTCTGGCCTCTGCGCAGAAAGAGACCGGCGAGAAAGACGCGCTAATCGTCATGAAAGGCACCCTGCATGAAATGCCGGTGGTTGCCGCCGCGTTTGAGTTCTCCTTTATGGGCGGCTCAATGGGCTCCGTGGTCGGCGCGCGTTTCGTGCGTGCCGTTGAGCAGGCGCTGGAAGACAACTGCCCGCTGATCTGCTTCTCCGCCTCCGGTGGCGCACGTATGCAGGAAGCGCTGATGTCCCTGATGCAGATGGCGAAAACCTCTGCGGCGCTGGCGAAAATGCAGGAGCGCGGTCTGCCGTACATTTCGGTACTGACTGACCCAACCATGGGCGGCGTTTCTGCAAGCTTCGCCATGCTGGGCGACCTGAACATCGCGGAGCCAAAAGCGCTGATCGGCTTTGCCGGTCCTCGCGTTATCGAGCAGACCGTACGTGAGAAACTGCCGCCGGGCTTCCAGCGCAGTGAGTTCCTCATTGAGAAAGGCGCTATCGATATGATCGTCCGCCGTCCGGAAATGCGCCTGAAACTGGCCAGCATTCTGGCGAAGCTGATGAATCTGCCAGCGCCTAACCCGGACGAGCCGCGCGAAGGCGTGGTGGTACCGGATCAGGAACCCGAGGCCTGATAACTGAAAAGGGCAGGGCCGAATGGCGCTGCCCTTTTGCTTTCTAAACCGTTAATGACAACCGGGCATCATGGAAAATAAAAGCATTCCTCAAGCCACGTCGCCCCTGGCCGCGTGGCTTTCTTATCTGGAAAACCTGCACAGTAAAACTATCGACATGGGCCTTGAGCGCGTAAGCCAGGTTGCCGCGCGTCTTGACGTGCTGAAACCCGCGCCTTTCGTGTTTACCGTCGCCGGCACTAACGGTAAAGGCACCACCTGCCGCACGCTGGAATCTGTCCTGATGGCGGCGGGGTACAAAGTTGGCGTTTACAGCTCGCCGCATCTGGTGCGCTATACCGAGCGCGTGCGGGTGCAAAACACCGAGCTGGCGGAATCGGCCCATACGGCGTCGTTTGCCGCTATCGAAGCGGCGCGCGGCGAAACCTCATTAACCTATTTCGAATATGGCACCCTGTCGGCGCTGTGGCTGTTTAAGCAGGCGCAGCTGGACGTGGTGATCCTGGAAGTGGGGCTGGGCGGGCGTCTGGATGCCACCAATATGGTGGATGCGGATGTCGCCGTCGTCACCAGCATCGCGCTGGATCACACCGACTGGCTGGGCCCGGACCGCGAGAGCATTGGCCGTGAGAAGGCCGGTATTTTCCGGGCCAATAAGCCTGCCGTGGTAGGCGAACCGGACATGCCACATACCATCGCTGAGGTAGCGAAAGAGAAGGGCGCTCGTCTGCTGCGTCGCGGCGTGGACTGGCAGTATGAGGTGCAGGACAACGGCTGGCGCTTCAGCGATGCGCAGGGCGTGCTGGAGAGTCTGCCCCTGCCGCAGGTGCCACAGCCTAACGCGGCGACTGCGCTGGCAGCCCTGCGCGCCAGCGGATTAGCGGTAAGCGAGCAGGCAATCCGCGATGGCATTCAGAACGCACTGTTACCAGGACGTTTTCAGATTGTGAGTGAGTCACCGCGTCTGATTCTGGATGTTGCACATAACCCGCATGCGGCGGCGTACCTCGCAGGACGTCTCAAATCGTTACCAAAAACCGGGCGCGTGCTGGCGGTTATCGGTATGCTTCATGATAAAGATATCGGCGGCACGCTGGCCTGCATGGAGAGTGTGGTCGATAGCTGGTATTGTGCTCCTCTGGAAGGGCCGCGCGGCGCGACTGCTGAGCAGTTGATGGAACATCTCGGCAAAGGCGAAATCTACAGCAGTGTGGTTTCGGCCTGGCGTGCCGCGATGGCGGAGGCTAAACCAGAAGATACCGTGCTGGTGTGTGGGTCATTCCACACGGTGGCACATGTCATGGAAGTGATGGACGCGGGGAGAACCGGTGGCGAGTAAGTTTCAGAACCGTTTAACAGGAACCATTGTGCTGGTCGCGCTCGGGGTGATTATTCTCCCGGGATTGCTCGACGGGCAGAAAAAGCATTACCAGGATGAATTTGCGGCCATTCCGCTGGTACCCAAACCGGGCGATCGCGACGAGCCCGATATGTTGCCAGCGGCAACGCAGGCGCTGCCTGCCCAGCCGCCAGAAGGCGCAGCGGAAGAGGTGCGCGCAGGTGATGCAGCCGCGCCGTCGCTCGATCCCTCGCGCCTGGCGACGAACAATAACATCGAGATTGATCCGGTGCCGGTAGAACAGCCTAAGCCTGTTGAGAAGCCGAAACCGGTGGAGAAGCCGCAGCCGAAACCGCAGCGGGATAAAGCGGCCGAGCAACTGGCAGCCGCTTCAGAAACGCCACCGCAGGCAAAACAGGACGCGGCCCCTACCGGCAAAGCCTATGTCGTTCAGCTCGGTGCGTTGAAAAATGCAGATAAGGTCAATGAGATCGTGAGTAAACTGCGCGGCGCGGGATACCGTGTTTATACTTCACCCACCACGCCGGTACAGGGTAAAATTACGCGTATCCTCGTGGGGCCGGATGCGTCGAAAGATAAGCTCAAAGGTTCGCTTGGCGAGCTGAAGCAAATCTCCGGCCTGAGCGGTGTGGTGATGAACTACAGCGCCAACTGATAGAAATTATCCCCTCACCCTGGCCCTCCCCCTAAAGGGGCGAGGGGTCGGTTTACTCCCTCTCCCTTGAGGGAGAGGGCCGAGGTGAGGGGGAGGCAGACGTTCACAGAAACGTCAAAGGTGCGGGGCGTTGAGCATTTTTTCAGCGCCTTTTTTATTTACGCGTGGGAAGGAAATCCCTACGCAAACGTTTTCTTTTTCTGTTAGAATTCGCCCCGAACTGGATGACAGGGCGTTAAATCGTGGGACACATATGGTCTGGATTGATTACGCCATCATTGCGGTGATTGGTTTTTCCTGTCTGGTTAGCCTGATCCGTGGCTTTGTTCGTGAAGCGTTATCGCTGGTAACCTGGGGTTGTGCTTTCTTTGTTGCCAGTCATTACTACACTTACCTGTCTGTCTGGTTCACGGGCTTTGAAGATGAACTGGTCCGAAACGGAATCGCCATCGCGGTGCTGTTTATCGCGACGCTGATTGTCGGCGCTATCGTCAATTACGTGATAGGTCAGCTGGTCGAGAAAACCGGTCTGTCAGGAACGGACAGGGTGCTCGGCATCTGTTTCGGCGCGTTGCGAGGCGTGCTCATTGTGGCCGCGATCCTGTTCTTCCTGGATACCTTTACCGGGTTCTCCAAAAGTGAAGACTGGCAAAAATCGCAGCTCATTCCGGAGTTCAGCTTCATCATCAGATGGTTCTTTGACTATCTGCAAAGCTCGTCGAGTTTCTTGCCCAGAGCATAAACCCTGAGATGTGGCTTAACGAGGAAAAGACGAATGTGCGGTATTGTCGGTATCGCCGGTTTCATGCCGGTAAACCAGTCGATTTATGACGCGTTAACGGTGCTTCAGCACCGTGGGCAGGATGCTGCGGGTATCATCACCATTGATGCAAACAACTGCTTCCGTTTACGCAAGGCGAACGGCCTGGTAAACGATGTATTTGAAGCCCGCCATATGCAGCGTCTGCAAGGTAATATGGGGATCGGTCACGTTCGTTATCCTACTGCTGGCAGTTCCAGCGCCTCTGAGGCTCAGCCTTTTTACGTTAACTCCCCGTATGGCATCACGCTTGCCCACAATGGCAATCTGACCAATGCCCACGAGCTGCGTAAAAAGCTGTTTGAAGAGAAACGTCGCCACATTAACACCACCTCTGATTCTGAAATCCTGCTCAATATCTTTGCCAGCGAGCTGGATAACTTCCGCCATTATCCGCTGGAAGCAGACAACATTTTTGCTGCCGTTGCCGCGACTAATCGCCAGATCCGTGGAGCGTATGCTTGCGTGGCGATGATCATCGGTCATGGCATGGTAGCCTTCCGCGATCCAAACGGCATTCGCCCGCTGGTGCTCGGCAAACGTGATCTCGGCGATGGCCGTTCCGAGTACATGGTTGCCTCCGAAAGCGTGGCGCTGGATACTCTGGGCTTCGAATTCCTGCGTGATGTCGCGCCAGGCGAAGCGGTCTACATCACTGAGAAGGGCCAGCTGTTTACCCGTCAGTGCGCCGACAATCCGGTGAGCAACCCGTGCCTGTTCGAATACGTTTACTTCGCGCGTCCGGACTCGTTCATCGACAAGATTTCCGTTTACAGCGCGCGCGTCAATATGGGGACGAAGCTGGGCGAGAAGATTGCCCGCGAGTGGGACGATCTCGACATCGACGTCGTCATCCCAATCCCTGAAACCTCCTGTGATATCGCGCTGGAGATTGCCCGTATTCTGGACAAGCCGTACCGTCAGGGCTTCGTGAAAAACCGCTACGTGGGCCGCACCTTTATCATGCCGGGCCAGCAGCTGCGTCGTAAGTCAGTACGTCGTAAGCTGAACGCTAACCGCGCCGAGTTCCGCGACAAGAACGTGCTGCTGGTGGACGACTCTATTGTGCGCGGCACGACGTCTGAGCAGATCATCGAGATGGCGCGTGAGGCCGGGGCGAAGAAAGTGTATCTTGCCTCCGCAGCGCCGGAAATTCGTTTCCCGAACGTGTATGGCATTGATATGCCAACCGCTAACGAGCTGATTGCTCACGGTCGTGAAGTAGACGAAATCCGGCAGATCATCGGTGCCGACGGTCTGATTTTCCAGGATCTGAACGATCTGATCGACGCGGTGCGCGCTGAGAACCCGGATATTCAGCAGTTCGAATGCTCGGTATTCAATGGGATCTACGTGACGAAAGACGTTGACCAGCAGTATCTCGACTATCTGGATTCTCTGCGTAACGACGATGCGAAAGCCGTCCAGCTGCAAAACGATCTCGAAAGCTTAGAGATGCACAACGAAGGTTGATGCGTATGCAGGTGAGGGCGCTCGCCCTCACTTGCAACTCCCCGTAAAATCCTGCACAGTCTGCCCTGAAATCAGCAAGGGCGAAAATCATGAAACGACTCATTGTAGGGATCAGCGGTGCCAGCGGCGCGATTTATGGCGTCCGGCTGTTACAGGTGCTGCGTGACGTTGCAGGCGTAGAAACCCATCTGGTGATGAGCCAGGCGGCGCGTCAGACCCTCTCTCTTGAAACCGATCTCTCTCTGCGCGACGTTCAGGCCCTGTCTGACGTTGTCCACGATGCCCGCGATATCGCCGCCAGCATCTCTTCGGGCTCGTTTAAAACGGCCGGCATGGTTATTTTG
Organism: Enterobacter cloacae complex sp. IR5402; assembly: GCF_049238125.1. Lineage (NCBI taxonomy): Bacteria > Pseudomonadati > Pseudomonadota > Gammaproteobacteria > Enterobacterales > Enterobacteriaceae > Enterobacter > Enterobacter cloacae complex sp. IR5402. The sequence goes on from NZ_JBMKHO010000002.1 coordinate 220,736, forward strand.
CCCTGTTCGATTAAAACCCTTTCCGGCATTGTAAACAGCTATACCGACACGCTGGTGACGCGTGCAGCGGATGTGGTGCTGAAAGAGCGTCGTCCTCTGGTGCTCTGCGTGCGGGAAACGCCGCTGCACCTGGGACATCTGCGTTTAATGACGCAGGCAGCCGAACTGGGGGCCGTGATTATGCCGCCGGTCCCCGCGTTCTATCATCGTCCGCAAACGCTGGATGATGTCATCAACCAGACCGTTAACCGCGTGCTGGATCAGTTCGATATCGACCTGCCGGAAGATCTCTTTACCCGCTGGCAGGGGGCGTGAAGCTGTGCACAAACAAGGTGCATGAAAAGACAATTTGCCCTGTTTCAGGGCAAAACTGCAACCGCGATCATATCCTCGACATTTAATTCGCTTTTTCCCTTTTTCTCTTTCCGGTTCGTTCGGCAGACCTGCTATCTTTCACCATTAAGGCAGTATCGCAACGTTTTATTAACATATTTAACGTCGTAGTTTTATCCCGACGACAATGTGGCATAAGACCTGCAAGAGCAGCCTGCAACACAACACACAACATAAACCATAATAAAATCACGGTTCTTGAGGGTAAATGTATGAAGAAGACGGTTCTGGCTCTGTCTTTGCTCGTGGGCTTGAGTGCGGCAGCAAGTAGCTATGCAGCGCTTCCACAGACAGTTCGTATCGGTACAGACGCAACCTACGCGCCATTCTCCTCCAAGGATGCGAAAGGCGACTTCGTGGGGTTTGATATCGATCTGGGAAATGAGATGTGCAAACGCATGGAAGTGAAATGCACATGGGTGGGCAGTGACTTTGACGCGCTGATCCCGTCGCTGAAAGCCAAGAAAATTGATGCCATTATCTCTTCTCTCTCCATCACGGAAAAACGTCAGCAGGAGATTGCCTTCTCTGAGAAGCTCTACGCTGCCGACTCACGTCTGATTGCCGCGAAAGGCTCGCCAATCCAGCCGACCATCGACTCGCTGAAAGGCAAACATGTTGGCGTGCTTCAGGGCTCGACCCAGGAAGGTTTCGCCAATGCAAACTGGCGCGAGAAGGGCGTCGATGTGGTGGCTTACCAGAACCAGGATCTGATCTACTCTGACCTGGCGGCAGGCCGTCTGGATGCCGCGTTTCAGGATGAAGTCGCCGCGAGCGAAGGCTTCCTGAAACAGCCTGCGGGTAAAGAGTACGCCTTTGCCGGCCCGTCGGTAAAAGACAAAAAATACTTTGGCGACGGTACCGGTATTGGCCTGCGTAAGGATGATACCGAGCTGAAAGCCGCCTTCGACAAAGCGTTTAATGAGCTGCGTAAAGACGGTACCTACGACAAACTGGCGAAGAAATACTTCGATTTCAACGTCTACGGTGATTAATGCCTGAATGAGATGCACTGAAGTGGTGCGTCCCGGTGGGGTTATGTTCCAGTATGGTGCAACGCATGCACCATACTGGATCGCTGTGTGCATAGTTAAGCATTTATAATGCAAAAATTCCCGTTCAAAGGCATTAATCTTTGCCTGAATGAGGGGATTAATGGCACATTAACAACACCCCGTCGTCGTAAAAATCTCGTATTAAGACAGTTTGTTGAGGACAGATATGAAAAAACTGGTGTTGTCACTTTCTCTGGTACTGGCTTTTTCCAGCGCCACCGCTGCATTCGCAGCAATTCCGCAGAAAATTCGTATTGGAACTGACCCAACCTATGCACCTTTCGAATCGAAGAATGCGAAGGGGGAACTGGTTGGTTTTGACATCGATCTGGCTAACGAGCTGTGCAAACGCATTAAAGCGCAATGTACCTACGTTGAAAACCCGCTGGATGCGCTGATCCCGTCTCTGAAAGCGAAGAAAATTGACGTGATCATGTCCTCCCTGTCCATCACAGAAAAACGTCAGCAGGAGATTGCCTTCACGGACAAACTCTACGCGGCGGACTCACGTCTGGTGGTGGCGAAATCCTCTGACATTCAGCCAACCCTTGAATCTCTGAAAGGCAAACGCGTGGGCGTGTTGCAGGGTACTACGCAGGAAACCTACGGCAACGAGTACTGGGCGCCAATGGGGATTGAAATTGTCTCTTACCAGGGTCAGGAAAACATCTACGCAGACCTGACGGCAGGCCGCATTGATGCAGCATTCCAGGATGAAGTGGCGGCAAGCGAAGGTTTCCTGAAACAGCCTGTGGGTAAAGATTACAAGTTCGGCGGTCCGTCCATTAAGGACGAAAAACTCTTTGGCGTTGGCACCGGTATGGGCCTGCGTAAAGAAGACAACGAACTGCGTGAAGCCCTGAACAAAGCGTTCGCCGAGATGCGCGCGGACGGCACCTATGACAAGCTGGCGAAAAAGTACTTCGATTTTAATGTTTACGGCGGCTAATCGCCCCGTCTGATAACGTGCGGCCCCTCCCGTTCCGGGAGGGGAAAAGACACGGTTCCACCACTCACGAGACGACAGGGCACGCGGTATGCTGTACGGATTTTCTGGCGTTATTTTACAGGGCGCGCTTGTCACCCTTGAGCTGGCTATCAGCTCCGTGGTGCTGGCGGTGCTGATAGGCCTGGCGGGCGCGGGGGCAAAATTATCCGCCAACAGACCGCTGGCGCTGATATTTGAAGGCTATACCACGCTGATTCGCGGCGTGCCTGACCTGGTGCTGATGCTGCTGATCTTTTACGGCCTGCAAATCGCACTTAACGGCGTAACGGATGCCATCGGCATGGAGCAGATCGATATCGACCCGATGGTGGCCGGTATTATTACCCTTGGTTTTATCTACGGTGCCTATTTCACTGAGACTTTCCGCGGCGCTTACATGGCCGTGCCGAAAGGGCATATTGAAGCGGCGACCGCCTACGGTTTTACCTCCTCACAAACGTTTCGCCGGATCATGTTCCCGGCCATGATGCGCTACGCGCTGCCGGGCATCGGGAACAACTGGCAGGTTATTCTCAAGGCAACGGCGCTGGTCTCCCTGCTGGGTCTGGAAGATGTGGTGAAGGCCACGCAGCTGGCAGGTAAAAGCACCTGGGAACCGTTCTATTTTGCGGTGGTTTGCGGCCTAATCTATCTGGTCTTTACGACCGTCTCCAATGGTGTGCTGCTTCTGCTTGAACGTCGCTACTCCGTGGGTGTGAAGAGGGCTGACCTGTGATTGAGATTATTCAGGAGTACTGGAAATCCCTGCTTTGGACGGATGGCTACCGCTTTACTGGCGTGGCGATCACGCTGTGGCTGCTGATCTCCTCGGTGGTAATGGGCGGCATTCTGGCGGTGTTTCTTGCCATTGGCCGCGTGTCGAACAATAAATTTATTCAGTTCCCTATCTGGCTGTTCACCTACGTGTTTCGCGGTACGCCGCTGTACGTACAGCTGCTGGTGTTCTATTCCGGGATGTACACGCTTGAGATCGTAAAAGGCACTGAAATGCTGAATGCGTTCTTCCGCAGCGGTCTGAACTGTACGGTGCTGGCGCTGACCCTCAATACCTGCGCCTATACCACCGAGATCTTCGCCGGGGCCATCCGTTCTGTGCCGCACGGTGAGATCGAGGCGGCGCGCGCGTACGGCTTCTCGTCCGTGAAGCTCTACCGCTGTATTATTCTGCCTTCGGCGCTGCGTATTGCGCTGCCGGCGTACAGCAACGAAGTGATTTTAATGCTGCATTCGACGGCACTGGCGTTTACCGCCACGGTACCAGATCTGTTAAAGATTGCCCGCGATATTAACTCTGCCACCTACCAGCCGTTTACGGCGTTTGGCATTGCAGCAGTGCTCTATTTGATCATTTCTTACGTCCTGATCAGCCTGTTCCGTAAGGCTGAAAAACGCTGGTTGCAGCATATAAAACCGTCGACGCACTGAGAATTTATGATGGCTGAGAACAAATTAAACGTAATTGATTTGCACAAGCGCTACGGCGAACATGAAGTGCTGAAAGGGGTGTCGCTGGAGGCTAACGCGGGCGACGTGATCAGTATTATCGGCTCATCAGGTTCGGGTAAAAGTACCTTCCTGCGCTGCATCAACTTCCTCGAAAAGCCGAGCGAAGGATCGATTGTGGTGAGCGGACAGAACATCAACATGGTCCGTGATAAAGACGGCCAGCTTAAAGTGGCGGATAAAAATCAGCTACGACTGCTGCGTACGCGTCTGACGATGGTGTTCCAGCACTTCAACCTCTGGAGCCACATGACGGTGCTGGAGAACGTGATGGAAGCGCCGGTTCAGGTGCTCGGCTTAAGCAAGCAGGAAGCCCGCGAGCGTGCGGTCAAATACCTGGCGAAAGTGGGTATCGACGAGCGGCAGCAGATCAAATATCCGGTGCACCTGTCAGGGGGACAGCAGCAGCGTGTTTCCATCGCCCGTGCGCTGGCGATGGAGCCGGAAGTGTTGCTGTTTGACGAACCGACTTCCGCGCTGGATCCTGAACTCGTTGGCGAAGTGCTGCGCATCATGCAGAAGCTGGCGGAAGAGGGCAAAACGATGGTGGTGGTGACGCACGAGATGGGCTTCGCCCGTAACGTTTCTAACCACGTTATCTTCCTGCATCAGGGCAAGATAGAAGAGCAGGGGCATCCGGACGAAGTGCTGGCGAACCCGCAAAGCCCGCGTTTGCAGCAGTTCCTGAAAGGCTCGTTGAAGTAGGTTTGGCCTTTCTCCCTCTCCCTGTGGGAGAGGGCCGGGGTGGGGGCATCAGGCCGCAGAGCCGCCCAATTGCCCGGTGGCGCTTCGCTTACCGGGCCTACAAAAACCGTAGGCCGGGCAAACGCAGTGCCGCCCGGCATTCAACACTCGAGCCGATAGACCCAGTCGTCATACCGTACGCCGTTAATCTCGTACGCCTTCTCCAGCACCTGCGTGCGCACAAAACCCGCTTTCTCAAGGACCCGCACCGACCCGACGTTATCCGCCAGCACGTACGCGTTTATCGCCTTCACGCCCGTCTGGTTAAATGCATACTCACACACCGCGCGCAGCGCTTCGCTGGCAATGCCTTTTCCCTGCGCGGCAGGCACAACCGTGTAGCCAATATCCGCCTCTTCACGGTTCGCCGCACTGATTTGCAGGCCGATATCCCCGAGCGGCTTAACGTCGTTATGCAGACGGATTACAAAGACATGCTCCGCCATCAGGCGTGCGGCAAATACGCGGCGCGTCTCTTTTTCCGGTGTAATAGCGGCCATATAGCGCATGATGGCGGGGTCTTCGCGCAGAGAGCGGAAGAATGCCCAGTCAGAAGGTTCGAAAGGGGTGAGGTTAAGCCGGGTTGTGGTGATGGTTGCCATAGTTACGCCATATCATCCAGACATGGCGTATAACTCTAACATATTCACTGCACCACATCCCCCAGCGCCTCTTCCAGGTCATACCAGCGGAACGTAAACCCGGCCGCTTCCAGCCGTTTTGGCAGCGCGCGCTGCCCGCCCAGTACCAGCACCGAAGACTCACCCATCAGCAGACGAATCGCCGTCGCAGGCACGCGCAGCACCGCCGGGCGATGCAGGGCATGACCCAGGGCATGAGCAAATTGCTCATTACGTACCGGATACGGAGAGACCATGTTAAACGGCCCACGCAGGTCGTTATCCAGCAGCCAGAGAATACCGTTGACCATATCGTCGATATGGATCCACGCCAGATACTGACGACCGTTTCCGATGGGCCCGCCAAGCCCCATTTTAAACGGCGGCAACATTTTACCGAGAATACCGCCTTTCGGAGCAAGCACCACGCCGGTGCGCAGCAGGCAGACGCGGGTGTTATCGCTCTGCGCCCCGCAGGCGATACGCTCCCATTGGGCGCAGAGTTTATGGGTAAACTCGTTGTGCGGCGGCTCTTCTTCGGTCACCACCACTTCACCAAGATCGCCATAGTAGCCTGTAGCAGAGCCTGAAATCAGCACCGAGGGTGGCGTCTCGCTGTTGCGAATCAGCTCAACCAGCCTTTCGGTCATATTCCAGCGACTGCTGCATAAACGCTGTTTTTGCTCTTCGGTCCAGCGTTTATCGGCGATTGGTTCGCCTGCAAGGTTGATGACGGCGTCAAAGCCGTTCAGATCCTGCCTTTCCGCCAGGCCTTTCCAGATCTCAACGCCGGTGCCCAGCACCTGGCGCGCTTTCTCCGGGCTGCGCGTGACCACGGTAATGTCGTGATGCAACGCCTGCAAACGTGGAATGAGATGGCGACCAATCAGGCCCGTACCGCCGGTGAGCAGGATCTTCATACAACCTCCAGGTTTACGCCTGGCGCTGCCAGCTTAACGTCATGGAGACGGAGTCGGCGTAGCGCAGGGCGTGAAGTTTATCGATCTCCACTTCAGCATAAGTGACCCAGTGGTGTTCGCGTGCGATGTCGAGCACATCCTGAGTTAATTTTTCCAGTAGCGCAAAACGGTTGTTCTCTACGTACTGGATGATGCTTTTGGTGATCGTGCGATAGTTCAACGCGTCATTGATGTCTTCGCTGGCGCGCGCCTTGTCTGCCGGGTAGTGGATCACCACATTCACCACGATATCCTGGCGATTCGCGATCTCCTCCTCTTTGATACCAATGAACGTGCGTAAGCGTAAGTTTTTTATACGAATAATAGCGTTATGCTGGGACATTGCAGGTCTTCTCCGTGTCAGTATTTTCACCTCATCATACATGAGGAGAACACCTGCACCCAACGGGGCGCAGGATCAAATCTGATGGATTTTTTGCATGGCGCGTTCGGTGGCCGGGCGGGTCCGGATGCGCTCAAACCAGTTGTTCACCGCCGGATAAGTGGCCAGGTCGATCCGGTGGCGTTCATGGGTGTTGATCCACGGCCAGCAGGCGATATCTGCGATGCTGTAATGCTCACCTCCCAGCCACGGTGATTTTTCCAGCCGACGGTTCAGTACCCCGTACAGGCGCTGGGTTTCGACCTGATATCGCTCAATGGCGTAAGGGATCGTCTGCGGCGCATAGGCCGTAAAGTGGTGATTCTGCCCCAGCATCGGCCCGAGGCCGCTCGACTGCCAGAATAACCATTGCAGCGTGTGATGACGCTCGCGCAACTCACCGCTCAGGAGCTTGCCGGTTTTCTCTGCCAGATAGAGCAAAATCTCTCCGGACTCAAACAGGCTTAACGGTTTGCCGCCGTCAGAGGGCAGGTTATCAATGATGGCCGGAATTTTATTGTTGGGCGAGATGGCCAGAAAAACGGGGCGGAACTGGTCGCCTTTACTGATATCCACGCGAATGATCCGGTAGTCCACTTCGGCTTCTTCAAGAAAGAGTGTGATCTTATGGCCATTAGGGGTGGGGGCATAATAGAGATCTATCATTCTCAACTCCTGTCAGTGCGAATAGTGTTGCCATGAAAAATCAGTATAGGTGCTTGTTGTAAATCGTGAGTTTTCATCAAGTGACAGCGAGGCAAAGAGATTATATGTTGAGTGAAAACCGATCAGCCGAAGAGGATGTTATGAGCCAGCCTGTAATAACGTTGTGGTCCGATGCGAACTTTTTTTCTCCTTATGTCATGAGCGTTTATGTGGCGCTGGCAGAAAAGGGGCTTACTTTTACTCTGAAAACCGTTGACCTGGACAGCGGCGAACACCTGAAGCCTCAGTGGCAGGGCTACGCGCTCACTCGCCGAGTCCCTGTGCTGGAGATCGACGGTTTTGAGTTGAGTGAATCTTCGGCGATTGACGAGTACCTTGAGGACCGATTTGCCCCGCCTGAGTGGGAACGCATCTATCCTCACGATCTGCAAAAGCGCGCCCGCGCCCGCCAGATCCAGGCGTGGCTGCGTAGCGACCTGGTGCCGATTCGCACAGAACGCTCCACGGACGTGGTGTTCGCTGGCGTCAAAAAGCCCGCCCTCAGTGAGGAAGGCTTATCCAGCGCCCGGAAGCTGATTGAAACTGCGTCATCGCTGCTGGCGCAGGGTAACCCCAACCTGTTTGGCGAGTGGTGCATTGCCGACATCGATCTGGCGCTGATGCTCAATCGCCTGATCCTCAACGGGGATGACGTCCCACAACTGCTGGTGGATTACGCCACATTCCAGTGGCAACGCGCGTCGGTACAGCGCTATCTGGCACTCTCTGCTAAGCGCGCGGGCTGATAAGACGGGACGCTTGAGGTATGATAGGGGCAGTCTGTATTCCCGAGGAGTAACTGATGAAACTGATGTTTGCGTCGGATATTCATGGATCGCTGCCCGCGACCGAACGCGTGCTTTCTCTGTTCGCCCAAAGCGGGGCGCAATGGCTGGTGATCCTGGGCGATGTGTTAAATCACGGCCCACGCAATGCGTTGCCGGAAGGCTATGCTCCCGCGCAGGTGGCGGAAAAACTTAATCATTTTGCCTCGCGCATTATCGCCGTTCGCGGCAACTGTGACAGTGAAGTTGACCAGATGCTGCTGCATTTTCCCATTACCGCTCCCTGGCAACAGGTGTTGATGGAAAACAGCCGTTTGTTCCTGACCCACGGGCACCTGTTCGGCCCGGATAACCTGCCGTCACTCGCCGCTGGCGATGTCCTGGTTTATGGTCATACTCATATTCCGGTGGCGGAAAAGCGCGGGGCGTTTTATCACTTTAACCCCGGGTCTGTCAGCATTCCTAAAGGCGGCAACCCGGCAAGCTACGGCATGTATGAAGACGGGACATTAAGCGTTATCGCACTTAATGATCAGCAAGTTATTGCGCAGATAGCGATTAATCCGTAAGTTACACCACAACTGCAAACGCGCCGAAAGAGCGCTTAGACGAGAAGGTTTCCCGATGGTGGAGCAGAATCATTTGGCAAGTACTGAATGGGTTGACATTGTCAGCGAAGAAAATGAAGTGATCGCGCAGGCCAGCCGCGAACAAATGCGTGCGGAGCGTCTGCGTCACCGCGCGACGTACATCGTTGTTCATGACGGCATGGGCAAGATTCTGGTCCAGCGTCGCACCGACACCAAAGATTTTCTTCCTGGTATGCTGGATGCCACAGCGGGTGGCGTCGTGCAGGCCGATGAAGTGCTGCTGGATTCCGCGCGTCGTGAAGCGGAAGAAGAGTTAGGTATCGCTGGCGTGCCGTTTGCCGAGCACGGCCAGTTTTATTTTGAAGATGAGCATTGCCGCGTCTGGGGCGGGCTGTTTAGCTGCGTTTCCCATGGGCCTTTCGCCTTGCAGGAAGAGGAAGTGAGCGAAGTATGCTGGATGACGCCGGAAGAGATCACCGCGCGTTGCGACGAATTCACACCGGATTCCCTTAAAGCACTGGCGCTGTGGATGACCCGCAACGCCAAAAACGAATCCGCTAAACCGGAAAATAAGGCGGAAAAAGAGGAAGAGGCTGAGTAAGCCTTAACAGCTTTCCCGCAGACACAGGCTGGACGCGATGGGTTTATGGTCGCGCCAGTCTCCGTCATTAAGACGTTCCAGTAACGCTTTCCCGGCTTCAATCCCAATCTTGCGATGCGGTACTGCCATCGTCGTCAGCGGCGGCTGACAGACGCGGCTGACGTCGCTGTCGCCAAAACCTACGACCGCTAAATCGTCCGGCACCTTGATGCGCCGACGCTGGCACTCATACAGCGCGCCGCAGGCCAGTTCATCTGATACGCACACCAGCGCATCCAGCTCCGGCCACGCCAGCAGGAACTCTGGCAATTGTGCCGCGCCGGTGGAGAAGTTCGGCGGCATGGCGGCATTAATCACTCTGTTCGGCGCCAGGTGGTGGCGCAGCATCGCCTTGTACCAGCCCTGCAAATGCTGCTGAAAAATCCACTGTTCCTGGTTAGCGCACAGCAGGCCGATATTCTGGTAGCCGCGCTGAATCACCATCTCGGTAAGTTCATACATGGCGGCGACGTTATCAATCCCGATATTCATATCAATCGGATCGGCACGCATTGCACCCATTTCCATCACCGGGATAGAGGCGTTTTTTAGCCAGTGTCGCACGGTATCGGAGTGCTCGACGCTGAGCAGTATCGCCGCGGCGATGTTCGAGGCCAACAGCGTTTCAAGCAGTTTCTCTTCCTGTTCAAGACGATGCTGAGATTCCGCCAGCATGATCTGATATCCGGCTGGCTGGAGCACCTGCTGTAGCCCGGCGAACATCTCGGAACAGCCAGCTTCGGAAAGATTGGGTACAACCATCGCAATCGTCCATGACGATGCCGATGCCAGTGCGCTGGCGGCAAGATTGGGCATGTATCCCAGCTCCTGCACCGCGGCTTCAATTTTTTCACGCAGTTTATCGGAAACCTGTTCGGGCGTGCGGAGGGCACGGGAAACAGTCATCGTGCCTACGCCGGCAAGCTGCGCGACATCCGCGAGCGTTACTTTTCCGGTACTGCGCCGTTTTCGGGTTAAAGACATACATCTTCCTGCTGACAGGACGCGATTCAGTTTCATCCTTCATTTTACGTGACAGGCAGTATACGCCTTAAATCCCTTTTTTTGCTGTGATTTCGCACCATGATAGTAATTTGATAGCGCTATCACAGTTCTGCATGTTAGTTGTTGGTAGCGCTATCTTTGTGATCGCGATCGCAGTCATTAATTGATGGGTTGAATAGAGTTTGCCCATGTCTGGTCTTTAGCGGGAGTGAAAAATGCTCAAAAAGTGGATATATGATACAACCATCATCCTACAGGATAGCGTTGAAAGCTGGCCCCAGGCGCTGGAACTGTGCGCGAAACCGCTGCTGGATTTGCAGGTCATTGCGCCGGAATATGTCACGGCTATCATCGAGCAGCATCACACGTTAGGTCCCTACTATGTGCTGGCTCCAGGGCTGGCAATGCCCCATGCGCGACCGGAAGAAGGGGCGAAAGGACTTGGCCTGTCATTATTAAAACTGAAACAGGGTGTCTCTTTTGGTGCCGGTGAGTTTGACCCCGTCGATGTGATTGTGATGCTGGCGGCGCCGGACAAGCATAGCCATATCGAAATGATCTCAGCCTTAGCGGAATTATTTTCCAGCGACGAAGATATGGCTGAATTACATCGGGCGAATACGCTGGAGGAGATAAAAACCATCATCGATCGCTTCTGATTTAATTATTTAATTCGATTCATCTCAACATTACGCGTCAGCGTGATGGGGCGTACTCTACTCAAAAAAGGGGATAACAATGAAAATCATGGCTATTTGCGGCTCCGGCCTGGGCAGCAGTTTTATGGTCGAAATGAATATTAAAAAGGTGCTCAAAAAACTGGAAATTGAGGCCGAGGTTGAACACTCCGATCTCTCCTCGGCTACGCCGGGCGCGGCGGACCTGTTTGTAATGGCGAAAGACATTGCCGCAAGCGCCAGCGTGCCGGAAAGCCAGCTGGTGGTGATCAACAATATCATCGATATTAACGAACTCGAAGCGCAGTTGCGCGCCTGGTTCGAAAGACAATAATCCTGATAAGGCGAGGTGGATATGTTTATCCTTGAAACGCTGAACTTCGTTGTTGATATTTTAAAAGTCCCTTCAGTGCTGGTCGGTTTAATTGCCCTGATTGGTCTTGTGGCGCAGAAAAAAGCCTTTTCGGATGTGGTAAAAGGCACAATTAAAACCATTCTCGGCTTTATTGTACTGGGCGGCGGCGCAACCGTGCTGGTGGGCTCATTAAATCCGCTCGGCGGTATGTTTGAGCACGCCTTTAATATTCAGGGCATTATTCCCAACAATGAAGCTATTGTGTCGATTGCCCTGGAAAAATATGGCGCTTCCACCGCGCTCATTATGGCCTTCGGGATGGTGGCGAATATTATTGTTGCGCGCTTTACCCGCCTGAAATACATCTTCCTCACCGGGCATCACACCTTCTACATGGCATGCATGATTGGCGTGATCCTGACGGTTGCAGGCTTCGAGGGGGTCGGGCTGGTCTTTACCGGCTCGTTGATCCTCGGCCTGATTATGGCCTTCTTCCCGGCGATTGCGCAGCGCTATATGAAGCGTATTACCGGCAACGATGAGATCGCCTTCGGTCATTTCGGCACGCTGGGCTACGTGCTGTCCGGCTGGATTGGCAGCAAGGTCGGTAAAGGTTCGCGCTCCACCGAAGAGATGAACCTGCCGAAGAACCTTAGCTTCCTGCGTGACAGTTCAATCTCCATCTCCCTGACCATGATGATTATCTACCTGATCATGGCGGTGAGCGCCGGACGTGAGTACGTGGAGGCCACCTTCAGCGGCGGCCAAAACTACCTGGTGTACGCCATCATTATGGCCATCACCTTCGCGGCAGGCGTGTTCATCATCTTGCAGGGCGTGCGCCTGATTCTGGCGGAAATCGTCCCGGCCTTTACTGGCTTCTCGGAAAAACTGGTGCCCAATGCGCGGCCTGCGCTGGACTGCCCGGTAGTCTACCCGTATGCGCCAAACGCGGTGCTGATTGGCTTCCTGTTTAGTTTCCTCGGCGGGATTGTGGGCTTGTTCATCTGCGGTCAGTTTAGCTGGGTGCTGATCCTGCCGGGCGTCGTGCCGCATTTCTTCACCGGTGCAACGGCGGGCGTGTTTGGTAACGCCACCGGTGGACGCCGCGGGGCAATGATTGGCGCCTTTGCTAACGGCCTGCTGATCACCTTCCTCCCGGTCCTGCTGCTGCCTGTTCTGGGCGCAATTGGCTTTGCGAATACGACCTTCTCGGACGCTGATTTTGGTGCGGTCGGGATTGTGCTGGGCAACCTGGCGCGCTTCCTGTCGCCGTTTGCCATCACCGGACTGGTTGTTGTGTTGTTCGCGCTGCTGGTGGCCTACAACGTCTTCGCTAAAAACAAACCTGCCAGCGGTAACGCGCAGGAAAACCCCGGAGCCAAATCATGAATGAGAATGAAATAACCGAACTGGCGCGTCAGATTCGCCTTGAGACGCTGAAATCCCTTACGCAGCTGGGTTTTGGGCACTACGGCGGCAGCATGTCAGTCGTTGAAACGCTGGCGGTGCTGTACGGCGCGGTGATGAAAATTGACCCGGCCGATCCGGACTGGCCAGAGCGCGATTACTTTGTGCTGTCGAAAGGCCATGCGGGCCCGGCGCTGTACAGTACGCTGGCGATTAAGGGCTACTTCCCGATTGACGAGCTGAGCACGCTGAACCAGAACGGGACGCGTCTGCCAAGTCACCCGGATCGCCTGAAAACACGCGGCGTGGATGCCACCACCGGATCACTGGGGCAGGGGATCTCCATTGCTGGCGGCATGGCGCTGTCGCACAAGCTGGCAGGAAGGCCAAACCGGGTGTTCTGCATCGTCGGTGACGGGGAGCTGAACGAAGGACAGTGCTGGGAAGCCTTCCAGTTTATTGCTCACCATCGACTGAACAACCTGACGGTATTCGTGGACTGGAACAAACAGCAGCTCGACGGCGAGCTGGACGAAATCATCAGCGCCTTCGACCTGGAAGGCAAATTCCGCGCCTTTGGTTTTGACGTGGTAACGGTGAAAGGGGATGACATTCCGGCGCTGCTGGAGGTGACCGCGCCGATCGCTGCGGCCGATGCGCGTCCGCGGGTGGTGATCCTCGACAGCATCAAAGGGCAGGGGGTGCCATACCTGGAACAGCTCAGCAACTCGCATCACCTGCGATTAACTGAGGAGAGCAAAGCGGCGCTCAACGAGACGATTCGCCAACTGGAGGCTTCACATGATTAAGGTTGCACCGACAGGACAGAAAGATGCCGTTGAGATGCGTAAGGTCTACGCGGGTTTTGTGGCAAAACAGATTGAGGCCGGGAGCGAGATTATTGCGCTCGAAGCGGATCTGATGAGTTCGATGGCGATGGACGGCGTAGCGCGTGATTATCCACAGCACGTCATCAACTGCGGCATTATGGAGGCTAACGTGATTGGGACGGCCGCCGGGCTGTCGCTCACCGGACGTAAGCCGTTCGTCCATACCTTTACCGCCTTTGCCAGCCGTCGCTGCTTCGACCAGCTGTTTATGTCCCTGGACTACCAGCGCAATAACGTGAAGGTGATTGCCTCGGATGCGGGCGTGACGGCCTGCCACAACGGCGGGACGCATATGTCGTTCGAGGACATGGGCATCGTGCGCGGTCTGGCGCATTCAGTGGTGCTGGAGGTGACCGATGCGGTGATGTTCGAAGATGTGCTGCGTCAGCTTATCGACTTGGAAGGCTTCTACTGGGTGAGGACCATCCGTAAACAGGCCCCGAGCGTGTATGCCCCGGGGTCAACCTTCACCATCGGCAAGGGCAACGTGCTGCGCGAGGGAACCGATATTACCTTGATTGCTAACGGCATTATGGTGGCGGAAGCGCTGGAGGCGGCGCGCCAGCTGGAGCAGGAGGGGGTAAGCGCAGCGGTCATCGACATGTTTACCCTGAAGCCTATCGATCGGATGCTGGTGAAAAACTATGCCGAGAAAACCGGGCGTATTGTGACCTGCGAAAACCACAGCATTCACAACGGGCTGGGGTCGGCGGTGGCGGAAGTGCTGGTGGAAACCTGTCCGGTGCCCCTGCGTCGGGTGGGGGTGAAGGAACGATATGGTCAGGTGGGCACGCAGGACTTCTTGCAAAAGGAGTATGGCCTGACGGCACATGACATTGTGTCGGCGGCGCGGGAGCTGTTGTAATAAAAAAAGGCGACCGTGTGGTCGCCTTTTTGTTGCCCGGTGGCGCTGGCGCTTACCGGGCCTACGGTCCTGTAGGCCGGATAAGCGAAGCGCCATCCGGCAAAACATTACTGCTGTTGCGAAGACTGGATCGCCGTCAGCGCGATGGTGTAGACGATATCGTCAACCAGCGCACCACGGGACAGGTCGTTCACAGGTTTGCGCATGCCTTGCAGCATTGGCCCGATGGAGATCAGGTCTGCTGAACGCTGTACCGCTTTATAGGTGGTGTTACCGGTGTTCAGATCCGGGAAGATGAACACGGTAGCACGACCTGCAACCGGCGAGTTTGGCGCTTTGGATTTCGCCACGTCAGCCATTACCGCGGCATCGTACTGGAGCGGGCCGTCGATCATCAGATCCGGACGTTTTTCCTGCGCAATGCGGGTCGCTTCACGGACTTTCTCTACGTCACTGCCTGCACCAGAGGTACCGGTGGAGTATGAGAGCATCGCGACGCGCGGTTCGATACCGAAGGCAATCGCGGAGTCCGCAGACTGGATAGCGATTTCTGCCAGCTGCTCTGCGGTTGGATCCGGGTTGATCGCGCAGTCGCCGTAAACATAAACCTGTTCAGGCAGCAGCATGAAGAACACGGAGGAGACCAGAGAGCTGCCCGGTGCGGTTTTGATCAACTGCAACGGTGGACGGATGGTGTTCGCGGTGGTGTGAACCGCACCGGAAACCAGACCGTCAACTTCGTCCTGCTCCAGCATCAGCGTACCCAGCACGACGTTGTCTTCCAGCTGCTCGCGCGCAACGGCTTCGGTCATGCCCTTGTTCTTACGCAGTTCAACCAGGCGAGCAACGTAGCTTTCGCGAACCACTTCCGGGTCAATGATCTCAATGCCAGCGCCCAGCTCAACGCCCTGAGACGCCGCAACGCGGTTGATCTCATCCGGGTTACCCAGCAGCACACAGGTCGCGATACCGCGTTCTGCACAGATGGCTGCCGCTTTAACGGTACGTGGTTCGTCGCCTTCTGGCAGAACCACGCGTTTGCCCGCTTTACGCGCCAGCTCGGTCAGCTGGTAACGGAAGGCTGGAGGAGACAGACGACGGCTGCGCTCGGAGGTCGCCGTCAGGGATTCGATCCAGTCCGCATTGATGTAGCCCGCAACGTATTCCTGAACTTTCTCGATACGCTCGTGGTCATCAACCGGCACTTCGAGGTTGAAGCTTTGCAGGCTCAGGGAGGTCTGCCAGGTGTTGGTGTTCACCATGAAGACTGGCAGGCCAGTGGCGAACGCACGTTCGCACAGCTTGCTGATACGCGCGTCCATTTCATAGCCGCCGGTCAGCAGAATTGCACCGATTTCCACGCCGTTCATCGCAGCCAGGCACGCTGCAACCAGCACGTCTGGACGGTCAGCAGAGGTCACCAGCAGGGAACCTGCGCGGAAGTGTTCCAGCATGTGTGGAATGCTACGTGCGCAGAAGGTTACGGACTTCACGCGGCGGGTGTTGATATCGCCTTCGTTGATCACGGTGGCGTTCAGGTGACGCGCCATATCGATTGCACGGGTGGCAATCAGATCGAAGCTCCATGGCACCGCGCCCAGAACAGGCAGCGGGCTGGAATCCTGCAACTTAGCCGGGTCAACTTTGATGACTTTCGCTTTGGAGGAGTCGTCAAAAATTTCGGACAGGTCAGGACGCGTACGGCCCTGCTCATCTACTGGCGCGTTCAGCTTGTTAACAATCACGCCGGTGATGCTGGTGTTTTTCGCACCGCCGAAGCTGCTGCGCGTCAGTTCGATACGCTCTTTCAGCTGCTCTGGGGTATCCGTGCCCTGAGACATCACAAAAACGATCTCTGCGTTCAGGGTTTTCGCGATTTCAAAGTTCAGAGACTGGGCAAACTGGTGTTTACGGGTCGGGACCAGGCCTTCAACCAGCACCACTTCCGCGTCCTGCGCGTTTGCGTGGTAGTTGGCAATGATCTCTTCCATCAGCACGTCTTTCTGGTTGCTGGAGAGCAGAGATTCAACGTGGCTCATCTTCAACGGTTCAGCCGCTGGCAGATTGGAGTTCTTGCGAACGATGGTGGTGGTCTGGTCTGGCGCATCGCCACCGGCACGTGGCTGGGCGATAGGCTTAAAGACGCTCAGACGAACGCCTTTGCGTTCCATAGCGCGGATCACGCCGAGGCTGACGCTGGTCAGGCCGACGCTGGTTCCGGTAGGGATCAGCATAATAGTACGGGACACGGTTTATCCTCTTTCGTTACCGCCGCGTTGGGCGGGTTACAAAACAGCACCGCCAGCATTGCTGGCGGTGTGGAATCAGGCAGTCAGGCGGTGTGCGTCTTGCGCGATGACCAGCTCTTCGTTAGTTGGAATAACGATAGCAGGGCGGGTGCCTTCTTTGTTGATGAAGCCAGACTTGCCGAAGCGGGCAGCCAGGTTACGCTCATGATCAACTTCGAAGCCCAGAACGCCCAGTTTGCCCAGGGACAGTTCACGTACCATTGCCGCGTTCTCACCGATACCACCGGTGAAGATAACAGCATCCAGACGGCCTTCCATCAGCGCGGTGTAAGAACCGATGTACTTCGCCAGGCGGTGGCAATAAACGTCCATTGCACGTTTAGCGTCAGCTTTTTCTGCGTAGTTGTCTTCAACGTAACGGCAGTCGCTGGTGACCTCGGTCAGGCCCAGCAGGCCAGACTCTTTGGTCAGCATTTTGTTGATGTCGTCAACGCTCATGCCCAGGGTGTCGTGCAGGTGGAAGATGATCGCCGGGTCGATATCACCGGAACGGGTACCCATCACCAGACCTTCCAGCGGGGTCAGACCCATAGAGGTGTCAACACACTTACCGTTGCGGATAGCGGAAACAGAACCACCGTTGCCCAGGTGGCAGGTGATAATGTTGACTTCTTCAACCGGCTTGTTCAGCACTTTTGCGGCTTCCTGAGTCACATAGAAGTGGCTGGTACCGTGAGCGCCGTAACGACGGACGCCGTGCTCTTTGTACAGGCTGTATGGCAGGGCATAGAGGTAAGACTCTTCCGGCATGGTCTGATGGAACGCAGTATCAAACACGGCCACGTTTTTGTCTTTCAGACTCGGGAAGGATTTCAGTGCTTCAGCGATACCGATCAGGTGAGCCGGGTTATGCAGCGGTGCGAAAGACGCAGAGTCTTTGATACCCTGAATCACGGAGTCGTCGATTACCACGGAACTGGTGTATTTTTCGCCGCCGTGGACGATACGGTGACCAATTGCGGTCAGCTGAGCAGACAGTTCTGGTTTTTGTGCCAGAATAGTGTTAACGATAAAGTTCAGCGCTTCACTGTGAGCGGCGCCTGCACCTAAAGCCGCTTCTTGTTTGCTGCCGTCCATCTTCCACTTGATACGTGCTTCAGGCAGATGGAAACATTCGGCCAAACCAGAGAGGTACTCGTCACCGTTGAGCGCATCGATGATGGCGAATTTCAGTGAGGAGCTACCGCAGTTCAGAACCAGTACTAACTTACTCGACATGGAAGTACCTATTATTGATACGTGGCTAAAAAAACGTCAGTGAGTCTAAAAGCGTAACGCATGCTGACCCAGACATTTATGATTAACATCATGCCAAACGAACATTCTGGCAGGATGAAAGAAATACCTATGATTTTAAGCCATTTTGAACATTTTTCAGACAATGGCATAATATGCGATAATTTGACGAGTTAACGCTTATCGTCTACGGCCCTATCAGGCTGGCACAGGATACCCGATACGGGGTAGCGATGACAAAATATTTTGAACGTTGTCATAGCCTGTTGTGGTTTTGCACGAAAATTTTAATTTTTATACGTGAAGTTGAGGTACAGCCATGTCGACACCCGAAATCCCGTCCGTGAACTTTTTTAGTCTGTTTCGTCGGGGACAGCATTACGCAAAGACATGGCCGATGGAAAAGCGCCTCGCGCCCATGTTTATTGAAAATCGCACTATTCGCGCCACGCGCTATGCGATTCGCTTTATGCCCCCGATTGCCGTTTTTACCCTGTGCTGGCAGATAGCGTTAGGTGGACAGCTTGGCCCTGCCGTCGCGACGGCGCTCTTTGCGTTAAGCCTGCCGATGCAGGGGCTATGGTGGTTAGGTAAACGTTCCGTCACGCCACTTCCGCCTTCTATTTCCCACTGGTTTTATGAAGTGCGTGGAAAACTGGAAGAGGCTGGCCAGGCGCTGGCACCGGTTGAAGGTAAGCCGGACTATCAGGCGCTGGCGGATACCCTCAAGCGTGCGTTTAAACAGCTTGATAAAACATTCCTCGATGACTTGTGATTGATCATCGAAACGACGACCAAAAGAAGGCACAGTAACAATCAGTTACCGTGTCTTTTTTTTACAGTGCAATGCGCTACAGGAGTCGAAAGATGGAAATGACCCATGCTCAACGTCTGATTTTGTCTAACCAGTACAAGATGATGACTATGCTTGATCCCGATAACGCTGCGCGCTACAGCCGCCTGCAAACCATTGTTGAACGTGGTTTTGGCTTGCAGATGCGCGAACTGGATCGCGAATTTGGCGAACTGAAAGAGGAAACCTGCCGTATCGTTATCGACATCATGGAGATGTACCATGCGCTGCATGTGTCCTGGACCAATCTGAAGGACCAGCAGACCATTGACGAGCGCCGCGTGACGTTCCTGGGCTTTGATGCTGCGACGGAAGCGCGCTATCTGAGCTATGTACGCTTTATGGTGAATACCGAAGGGCGCTACACCCATTTTGATGCGGGTACGCACGGCTTCAACGCCCAGACCCCGATGTGGGATAAGTATCAACGTATGCTGAGCGCGTGGCACGCCTGTCCGCGCCAGTACCATTTAAGCAGCAACGAAATTCAACAAATCATTAATGCCTGACGGAGGTGCGTGTGCAGTGTAAAGGTTTTCTGTTTGATCTGGACGGTACGCTGGTGGATTCGCTGCCGGTGGTGGAGCGCTCGTGGTGCCACTGGGCCGACCGGCACGGCATTGACCATCAGGACGTACTAAATTTCATCCATGGCAAACAGGCCATTACCTCATTGCGGCACTTCCTTGCGGGACGTTCTGAGGAAGAGATTCAGGCGGAGTTCCGCTATCTTGAGCAGATTGAAGCTACCGATACCGAGGGTATCACCGCGCTGCCCGGTGCGCGCGAACTGCTTGAGCACCTGAATGAAGCGCAGATCCCGTGGGCTATCGTCACCTCCGGCTCGGTTCCCGTCGCGCATGCACGCCATAAGGCGGCAGGTTTGCCGACGCCGGACGTCTTCATTACCGCTGAGCGCGTGAAGCGCGGCAAGCCTGAACCGGATGCGTTCCTGCTCGGCGCTGAACTGCTCGGCCTTGCGCCAGCAGAGTGCGTGGTGGTGGAAGACGCGGCGGCAGGCGTGCTGGCCGGGCTGAACGCCGGCAGCCACGTCATTGCCGTTAACGTCCCGGCGGGTTCCCCCCGGCTGGAGGAGGCGGATTTCGTGCTTAACACCCTGACCGCCATCGACGTCTCGAAGGCGTCAGACGGAGTTGTAACCGTCTCGCTAAAAATGTAATCCCATGATATAGCCCCGCATTACCGGGGCTTTTTTATGGCAGAATTGCTTCTCCTCCACTGACAAGGACATGTTGTGAACGGTGAACTGATTTGGGTCCTGAGCCTGCTGTTAATCGCCATCATTCTTTTTGCCACGGGCAAGGTGCGCATGGATGCCGTCGCCCTGTTTGTGATTGTCGCATTCGTTCTGAGCGGTACCCTTTCCCTGCCGGAAGCCTTTTCCGGGTTTAGCGATCCCAACGTTATTTTGATTGCCGCTCTGTTTATTATTGGCGACGGGCTGGTACGCACCGGCGTGGCGACGATGATGGGGTCGTGGCTGGTGAAAGTGGCGGGCAGCAGCGAAACCAAAATGCTGATTTACCTGATGCTGACGGTCGCCGGGCTGGGCGCGTTTATGAGCTCTACGGGCGTCGTGGCCATCTTTATTCCGGTCGTGCTGAGCGTCTGCATGAGGATGCAGATCTCCCCGTCGCGGCTGATGATGCCGTTGAGCTTCGCCGGGCTCATCAGCGGCATGATGACGCTGGTCGCGACGCCGCCGAACCTCGTCGTGAACAGCGAACTGATCCGTGAGGGGCTTGAGGGGTTTAGCTTTTTCAGCGTTACGCCGATCGGGCTGGTGGTACTGGTGATGGGCATTATCTATATGCTATTGACCCGTTTTGCGCTGAAAGGGGAGAAGCAGGATAAAGCCAAAGAGGGCTGGAAGCGGCGCTCTTTCCGCGATCTGATTAAAGAGTATCGTCTGACCGGGCGTGCCCGACGTCTGGCTATCCGCCCGGGGTCGCCTATGGTGGGGCAGAGGCTGGATGACCTTAAGCTACGCGAACGCTATGGCGCGAACGTCATCGGGGTTGAGCGCTGGCGTCGTTTTCGTCGGGTGATCGTTAACGTGAACGGGGTGTCAGAGTTTCGCGCACGTGACGTCCTGCTGATTGATATGTCCACCGCAGACGTGGATCTGCGGGAGTTTTGTAGTGAGCAGCTGCTGGAGCCGATGGTCCTGCGCGGCGAGTATTTCTCTGACCAGGCGCTGGATGTGGGAATGGCCGAGGTGTCGCTGATCCCGGAATCGGAGTTATTGGGCAAAACCGTGCGTGAAATCGGCTTTCGTACCCGCTATGGCCTCAACGTGGTAGGCCTGAAGCGCGATGGCGTAGCCCTTGAAGGGGCGGTGGTGGATGAGCCGATCCTGCTGGGGGATATCTTCCTCGTGGTCGGCAACTGGAAACTGATTAGCCAGCTCGGGCAGAAAGGCCGCGATTTTGTGGTGCTAAATATGCCGATTGAAGAGAGCGATGCATCACCGGCGCACAGCCAGGCGCCCCATGCAATTTTTTGCCTGGTATTGATGGTTGCCCTGATGCTGACGGACGAGATCCCTAACCCGGTGGCGGCAATAATCGCCTGTCTGTTAATGGGCAAATTCCGCTGTATCGACGCCGAAAGCGCTTACAAAGCGATTCACTGGCCGAGCATTATTCTCATCGTCGGGATGATGCCCTTCGCCCTGGCGCTACAGAAAACCGGCGGGGTGGATTTGATCGTAAAAGGCTTAATGGACGCGGGCGGGGGATATGGTCCGTACCTGATGATGGTTTGCCTGTTCGTCATGTGCGCCACCATTGGTTTGTTCATCTCCAATACCGCAACGGCGGTGCTGATGGCGCCCATTGCACTGGCGATGGCAAAATCGATGGGTGTTTCGCCGTATCCGTTTGCGATGATGGTTGCGATGGCGGCGTCCGCGGCATTTATGACGCCGGTCTCTTCCCCGGTCAATACGCTGGTGCTGGGGCCCGGGAATTATAGGTTCAGTGATTTCGTGAAGCTGGGTGTGCCGTTCACCGTGCTGGTGATGGTGGTGTGCGTGGTGTTAATTCCGGTGTTATTCCCGTTTTAGCGTGAGTGCAGAAACGTAGGCCGGGTAAGGCGGAGCCGCCACCCGGCAAAAAACTACAGCGGCGAATCCTGGCTAATCTCATCCAGTGACAAATGGAAGCTCGGCACAAACACGCGCATAAAGTAGTCCATCTCTTCGCTGCGACGAGATTCCAGCGTTTTTTCCAGACGCGTTTTTGCCAGTAAAAATTCGTTATTCCCGGCGGACAGCTCTTCCAGACACTTCAGGTAGGCGCACAGCGCATCGGCCTGCTTAACCAGGGATTTCTCCTCTTCCGTATACTGATGCTCGTCGATGAGCGGCCCGAAGATATCGCGCAGCTCTTCAGGCACCATGTCGATCAGCTTCTGCTGGGCAATCTTCTCAATAGCTTTATATTCCTGGGCAATCTGCGAGTTGAAATATTTCACCGGCGTAGGCAGATCCCCGGTCAGCACTTCCGATGCATCGTGGTACATCGCCAGCAGGGCGATACGTTCGGCATTCACCTGCCCGTTGAATTTGCGGTTTTTAATCGCGGCCAGCGCGTGCGCGACCATGGCAACCTGTAAACTGTGCTCAGACACATTTTCAGTGCGCACGTTGCGCATCAGCGGCCAGCGGTTGATGAGTTTCAGGCGGGAGAGGTGGGCAAAGAAATGACTCTGACTCATAGGTTACCTTATGTCTTCACTGCGACAGACTTCATTGTGCGGGGAGGGGAGGGAAGATGCAAATTTGCGGATGTTGCAGGCCGGGTAAGCGCAGTGCTACCCGGCGGATAGTCAGCGCTACTGATGGTACCCGGAGAGGAAGCGCCCGAAGCGGCTGATGGCCATTTCGAGATCGTCTTCGCGCGGCAGGGTGACGATACGCACGTGATCCGGCCACGGCCAGTTAAACGCCGTACCCTGAACCAGCAGCACTTTTTCCTGCAACAGGAAGTCGAGCACCATTTTCTGGTCGTCGTGAATATTAAAGCGCTTCGCGTCGATTTTCGGGAACATGTACAGCGCGCCGTTAGGCTTCACGCAGGAGACGCCCGGAATATCATTAATCAATTCCCATGCACGGTTGCGCTGTTCATACAGGCGGCCGCCTGGGACGATAAACTCGCTGATGCTTTGATAGCCGCCGAGTGCTGTCTGGATCGCATGTTGCGCCGGTACGTTGGCGCACAGACGCATGGATGCCAGCATCTCCAGCCCTTCAATGTAGCCTTTCGCATGTTTTTTCGGACCGTTCAGTACCATCCAGCCCTGACGGAAACCGGCAACGCGGTAAGTTTTAGACAGTCCGTTAAAGGTGACCGTTAGCAGATCGGGTGCTAGCGCGGCGATAGAGTGGTGCTGCGCCGCGTCGTACAGGATCTTGTCGTAAATCTCGTCGGCAAAGATGATCAGGTTGTGCTGGCGGGCGATCTCGACGATCTCCATCAGCAGCTCTTTTGAATAGACCGCGCCCGTCGGGTTATTCGGGTTAATGATCACGATACCCCGGGTGCGCGGGGTAATTTTGGCGCGAATATCATCCAGATCCGGGAACCAGTCAGAGGATTCGTCGCACAGGTAGTGCACCGCTTTACCGCTGGACAGGGACACCGCAGCCGTCCACAGCGGATAATCTGGGGCAGGAACCAGCATTTCATCGCCGCTGTTCAGGAGCGCCTGCATCGCCTGAACGATCAGTTCCGAGACACCGTTGCCAATGTAGATATCTTCAACGGTGACGTCGCGCATACCGCGAGCCTGATAGTGCTGCATGATGGCTTTACGGGCGGAGTAAAGCCCTTTTGAATCGCAGTAGCCTTGTGCAGTGGGCAGGTTACGGATCACATCCACCAGGATCTCATCCGGCGCTTCAAAACCAAATGGCGCGGGGTTGCCGATGTTGAGTTTCAGAACCTTATTGCCTTCCTCTTCAAGGCGTTTTGCCTCTTTGAGTACCGGGCCACGGATGTCGTAACAGACGTTGTCGAGCTTGCTGGATTTTTCGATAGGGGACATGAACCTTTAACCTTTTCGCTATTATTGCAACTTCCTGCCGTGGAAGTGTGCACGGAACAATGTACTCCCCCCGCGCTTCGTTTTGAAGGGCGCACAGAAGAAGATTTCGTTCCACCGGGGAATGTCGCTGTGATCGCTTACTCTAACGAGGGAGTGATTTTGTGCCTGAATTTATCGTAATAAAGGTTATTAATGGGTTTTTTATGCTAAAAATTGCATGTAACTATGAATTTTATTCTGGTGTAAATAAAAAGACGATTCGGGCTGATGCATTAGTCCCCCTGAGTGATCATTCGTAAAACCTGAATGCTGAGATACCGATTGCCATATTAGCAAAGCCAGGCTAAAAGTTACTCATGTGAAATTAATGTTAAGGGTTATTAATGAATGGCCTGAATCTAAATTAAACTTTATTTATTATTAACGACGAAAATGCAACTTTCGTTAATTTTAATAAAAAGAGTGTAGTTGCTTATCATTGGCGGTAACTCCTTAATATTGCAATAAGACTTATAAATATAGTGGATTTGGGTTAAGATGTGTTTCGGGAATGCAGCATAGCGATAGGCCTGTTACGTATATCGGCTTCTGCTTTTCTGTATTAATCGATTGTTATTGCTAAAGTTATCTCTGGCTGATTGGGTAAGTCACATCTTGCTACGCTGGCAACGCTGCGATATAGATGGCAGAAAACATGTCTTACTCTTTATGGTATTTACATCGACCTGCAAACAAAGAAATATCCTGGACGCAAGAGAATAAAAATAACGTCATGAAACGTGATTTCTGACTGGTGATATACCGCAGTACAATAACTATCTGTCAGGCAGTCTGCCGGGCCGGGATGCGAGGGAAACTCTTCAGAAGGAATTGCTTAACTGTTACACACAGCTTCAACCCGGGCAGCTCCGCACGAGCAACCTGAAAGTGAAAAGATATGATAAATGCAAATCGTCCGATAATGAATCTCGACCTCGATCTGCTGAGAACGTTTGTTGCGGTCGCCGATCTCAACACTTTTGCAGCAGCTGCTGCCGCCGTTTGCCGTACCCAGTCCGCCGTGAGTCAGCAAATGCAGCGGCTGGAACAACTGGTTGGTAAAGAGCTTTTTGCGCGTCATGGGCGTAATAAGCTTTTAACAGAACATGGTATTCAGCTTCTGGGTTATGCCAGAAAGATACTGCGCTTTAATGATGAAGCCTGTATGTCATTAATGTTTAGCAACCTTCAGGGAGTGTTAACATTAGGGGCGTCAGATGAATCAGCAGATACCATTTTACCCTTCCTTCTCAACCGAATTAGCTCGGTTTATCCGAAGCTTGCCCTGGACGTTAGCGTTAAACGCAATGCCTTCATGGTTGAGATGCTGACAGAAAACGAGGTTGACCTGGTGGTCACCACGCATCGACCTGGCCAGTTTGACAGCCTGACGCTGCGTACTTCTCCAACGCACTGGTACTGTGCCGCGGAGTATGTATTGCAGAAAGGTGAGCCGATACCCCTGGTCCTGCTGGATGATCCCAGTCCGTTCCGCGATATGGTGCTGGCAGCGCTCAACGAAGCCAGTATTCCATGGCGCCTGGCGTACGTGGCGTCAACCTTGCCCGCAGTGCGAGCGGCGGTGAAGGCTGGGCTTGGCGTAACGGCCCGTCCGGTGGAAATGATGAGCCCCGATCTGCGTGTGCTGGGTCAATCCGAGGGACTCCCGTCGTTGCCGGATACGGAGTACCTGCTGTGCCATAACGCCGCCAGCAACAACGAGCTGGCAAAAGTGGTATTCGAGGCAATGGAAAACTACCACAATCCATGGCAGTACGCGGCTGTTACTCCCGAAGGAGGGGATGACTC
This sequence comes from Enterobacter cloacae complex sp. IR5402, assembly GCF_049238125.1. Lineage (NCBI taxonomy): Bacteria > Pseudomonadati > Pseudomonadota > Gammaproteobacteria > Enterobacterales > Enterobacteriaceae > Enterobacter > Enterobacter cloacae complex sp. IR5402. The sequence continues at coordinate 246,642 of NZ_JBMKHO010000002.1, forward strand.
CCTGATTGTGGAAGGGGATTTTGAGTGATCATTCCCTCAAAATTCTCGTAACAAAATGTAAGTGCAAAAAAGAGCCACTCGCATGATTTTTTCCTGCGAGTGGTTTTTTTTGCTATTCATAACCGCGGGCGGAGCAGGGATAAAGCAAATACCGCTTATTTATCAATGCAGAAAATGCTTTTGATTAAGATGTAAACAAGACCTGTTCTAACTTACCTCATACCCCACCGATGTTAAAAAAACAGGAAATATGTTGCTGTTTTTTTGATTGAATTAACAAAAGCGTGTCTCAGATCAAGAAAATACTCCCATTTGGGGGGAGGAATCGTTGGCAAATCCTGTCAAAATAGGAGGGTTATTTTTTTTACTTCCAAAACGGACACGATTCAACAAGATGCATTTGACGGAAAGTCATGTACCCACCAGGGTTAAAGGGCACCAAATGTTAATGAGAATCGCACGTTGTAATTTAATGTGAAGAAACCTTTGTTAAAGTTGACAAAAGGTTATAGAAAGGAGTAAAAAACCCCATCATTTTGCTGTCTATGTCTCATTTCTGACAGTTAGTGTAAGGTTATTTTGTTCCTCCCCATGAATCGATGTGATGCCCATCTGCCAGCAAGAGCAGTGTCGTCGGTATCACTTTTGATGAGTAAGCAATGAGTATGTCAACATCCACAGAAGTCATCGCTCATCACTGGGCATTCGCAATCTTTCTTATTGTAGCCATTGGCCTGTGCTGCCTGATGTTAGTCGGCGGCTGGTTCCTGGGCGGTCGCGCCCGCGCAAGGCACAAAAACACACCTTTCGAATCAGGTATTGATTCAGTAGGTACCGCTCGCTTACGCCTGTCTGCCAAGTTTTACCTGGTAGCCATGTTCTTCGTCATTTTTGACGTGGAAGCGCTTTACCTCTTCGCGTGGTCTACCTCCATTCGCGAAAGTGGTTGGGTGGGCTTTGTCGAGGCCGCAATTTTCATTTTAGTGTTACTGGCCGGTCTGGTTTATCTGGTGCGTATCGGCGCGCTGGACTGGACACCTGTGCGTTCACGCCGTGAACACATCAACCCGGAAAACAGTATCTCTAATCGTCAGCAGTAACAGCGAGGCAATAAGATGGATTATACGCTCACCCGCATAGATCCTAACGGTGAGAATGACCGTTACCCCCTGCAAAAACAGGAGATCGTAACCGACCCCCTGGAGCAAGAAGTCAACAAAAGCGTGTACATGGGCAAGCTCGAACATGCCATGCACGACATGGTCAACTGGGGTCGTAAGAACTCCATCTGGCCATACAACTTTGGCCTTTCTTGCTGCTACGTTGAAATGGTGACGTCATTCACTGCGGTGCATGACGTTGCGCGTTTTGGGGCCGAGGTACTGCGTGCTTCTCCGCGTCAGGCTGACCTGATGGTGGTGGCAGGGACCTGCTTTACCAAGATGGCACCGGTTATTCAGCGTCTTTATGACCAGATGCTGGAGCCAAAATGGGTTATCTCCATGGGCGCATGTGCAAACTCCGGCGGTATGTACGACATTTATTCCGTTGTGCAGGGCGTTGATAAGTTCATTCCGGTGGATGTGTACATCCCGGGTTGCCCGCCGCGTCCAGAGGCCTATATGCAGGCGCTGATGCTGCTCCAGGAGTCAATTGGTAAAGAACGCCGCCCGCTTTCATGGGTTGTTGGCGATCAGGGTGTCTATCGCGCGAACATGCAGTCTGAGCGCGAGCGTAAACGTGGTGAACGTATTGCCGTCACCAACCTGCGTACGCCTGACGAAATTTAATTTGCGCCTGTGGGCCTGGAGAACACCTTCGCATATCACTACTCAAATAGCGCGAAGCCAGGCTTAACAGTCACCACGGACCATTTGCAATGGTGAACAATATGACCGACTTAACCGCGCAAGAAGCCGCCTGGCAGACTCGGGATCATCTCGATGACCCGATCATTGGCGAACTGCGCAACCGTTTTGGGCCGGATGCCTTTACTGTTCAGGCCACCCGCACCGGGGTACCCGTTGTTTGGGTGAAGCGTGAGCAATTACTGGAAGTTGTCGATTTCCTCAAGAAATTGCCAAAACCTTACGTCATGCTGTTTGACTTACACGGCATGGACGAACGTCTGAGAACGCACCGCCAGGGTCTCCCTGCCGCGGATTTTTCCGTTTTCTACCACCTGATCTCAATAGACCGCAACACGGATATCATGCTCAAGGTGGCATTGTCTGAAAACGACATGCATCTGCCGACGATCACCAAACTTTTCCCGAACGCCAACTGGTACGAGCGTGAAACCTGGGAAATGTTCGGCATGACCTTCGACGGCCACCCGCATCTGACGCGCATCATGATGCCGCAGACCTGGACCGGCCACCCGCTGCGTAAAGACTACCCGGCACGCGCCACCGAATTCGACCCGTTTGAGCTGACCAAAGCCAAGCAGGATCTGGAGATGGAAGCGCTGACCTTCAAGCCGGAAGACTGGGGCATGAAGCGCGGCACCGAAAACGAGGACTTCATGTTCCTCAACCTCGGTCCGAACCACCCGTCTGCGCACGGTGCTTTCCGTATTATTCTTCAGCTTGATGGCGAAGAGATTGTCGACTGCGTGCCTGACATCGGCTACCACCATCGTGGTGCCGAGAAGATGGGCGAACGTCAGTCCTGGCACAGCTACATTCCGTATACCGACCGTATCGAATACCTCGGCGGCTGCGTGAACGAAATGCCATACGTGCTGGCCGTTGAGAAACTGGCAGGCATCACCGTCCCGGATCGCGTTAACGTGATTCGCGTAATGCTGTCTGAACTGTTCCGTATTAACAGCCACCTGCTGTACATCTCCACGTTCATTCAGGACGTCGGCGCGATGACGCCGGTCTTCTTCGCCTTTACCGACCGTCAGAAAATCTACGATCTGGTGGAAGCGATTACCGGTTTCCGTATGCACCCAGCCTGGTTCCGCATCGGTGGTGTGGCGCACGATCTGCCGCGCGGTTGGGACCGTCTGCTGCGTGAATTCCTCGACTGGATGCCGAAACGTCTGGCGTCTTACGAGAAAGCCGCGCTGCGTAACTCCATCCTGAAAGGCCGTTCCCAGGGCGTTGCTGCCTACGGCGCGAAAGAAGCGCTGGAGTGGGGGACTACCGGTGCTGGCCTGCGTGCGACCGGGATTGATTTCGACGTGCGTAAAGCGCGTCCTTACTCTGGTTACGAGAACTTCGACTTTGAAGTCCCGGTTGGCGGCGGTGTTTCCGACTGCTACACCCGCGTGATGTTGAAAGTGGAAGAGCTGCGCCAGAGCCTGCGCATCCTTGAGCAGTGCCTCAACAACATGCCGGAAGGCCCGTTCAAGGCGGATCACCCGCTGACGACGCCGCCACCGAAAGAGCGCACGCTGCAACATATCGAGACCCTGATCACCCACTTCCTGCAAGTTTCCTGGGGCCCGGTCATGCCGGCACAGGAATCCTTCCAGATGATTGAAGCGACCAAGGGTATCAACAGCTACTACCTCACCAGCGACGGCAGCACCATGAGCTACCGCACCCGCGTGCGTACGCCAAGCTTCGCGCACTTGCAGCAGATCCCGGCCGCCATTCGCGGCAGTCTGGTCTCCGACCTGATTGTGTATCTGGGTAGTATCGATTTTGTTATGTCAGATGTGGACCGCTAATTATGCACGAGAATCAACAACCACAAACCGAGGCTTTTGAGCTGAGTGAAGCAGAGCGTGCCGCCATTGAGCACGAGATGCACCACTACGAAGACCCGCGTGCGGCGTCCATTGAAGCGCTGAAAATCGTACAGAAACAGCGTGGTTGGGTGCCAGATGGGGCGATCTATGCGATCGCAGAAGTGCTGGGCATTCCGGCAAGTGACGTAGAAGGCGTAGCCACGTTCTACAGCCAGATTTTCCGTCAGCCGGTAGGCCGCCATGTGATCCGCTACTGTGACAGCGTGGTCTGCCACATCACCGGTTATCAGGGCATTCAGGCTGCGATTGAGAAGAAACTCAATATTAAGCCGGGCCAGACCACCTTCGACGGACGTTTTACTCTGCTGCCAACCTGCTGCCTGGGTAACTGCGACAAGGGGCCGACCATGATGATTGATGAGGACACTCACAGCCATCTGACGCCGGAAGCGATTCCTGACCTGCTGGAGCAGTACAAATGAAAACTGTAATTCGTACTGCTGAGACGCATCCGCTGACCTGGCGTCTGCGTGATGACAAACAGCCGGTATGGCTCGACGAATATCAGAGCAAAAACGGCTATGCCGGTGCGCGTAAAGCCCTTGGCGGCATGGCGCCGGACGACATCGTTAACGCGGTGAAAGAGTCTGGCCTGAAAGGCCGCGGTGGTGCGGGCTTCTCCACCGGTCTGAAGTGGAGCCTGATGCCGAAAGATGAATCCATGAACATCCGTTACCTGCTGTGTAACGCCGATGAAATGGAGCCGGGTACCTATAAAGACCGTCTGCTGATGGAACAGCTGCCGCACCTGCTGGTGGAAGGAATGCTGATCTCCGCGTTCGCGCTGAAAGCGTACCGTGGCTACATCTTCCTGCGCGGCGAATACATCGAAGCGGCGGAAAACCTGCGTCGCGCGATTGCCGAAGCCACCGAAGCGGGACTGCTGGGTAAAAACATCCTGGGCACCGGGTTTGACTTCGAGCTGTTCGTGCACACCGGTGCCGGGCGTTATATCTGCGGTGAAGAAACCGCGCTGATTAACTCCCTGGAAGGCCGCCGCGCGAACCCGCGCTCCAAGCCACCGTTCCCGGCAAGCTCCGGCGTGTGGGGTAAACCGACCTGCGTCAACAACGTCGAAACCCTGTGTAACGTCCCGGCGATCCTTGCGAACGGCGTGGAGTGGTATCAGGGCATCTCCTCAAGCAAAGATGCCGGTACCAAGCTGATGGGCTTCTCCGGTCGCGTGAAGAACCCTGGCGTCTGGGAGCTGCCGTTCGGCACCACCGCACGCGAAATTCTTGAAGACTACGCCGGCGGCATGCGCGATGGCCTGAAATTCAAAGCCTGGCAGCCGGGTGGGGCAGGGACGGACTTCCTGACCGAAGCCCACCTTGACCTGCCAATGGAGTTCGAAAGCATTGGTAAAGCAGGTAGCCGTCTGGGTACCGCGCTGGCGATGGCCGTCGACCACGAGATCGGCATGGTATCCCTGGTGCGTAACCTGGAAGAGTTCTTCGCCCGCGAGTCCTGCGGCTGGTGCACACCGTGCCGTGATGGTCTGCCGTGGAGCGTGAAGATCCTGCGTGCTATCGAACGTGGCGAAGGCCAGCCTGGCGATATCGAGACACTTGAGCAACTGTGTCGATTCTTAGGACCGGGTAAAACCTTCTGTGCCCACGCACCGGGCGCCGTCGAGCCGCTGCAAAGCGCGATTAAATATTTCCGCGACGAATTCGAAGCAGGCATCAAGCAGCCGTTCAGCAATACCCATTCGATCAATGGTATTCAGCCGAACCTGCTGAAAGCGCGCTGGTAAAAACAGAATTTTGATTAACGCTCGGTTTCGGCCGAGCCAACTGGAAGCATGCTAATGGCTACGATTCATGTAGACGGCAAAGAATACGAAGTCAACGGGGCGGACAACCTGCTGGAAGCTTGTCTGTCTCTTGGCCTCGATATTCCGTACTTTTGCTGGCATCCGGCGCTGGGCAGCGTCGGTGCTTGCCGCCAGTGTGCGGTGAAGCAATATCAAAACGCGGAAGACACGCGTGGTCGCCTGGTGATGTCCTGTATGACGCCAGCCGCCGAAGGCACCTTTATTTCGATTGATGACGAAGAAGCCAAACAGTTCCGTGAAAGCGTGGTGGAGTGGTTGATGACCAACCACCCGCACGACTGTCCGGTGTGTGAGGAGGGCGGTAACTGCCACCTTCAGGATATGACCGTCATGACCGGTCACAGCTTCCGTCGCTATCGCTTTACCAAACGTACCCACCGTAACCAGGATCTGGGGCCGTTCATCTCTCACGAAATGAACCGCTGCATCGCCTGCTACCGCTGCGTGCGTTACTACAAAGATTATGCAGACGGTCAGGATCTGGGCGTGTATGGCGCGCATGACAACGTCTACTTCGGTCGTCCGGAAGACGGTACGCTTGAAAGTGAATTCTCCGGTAACCTGGTAGAAATCTGTCCGACCGGCGTATTCACGGATAAAACCCACTCTGAACGTTACAACCGTAAATGGGACATGCAGTTTGCGCCAAGCATCTGCCAGCAGTGCTCCCTTGGCTGTAACACCAGCCCGGGTGAACGTTACGGCGAACTGCGTCGTATCGAAAACCGTTACAACGGTACCGTTAACCACTACTTCCTCTGCGACCGCGGTCGTTTCGGCTATGGCTATGTGAACCTGAAAGACCGTCCGCGTCAGCCGGTTCAGCGCCGTGGCGATGACGTCATTACCCTCAACGCTGAGCAGGCGATGCAGGGCGCGGCAGATATTCTGCGTCAGTCGAAGAAAGTGATCGGCATTGGCTCCCCGCGTGCCAGCATCGAAAGCAACTTCGCGCTGCGCGAGCTGGTTGGAGCGGAAAACTTCTACACCGGTATCGCCCAGGGCGAGCAGGAACGTCTCCAGCTGGTGCTGAAAGTGCTGCGTGAAGGCGGTGTTCACACGCCTGCGCTGCGCGAAATCGAATCCTATGATGCGGTTCTGGTGCTCGGGGAAGACCTGACGCAGACCGGTGCACGCGCGGCCCTGGCGGTTCGTCAGGCGGTGAAAGGCAAAGCACGTGAAATGGCAGCGGCGCAGAAAGTGGCTGACTGGCAGATTGCGGCCATTCTCAACATTGGTCAGCGCGCGAAGCATCCTCTGTTTGTGACTAACGTCGACAACACCCGTCTGGACGATATTGCGGCGTGGACCTACTGCGCGCCGGTTGAAGATCAGGCGCGTCTTGGCTTTGCCATTGCCCACGCGCTGGACAACAACTCACCGGCCGTTGAGCTGGATCGCGACCTGCAAAACAAGGTCGACGTGATTGTTCAGGCGCTGGCGGGGGCGAAGAAACCTCTGATTATTTCCGGTACCAACGCCGGTAGCGCTGAAATCATTCAGGCCGCAGCGAACGTTGCCAAAGCCCTGAAGGGACGCGGCGCTGACGTTGGTGTGACCATGATTGCCCGTGCGGTGAACAGCATCGGTCTGGGTATGATTGGCGGCGGCTCGCTGGAAGACGCGTTAAGCGAACTGGAATCCGGTGCCGCTGACGCCGTTGTGGTGCTGGAAAATGACCTGCATCGCCACGCTTCCGCCGCGCGTGTTGACGCCGCGCTCTCCAGAGCGCCGCTGGTGATGGTTATCGACCATCAGCGCACCGCGATCATGGACAAAGCGCATCTCGTACTCTCTGCGGCAAGCTTCGCAGAAAGTGACGGGACGGTGATCAACAACGAAGGCCGCGCACAGCGTTTCTTCCAGGTTTATGACCCGGCCTACTACGACAGCAACACCGTGATGCTGGAAAGCTGGCGCTGGCTGCACTCTCTGCACAGCACCGTGCAGAGCCGTGAAGTGGACTGGACGCAGCTCGACCACGTTATCGACGCGGTTGTTGAGAAACTGCCTCAGCTGGCGGGTATTAAAGATGCCGCGCCGGACGCAAGCTTCCGCATTCGCGGCCAGAAACTGGCGCGTGAGCCGCACCGCTACAGCGGTCGTACCGCGATGCGCGCCAACATCAGCGTGCACGAACCGCGTCAGCCGCAGGATAAAGACACCATGTTCGCCTTCTCGATGGAAGGGAACAACCAGCCGTCTGCGCCGCGTTCGCAAATCCCGTTTGCATGGGCACCGGGCTGGAACTCCCCGCAGGCATGGAACAAATTCCAGGCTGAAGTGGGCGGTCACCTGCGCCACGGCGATCCAGGCGTGCGTCTGATTGAAGCCTCCGAAACCGGTCTGGACTTCTTCACCACCGTTCCGGCGAGCTTCCAGGCGCAGGAAGGTCACTGGCGCATTGCACCGTACTACCATCTGTTCGGTAGCGACGAAATGTCCCAGCGTTCTCCGGTATTCCAGCAGCGTATGCCGCAGCCGTACATCAAGCTCAACCCGGCGGATGCCGCGAAGCTTGGCGTTAACGCGGGTGCGAACATTGCCTTTAGCTACGACGGCCAGACAATCAGCCTGCCGCTGATTATTTCTGAACGCCTGTCAGCAGGGCAGGTGGGTCTGCCGATGGGTATGCCTGGCATCGCGCCGGTCCTGGCGGGTGCGCATCTTGATAACCTTCAGGAGGCAAAAGCATGAGTTGGTTAACGCCGGATCTTATCGACATCCTGCTGAGCATTCTGAAAGCGGTTGTGATTCTGCTGGTGGTGGTCACCTGCGGCGCGTTCATGAGCTTTGGTGAACGTCGTCTGCTCGGTCTGTTCCAGAACCGTTACGGACCGAACCGCGTGGGCTGGGGTGGTTCACTCCAGCTGGTGGCGGACATGATCAAGATGTTCTTTAAAGAGGACTGGGTTCCGCGCTTCTCGGACCGCGTGATCTTTACGCTGGCGCCGATGATCGCCTTCACCTCGCTGCTGCTGGCGTTTGCTATCGTTCCGGTCAGCCCGACCTGGGTGGTCGCTGACCTGAACATCGGCATTCTGTTCTTCCTGATGATGGCAGGCCTCGCGGTCTACGCGGTGCTGTTCGCAGGCTGGTCCAGTAACAACAAATACTCGCTGCTGGGTGCGATGCGTGCTTCCGCGCAGACGCTGAGCTACGAAGTGTTCCTGGGTCTCTCCCTGATGGGCGTGGTGGCGCAGGCCGGTTCATTTAACATGACCGACATCGTCAACAACCAGGCCGACATCTGGAACGTTATCCCGCAGTTCTTTGGGTTTATTACCTTTGCCATCGCGGGCGTGGCGGTGTGTCACCGTCACCCGTTTGACCAGCCAGAAGCCGAACAGGAACTGGCCGACGGTTACCACATTGAATATTCCGGTATGAAGTTCGGTCTGTTCTTCGTGGGCGAGTACATCGGTATCGTCACCATTTCGGCGTTGATGGTAACGCTGTTCTTTGGTGGCTGGCATGGCCCGTTCTTACCGCCGTTCATCTGGTTCGCGCTGAAAACCGCGTTCTTCATGATGATGTTCATTTTGATTCGCGCAGCGTTACCGCGTCCGCGTTATGACCAGGTAATGTCCTTCGGCTGGAAAGTGTGCCTGCCGCTGACGCTCGTCAACTTGTTGGTAACGGCGGCTGTCATTCTCTGGCAGCAGCCATAAGGGGCTTTGAGATCATGACCTTAAAAGAATTATTGGTAGGTTTCGGCACCCAGGTACGCAGTATCTGGATGATCGGCCTGCATGCGTTTGCCAAACGCGAAACCCGGATGTACCCGGAAGAGCCGGTATATCTGCCGCCGCGCTACCGTGGACGTATCGTGCTGACGCGCGACCCGGACGGTTCCGAGCGTTGCGTTGCCTGTAACCTGTGTGCGGTAGCGTGTCCGGTGGGCTGTATCTCTCTGCAAAAAGCAGAGACGGTAGACGGCCGCTGGTATCCTGAGTTCTTCCGCATCAACTTCTCACGCTGCATTTTCTGCGGTCTGTGTGAAGAAGCGTGCCCAACCACGGCGATTCAGCTGACTCCAGACTTTGAGCTGGGTGAGTACAAGCGTCAGGACCTGGTGTACGAGAAAGAGGATCTGCTGATTTCCGGTCCGGGCAAATACCCGGAATATAACTTCTACCGGATGGCGGGTATGGCAATCGACGGCAAAGATAAGGGCGAAGCAGAGAACGAAGCCAAGCCTATCGACGTCAAGAGCCTGTTACCGTAAGGAGAGGGCAATGGAATTCGCTTTTTATATCTGTGGCCTTATCGCCATCCTGGCTACGCTGCGAGTGATCACGCACACCAATCCGGTGCATGCGCTGCTGTATTTAATCATCTCGCTGCTGGCTATTTCCGGGGTGTTCTTTGCGCTGGGCGCGCACTTCGCCGGTGCGCTGGAAATCATCGTCTACGCCGGGGCCATCATGGTGCTGTTCGTGTTCGTGGTGATGATGCTCAACCTGGGCGGCTCTGAAATTGAGCAGGAACGTCAGTGGTTAAAACCGCAGGTGTGGATTGGCCCGGCGATTCTGTCGGCCATCATGCTGGCGGTGATTGTTTACGCCATTCTGGGCGTCAACGACCAGGGTATCGACGGGACGCCAATCAGCGCGAAAGCCGTGGGTATCACCCTGTTTGGTCCGTACGTTCTGGCGGTTGAGCTGGCCTCGATGCTGCTGCTGGCGGGTCTGGTTGTGGCCTTCCACGTTGGCCGCGAAGAGCGTGTCGGCGAGGTGCTGAGCAACCGCACTGACGACCGCGCGAAAAGAAAAACGGAGGAACGCGCATGATCCCCTTAACACATGGACTGATCCTCGCTGCGATTTTATTCGTTCTGGGCTTAACCGGTCTGGTTATCCGCCGCAATCTGCTGTTTATGCTGATCGGTCTGGAAATCATGATCAACGCTTCCGCGCTGGCCTTTGTGGTCGCCGGCAGCTACTGGGGCCAGACCGATGGTCAGGTGATGTACATTCTCGCCATCAGCCTCGCGGCTGCTGAAGCGAGTATTGGCCTGGCGCTGTTGCTACAGCTCCATCGTCGCCGCCAGAACCTGAACATCGATTCAGTAAGTGAGTTGCGTGGATGAACATGCTTGCCTTAACCATTATTTTTCCGCTGATTGGCTTCGTGCTGCTGGCGTTTTCTCGCGGCCGCTGGTCTGAGAATCTGTCTGCCACCGTGGGCATTGGCTCTATCGGCCTGGCTGCGCTGGTCACAGCGTATGCGGGTATCGACTTCTTTAACAATGGACGTCAGGCCTACAGCGTACCGCTGTGGAACTGGATGTCGGTCGGTAACTTCAACATCGGTTTCAACCTGGTGCTGGATGGTCTGTCTCTGACCATGCTCTCCGTGGTCACCGGCGTCGGCTTCCTGATCCACATGTTCGCCTCCTGGTACATGCGCGGTGAAGAGGGATACTCCCGCTTCTTCGCCTACACCAACCTGTTTATCGCCAGCATGGTGGTTCTGGTGCTGGCCGATAACCTGCTGCTGATGTATCTGGGCTGGGAAGGCGTGGGTCTGTGCTCTTACCTGCTGATCGGTTTCTACTACACCGATCCGAAGAATGGCGCAGCGGCCATGAAAGCGTTCGTCGTGACCCGCGTGGGTGACGTCTTCCTCGCTTTCGCGCTGTTCATTCTCTACAACGAACTGGGCACGCTGAACTTCCGCGAAATGGTGGAACTGGCGCCGGCGCACTTCGAAGCAGGCAACAACATGCTGTGGTGGGCAACGCTGATGCTGCTGGGTGGCGCCGTGGGTAAATCCGCGCAGCTGCCGTTGCAGACATGGCTGGCCGACGCGATGGCGGGTCCAACCCCTGTCTCCGCGCTGATCCACGCCGCGACCATGGTTACCGCCGGTGTCTACCTGATTGCGCGTACCCATGGCCTGTTCCTGATGACCCCGGAAATTCTGCATCTGGTGGGTATTGTCGGTGCGGTTACGCTGGTGCTGGCAGGCTTTGCCGCGCTGGTGCAGACCGACATCAAACGCGTTCTCGCGTACTCCACCATGAGCCAGATTGGTTACATGTTCCTGGCGCTGGGCGTTCAGGCGTGGGACGCAGCCATTTTCCACCTGATGACGCACGCGTTCTTTAAAGCGCTGCTGTTCCTCTCATCCGGTTCGGTGATCCTGGCCTGCCACCACGAGCAGAACATCTTCAAAATGGGCGGACTGCGTAAGTCCATCCCGCTGGTCTATGTCTGCTTCCTGGTGGGCGGCGCGGCGCTGGCGGCACTGCCGCTGATTACCGCGGGCTTCTTCAGTAAGGACGAAATCCTTGCGGGCGCCATGGCGAATGGTCATATCAATCTGATGGTTGCGGGTCTGGTCGGTGCGTTCATGACCTCCCTGTACACCTTCCGTATGATTTTCATCGTCTTCCACGGTAAAGAACAAATTCACGCTCACGCAGGGAAGGGGATTACCCACCACCTGCCGCTGATTGTTCTGCTGGTCCTGTCCACCTTCGTTGGCGCGATGATTGTGCCACCGTTGCAGGGTGTACTGCCGGCAACAACCGAGCTTGAGCACGGTCGCGTTCTGACGCTTGAAATCACCTCCGGCGTAGTGGCTATAGCGGGCATCCTGATTGCCGCATGGCTGTGGCTGGGCAAACGCACGCTGGTAACTGCCGTTGCCAACAGCGCGCCGGGCCGTCTGCTGGGCACCTGGTGGTACAACGCGTGGGGCTTCGACTGGCTGTACGACATGATCTTCGTGAAGCCGTTCCTGGGCATTGCGTGGCTGCTGAAGCGCGATCCACTGAACAGCCTGATGAATATCCCGGCGATCCTCTCTCGCTTTGCAGGTAAAGGCCTGCTGTTTAGCGAGAACGGTTATCTGCGCTGGTATGTGGCGTCCATGAGCATCGGTGCGGTTGTCGTGCTGGCGCTGCTGATGGTGTTGCGTTGATCGTAAAGTGAATTTTATTCGATTCGTTGAAAATCAGGCCCCTGCTGGGGGCCTTAAAAAGGAATGTAAATCGCCATGTTACTACCCTGGCTAATATTAATTCCCTTCATCGGCGGCTTCCTGTGCTGGCAGACCGAACGCTTTGGCGTGAAGATGCCGCGCTGGATCGCGCTGATCACCATGGGATTGACGCTCGCGCTTGGCCTGCAACTGTGGTTGCAGGGTGGCTACTCACTGACCCAGTCTGCGGGCCTTCCGCAGTGGCAGTCTGAGTTTATCCTGCCGTGGATCCCACGTTTCGGTATCACGATCCACCTCGCGATTGACGGTCTGTCGCTGCTGATGGTGGTGCTGACCGGTCTGCTCGGCGTTCTGGCGGTACTTTGCTCCTGGCGAGAAATCGAAAAATACCAGGGCTTCTTCCACCTGAACCTGATGTGGATCCTGGGCGGCGTGATCGGCGTGTTCCTGGCCATCGACATGTTCCTGTTCTTCTTCTTCTGGGAGATGATGCTGGTGCCGATGTACTTCCTGATCGCGCTGTGGGGTCACAAGGCATCCGACGGTAAAACGCGTATCACGGCGGCCACCAAGTTCTTCATCTATACCCAGGCGAGTGGTCTGGTGATGCTGATTGCCATCCTGGCGCTGGTGTTTGTGCATTACAACGCGACCGGTGTCTGGACCTTCAACTACGAAGACCTGCTGAAGACCCCGATGTCCCACGGCGTGGAATACCTGCTGATGCTGGGCTTCTTTATCGCCTTCGCGGTTAAAATGCCGGTGGTTCCGCTGCATGGCTGGCTGCCAGACGCGCACTCTCAGGCGCCAACGGCAGGTTCCGTTGACCTGGCGGGCATCTTGCTGAAAACCGCGGCTTACGGTCTGCTGCGTTTCTCCCTGCCGCTGTTCCCGAACGCCTCCGCAGAGTTCGCGCCGATTGCCATGTGGCTGGGCGTGATCGGTATCTTCTACGGTGCATGGATGGCCTTCACGCAGTACGACATCAAACGTCTGATTGCTTACACCTCCGTTTCCCACATGGGCTTCGTGCTGATTGCCATCTACACCGGCAGCCAGCTGGCGTACCAGGGCGCGGTTATCCAGATGATTGCGCACGGCCTGTCCGCTGCCGGTCTCTTCATCCTGTGTGGTCAGCTGTACGAACGTCTCCATACCCGCGACATGCGTATGATGGGCGGTCTGTGGGGCAAAATGAAATGGCTGCCGGCGCTCTCCATGTTCTTCGCGGTGGCGACTCTGGGTATGCCGGGTACCGGTAACTTCGTCGGCGAGTTTATGATCCTGTTCGGCAGCTTCAACGTGGTACCGACGATCACCGTCATCTCCACCTTTGGTCTGGTGTTTGCCTCCGTGTACTCGCTGGCGATGCTGCACCGCGCTTACTTCGGTAAAGCGAAGAGTGAAATTGCTGCACAAGAATTGCCGGGGATGTCGCTGCGAGAGCTGTTCATCATCCTGCTGCTGGTCGTACTGCTGGTGCTGTTGGGCTTCTATCCGCAGCCGATTCTGGATACCTCGCACTCCGCGATGGGTAACATCCAGCAGTGGTTTGTTAATTCTGCTTCTACTACAAGGCCGTAATTCGCCATGACAATAACTCCACAACAACTGATCGCGCTGCTACCGCTGCTGATCGTCGGATTGACGGTGGTGGTTGTGATGCTCTCCATTGCGTGGCGACGCAATCACTTCCTGAATGCGACCCTGTCCGTTCTGGGTCTGAACGCTGCGTTAGTCTCCCTCTGGTTTGTTGGCCAGGCGGGAGCGATGGACGTCACGCCGCTGATGCGCGTTGACGGCTACGCCATGCTCTACACCGGTCTGGTGCTGCTGGCGAGCCTGGCAACCTGTACCTTTGCGTACCCGTGGCTCGAAGGATACAACGACAACAAAGAAGAGTTTTACCTGCTGGTACTGATTGCTGCACTGGGCGGCATTCTGCTGGCGAACGCGAACCACATGGCCGCGCTGTTCCTTGGTATTGAGTTGATCTCACTGCCGCTGTTCGGCCTGATTGGTTACGCCTTCCGTCAGAAGCGCTCTCTGGAAGCGGCTATCAAGTACACCATTCTGTCTGCTGCCGCGTCGTCGTTCCTGCTGTTCGGTATCGCGCTGCTGTATGCACAGACGGGTAACCTCTCCTTCCTGGCCATCGGTAAGAGCCTCGGCGACGGCATGATGCATGAGCCGCTGCTGCTGGCGGGTCTGGGCATGATGATTGTTGGCCTTGGCTTTAAACTCTCTCTGGTTCCGTTCCACCTGTGGACGCCAGACGTCTACCAGGGTGCGCCTGCACCGGTCTCTACCTTCCTGGCGACGGCGAGTAAAATCGCTATCTTCGGCGTGGTTATGCGTCTGTTCCTGTACGCCCCGGTGGGTGACAGCGAAGCGGTTCGCGTGGTGCTGGGCATTATCGCGTTCGTTTCTATCATCTTCGGTAACCTGATGGCGCTGAGCCAGACCAACATCAAGCGTCTGCTGGGCTACTCCTCTATCTCCCATCTGGGTTACCTGCTGGTGGCGCTGATTGCGCTGCAAAGCGGTGAGATGTCGATGGAAACCGTGGGTGTGTATCTGGCCGGTTACCTGTTCAGCAGCCTCGGCGCGTTCGGCGTGGTGAGCCTGATGTCCAGCCCGTACCGTGGCCCGGATGCAGATTCCCTGTTCTCCTACCGTGGACTGTTCTGGCACCGTCCGATTCTGTCTGCGGTAATGACCGTGATGATGCTCTCTCTGGCGGGTATCCCGATGACGCTGGGCTTTATCGGTAAGTTCTACGTGCTGGCCGTCGGTGTGCAGGCGGGTCTGTGGTGGCTGACGGCGGGTGTCGTTATCGGCTCCGCGATTGGTCTCTACTACTACCTGCGCGTAGCGGTGAGCCTGTACCTGAGCGCGCCTCAGCAGCTCAACCGCGATGCGCCGTCCAACTGGCAGTACAGCGCCGGCGGTATCGTGGTGCTAATCTCCGCGCTGCTGGTGCTGATCTTCGGTATCTATCCGCAGCCGCTGATTGATATCGTGCAGCGAGCGATGCCGCTGATGTAAAAATAAAAAACCCGCCTCGGCGGGTTTTTTATTGTTTTCTCCCTCTCCCCGTGGGAGAGGGCCGGGGTGAGGGCACCAGCCCGCACAGAGTAAAATATGCCCAGGGCGCTACGCTTGCAGGGCCTACGGGTCTTGTAGGTCGGGTAAGCGAAGCGCCACCCGACTAAGCTAACTGCTTCCTGCTTATAAGCGGCCCTTCAATCTTCTTCATCGAGCGGTCCAGCACCTCTTCAATCACCGACGATAGCTCATTTAGCTCAAACTTCGCCACATAGCCGTCCGCCTTCACTTTGCGAATATGATCTTCGTTCGCGTTGCCGGAAAGAGACGAGTGGATCACCACCGGAATATCTTTCAGTACCGGGTCGGTTTTGATTTTGCGCGTCAGCGTAAAGCCGTCCATCTCCGGCATTTCGAGGTCGGTCAATACCAGGGCAATCTTATCGGTAACGGGGACGCCCTCAGCCTGAGCCTGCGCGGCCAACTGAGTGATTTTCTCCCACGCGTCTTTGCCGGTGATATGCAGCTGGGCCGGGATCTCCATCGCCTGCAATCCCTTCTCCAGCATTGAGCGCGCCACTTTCGAATCTTCTGCAACAATCGCGACAGAGCCAGGCTTGATGTTAAATTTGGTGGTTTCCAGATGGGTGGCGTGCAGATCGTGGTTCGCCGGGGTGATGTCGTACAGGATCTGCTCCACGTCCAGCACCATCGCCAGATCGTTGGTATCCGTCTTCTCGTCCAGGCAGGCAATGCTGGTAATGTAGCGACCGCTGACGGCAGTTTCCGCAGCATGCACCTGCTTCCAGTCCAGACGCATGATGTTTTCCACCGATTCCACAGCAAACGCCTGCACGCTGCGGGCATATTCGGTGATCAGCAGGATGTTCAGCCCGGTGGCTGGCTTGCAGCCGGCGACGGCGGCCAGATCGATCACCGGGATCACCTGGTCGCGAATGTTCACCATCCCCATCAGCGGAGACTTCATTCCCGCCGGTTTGGTGAAGGTCGGCATCGGCACAATTTCGCGCAATTTGAACACGTTGATGCCGAACAGCTCGGATTTATTTTCGTTCAGAGAGGTGCCAAGACGGAACAGCAACAGTTCAAAACGGTTGGACAGGGTCAGGTTCGCCCTGTCATCAATATCTTTCTGGAAATTATCCATTCTACCCTCAAGAGAAATGCTGGCCTTTTAATCGTTATCGGCACGCTGAGGGAAAAATGAAGGACTAAACGCTGACCTGAGCAAAATCTTCCGCCAGCTCGCATGCCGGAAATACTTCCCGACACTCTGCCAGCAGGCTTTCAGCGCCGCGGACGTCATAGCGTGAGCTGACGTGAGTAACAATCAGTTTTCGGACGCCAGCCTCACGCGCCAGCTGCGCCGCCTGACGCGTTGAGCTGTGCCCCCGGCTGTTGGCTTTTTCTTCCATCGCCGCTTCCAGCGTCGCCTCATGCACCATCACATCTACACCTCTGGCAAGCCTGAGCGCCGAAGAGCAGGGGGCGGTATCCCCAAAAATAGCCAGTTTTTTGCCCGGCTGCGGTGGGGCGAGGTAATCCTGACCGTTGATGACGCGCCCGTCTTCCAGCGTGACGGTCTCGCCGTGCTTCAGACGCTGGAACAGCGGGCCAGGTTTCACTCCATCGGCCTGCAACGCGGCGGCGTTCAGCGCCCCGGGCTTGTCATGCTCCTCAACGCGATAGCCGTAGCATTCCACCGGATGGTTAAGCGGGTAAGCGCGCACCAGGTAATCTCCGTCATCGAACACCAGACCCTCGCCGATCTCTAACACCTCCAGCGGATAATCGGTCCACGAGCCGCTCAGGCGCAGCGTGGTTTCAACGAATTCCTGAATACCCGCGGGGCCATAAATGGTCAGCGGGTTAGCGTTACCGGCCATCGAACGGCTACACAGCAGGCCCGGCAGGCCAAACAGATGGTCGCCGTGTAGATGGGTGATAAATATTTTATCCACTTTCCCCGGGTGGTATGAGGTATGCAGCAGCTGATGCTGCGTACCCTCGCCGCAGTCAAACAGCCACAGCCCACCGCGGGTAGGATGCTTAAGATCCAGCAGAATCGCCGTCACGTTTCGTGAGCGGGTTGGCACCCCGGCGGACGTACCCAGAAAAATCAGTTCCATAACGCAATCAGCCCTTTGCCGAATGGGAAGGGGTTTAGTATAACGTGATGAACCCCAGGAAGGAGAAACACATGATCCAGTGGCAAGATCTACACCACAGCGAACTGACCGTGCAGTCACTCTACGCCCTGCTCAAACTGCGCTGTGAAGTCTTCGTGGTTGAACAAACCTGCCCGTATCAGGATATCGACGGCGATGACCTGGTCGGCGAGAACCGGCACATCCTCGGCTGGCGCGATAACGAGCTGGTGGCGTATGCGAGGATTCTGAAAAGCGAAGAGGAATTTGACCCTGTCGTCATTGGGCGCGTCATTATCAGTGGCCGCGCGCGCGGTGAAAAGCTGGGCTATCAGCTGATGGAAAAAACGCTGGACGCATGCCAGAAACAGTGGCCGGACAAGGCGTTATACCTGGGCGCGCAGGCGCATTTGCAATCATTCTATGGCCATTTTGGTTTTACCCCGGTCACGGACATTTACGACGAAGATGGCATCCCACACATCGGCATGGCACGCGAAGCGAAACAGGCGCAATAGCAAGACGTTGTCTATAGTTACCGGACTGGTGTACTAACATGGAGAAAAAAATGTCATTTCAATCCTGGGATACCCGAGTCGACGACGACCTGACGCTGCTAAGCGAAACGCTGGAAGAAGTGCTGCGCTCTTCAGGCGATCCTGCCGATCAGAAGTACATTGAGCTCAAAGCCCGCGCCGAGCAGGCGCTGCATGACGTGAAAAACCGCGTCAGTAACGCCTCCGACAATTATTACTACCGCGCCAAACAGGCGGTTTATCGTGCCGACGATTATGTGCATGAAAAACCGTGGCAGGGCATTGGGGTCGGTGCGGCCGTAGGGCTGGTGCTGGGTCTGCTGTTAGCCCGTCGTTAAGCCGGTAAACCACTCCCTACACGTGGGTACTGCTATTTATCGTCAGTACCCCGTATAATATAAGGCTTTAACAGGGAGAGGTTCGCGTGCACTCGATTTTCCTCGCGCTGCAAAGCCTGCGCACTCAGCTTGCGCAAGCATTGCCTGCTATACCCGGTTTACGCCATTTCGATGTCTCTTTCCCGTTAAACGACGCCTTCGATCCGCTGGCCTGGCTGGGTGTGCAGCGATGCTATCCTCAGTTTTACTGGCAACAGCGCAGCGGCGATGAAGAACTTGCCGCGCTCGGAAGCCTCGCCCAGTTTGATTCTCTGGCTTCGGCCTCGCGGTTTTTGCATGCCCATGACGTAGCCAATGACACCCGTATCTGCGGCCTGAACGCCTTCAACCCGGCGCAGGGCAAGCTGTTTTTACCGCGCCTTCTCTGGCGACGGTCTGGCGGGGTCGCCACGCTGCGTCTGCAACTGTGGAGCGAAACGTCGCTGCGGGAAGATGCCCGTGAGGCGCTGAATTTTGTCGATAACCTGCGCGACGCCGCGCCGATCCGCCCGTTGTCCGTGCAGATTGTGCAGGAAACCCATCATCCGGAAAAACCGGACTGGCTGGCGTTGATTCGTCAGGCGACGGATACCCTTGCTCGCGGTGATTTTGAGAAAGTGGTGCTCGCACGTGCTACAGACGTTCAGTGCCAGCAGCCCGTGAACGCCATCGCGCTGATGGCTGCAAGCCGCGCGCTAAACCTCAACTGCTATCATTTTTGTATGGTCTTTGACGCCAGCAATGCCTTCCTCGGCTCGACGCCCGAGCGCCTGTGGCGGCGACGCGGCACGCTGCTGCGCACTGAAGCGCTGGCAGGCACCGTCGCCAGCCATTCTGACGATAAGCAGGCCCAGCGTCTGGGCGACTGGCTGATGAACGACGATAAAAATCAGCGGGAAAATATGCTGGTGGTGGAAGATATCTGCCAGCGTCTTCAGCACCATACCCGGACGCTGGAGATCCTGCCTGCGCAGGTGCTGCGTCTGCGCAAGGTGCAGCATTTACGCCGCTGTATCTGGACCGAACTTAAACAGCCTGACGACGAACAGTGTCTGCATATTTTGCAACCGACGGCGGCGGTGGCCGGGCTGCCGCGACAGGCGGCCCGAGAATTTATTGCGAAAGTCGAGCCGTTTGACCGGGAGTGGTACGCCGGTTCGGCGGGCTATTTATCGCGCGATCAGAGCGAATTCTGTGTGGCATTACGCTCCGCCCGCGTTCACAACGCTGCGCTGCGTCTTTATGCGGGGGCGGGCATCGTCAGCGGCTCCGATCCTGAGCAGGAGTGGCAGGAGATCGAAAACAAGGCCGCCGGGCTGCGTTCCCTTCTCCTAAGGGATTAATACTGATTCGTGCAATCCCGATTCATATCAAAATTCTGACTTTTTCTATTATTTATACTGTGTCGCATTCTTGATACTGGACAATCTCATGTCAGTAAGTTCTTTTAACCGACGCTGGGCGGCGGTGATCCTTGAAGCCCTGACCCGTCATGGTGTCAGGCATGTGTGTATTGCCCCGGGCTCTCGCTCCACGCCGCTCACCCTTGCTGCCGCGGAAAACCGGGCTTTTATTCACCACACCCATTTTGATGAGCGTGGTCTGGGCCATCTGGCGCTCGGGCTTGCGAAAGTCAGTAAAGCGCCCGTGGCGGTGATCGTCACCTCCGGCACGGCGGTGGCGAACCTCTATCCGGCGCTGATAGAAGCGGGATTAACCGGCGAAAAGCTGATTTTACTCACCGCCGACCGTCCCCCGGAACTTATCGACTGCGGCGCTAACCAGGCGATTCGTCAGCCTGGCATTTTTGCCTCGCATCCTTCACAGACGGTCTCGTTGCCGCGCCCCACCCAGGACATTCCCGCCAGCTGGCTGGTCTCAACCCTCGACCACGCCATGAACGCACTGCGCAGCGGCGGGCTACACATTAACTGCCCGTTTGCCGAGCCGCTGTACGGTGAAATGAACGATACTGGCCTCGTCTGGCAACAGCAGCTGGGAGACTGGTGGGAGAGCGAAAAACCCTGGCTGCGCGAGCAGACGCATCTGGAAAGCGCTAAACAGCGCGACTGGTTCTTCTGGCGTCAGAAGCGCGGCGTGGTGATAGCCGGGCGGATGAGTGCGGCGGAAGGTAAGCTTGCGGCGGAGTGGGCACAAACGCTTGGCTGGCCGCTGATTGGTGACGTGCTTTCCCAGACGGGCCAGCCGCTGCCCTGCGCCGACCTCTGGCTGGGGAACGCGAAAGCGGTCACCGAGCTGGCGCAGGCGCAGATTGTCGTCCAGCTGGGATCGAGCCTGACGGGGAAGCGTCTGCTCCAGTGGCAGGCCACCTGTACGCCTGAAGAGTACTGGCTGGTGGACCCGCTCGAAGGACGCCTTGACCCGGCGCACCATCGTGGCCGCCGCCTGGTGAGCGATATTAACAGCTGGCTGGAATTGCATCCGGCGGAAAAACGCAAACCCTGGGCGGTGGAGATCCCGGCGCTGTCACGTCAGGCGTGGGAACTCACCAAAGCGCAGTGCGAGGCGTTCAGTGAAGCCGGGCTGGCGCACCGTATCCGCAAATATCTTCCCGAGCAGGGACAACTTTTTGTCGGTAACAGCCTGGTGGTGCGCCTGATTGACGCCTTTTCGCAGCTGCCGGCGGGTTATCCGGTGTACAGCAACCGGGGCGCGAGCGGCATTGACGGCCTGATCTCCACCGCCGCTGGCGTACAGAGGGCCAGCGCGAAATCCACGCTGGCGATTGTGGGGGATCTCTCAGCCCTCTACGATCTCAACGCGCTGGCGCTCCTGCGTCAGGCGTCGGCCCCGTTCGTGCTGATTATTGTGAACAATAACGGCGGGCAGATTTTCTCGTTGCTGCCGACGCCGCAAAGCGAGCGTGAGCGCTTCTATCTGATGCCGCAAAACGTGCAGTTCGAACACGCCGCCGCCATGTTCAGCCTGAAGTACCATCGCCCGGAAAATTGGGACGCGCTGGAGACGGCGCTGAACACCGCCTGGCGGCAGCCTGGCGCGACGCTCATTGAGCTGGTGGTAAACGATGCTGACGGCGCGCAGAAGCTGCAACATCTGCTTGCGCAGGTGAGTCACCTGTGATCCTCGCAGGCGTCTCCCAGCCAGGAAATCCAGGCTACCCCTGGCTGGTTTTCCTGCACGGTTTTTCCGGCGACTGTCGCGAGTGGCAGGCTGTCGGGGCGTCGCTGCATGACTACCCCCGGCTCTACATTGACCTGCCCGGGCACGGTGGTTCAGCGGATACGGGCGTGACGGGGTTTGCAGAGGTAAGTGAATTGCTCTCGCATACCCTTGTTAGTTACAACATACTAAGATACTGGCTCGTGGGGTACTCCCTCGGCGGCCGCATTGCGATGTTCCATGCCTGCCAGCATCCTGCGGGGTTAGACGGGGTGATTGTGGAAGGTGGACACCCGGGCCTGCAAGACGCCGATGCGCGCCAGGCCCGGCTGATCTCTGACCGCCGCTGGGCGTCACGGTTTCGCAGTGAGCCGCTGGAGGCCGTCTTTGCCGACTGGTATCAACAGCCGGTCTTTGCCTCACTTACGGATGATCAGCGCAGGGCGCTGATCGCGCTGCGCAGCCGGAACAACGGCCCGAGGCTGGCAGAGATGCTGGAGGCCACCTCGCTTGCCGTTCAGCCTGATTTACGTCCCGCGCTCATCGCGCGTGATTTTTCTTTTGACTATCTCTATGGCGAACGTGACGGGAAGTTTGCAGCTATCGCCACTGAACTTAACGCCACGCGTCATGCTATCCCTCACGCCGGACACAACGCCCACCGGGACAACCCGGAAGCTGTTGCCGCGAGTCTGGCTCAGATACTGCGTTATCGAACAAAGGACACGCTATGATCTATCCTGATGAACACATGCTTTACGCGCCGGTTGAATGGCAGGACTGCTCCGAAGGCTACACCGACATTCGTTACCACAAATCCGCCGATGGTATCGCCAAAATCACCATCAACCGTCCACAGGTGCGCAACGCGTTTCGTCCGTTGACCGTAAAAGAGATGATCCAGGCGCTGGCGGATGCCCGCTATGACGACACTGTCGGCGTCATCATCCTCACCGGGGAAGGGGAGAAAGCCTTCTGCTCCGGCGGCGATCAGAAAGTCCGCGGTGACTACGGCGGATACCAGGATGATGCGGGCACGCACCACCTGAACGTGCTGGATTTCCAGCGCCAGATCCGCACCTGTCCAAAACCGGTGGTCGCGATGGTGGCAGGGTATTCCATCGGCGGCGGTCACGTGCTGCACATGATGTGTGACCTGACGATCGCGGCGGAAAATGCCATTTTCGGTCAGACTGGCCCGAAAGTCGGCTCTTTCGACGGCGGCTGGGGCGCGTCCTATATGGCGCGCATTGTCGGCCAGAAAAAAGCCCGCGAAATCTGGTTCCTGTGCCGTCAGTACAATGCGCAGGAAGCGCTGGATATGGGGCTGGTTAACACCGTGGTGCCGATCGCCGATCTGGAAAAAGAGACCGTGCGCTGGTGTCGCGAAATGCTGCAAAACAGCCCAATGGCGCTGCGCTGCCTGAAAGCGGCCCTCAACGCCGACTGTGACGGTCAGGCGGGCCTTCAGGAGCTGGCAGGTAACGCCACCATGCTGTTCTATATGACCGAAGAGGGTCAGGAAGGGCGCAACGCGTTCAACGAAAAACGCCAGCCAGACTTCAGCAAATACAAACGGAACCCGTAATGCGTCGCGTGCAGGTTTACCGCTGGCAGATACCGATGGACGCGGGCGTGGTGCTGCGTGAACGGCGGTTAAAAACCCGTGACGGCTTTTTCGTGCACCTCCGGGAGGGCGAGCGGGAAGGGTGGGGCGAGATAGCCCCACTTCCGGGCTTTAGCCTGGAAACGCTCGACGAGGCGCAGGCCGCGCTGATGGCCTGGACGCACGCCTGGCGCGAGGGAGAAGATCCGGCGCTGCCGGACGTTCCTTCCGTCGCGTTCGGCATCAGCTGCGCGCTGGCAGAGCTGGACGGCAGTTTGCCGGAGGCGGCGAACTATCGCGCCGCGCCGCTCTGTACTGGCGATCCGGATGAACTTTTCGCGCTCCTTTCCGCGATGCCTGGCGAGAAGGTGGCGAAAATAAAGGTCGGCCTGTACGAAGCGGTGCGCGACGGGATGGTGGTTAATCTGTTACTGGAAGCCATTCCCGATCTGCACCTGCGCCTGGACGCCAACCGCGCCTGGACACCGCTCAGGGCGCAGCAGTTTGCGAAGTACGTCAACCCGGCGTACCGCAGCCGCATCGCGTTTCTCGAAGAGCCGTGCAAAACGCGCGACGACTCTCGCGCCTTCGCCCGGGAAACCGGCATCGCCATCGCCTGGGATGAGAGCCTGCGCGAAGCCGATTTCGCGTTTGCCGCCGAGCCGGGCGTCAGGGCCGTGGTGATTAAGCCAACGCTGACCGGCAGCCTCGACAAGGTGCGCGAGCAGGTTGCGGCGGCCCATGCCGCAGGGCTGACGGCGGTGATCAGTTCATCCATCGAATCCAGCCTCGGCCTGACGCAGCTGGCGCGCATCGCTGCATGGTTAACGCCGGACACCGTTCCCGGTCTCGATACGCTAAACCTGATGCAGGCCCAGCTGATTCGCCAGTGGCCTGGCAGCACCTTGCCGTGCCTCGACGTCGGGGCGCTGGAGCCATTGCGATGAGTTTTACCGACTGGCCGTGGCGGCACTGGCGCACCCGGCGTGCCGATAAACCCGCGCTGCGTTTAGACGATGTAACGCTCAGTTGGACTCAGCTGGGCAAGCGTATCGATCGTCTGGCAGCCGGTTTTCAGTCTCAGGGCGTTGCTGACGGTGACGGCGTCATGCTGCTCGCCCACAACCACCCGCAGACCCTGCTGGCCTGGCTGGCGCTGCTTCAGTGCGGCGCCCGCATTTTGCCGGTGAACCCTCAGCTTCCCCGTCCGCTGCTGGACGTCCTCCTGCCGCAGATGACCCTGCGTTTTGCGCTGGTGCTTAACGGTGAGTATGACGGTCTGCCCGCGCTGGCATTAAGAGAGGGCGAGGGGCAGGGGGGCGTGACGTGGCGGGCAGAACGACTGGCCTCAATGACGCTCACCTCCGGCTCCACCGGTTTGCCAAAAGCGGCGGTGCACACCTGTGCCGCCCACCTTGCCAGCGCAAAAGGGGTGCTGGCGCTGATGCCTTACGGCGATAGCGACGACTGGCTGCTCTCTCTGCCGCTGTTTCACGTCTCCGGTCAGGGGATTTTGTGGCGCTGGTTACAGGGCGGAGGCCGTCTCACCGTACGCGAAAAACAGCCGCTTGAGCAGGCGCTACAGGGCTGTACCCACGCCTCGCTGGTGCCAACGCAGCTGTGGCGGCTGCTTAATTCACACCATCCCGTCGCGCTGAAAGCCGTGCTGCTCGGCGGGGCGGAAATCCCCGTTGCGCTGACCGAACAGGCGCGCGAGCAGAGGATCCGTACATTCTGCGGCTACGGTCTGACCGAGTTCGCCTCCACCGTCTGCGCCAAAGAGGCCGACGGCGCGCCGGACGTGGGCAGCGCGCTGCCGGGCAGAGACGTTCAGGTGGTAAACGGTGAAGTCTGGATCCGGGCGGAAAGCATGGCGGCGGGCTACTGGCGAGACGGCGCATTATTGCCGCTGGTCAATGCGCAGGGCTGGTTCGCCACCCGCGATCGCGGCGAGTGGCATGACGGACGCCTGACCATTCTGGGCCGAATGGACAATCTCTTTTTCAGCGGCGGAGAAGGGATCCAGCCGGAAGCGCTGGAGCGCGTTATCGCCACGCATCCGCAGGTAAGCCAGGCGTTTGTCGTTCCGCTGGATGATGCTGAGTACGGGCAACGTCCGGTGGCGGTAGTGGAATGCGAGCCGGGCACGGATATCACGCTGCTGCCGGAGTGGGTTCAGGGCAGGCTGGCGCGCTTTGAGCAGCCGGTACACTGGCTGACGCTGCCGTCAGAACTGAAAAATGGCGGGATTAAAATCTCCCGCCAGGCGTTAAAGCAGTGGGTCAATGCCCTGTTGAGGGGCTAATCAGCCGATATCCGGCTGCGGTTTGTGCTGGCGTCGGCGGATCCAGCGCAGCACCGGCGGCACGACAATCACCATAATCGCCATTGCCAGCAGGATCTTCGTTACGCTGCTCTCCCACAGGATCCCCATGTTGCCGTTGCTGATGGAGAGGGCGCGGCGCAGGTTCTGCTCCAGCATTTCCCCCAGCACAAACCCTAAAATCAGCGGCGACATCGGGAAGTGCATCTTGCGCAGAATGTAGCCCAGCACGCCGAGCAGCACCATCAACACCAGGTCGAAGGTGGTGCTGTGCACCGCGTACACCCCAACCGCAGAGACGGCGGCGATGGCCGGGACCAGGAACCACAGGGGAATGGTCAGCATGCGGGTGAACAGGCCGATCAGCGGGATGTTCATTACCAGCAACATCACGTTGGCGATCAGCAGGGCGGCAATTAAACCCCAGACGATATCGGGCTGCTCGGTAAACATCGCCGGACCCGGGGTGATGTTATAGAGCGTCAGCGCGCCCATCATTACCGCCGTGGTGCCGGAGCCCGGCACGCCGAGGGTCAGCATCGGGATAAACGAGCCGCAGGCCGAGGCGTTATTCGCCGCCTCCGGCGCCGCCACGCCGCGGATATCGCCTTTGCCGAAGCTGTCGCTGTTACCGCTCAGCTTTTTCTCGGTCATGTAGGTGATGGCGCTGGCGATAGTAGCCCCCGCGCCGGGCAGAATGCCGACGAAGAAACCGATCACCGACGAACGCAGGGTGGCACCCACACACTGCGCCCCCTCTTTGGCATTAAAGAGCATACGTCCGGTTTTACGCACCAGCGTCTGCCCGCTGCTGGTATGTTCCAGCATCAGTAAGATTTCTGAGACAGAGAACAGACCAATCACCACGACGATAAACTGCACGCCGTCGGAGAGATGAACGCTGTCGAAGGTAAAACGATAAACCCCGGTGTTGGCATCCACGCCGACGGTGGCCAGACTGAGGCCAATCAACGCAGACAAAAACGACTTCAGCGGATTCTGCGCCATCATGCTGCCGAGACAGGCGATGGCGAACACCATCAGGGCAAAATACTCGGCCGGACCAAACGCCAGCGACCACTGGGCCAGCGCCGGGGCGAAGAGGATGATGCCGCCAATGGCGATCAGGGAGCCAAAGAACGAGCTGACGGCGGAAATAGAGAGCGCCACGCCGCCGCGTCCCTGCTGCGCCATTGGATAGCCATCCAGCGCGGTCATAATGGCGGCGGCATCGCCGGGCACGTTAAGCAGAATCGAGGAAATACGCCCCCCGTATTCGCAGCCGATATAAACCGTCGCCAGCAGGATCAGCGCCGATTCCGCAGGCAGGTGCAGCGCAAAGGCCAGCGGCAGTAAAATCGCCACGCCGTTGATAGGTCCAAGGCCCGGCAGCAGGCCGACGATGGTCCCGACGAAACAGCCGATCAGGGCGATCACCAGGTTTTCCGGGGTCATCGCTACCGCGAACCCCTGAGAGAGATAGATCCAGGTATCCATAGCGTGCTCCGTTAGTTAAACCATGCGCCAAGCGGCAGGGTCACGTCCAGCAGGCGGTCGAAGGCGTACCAGAGTAAAATGCCCAGTACGACCCCGGAGATCCCCGCCGCAGGCAGCGAGGCGTTAAATAGTATGCCAATCACCATCGTCAGCAGGGCGGTGGCAATCGGGAAGCCGAGCCATTCAAAGCCCCACGCGTACATCAGCAGGACAATCACCATTACCAGCAGACGTTGCAGCGTTCGGCGTGGCGGCCACTCCACGGTATCCGGATGGCGCAGCAGCAGCGCTACCGAGCAGAGCAGCATCAGGCCGACAATGCCGACGGGAAAGGGGCGTGGCCCCACGGGTTCATAGCTGTATTCGCTGTGGATCTGCCAGGCGACGAACATGCCGCCAATGCAGAGCAGCAGCCATATCCCGGCAAAAATGCGATCGCTCATAGCGCCTCCGGTTATTTCGCCAGACCAAAGGCTTTCGCCTGTACGCGGTAGTCATTCACCTGTTTTTTGACATACTCGTCCAGCTGCTTGCCGTTCAGGTTGAACTCAAACAGCCCGCGCAGATCGCGCTGTTTTTTGAACTCCTCGGTTTGCTGAAGTTTTGCGAAGGTATCCACCCACCACTGGTATTCGGCGTCGGTCACTTTTGGCCCGACGAAGAAGCCGCGGATGATCGGCCAGACCAGGTTATAACCCTGCTCTTTGGCGGTTGGGACGTCTGCCAGCTGGCCCGGCAGACGGTTTTCTGAGAAGACCGCCAGCACACGGATCTTATCCCCGCTCAGGTAGGGCACCATTTCGCTGAGATCGCCCGATACCGCCTGGACGTGATTGCCCATCAGCGCCGTCACCGGCTCGCCGCCGCCTTCAAAGGCCACGTAACGCATCTTGTGCGGATCCACTTTGGCCTGCTGCGCCAGCAGCGCGGCTTTCATCCAGTCCTGGCTGCCAATAGAGGCGCCCGCGCCAATGACCACGCTGTTCGGATCTTTTTCCATGGCGGTCAGCAGATCTTTCAGGGATTTCCACGGAGAGTCCGCGCGCACGGCGATCATGCCGTAATCGGTGCCTACGGTGGCGAGCCAGCGCACGTCATTCACGTCATAACGACCAAATTTCCCCTGTGACAGGTTCAGCAGCGAACCGCCGGAGAACGCCACCACGGTGCCCGCTTCGGCAGGGCGCTGGGCGACGATGGCGTTATAGGCTACCGCGCCCACGCCGCCGGGCATGTAGGTAACGCGCATCGGTTTCTCAATGGCCTTCGTCTCCAGCAGGCTGACCTGAATCAGCTTACAGGTCAGGTCGAAGCCGCCGCCGGGTTTGGCCGGGGCGATACATTCGGTACGGGATGGCGCGTCCTGCGCCTGGACGACAGAGGCACTCAACAGCAATACGCTTGCAGCAAGGGTAGAAAGTAATTGTTTTTTCATCGTTTATCCTCACGCCGGAGAACCGGGAGTACGGGTACGGGTGTCTTTTTTCTGATTATGTGAACCACCTTGTAGCGGTTCCGTTGCGTGATTGTTAAAACAATAACCTTTCATTTCCCTTTCACTGCGACACCAACTTTACAGGATGTGATATGCGTCTCTTACTGGCGGAAGATAATCGTGAGCTGGCTCACTGGCTGGAAAAAGCGCTGGTACAAAACGGATTTGCCGTGGATTGCGTCAACGATGGACGGGCGGCCGATCATCTTTTGCAGGGAGAAAACTATGCCGTCGCGATCCTTGATATCGGCATGCCCGGTTTCGACGGGCTGGAGGTGGTGCATCGGCTGAGAAAGCGCGGGCAGACGTTGCCCGTGCTGTTTCTTACCGCCCGCAGCAACGTGGCAGACAGGGTTAAGGGGCTGAATGCCGGGGCGGATGACTACCTGCCGAAACCGTTCGAGCTGGAGGAGCTTGATGCCCGCCTGCGTGCGCTGCTGCGCCGCAGTGAAGGGCGAACCCAGGAGCGCCAGCGGCTGGGAGAGCTGGAGTACGATGATGAAGGCTTTTTTCTGCTGCGCGATGAACCCCTTTCCCTCACGCCGCGCGAACTCTCTTTGCTGAAGGTGCTGATGCACCGTCGGACCCGTCCCGTCTCCCGGCAACAGCTTTTCGACCAGGTGTTCAGCCTGAACGACGACGTCAGCCCCGAGAGCATCGATCTCTATATTCACCGCCTGCGTAAGAAGCTGACCGGCAGCGGCGTGCGGATCACCACCCTCCGGGGGCTGGGCTACGTGCTGGAGTGCGGCGATGAAGTGGGTTAAGCCGCAGTCGCTTTACCTGCAACTTTTGCTTTTTCTGGGTTTGCCGCTGCTGCTGTTATGGGGGCTGTCAGCCTTTAACAGCTACGTTAGCGCGCTACAGGCGGCGACGCAGGCCTATGACCGCACGCTGTTATCCTCGGCGCGCACGGTGTCAGAGCGGCTGGTGGTGCACAACGGCAAGCTCCAGGTGAACGTGCCGTGGGTCGTGCTCGACAGCTTCGAGCTGAACATGAACGATCGCCTCTACTACAAGGTCGTGGACCCTGACGGGCGGACGATCTCCGGCTATGACGATCTGCCGAATATGCCCCCCTCCACGTCGCGCACCTCCCACTATCCGGCGCTGGCGTGGTTTTATCATACTGAGTATCGCGGGCAGGCGATCCGCGTGGCGAAGCTGCTCCAGCCGGTTAACGAGGACAGTGTGTTCGGCATGGCGGAAATCTACGTCGCCGAAACGTTGCAGTCGCGGCGCTATCTGGCCACTCAGCTGCTGTTTTCCTCGCTCGTGTCGCAGGGGCTGCTGGTGCTGCTGACGCTGGTCCTGACCGCGTGGCTGCTGCGTCGCGTGCTGCGCCCGATGCGGCAGCTCTCTTCGCTGATGGTGCGCCGTGAGCCCGGGCTGCTGGCTCCGCTGCCGGAGCTGCTGCCCTGGTCGGAAACGCGGCTGCTGATTGTGGCATTTAACCGCTATATCGACAGGTTACGCGGCGTGCTTTCGCGACAGGCGCGCTTTAATGCTGACGCCTCACACCAGCTCAAAACGCCGCTGGCGGTGCTGAAAACCCAGGTATCGGTTGCCCTGACGCGTAACGATCCGGCCCTGTGGCAGGAGAGCTTACGGGCGATGAACGTCACGCTGGATAACACCATCGTGCTGACAGAAAGGCTGTTGCAGCTTTCAGCGGTGAAGCGAAAAGAGCAGGGGGAGCGACAGTTTGCCCCTGTCGATCTGGTGCAGGTGGTGCAAAACTGCTGCTTTTCCCGGCTGGCGCAGGCGCGCAGCAAGGGTATCGATCTCGGTTATGACGGCGTACAGCAGCCGGTAATGATTGAGGGTGATGACGTGCTGCTGGGTGAACTCTGCGCCAACCTGCTGGAGAACGCGATCAAATACACGCCGGAGCAGGGCATCGTGACGGTGTACCTGCGCACGGCTAACGATGCCGTTGAGCTGAGCGTGGAGGACAGCGGACCGGGTATTGCTGAAGACCAGATCTCCCAGGCCATGCTGCCGTTTCATCGTCTGGAAAACGTGGGTGATGCCGCCGGGTCCGGCATTGGCCTGGCGCTGGCTAACGATATTGCCCGCCTGCACCGCAGCCATCTTCAGCTGATGCCCAGTGAAAATCTGGGTGGGCTGAGCGTGAAAATGCGCTTTCTGATGCTGATATAAATGCCGATATTATCAAATCGTTACAAACTAATTGCCTGCCGCACGTGGAGTCCATTGATCACACAGGCAGGCAGGTTAAAATCTCGCGGTTTTTGGACATCTCTGAATAAATTGTGCGGGATCACGACAATGAAAAAAGTGGCATTAATGGGCTTAAGCGGCCTGATGTTTGTTTCAGCAGCGGCAAACGCAATTTCCTTCAACGGCTCGGCGGGACAAGATTATACCCATCTGGGCTTCGGTCTTGGCACGGACAGCGCAGGCCTGGCAATGACCGGCGGCTGGACGCATAACGACGACGACGGCGATGCGGCAAGCCTGGGCCTCGGCTTCAACGTGCCGTTGGGTCCCTTCCTGGCGACCGTCGGGGGTAAAGGCATTTACACCAACCCGAACGACGGCGACGAAGGCTACGCGGCGGCAGTGGGCGGCGGCTTGCAGTGGAAAATTGGCGACAGCTTTGGCCTGTTCGGTGAGTACTACTACTCTCCTGATTCCCTCTCCAGCGGCATCGACAGCTATCAGGAAGCTAACGCCGGCGCGCGCTGGACCATCATGCGTCCAATCACCATCGAAGCGGGTTATCGCTATCTGAACCTGGCCGGTAAAGACGGCAACCGCGACAACGCCCTGGCAGACGGCCCGTACGTTGGCGTTAGCGCCGGTTTCTAATCCTCTCGGCGCGGCGTTCAGTCGCGCCAGTTTCTCTCTTCCCCCGGTCTTTGATTGCGCTATAGTGTTTTGACCATTGAAATGGGAGAACACAATGATAAACGTGGAAATGTTATCCACTGGCGACGAAGTGCTTCATGGGCAAATCATTGATACCAATGCCGCCTGGCTCGCCGATCTCTTCTTTGAGCAAGGATTACCGTTAACGCGCCGCAACACCGTAGGTGACAACCTTGAGTCGCTGGTCAACGTTCTGCGCGAGCGCAGCGAACGCTGCGACGTGCTGATTGTGAACGGCGGGCTGGGACCTACCAGCGACGATCTCAGCGCGCTGGCCGCCGCCACGGCCAAAGGCGAAGGCCTGGTCCTGCACGAGGCGTGGCTGGCGCAGATGGAGCGCTTTTTCTCCGAGCGTGGCCGCGTGATGGCCCCCAGCAACCGCAAGCAGGCTGAAATTCCCGCCAGCGCGGAACTGATTGATAACCCGGTCGGCACCGCCTGCGGGTTTGCCGTTCAGTTGAACCGCTGCCTGATGTTCTTCACTCCGGGCGTGCCGTCGGAATTTAAAGTGATGGTCGAGCAGCAGATCCTGCCGCGCCTGCGCGCGCGCTTTACGCTGCCTGAACCGCCGCTGTGCCTGCGTCTGACCACCTTTGGTCGCTCGGAAAGCGATCTCGCTCAGAGCCTCGATCACCTGCAACTGCCTCCCGGCGTGTCGATGGGCTATCGCTCCTCCATGCCGATTATTGAACTGAAGCTGACCGGACCGGCGTCAGAGAAAGCCGCTATGCTGGCACTGTGGCCGGAAGTGCGGCGCGTCGCCGGGGAAAGCCTGATTTTCGAAGGCACGAAAGGGCTGCCGGCGCAGATCGCAGCGCATTTGCAGTCCCGCCAGCTGAGCGTGACGTTAAGCGAGCAGTTTACCGGTGGGCTTCTGGCGCTTCAGCTTACCCGGGCGGGTGCGCCGCTGCTGGCCAGTGAAGTGGTGCCGTTCCAGCAGGAGACGCTGGCGCAGACGGCGCGCTGGGCATCCGAGCGCAGAGTGAAGCATTTCGCCGGACTGGCGCTGTTTGTGGGCGGGCTGGATGAGGAGCACCTCAACTTTGCCCTGGCAACGCCGGAAGGAACGCACGCCCTGCGCGTCAGGATGAGCATTACCCGCCACAGCCTGGCCGTACGTCAGGAGGTGTGCGCGATGATGGCGCTGAACATGCTGCGCCGCTGGCTGAACGGGAAAGAGGTCGCCAGTGAGCACGGCTGGATCAACGTCGTGGAATCGCTGTTCGTAGAGTGAGAGTGTGCCGGGGCAGTGTCCCCGGCAACGGTTACGCCAGCGCTTTTGCCAGCAAGGTAATGGGATGTTCACAGCGTTTGCTGGTGGACATCTCGATCTGCCACTTGCAGGTTTCACAGTCCGTCACCACGATATCTGCGCCGCTCTCTTCAATCTGCCGGAACAGCGGCGCGCCAATGGCCTGTGACGTTGGGTAGTTTTCACGCTTGAATCCGTAGGTGCCAGCGATGCCGCAGCAGCGTGAGTCCAGCACCGTCAGCTCCAGCCCCGGGATCAGCCGCAGCAGCTCAAGCGTATAGATCGACCAGCCCATCTTCTCCATATGACATGGCGTGTGATATACCACCTTCAGCGGCAATTTGCCCAGCGGTAACGTCTGCCCGCTGTCCAGTTTGCGCCAGAGAAAACGGGTCGCCAGCTCAATGTGCTCGCGCAGGCCGGTGTTATCCACATCCAGCAGATGCGGATATTCATCGCGCAGCGTGAAGGTACAGGTTGACGACGTCGCCAGTACCGGTATCCCTTTGTCGACGATCGCCTCACGTAAAGAGGTGACGTTGCTGCTCGCCTGCTTGCGCGCTTTGTCGATGAAACCGTTGGCAATCAGCGGAACGCCGCAGCACTTTTCTTTGCTCAGCAGCTGAACGCCCGTCCCCATGGCGTTCAGCACTTTCAGCAGGTCTTTTCCCAGCTGCGGATGGTTGTAGTTCACGTAGCAGCCGTGGAAGAAGGCGACCTGCTCAGCGAACTGCGCCTGTTCTGCCGCCACGGATTTATACCAGCGGCGGAAGGTGCCGTGAGAATATTTCGGCAGACTGCGGTGATGGTCGATTTTGAGCGTCGCATCCAGCAGCCTGCGCACCGGCTTCAGGGCGGTGGCGGCATTGACGACCGGCGCGAAAGGCGTCGAGAGGCTGCCCATTAGATCGGTGTGGCTCAGTATCGCGTCACGCAGCGTCGGTTTTTGCGTACTGTAGCGGGCGCGGGCGCGCTGGATGATATCGCCTATTTTCACGTCCGACGGGCAGGCAACTTCGCAGCGTTTGCAGTTGATGCAGTATTTCAGCGCCTCGTCGTAGAGCGCGCCATCCTTCAGGCGCAGACGCTCCCCGTCGGGACCGGCCTGTTTCGGGCCGGGATAGCGCGGATCGACGCCGCTGACCGGGCAAACCGTGGTGCAGACCGTGCATTTGATACAGCTTTCAAATGGGGTGTCGTTCATTGTGCTCCCTCCCTGCGCTGGATAATCTGCTCCGCGACATGCAGCGCAGTGACGGCGCAGACGCCGCCACCGCAGCCCTGCGCCACGGGATCGTACCCGCCCAGAACCGAGCCGATGGCGTAAAGATTTTCAACCGGTTCCCCGCCCAGCCGCGGGCGCAGTTGGCTGTCGACGATCACGCCGAACTGCTGCCAGGGCTGCGGGGTGAAGAAATCGCTTTGATACCAGTCCGCGCGGGAAGCGCTTTGCCGGACGTCCAGACCGAGGATCGCCTCACGCACGCCATCCCGGCTGCTCAGCAGACCGTTACTGAAGAAACTGCCGCTTGCCAGCACCGTATAGCGTGCGCGAAGCGGGATGTCGCCGTGGTTGCGGGTCCAGATATCGCTTACCGCGCCCTCAACCAGGGTGATTTTTTTCACTTCGTCGCCTGCCATCCAGACGCCACCCTGGGCGACAAACTGACGCTGAAGCTGGGTATGCAGACGAATGCCGGGCACGGAAGGGGGGAGCGTCGGCAGTAAACCGAGCGTACAGGGCAGGCGCGCCGAGAGCCAGCGCCAGAGCCGGTTGTCCGTTAAGCCAAAACAGGCGGGCATAAACAGGGCGTCGCAGGTCTCGCCGAGCGGTTGAAGCGCCGCGTACAGCTGCGGCCAGTAACTTTCATTATCCAGCAGGCGGGCAATGTTCACCGCACGAAACTCGCTGGGGTTTTCGCGCAGCACGTCGAGCTCGGGGAGATCAATCTCCGCTGTATCCACCTGAACACCCTGCTGTCTGAGAGACGCGGCGGCCAGATGTGGCTGGAAATCAAGGAAACCGCTGATCCCCACCACCCGCACGCGCTCGGCAGCGATGGGGGCGACAGGCACCTCTTCCGGGCTAAGCCAGGCGGCGCGCAGGGTGCCGAGCGGCGTGACGCGCTGATGATTTTGCTCGGCGTCACCCTGCATGCGTGCGCCGCAGGTGGTGAGCAGGTGTTCGGTTTCGCAGGCAAAGCGGGCCATATTCTCTGCGCCCGTCAGGCGGTAGGGATGTTCAGGCGGCAGATCGGCGAACGTTAGCGCGCCCAGTAAATCCAGCGAGCCGGAAGAGAAGTGCAGGGCACTCTGACCGCGAGTGACAATGGCGCAGCGCAGACCCCGCTGCGTCAGTTTGAGGCCGCACAGCAGGCCCGCCAGCCCCCCACCCACAATCACGGTATCAAATTTCATGGTTGTGCTCCTTCTCCAGACCGCAAAGCCCCTGATAGACCCAGCGGGTAAACTCGCTTTCGCGCAGGGCATCGCCCCAGGCGACGGGCTGAATGCCTTTCCAGCGCTCGTTTAAAAAATCGCTGAGTTGGGCAAGCGACCGGGTTGACGTGGTGGCGTGAAAACGTTGCAGCAGCCCGGCGGCACGGCAGGCGCACAGCTCCCCCTGACAGGTGCCCATCCCGACGCGCGTGCGGCGGCGTAAATCGAGCAGGTTGTTCACCGTCAGGTTTTCCACGGCATACTGCACCTCGCCTGCGGTGACGGCTTCGCATTCGCACACCAGGCTGCGGCTGAGTCGCCCTTCACCGAGCCAGATCGGGGTGCGGTCGCCGTGGCGGTAAATAGCCGAACCGCGAAGCGGGGCAGGGAGTGAAATGATTTTGTGCAGCGTTTTTTCTGTCGATTGCTGCGAGCCGGGCAGGGCCTGTTCCGCCGTCACGCACGGCGCGGTGTTGCCGAGCTTACGGCAGACGGCATCGGTGGCCCACTGGGCCATCAGCCGGTAGGTCATCAGCTTGCCGCCGGTAATGGTGATAAATCCGTCCATGCCGTCACGTTCGGCGTGATCGAGCAGTACGATGCCGCGGCTGACGTTACGCCCGCTCGGATCGTTATCGCTGGCGACGAGGGGACGCACGCCCGCGTAGGCACGCAGAATACGCGTCTGCGCCATCACCGGGGCCAGCTTTTCCCCTTCGCGCAGCAGGATATCCACCTCTTCAGCGGTGACGCGGTTGTAATCAATTTCGCTGTAGTCCACATGCATTGAGGTCGTGCCGATTAACGAAATGGTGTCCCCCGGCACGAGGATATCGGCGTCAGACGGTTTACGGCAGCGGTTGATGACATGGTTATTGATGCGGTGGTCGAGGATCAGCAGCGAGCCTTTCGCCGGGAACATGCGCACCGACAGGTCCGCGTATTCCGCGATGCGCTGGCCCCAGATCCCCGCCGCGTTGACCACGACGGCGGCATACAGCTCGCGGTGTTCGTTGTACTGCGCATCAAACACGCGCACTCCGCGCACGGTATTCCCTTCGCGAATAAGCCCGGTGACGTGATGCCCGGTCAGGATCTGGGCGCCATGTTCCCGCGCGTCGAGCATATTGGCGGCGGTCAGGCGGAAAGGATCAACGGTTCCGTCCGGTACTTTTACCGCGCCCAGTAACGCCGGGTTTACCGAGGGTTCAAGACGGCGCGCCTGCGCAGGATCGATCGCCTCGGCCTGAATGCCTGCCGCCGTGCAGGCGGTGATAAAGGTTTGCTGAAAGCCGAGGTCGTCTTCTGGAAGGGTGATAAAAAGACCGTTGGTCGGTTCAACGCAGTGGCGGGCGATGCGCCTGAGGATCTGGTTTTCAGCGATACACTCGCGCGCTGACTCAGCGTCAGTGACCGCATAGCGGGCGCCGCTGTGCAACAGACCGTGGTTACGTCCCGTCGCGCCGGTGGCGATATCGTGGCGTTCCAGAAGCGTGACGCTCAATCCCCGCAGGGCGCAGTCGCGTGCGATGCCGGCACCCGTCGCGCCACCGCCAATGATAATCACATCGCTGAAGCGTGGATCGTGAATTGTCATTGCCTTTCCTCTATGTTCGTTTTTTTGCATTTAGCCACATTGATCGTGTGGTTTGTTTGATTTCGAACATAAACGCGCGAAATTCGAAAGTGAAACGTGATTTCATGCGCTTTTTTGCGCATTCTGTCATATTTCTGTAACAATCTGTGCGTTGATTCACAGTAACATTCACCGTGATTTCTTAACATCGCCGCCTCTGTAGCCGGGCGCGAGATGCCCGGTCATTTTTTGAAAGGCCACGGAGGCTGTTATGCTCAGTATCTTTAAACCTGCGCCACATCGGGCGCGACTGCCAGAGGCAGAGATTGATCCTCTCTACCGCCGTCTGCGTTGGCAAATCTTCCTCGGGATCTTCTTCGGGTATGCGGCGTACTATCTGGTACGTAAAAACTTTGCGCTCGCCATGCCGTACCTGGTGGAGCAGGGCTTCTCTCGCGGCGATCTGGGATTTGCGCTGTCGGGGATCTCCATCGCGTACGGTTTTTCAAAGTTCATTATGGGGTCGGTGTCGGATCGTTCGAATCCGCGCGTGTTCCTGCCCGCCGGTCTGATCCTCGCGGCAGCGGTGATGCTGTTCATGGGCTTTGTGCCGTGGGCGACCTCAAGCATTGCCATCATGTTCGTGCTGCTGTTCCTCTGCGGCTGGTTCCAGGGGATGGGATGGCCGCCATGCGGACGCACCATGGTTCACTGGTGGTCACAGAAAGAGCGTGGTGGAATTGTATCGGTCTGGAACTGTGCGCATAACGTCGGGGGCGGGCTTCCGCCGCTGCTGTTCCTGCTGGGGATGGCCTGGTTCAACGACTGGCACGCGGCGCTCTATATGCCCGCCTTTGGCGCCATTCTGGTGGCGATTATCGCCTTCGCTCTGATGCGCGACACCCCACAGTCCTGCGGCCTGCCGCCGATTGAAGAGTACAAAAATGACTATCCGGATGATTACAGCGAGAAGCACGAAGAAGAGCTGACCGCGAAGCAAATCTTCATGAAGTACGTGCTGCCGAACAAGCTGCTGTGGTACATCGCGGTGGCGAACGTGTTTGTGTACCTGCTGCGTTACGGCATCCTCGACTGGTCCCCGACTTACCTGAAAGAGGTGAAGCATTTCGCGCTGGATAAATCTTCCTGGGCCTATTTCCTGTATGAATACGCGGGCATTCCCGGCACGCTGATCTGCGGCTGGATGTCGGACAAAGTGTTTAAGGGCAACCGTGGGGCAACGGGCGTGTTCTTTATGACGCTGGTGACCATCGCGACGGTCGTTTACTGGCTTAACCCGCCGGGTAATCCGGGTGTGGATATGGCCTGTATGATCGTCATCGGCTTCCTGATTTATGGTCCGGTTATGCTGATCGGCCTGCACGCGCTGGAGCTGGCGCCGAAGAAAGCGGCAGGCACGGCGGCGGGCTTT
The DNA here is from genome assembly GCF_049238125.1 of Enterobacter cloacae complex sp. IR5402. Lineage (NCBI taxonomy): Bacteria > Pseudomonadati > Pseudomonadota > Gammaproteobacteria > Enterobacterales > Enterobacteriaceae > Enterobacter > Enterobacter cloacae complex sp. IR5402. The sequence goes on from NZ_JBMKHO010000002.1 coordinate 284,978, forward strand.
ACCGGCCTGTTCGGCTACCTCGGCGGTTCGGTCGCGGCGAGCGCCATCGTGGGCTATACCGTTGACTTCTTCGGCTGGGACGGCGGCTTTATGGTGATGATCGGCGGCAGCGTGCTGGCGGTACTGCTGCTGGTTGTTGTGATGATCGGTGAAAAACGTCACCACGCGGAAGTGCTGGCGCGTCGTCAATAAGGAGCTTTGCGATGAAATTAACTCAGTTAGCAACCGGCCTGCTGCTGGCGGGCCTGATGACAGGCTCCGCGCTGGCGGCGGATAAAATCGTTATTGCCCACCGAGGTGCGAGCGGCTATCTGCCAGAGCATACGCTGCCGGCAAAAGCGATGGCCTATGCGCAGGGGGCGGATTACCTGGAGCAGGATCTGGTGATGACGAAGGACGACCAGCTGGTCGTCCTGCACGACCATTATCTTGACCGCGTGACGGACGTGGCAGAGCGTTTCCCGGATCGCGCCCGTAAAGATGGTCGCTACTACGCTATCGACTTCACGCTGGCGGAGATCCGCTCCCTGAAGTTCACCGAAGGCTTCGAGATTGAAAACGGCAAGAAGGTGCAGGTCTATCCGGGACGTTTCCCGATGGGCAAATCTGACTTCCGGATCCATACCTTCCAGGAAGAGATTGAGTTTGTTCAGGGACTGAACCACTCCACCGGTAAAAACATCGGCATCTACCCGGAAATCAAAGCCCCATGGTTCCACCATCAGGAAGGGAAGGACATTGCCGCGAAGACGCTGGAGGTACTGAAAAAGTACGGCTACACCAGCAAGCAGGATAAGGTTTTCCTGCAGTGTTTTGACGCCGCCGAGCTGAAGCGCATCAAAACCGAGCTGGAGCCGAAGATGGGGATGGATCTCAATCTGGTGCAGCTGATTGCCTATACCGACTGGAATGAAACCCAGGAGAAACAGCCGGACGGGAAGTGGATGAATTACAGCTACGACTGGATGTTCAAGCCGGGCGCGATGAAGCAGATTGCGCAGTACGCTGACGGCATCGGGCCGGATTATCACATGCTGGTGGCGGAAGGCTCAACGCCTGGCCACGTGAAGCTGACGGCGATGGTGAAAGAGGCGCACGCCAGCAAGATGCAGGTGCATCCGTACACGGTGCGTGCCGATCAGCTGCCGCCATATGCCACCGATGTGAATCAGCTTTACGAGGTGTTGTATAAGCAGGCGGACGTGGACGGGCTGTTTACGGATTTCCCGGATAAAGCGGTGACGTTCTTAAAATAGAAAAAGGGCCGTAAGGCCCTTTTTTACATCTCGATCTCAATATCGCCTTTTGCCCGGCAGCAGCAGGGCAAAATTTCCCCTTCACTGATAAAGGCCAGCGGTTCGGTCAGCCAGTCCACCTGGCCTGCGACCAGACGGCAGCGGCACGAACCGCAATAGCCTTCACGACACTGGTACTCTACCTCCACCTGATGCGCTTCAAGCGCCACCAGCAGGGAAGGGTGCTCTTCCCGACACAGAACCTCAGTGCCGGAAAGACTTAACGTGACGCGTGACATCAGAGCTGGAAGTCGCTCAGGTCGTCGGTGTTGACTTCAGAATCAATCTGACCGACCAGATAAGAGCTCACTTCCACTTCCTGCGGCGCAACCTGCACGTTATCGGACACCAGCCAGGTATTGATCCACGGAATTGGGTTAGAGCGCGTCTGGAATGGCAGATCGAGACCCACAGCCTGCATGCGGATGTTAGTGATGTACTCCACGTACTGGCACAGAATGTCTTTGTTCAGGCCAATCATGGAGCCGTCGCGGAACAGGTAGTCTGCCCACTCTTTCTCCTGCTGGGCGGCCTGCAAGAACAGGTCGTAGCACTCCTGTTTGCACTCTTCGGCGATTTCCGCCATCTCCGGGTCGTCCGCACCGCTGCGCAGCAGGTTTAGCATATGCTGGGTGCCGGTCAGGTGCAGGGCTTCGTCACGGGCGATCAGACGGATAATTTTGGCGTTACCTTCCATCAGCTTGCGCTCGGCAAAGGCGAAGGAGCAGGCGAAGCTCACGTAGAAGCGGATCGCTTCCAGCGCGTTGACGCTCATCAGGCACAGATAGAGCTGCTTTTTCAGGGCCCGCAGGTTTACGGTAACGGTTTTGCCGTTCACGTTATGCGTGCCTTCGCCCAGCAGATGCCAGTAGCTGGTCATCTCGATCAGCTCGTCGTAGTAGTGCGCAATGCCTTCGGCGCGCTTCTGGATCTGTTCGTTGGTGACGATATCGTCAAACACCACCGCCGGATCGTTCACAATGTTGCGGATGATGTGGGTGTAAGAGCGGGAGTGGATCGTCTCGGAGAACGCCCAGGTTTCTACCCAGGTTTCCAGCTCAGGAATCGAGATTAGCGGCAGCAGCGCCACGTTCGGACTACGTCCCTGAATGGAGTCCAGCAGCGTCTGGTACTTCAGGTTGCTGAGGAAGATGTGCTTTTCGTGTTCCGGCAGCGCCTGGAAATCGATACGGTCGCGGGAAACGTCAACTTCTTCCGGACGCCAGAAGAAGGAGAGTTGCTTTTCAATCAGCTTTTCGAAGATGTCATATTTTTGCTGATCGTAGCGTGCCACGTTGACCGGCTGGCCGAAGAACATCGGCTCTTTGAGCTGGTCGTTTTTCGTCTGTGAAAAGGTGGTATATGCCATTGCGGTGAGTCCTGTGGTGTTATTTCCCCTCACCCCGGCCCTCTCCCACAGGGAGAGGGGGAAAGAGTTCCCTCTCCCTGTGGGAGAGGGTTAGGGTGAGGGAATTTATTAGATCTTACATGCGCCGCTTTCGCAGCCATCGTCCTGAATTGACGGCGCCAGGTCGTCCTGGGCGTCTTCCGCACCATCACGGGTGTTGTGATAGTACAGCGTTTTCACGCCAAATTTGTAGGCGGTCAGCAGGTCTTTCAGCAGCTGCTGCATCGGTACCTTGCCGGACGGGAAGCGCGTCGGGTCGTAGTTGGTATTGGCAGAGATCGACTGGTCGATAAACTTCTGCATGATACCCACCAGTTGGAGGTAGCCGTCGTTGTTTGGCATTTCCCACAGCAGCTCGTAGTTGTCACCCAGCGTTTCGTAATCCGGTACCACCTGACGCAGCACGCCGTCTTTCGACGCTTTAATGCTGACGTGCCCGCGCGGTGGCTCAATACCGTTAGTGGCGTTGGAGATCTGCGAAGAGGTCTCGGACGGCATCAGGGCAGAGAGCGTGGAGTTACGCAGGCCGTGAGTTTTAATGGACTCGCGCAGGCCTTCCCAGTCGAGGTGCAGCGGCTCGCTGACGATCGCATCCAGGTCTTTTTTATAGGTGTCGATCGGCAGAATGCCTTTCGCGTAAGTGGTTTCGTTGAACCACGGGCACGCGCCTTGCTCTTTCGCCAGCTCGTTAGAGGCTTTCATCAGGTAGTACTGGATCGCTTCGAACGTCTGGTGCGTCAGATTGTTGGCGCTGCCGTCGGAGTAACGCTTGCCGTTTTTCGCCAGCCAGTAGGCGAAGTTGATTACGCCGATACCTAAAGTGCGACGACCCATTGCGCCGCGTTTTGCCGCCGGGATTGGGTAATCCTGGTAGTCCAGCAGGGCGTCGAGGGCACGAACAGCCAGCACCGCCAGCTCTTCCAGCTCGTCCAGGCTCTTAATCGCACCCAGGTTGAACGCAGAGAGCGTACACAGCGCGATTTCGCCGTTTTCGTCGTTCACATCGTCCAGCGGTTTGGTCGGCAGGGCGATCTCCAGGCACAGGTTGGACTGGCGCACTGGCGCAACCACCGGATCGAACGGGCTGTGGGTGTTGCAGTGGTCAACGTTCTGGATGTAGATACGGCCGGTAGAAGCACGTTCCTGCATCATCAGGGAGAACAGATCGACCGCCTTCACGCGCTGCTTACGGATGCTGTCGTCTTTTTCATATTTGGTGTACAGACGCTCGAACTCATCCTGATCGGCGAAGAACGCGTCATACAGGCCCGGGACGTCGGACGGGCTGAACAGGGTGATGTCTTCCCCTTTCAGCAGGCGGGTGTACATCAGCTTGTTGATCTGCACGCCGTAGTCCATGTGACGCACGCGGTTGCCTTCCACGCCGCGGTTGTTCTTCAGAACCAGCAGGCTTTCCACTTCCAGGTGCCACATCGGGTAGAACAGGGTCGCAGCGCCACCGCGCACGCCGCCCTGAGAGCAGGATTTTACTGCCGTCTGGAAGTGCTTGTAGAACGGGATACAGCCGGTGTGGAACGCTTCACCGCCGCGGATCGGGCTGCCAAGCGCACGGATACGACCGGCGTTGATGCCGATACCGGCACGCTGGGAAACGTATTTCACGATGGCGCTGGAGGTCGCGTTGATGGAATCCAGGCTGTCACCGCACTCGATCAGAACGCAGGAGCTGAACTGACGGGTAGGGGTGCGCACGCCAGACATGATTGGCGTAGGCAGAGAAATCTTGAACGTAGAGACCGCATCGTAGAAACGCTTCACGTAGTCCAGACGGGTTTCGCGTGGATAATTAGAGAACAGGCAGGCGGCCACCAGAATATAGAGGAACTGGGCGCTTTCGTAGATCTCACCGGTTACACGGTTCTGAACCAGGTATTTGCCTTCGAGCTGCTTCACCGCCGCGTAGGAGAAGTTCATGTCGCGCCAGTGATCGATAAACCCGTTCATCTGCTCGAACTCTTCTTCCGTATAGTCTTCCAGCAGATGCGTGTCGTATTTGCCCAGCTCAACCATTTTCACTACGTGATCGTAAAGCTTCGGCGGCTCGAACTGACCGTAGGCTTTTTTACGCAGGTGGAAAATCGCCAGACGCGCAGCGAGGTACTGATAATCCGGTGCGTCGCGGGAGATCAGATCTGCCGCTGCTTTGATAATGGTTTCGTGGATATCAGACGTTTTGATGCCGTCGTAGAACTGAATGTGAGAACGCAGTTCAACCTGGGAGATAGATACGTTGTTCAGTCCTTCTGCTGCCCAGTCGAGAACTCGATGGATTTTGTCCAGATTGATACGCTCGGTGGTACCGTCGCGCTTTGTCACCAGCAGACTCTGATTCATGTGGGTTTTTACCTGTCCGTGAAATAAAAAATATCCCCCGCTTATCCACAGACCCGTCTTGTGACTAACTCTGTGGATAAATACTACATATAGGGGTTTTGCGATAAGAAGAACGCTATATGGTGAGTATTCTAGTAAGGATTCTTTTCAGTACAAGGGTTGATTTTGACGTTAAATTGAGGTTGTGAAAGGGTAAAAAAGGCTAAGTCCTCGTGCCGTAAGGCCTGGAAGAGATGTCAATAATTAAGAAAAAAAATTCAAAATTTGATCGAGTGCTGATTTCTTCAACGGGAGGTCAGAATTGCGCAACATGATGTCGCGCAATCTTTATAAGAATAACGAATGACGTTAGTCGTTTTTGGCGGTTGTGTGCAACATATAGTTAACATCCACGCCCGGGGCAAGTTTGAATTTATCGGTCAACGGGTTGTAGTGCAGGCCCGTCATGTGCTGCTCCTTAAGCCATGTCTGGTCAACCCAGCCCAGCAGTTCGGCAGGCTTGATGAACTTCTTCACGTCGTGCGTCCCTTTCGGCACCATGCGCAGCACATATTCCGCGCCTACCACGGCCATCAGCCAGGCTTTGCCGTTGCGGTTGATGGTCGAGAAGAAGACCTGTCCACCCGGTTTAACCAGGTTTGCACAGGCGCTGACGACCGACTGCGGATCGGGAACGTGCTCCAGCATCTCCATGCAGGTCACCACGTCATACTGGTGCGCATGTTTTGCCGCGTGCTCTTCCACGGTTTCCTGAACGTATTCTACCTGTATGCCGGACTCCAGCGCATGAAGACGCGCAACCTGTAGAGGTTCGAAGCCCATGTCCAGACCGGTGACGGTGGCCCCTTCACGCGCCATACTTTCCGCCAGGATGCCGCCGCCGCAGCCGACGTCGAGCACTTTCTTACCGAACAGACCGCCGGAACGCTCCGCGATATAGCCCAGACGCAGCGGGTTAATACGATGCAGAGGTTTGAACTCACCTTCGAGATCCCACCAGCGGGACGCCACCGCTTCAAATTTGGCAATCTCTTCGTGGTCAACGTTGTGAGCCACCGGGGATTTTTCGGCATTCATGGGCGCTTTTACTCCTTATTTAGCAAGACAAATGAGTATATCAGGCAATCCCTGTGAATAAAGCGTATAGGTTTACCTGTATCACCGCGGCTGTGTTATAATTTGCGACCTTTGAATCCGGGATACAGTAGAGGGATAGCGGTTAGATGAGCGACCTTGCGAGAGAAATTACACCGGTTAACATCGAGGAAGAGCTGAAAAGCTCCTATCTGGACTATGCGATGTCGGTCATTGTTGGCCGTGCGCTGCCGGACGTCCGCGATGGCCTGAAGCCGGTACACCGTCGCGTACTATACGCCATGAACGTATTGGGCAATGACTGGAATAAAGCCTACAAAAAATCTGCCCGTGTCGTTGGTGACGTAATCGGTAAATACCATCCTCATGGTGATTTCGCGGTGTACGCCACCATTGTCCGTATGGCGCAGCCCTTCTCGCTGCGTTACATGCTGGTAGATGGTCAGGGTAACTTTGGTTCTATCGACGGCGACTCCGCCGCGGCAATGCGTTATACGGAAATCCGTCTGGCGAAGATTGCCCATGAGCTGATGGCTGACCTGGAAAAAGAGACGGTTGATTTCGTTGATAACTACGACGGCACGGAAAAAATTCCTGACGTCATGCCAACGAAGATCCCAAACCTGCTGGTGAACGGTTCGTCCGGTATCGCCGTCGGTATGGCAACCAACATTCCGCCGCACAATATCACGGAAGTGATCAACGGCTGCCTGGCCTACATTGACGATGAAGACATCAGCATTGAAGGGCTGATGGAACACATCCCGGGCCCGGACTTCCCGACGGCGGCAATCATCAATGGCCGTCGCGGTATTGAAGAAGCGTACCGTACCGGTCGCGGCAAGATTTACATCCGTGCCCGCGCCGAAGTGGAAGCGGACGCCAAAACCGGCCGTGAAACCATTATTGTTCACGAGATCCCGTATCAGGTGAACAAAGCGCGACTGATTGAAAAAATCGCCGAGCTGGTAAAAGAAAAACGCGTTGAAGGCATCAGCGCGCTGCGTGACGAGTCTGACAAAGACGGTATGCGCATCGTGATTGAAATCAAGCGCGACGCGGTGGGTGAAGTTGTGTTGAACAACCTTTACTCCCAGACTCAGCTTCAGGTCTCCTTCGGTATCAACATGGTTGCGCTGCACCATGGCCAGCCGAAGATCATGAACCTGAAAGAGATCCTGAGCGCGTTCGTGCGTCACCGCCGTGAAGTGGTGACTCGCCGTACCATCTTCGAACTGCGCAAAGCGCGCGACCGTGCCCATATCCTTGAAGCACTGGCCGTTGCGCTGGCGAACATCGACCCGATCATCGAGCTGATCCGCCGTGCGCCGACGCCAGCAGAAGCGAAGGCGTCGCTGGTTGCGCGTTCATGGGATCTGGGCAACGTGGCGGCGATGCTGGAACGTGCCGGCGATGACGCTGCGCGTCCTGAGTGGCTGGAGCCGGAATTCGGCGTGCGTGACGGTCAGTACTACCTGACTGAACAGCAGGCCCAGGCGATTCTGGATCTGCGTTTGCAGAAACTGACCGGCCTTGAGCATGAAAAACTGCTCGACGAGTACAAAGAGCTGCTGGAGCAGATTGCCGAGCTGCTGCATATCCTGGGTAGCGCAGAGCGCCTGATGGAAGTGATCCGTGAAGAGCTGGAGCTGGTTCGCGATCAGTTCGGCGATGAGCGTCGCACCGAAATCACGGCCAACAGCTCTGATATCAACATTGAAGATCTGATCAACCGCGAAGACGTGGTAGTGACGCTGTCTCACCAGGGCTACGTGAAGTATCAGCCGTTGACCGACTACGAAGCTCAGCGTCGGGGCGGTAAAGGCAAATCTGCGGCGCGTATTAAAGAAGAAGACTTCATTGATCGTCTGCTGGTGGCGAACACCCATGACACGATCCTCTGCTTCTCCAGCCGGGGCCGTCTGTACTGGATGAAAGTCTATCAGCTGCCGGAAGCAAGCCGTGGCGCGCGTGGACGTCCAATCGTCAACCTGCTGCCGCTGGAAGCGAACGAACGTATCACCGCCATACTGCCGGTACGCGAGTACGAAGAGGGCGTGAACGTCTTTATGGCGACCGCGAGCGGTACCGTGAAGAAAACCGCACTGACCGAGTTCAGCCGTCCACGTTCTGCCGGGATTATCGCGGTGAACCTGAACGAAGGCGACGAACTGATCGGCGTGGATCTGACGTCCGGTTCTGATGAAGTGATGCTCTTCTCTGCCGCCGGTAAAGTGGTGCGCTTTAAAGAGAACGCCGTGCGCGCAATGGGTCGTACGGCGACCGGCGTGCGTGGTATCAAGCTGGCGGGTGAAGACTCCGTTGTTTCCCTGATCGTTCCTCGTGGCGAAGGCGCAATCCTGACCGTCACCCAGAACGGCTACGGTAAACGTACGGCGGAAAGTGAATACCCAACCAAGTCACGCGGCACGCAGGGCGTTATCTCCATCAAAGTGACCGAGCGCAACGGTTCCGTTGTTGGCGCGGTGCAGGTGGACGACGCGGACCAGATCATGATGATCACCGATGCCGGTACGCTGGTGCGTACCCGCGTGTCAGAGATCAGCGTGGTAGGTCGTAACACCCAGGGCGTTATCCTCATCCGCACTGCGGAAGATGAAAACGTCGTCGGTCTGCAACGCGTTGCTGAGCCGGTGGATGACGAAGAGCTCGACTCTATCGACGGCAGCGTCGCGGAAGGGGATGATGAAATCGCCCCGGAAGCGGACATCGATGATGAAGCAGCGGATGACGCTGACGAGTAACGTCTCCTGACGCATAAAGGGCCGGTTTCCGGCCCTTTTGTTTTGCGCAAGCAGACAAGTGAACGTTGCGACAAGCCGCGTTTACCGCTACCTTAACCACATTCTTTTTGACCCCGACGGCGGAGCCTCGCCCCTTTGAAATACCTCGTCTCCTTTCGTACCACGTTAAAAGTCTCCCGCTATCTGTTTCGGGCGCTTGCGCTACTGCTATGGTTGCTGGTGGCACTGCTCTCGGTGTTTTACATCGTTAACGCGTTACACCAGAAAGAAGCGGAGATCCGCCAGGAGTTTAATTTGAGCTCGGATCAGGCTCAGCGCTATATCCAGCGTACGTCTGACGTGATGAAAGAGCTTAAGTATATTGCTGAGAATCGACTGACGGCGGAGAACGGCATTCTTGCCATCCGCGGTCGGGATGAAAAAACCGAAGTGCCTGATTTCGAACCGCTCTTCCCGGATTCCGATTGTTCCGCCATGGGCAAAGCCTGGCGTGGTTCACTGGAGTCCCTGTCATGGTTTATGCGCTACTGGCGCGATAACTTCTCGGCCGCTTACGATCTGAACCGCGTCTATCTGATTAGCAACGAAAATCTCTGCATGGCAGATTTCGGCCTGCGGGATATGCCCGTCGAACGTGAAGACGCGCTGAAAAGTCTGCATGAGCGCATAGTGAAATATCGCAATGCGCCTCAGGAAGAGCGCGGGAACAACATCTTCTGGATAAGCCAGGGGCCGCGCATGGGGGTCGGCTATTTCTATGCCCTGACTCCGGTTTACCTCGGAAACCGCCTGCAAGCGCTGCTGGGGATTGAACAAACCATCCGCATGGAAAACTTCTTCACGCCGGGCAGTCTGCCGATGGGCGTGACCATTCTGGATGAAAACGGCCATCCGCTCATCTCCCTTACCGGGCCTGAAAACCGCCTGAAGGTGGAACCCAGCTGGATGCAGGAGCGGTCATGGTTTGGCTATACCTCCGGGTTCCGCGAGCTGGTGCTCAAGAAAAGTTTACCGCCATCGTCGCTGAGCATTGTCTACTCGCTGCCGGTGGATAAGGTGCTGGAGCGCATTCGCATCCTGATCCTTAACGCCATTTTGTTGAACATCGCGGTAGGTGTCGCGCTGTTTATGCTGGCGAGAATGTATGAGCGGCGGATCTTTATTCCGGCGGAGGCGGATGCTCAGCGTCTGGAGGAGCACGAGCAGTTTAACCGTAAAATTGTCGCCTCGGCACCGGTGGGGATCTGCATCCTGCGTACTCAGGACGGGACAAATATCCTCAGTAACGAGCTTGCCCATAACTACCTGAACATGCTAACGCATGAAGACCGCCAGCGGTTAACGCAGATCATCTGCGGTCAGCAGGTTAACTTTGTGGATGTGCTGACCAGCACCCACACCAACCTGCAAATCAGCTTTGTCCATTCGCGCTACCGTAATGAAAACGTGGCGATTTGCGTGCTGGTGGACGTCTCTGCGCGCGTGAAAATGGAAGAGTCGTTGCAGGATATGGCGCAGGCGGCGGAGCAGGCCAGTCAGTCGAAATCGATGTTCCTCGCGACCGTCAGTCATGAGCTGCGTACGCCGCTGTACGGTATTATCGGTAACCTCGATCTGCTCCAGACCAAAGAGCTGCCGAAAGGGGTCGACCGGCTGGTGACGGCCATGAACAACTCGTCCAGCCTGCTGCTGAAAATCATCAGCGATATTCTCGACTTCTCTAAAATTGAATCCGAGCAGTTGAAAATAGAGCCGCGCGAGTTCTCCCCGCGCGAGGTGATGAACCATATCTGCGCTAACTATCTGCCGCTGGTGGTGCGTAAACAGCTTGGGCTGTACTGCTTTATCGAGCCGGATGTGCCCCTGACGCTGCATGGCGATCCGATGCGTCTGCAACAGGTCATCTCAAACCTGCTGAGCAACGCCATCAAATTCACCGATATCGGCTGTATTGTGCTGCACGTCTGTCGGGCAGGGGAGTACCTGACCATTCGCGTGCGCGACACGGGGGTGGGGATTCCGGCGAAAGAAGTTGTTCGCCTGTTCGATCCGTTCTTCCAGGTAGGAACCGGCGTCCAGCGTAATTTCCAGGGGACCGGGCTTGGTCTGGCTATTTGCGAGAAGCTTATCAGCATGATGGACGGGGATATCTCTGTCGATACTGAGCCGGGTATGGGCAGCCAGTTCACCATTCGTATTCCGCTCTATTCGGCGCATTATCCGGCGAAAACCACGGTCGACGGCCTGAGCGATAAGCACTTCTGGCTGGCGGTGCACAACGCCTCCTTACATGATTTCCTGACCTCAATGCTGACCAGCAGCGGCGTGCGGGTTTCGCGCTACGAAGGCCAGACGCCGGGCGCGGATGACATGCTGATCACCGACGTTGAGCCGGAACAGGCGTGGGCGGGGCGCGGCGTGGTGATGTTCTGCCGCCGTCATATCGGTATTCCGCTTGAGCGTTCGCCTGGAGTATGGGTGCACAGCGTGGCGACACCGCACGAGCTGCTGGGCTTGCTGGCGCGCATTTACAGCGTGCAGCTTGAAGACAGCGACGGCGCCACCGTGCTGGCTTCCCCTGATGAGCTGGCGTCGGTGAATGACGATATGATGATTCTGGTCGTCGACGATCATCCGATTAACCGTCGTCTGCTCGCAGACCAGCTTGGCTCTCTGGGCTATCAGTGTAAAACGGCCAATGATGGCGTGGATGCCCTGAATGTCTTAAGTAAGAACCATATTGATATTGTGCTCAGCGATGTGAACATGCCTAACATGGACGGCTACCGTCTGACGCAGCGTATCCGACAGCTGGGGCTGACGCTGCCGGTGGTGGGGGTGACAGCCAACGCGCTGGCGGAGGAGAAGCAGCGCTGTCTGGAGTCGGGAATGGACAGCTGCCTGTCGAAGCCGGTCACGCTGGATGTACTGAAGCAGACGCTATCCGTCTATGCGGAGCGGGTACGAAAAGCGAGACAATAAAAAAGGCCCGAAAGGGCCTTTTTTATGTGCCCGGCGGCGCTGCGCTTGCGCGGGCCTGCGGGGTTTGTAGGCCGGGTAAGCGCGAGCGCCACCCGGCATAGACAGCGAAGATCAGTCTTTGTCCGTTGCGCTCAGCGTCACGGAAGAGAGATAGTTCAGCAGGGCGATATCGTTATCCACACCCAGCTTCATCATCGCGGATTTTTTCTGGCTACTGATGGTTTTAATACTGCGGTTCAGCTTCTTGGCGATTTCAGTGACCAGGAAACCTTCAGCGAACAGACGCAGAACTTCACTCTCTTTAGGCGAGAGACGCTTGTCGCCATAACCACCCGCGCTGATTTTTTCAAGCAGGCGTGAGACGCTCTCAGGAGTGAATTTCTTCCCTTTCTGTAGCGCCGCCAGCGCTTTTGGAAGATCGGTAGGTGCGCCTTGTTTCAGCACAATCCCTTCAATATCGAGATCCAGAACGGCGCTCAGGATCGCCGGGTTATTGTTCATGGTCAGAACAATGATCGAAATGTCCGGGAAGTGGCGTTTAATGTATTTGATGAGCGTGATCCCATCACCGTATTTATCTCCAGGCATGGAGAGATCGGTAATGAGCACGTGCGCATCAAGTTTAGGCAGGTTGTTAATGAGGGCTGTGGAATCTTCAAATTCACCGACTACATTCACCCACTCGATCTGTTCAAGTGATTTGCGAATACCGAACAGTACAATCGGATGGTCATCGGCAATAATTACGTTCATATTGTTCATGTATAAGGCTACCTTGCTACAGCAAGCTCTTGACGTAAGCGTCAATGTCGCTGATGTATTTTTCAATGCCAGAGGCATCTTTCTCACGAATTAGATGTTCCAGCGTTTCACATAACTGCTTGCCGGGAACCAGATTAAGCATGGCAAACACCCCTTTAAGCCGGTGTGCTGTCTGTGCCAGCGCTGCAAAATCCTGCGCAGCGGACTCAGTATACAACCGCTTAACATCATCTGGTACTGTATCAACGAAGAGCGAATAATATCCGCTGGCATGGAGTTCGGCATTTTCATCGCCGCCTAACGGTGACTCCAGGATCTCTTCCTGCGCCAGATTCTCTTCAATCAGTTGTAATACAGCTTCCTGCATTGCATTGCTCATATTAAAGTTGACGCGCAGCTGCCCAGGGCCGATTTTCCGCACGCCTGGCTCATCATCGCTTAAAAGCAAGCCTGAGGCAGTAAGATTAGACGGATTATCAGTTAAAAATAGATCAAATTCTTGACTCGCGAGCCTTTCGTCCGGGGTAATGCAGGACGCACCCCAGTTTTCCAGCTGACGTACGACGATATTTCGGATCTCACTGGAGGTCACATCCACCATCACCACCACATCGTCCAGCAGACGCTCTTCATCCTCTTCCTGTGGATTCGCCGCCATTTTAACGTGTAAAGAGTAGCGGGTGCCGAGGGATTCGCGCGCCTTAATGTTCAGATGACCGCCCAGCTTACGCGCCAGCTGATCGCAAAGCCAGAAGGTGAGGGCATTCGCCTTACCGTAGTGGTCGCGCTGGGTATCGTTCAGGAACGGGAAGTGCAGGTTATCAATTTCGCTCACGGTCACGCCTTCACCCGTATCAAGGATGCGGAACGTCAGACGATCGTCGGTGGACTCATCGGTGCTGACTTCAAGGGTGATCTTGCCGATCTGCGTCGTGGTGACGGCATACTGAATCAACATCATCAGGATGCGACGCAGGGCATCGCGATCGCCATGACGTTCGTCGTTGGCCGGTAAATGGTTGTTGATCAGCAGCTGGAGTCCCTTGCGCTTGATCACCGGCAGGACTTCCGGCACCACCTCATCAATCAGGTCCTGGATGGAGAAGAGCGTAGGGGTGCCCTTCCAGATGTCATTCTCCAGCATGTTCGCAAGCTGGATTTCGTCCACCAGACGAACCAGTGAATCGGCCTGGCTGCTTAGCTGTCGGCTTTCTGGCGTGCTCAGATCAGCAATCTGCGTGGCGAGTGACTTCAACGGCTGTTTAAAGGCATCGCCAATATTTTGCATAAACGCGGCGCGGCCATGCTGGTTTTTCTCGTACAGCCTTTGCGCCTGCTTGAGCTTTTTATTCACCAGCACTTCGCGATCCTGATCGCGAATGATGAAGATTTGCGTGCGCGACGCGACCTGACTGCGGAACTGACGGATCTCATACAGTTCATTATTAATGGTGGCCTGGATGACGCCCTGATGCTGGTCCGCCATGGCCGTAATATTTTGCAGGTTAAGATGCGGCAGAAGGTGATCGGCAATTTTATTGCTCATTACCGTGCGGTTTGCCTCCTGATCGTGAACGAGCACCCCAAGCGGCAGCACGGAAATAATCTCTTCATTCAGGGCACGAAGAATGCGCAGCTCGTTGCTGGTCCCGGCTGATACCGATGTCGAGTCGCTCTGGCGGCCCGACTGGAAACGGAAGGTGCTGTAACCAAACAGCGCCAGCGCCAGCAGGCCGATATTCAGCAGCAGCGGCAGCAGAATGTTTTGCAGAGTATCAAGCATCAGGGTGCCAAAAGGCACCTGCCACACCAGACGCATACCGGTTGAGTTGAGCGATGAGGCAATCTCAATCTTTGAGCCATTAAATGAGATGGCTACGCTGTCCGCGCCTTCTTTATCCGACGGCGAGCGCATATTTTGGGTGCTGTTGTCTGGCTCCAGACGGAAGCTGTCCAGCGGCATATCCGGTGGGATGAGATCGTTAATCGGCAGGTCGAAGGCAACCACGGTCGCCAGATGGCCCGGCTGGTTAAAGGTGGTTCGCAGCGTAAAGTAGTGACCATTCTGCCAGGCAAGACGGCGTAATGACGAGAAACTTTCGCGCTCGTCCAGCGCGTTGGCCTGTTGCAGCATTTCTGCCCGACGGGAATCGACAATACTGCCAACGGTGGTCTCTTTAAAGCCCGACGAGAGATCCTTAAGCGGCAGGGTCGAGATCAGGATCATGCTGTTGTCCTGACCGTTCAGGTAATACATGGACCACGGTACGGTCTCGGCGCCCCACAGGGTGTCCAGATAGGAGGAGATCCGCTGCGTCATCTCAAGCGTTGCGCTGTCGTGCGAGCCGAAAATCAGGGCTTCCGTCTTACGCTGCGGTTTTTCAAGGTAATACACATCCTGCTTAAGGCGCGTTTCCTGCAACCCTTCGCCTGATGAGGTGGCGGGCGCGGCAGCGATATTGTCGTAGATTTGCCAGGTCGCATAGCGCCACGTATCAATGCGCTTATGCACCGCATGGGTGATATCGACGATTTGATAGCTTTTATCTTTAAGCCAGGTGTTAACGGCGCTCTGGATCATCACTCCCATTGTGACTAACAGCACAACGATCAACAGAAGAAAGAAACGGGTGATGCTGCCCGGTAGAAGGGAGAATTTGCTCGGGGCGGTAGTTTCAGTCTGACTCATCGATGTGTTTAACCCGTAATGGCCGCGCGGTAATGGGATAGGGCAGTATAAAGGGTAATAACTGAATTTCCAGCGTCGTTATCGGTATAACCTTGACTTTTTATCCGGGTAACCGGCTTCAACGTCCCCGGGTGAAAGGTGTACAAAACCACATGAAATGTATAAATACGCCGTCGCACCGGCAGAAAAATAGCACGAATAAACAAGAAATTAATTTCTATAGCATAAAAACAATTAAGTGCAAGCCGTATTCGGGATTTAGTTAATAGTCGTTATCATTACCAAGCGGTAGCACATTAAATGTAGGTTGACGTAAAGAAAGGTAAAAAAAAACCGAATGCGAAGCATCCGGTTCAATTAGGGATAAACAGACATTCAGAACTGAATGACGGTAATAAATAAAGTTAATGATGATAGCGAGGGTTATTTTAGTGGTATTGAAGGGAATTTTTTTGTCATTCAGTGCTGTACTGTTTTTTACGGCAATTTGCTGAATTTAATGCGATATATTTTTGTTTTGATTATCCGTGCTATATTTTTAAACTATTAATGCTCTGTAAAAGTTCCTCCAAATTTACAAATTGAAACATCTTGATGGCAAAGTGAAACATCTTCAAAGTTTTCGTATCATATTCCTGTTGGATTATTCTGCATTTTTGAGGAGAATGAACTTGCCGACTGGTTAAGAGGGTTGACCAGTAAGCAGTGGTAAATAATAAGGCATATAACAGAGGGTTAATAAAATGAAAGTTAAAGTACTGTCCCTCCTGGTACCAGCTCTGCTGGTGGCAGGCGCAGCAAATGCGGCTGAAATTTATAACAAAGACGGCAACAAATTAGATCTGTACGGTAAAGTGGATGGCCTGCACTATTTCTCTGATGACGACAGTGCAGACGGCGACCAGACCTACATGCGTCTGGGCTTCAAAGGCGAAACTCAGGTTAACGACCAGCTGACCGGTTACGGCCAGTGGGAATACCAGATCCAGGGTAACTCTGGTGAGAACGAAAACAACTCATGGACGCGTGTAGCGTTCGCAGGTCTGAAATTCGCTGATGCGGGTTCATTCGACTATGGTCGTAACTACGGCGTTGTTTACGATGTAACTTC
Source organism: Enterobacter cloacae complex sp. IR5402 (assembly GCF_049238125.1). Lineage (NCBI taxonomy): Bacteria > Pseudomonadati > Pseudomonadota > Gammaproteobacteria > Enterobacterales > Enterobacteriaceae > Enterobacter > Enterobacter cloacae complex sp. IR5402. Next base: position 301,440 of record NZ_JBMKHO010000002.1, read on the forward strand.
CTGGACCGACGTTCTGCCGGAATTCGGCGGCGATACCTACGGTTCTGACAACTTCATGCAGCAGCGTGGTAACGGCTTCGCGACCTACCGTAACCAGGACTTCTTCGGTCTGGTTGATGGTCTGAACTTCGCGTTGCAGTACCAGGGTAAAAACGGCAGCGCAAGCGGCGAAGGCCAGACCAACAACGGTCGTGAGGCACTGCGTCAGAACGGTGATGGCTACGGCGGCTCTCTGACCTATGATCTGGGCGAAGGCTTCGCTATCGGTACGGCAGTCACCAGTTCTAAACGTACTGCTGACCAGAACGCTGCGGGCTACTACGGTGAAGGCGATCGCGCAGAGACCTACACCGGTGGTCTGAAATATGACGCGAACAACATCTACCTGGCTGCACAGTATACTCAGACTTACAACGCGACCCGTGCGGGCGACCTGGGCTGGGCTAACAAAGCGCAGAACTTCGAAGTGGTTGCGCAGTATCAGTTCGACTTCGGTCTGCGTCCATCCGTGGCGTACCTGCAATCTAAAGGTAAGGACCTGGAAAACGGCTACGGCGACCAGGATCTGCTGAAATATGTTGATGTTGGCGCGACTTACTACTTCAACAAAAACATGTCCACCTACGTTGATTACAAAATCAACCTGGTTGATGAGAACGACTTCACTCGCGCAGCAGGTATCGGTACTGACGATATCGTCGCGCTGGGTCTGGTTTACCAGTTCTAATTGCTCATACAGCGACAAAGGGGCCATTAGGCCCCTTTTTTCATGCTTTTTTAGGGTCTTACAAATACGCTGTTTTAGTGTACTCTTGCCGCCCTGGCATGAGGATAATAACCAATGGATATGACTTTTTTACGCGCCAGCGTTCTGGCGACTTTTTTACTCCTGACCGCGTGTGACTCTTCCACACAGCCCGCAAAAATCGACGCACCCGCCGCGACGGTGCTGGAAGGGAAAACCATGGGGACCTTCTGGCGCGTCAGCGTGATGGATATTGATAAATCCCGCGCTGAAGAATTACGCGGTAAAATTCAGGCGCAGCTGGATGCCGACGATCAGCTACTCTCTACCTATAAAAATGACTCAGCGCTGATGCGTTTCAATCGCTCCAGCAGCACCTCGCTGTGGCCGGTGAGCGAAGCAATGGCCGATATCGTCACGGAAGCCATGCGCGTGGGCTACAAAACCAACGGCGCAATGGATGTGACCGTGGGGCCGCTGGTGAACCTGTGGGGATTTGGCCCCAACAAGCAGCCGGTGACTACACCCGATCAAGCCGCCATCGACGACGCCCGCGCGCGTACAGGGTTACAGCATCTGGCGGTGATCTCCCAGTATGGTCAGCAATACCTGCAAAAAGATATTCCCGACCTGTTTGTGGATCTCTCCACGGTAGGCGAGGGGTATGCTGCGGATCATCTCGCGGCCCTGATGGCGCAGGAAGGCATTCCCCGTTATCTGGTTTCCGTCGGGGGCGCGCTCGTCAGCCGGGGCATGAACGCCAGCGGCAGGCCGTGGCGAGTGGCCATCCAAAAACCAACCGATCAGCAGAACGCGGTGCAGGCGATTGTCGACATCAACGGGCATGGTATCAGCACCTCCGGAAGCTACCGCAACTATTACGAGCTGGATGGAAAACGTATCTCGCACGTGATTGATCCGCAAACCGGACGCCCGATTACCCATAACCTGGTGTCCGTGACGGTGATAGCCCCAACCGCGCTGGAGGCGGATGCCTGGGATACCGGATTGATGGTGCTCGGCACGGAGAAGGCCAAAGAGGTAGTGCGTCAGGAAGGGCTGGCCGTCTATATGATCACTAAAGAGGCTGACGGGTTTAAAACCTGGAGTTCGCCGCAGTTCAATAGCTTCCTGGTGAGCGAAAAAAATTAAAAAGCAAGGTTGCGGGTTTTTGTTCGGTGGCGTTCAGGCAAGCTGAGCGTATGCTTGTAAGAGGAGCCGATAATGAAAAACACAACCTATCTTACCGATGAGGATCGCTGGCAGGCCGTACTGGCCCGCGATCCGCGTGCGGATAACCAGTTTGTCTTTGCCGTGCAGACGACCGGCATTTATTGTCGTCCGTCCTGTCGCGCCCGCCACGCGCTGCGTAAAAATGTCTGCTTTTATCCTGATGCTCACCAGGCCGCGCAGGCGGGTTTCCGCCCCTGTAAGCGCTGTAGGCCGGACCAGGTCGACCCTATGGCGCAGAAAAAGGCCAACATTGCGCTGGCCTGTCGACTGCTTGAACAGGATGCCGCGCTGAACCTGGAGGCACTGGCGCAGCAGGTTGCCATGAGTCCGTTCCATTTCCACCGCTTGTTTAAATCCGTCACCGGCATGACGCCGAAAGCATGGCAGCAGGCCGCGCGTGAACAACGCCTGCGCACCCTGCTTGCACAGGGCGGTAAAATCACCGACGCCGTACTGGCCGCTGGCTTTCCGGACGGCAGCAGTTACTACCGTAAAGCCAACGGCGCGCTGGGCATGACGGCAAAACAGTACCGCAACGGAGAGGCTGCGGTCCGCTATGCCATCAGTGACTGCTCGCTGGGCCGCTGTCTGGTGGCGGAAAGCGAGCGCGGGATCTGCGCAATACTGCTGGGTGATGACGACGCCGGGCTGACGGCTGAGCTGCTGTCACTGTTTCCGCTTGCCGTCCGTGAACCGATGGAAGGCGCATTTGCCGGGCGTGTACGTCAGGTGATTGCCTCTGTCGACAGCCGCGCGACGCCGCTGACGCTGCCGCTGGATATCCGGGGTACCGCCTTCCAGCAGCAGGTCTGGCAGGCGCTGCGGACTATCCCCTGCGGAGAAACGGCAAGCTATCAGCAGGTGGCAAAGGCCATTGGTAAACCCAATGCCGTACGTGCCGTGGCGGGGGCCTGCGGTGCCAACAAACTGGCGATAGTCATCCCCTGTCACCGCGTGGTGCGTAACGACGGCGCGCTGTCGGGTTATCGCTGGGGCGCAGCGCGTAAGGTGCTATTGTTGAAACGTGAGGCGAACAACCCGGAGGAATAATGCTCGATCTTTTTGCTGATGCTGAACCCTGGCAGGAGTCGCTCGCGCCGGGGGCGACGATCCTGAGACGCTTCGCGCTTTCCCGCGCGGCGGCGCTGTTCGACGGCATTAAAGCCGTCACCGCCCGTTCGCCGTTTCGCCATATGGTTACGCCGGGCGGGTATACCATGTCCGTGGCGATGACCAACTGCGGCGAACTGGGATGGGCGACGAATGAGCGGGGCTATGTATATGCCGCGTACGATCCGCTGACGGATCAGCCGTGGCCGCCGATGCCGGAGGCGTTTCAGGCGCTGTGTCATGATGCCGCCGTGGCGGCCGGCTATCCTGATTTTCGACCCGATGCCTGTCTTATTAACCGCTATGCCGTTGGGGCAAAGCTCTCCTTGCATCAGGATAAGGACGAGCCGGACCTGCGCGCGCCGATTGTCTCGGTATCCCTTGGGCTTCCCGCTGTCTTTCAGTTTGGCGGCCTGCGGCGCAACGACCCGCTCAAACGGCTGATGCTGGAGCATGGCGATGTGGTTGTCTGGGGCGGTGAATCACGGCTTTTTTATCACGGTATTCAGCCGCTTAAACCAGGCGATCACCCGGTGGCGGGGGCGTTTCGCTACAACCTCACGTTCCGCCAGGCAGCGTACAGAGAATAAAAATAAGAATTATTCTTGATGTGTGTGAAAGGCAGTTTACACTGCTGGCTGATTTTTCTTGTCCGGATTGCTCTGCATGCAACTACTTCTTCTTGTCTGGCGGCAGTATCGCTGGCCTTTTATCGCGGTGATGGCGTTAAGCCTTGCCAGCGCGGCGCTGGGGATCGGCCTGATTGCCTTCATTAACGTGCGTTTGATCGAAATGGTCGACACGTCACTCTCCGTCCTGCCGGAATTTCTGGGTTTACTGCTGCTGCTGATGGCAGTCACGCTCGGGTCACAGCTGGCGCTGACCGCGCTCGGCCACCACTTCGTTTTCCGTCTGCGCAGTGAGTTCATCAAACGGATCCTTGATACTCAAGTGGAACGCATCGAACAGCTGGGAAGTGCTTCTCTGCTGGCGGGGCTGACCAGCGATGTGCGCGCCATTACCATCGCCTTTGTGCGCCTGCCGGAGCTGGTGCAGGGGATCATCCTGACCTTTGGCTCGGCAGCCTATCTCGCCTGGCTCTCCAGCAAAATGCTGGCGGTAACGGCGCTGTGGATTGTTATTACCATCTGGGGCGGGTTCCTGCTGGTATCACGCGTCTATAAGCACATGGCGGTGCTGCGCGAAACGGAAGACAAGCTCTATAACGATTACCAGACGGTGCTGGAAGGGCGTAAAGAGCTGACGCTGAACCGCGAGCGCGCCGAACATATCTTCAACCATCTCTATATCCCGGATGCGCACGAATATCGTCATCACATTATTCGCGCCGATACGTTCCACCTGAGCGCCGTGAACTGGTCCAACATCATGATGCTGGGCGCGATTGGCCTGGTGTTCTGGATGGCGAACAGCCTGGGGTGGGCGGATACCAACGTGGCGGCAACCTACTCCCTGACGCTGCTGTTTTTACGCACGCCGCTGCTGTCGGCCGTTGGCGCACTGCCGACGCTGCTGAGCGCACAGGTGGCCTTCAACAAGCTGAAGAAGTTCGACCTTGCGCCGTTTAAGGCTGAGTTCCCGCGCCCGCAGGCCTTCCCGAACTGGCAAACGCTGGAGCTGCGTAACGTTACCTTCCGCTATCAGGATAACGCCTTCTCAGTGGGGCCGATCAACCTGACCATTCACCGCGGCGAACTGCTGTTCCTGATCGGCGGTAACGGCAGCGGCAAATCCACGCTGGCGATGCTGCTGACGGGCCTCTACCAGCCGCAGTCGGGTGAAATTTTGCTGGATGGTAAAGCGCTGAGCGCGGAGAAACCGGAGGACTACCGCAAGCTCTTCTCGGCGGTATTTACCGACGTCTGGCTGTTCGACCGGCTGCTGGGACCGGAAGGGCAGCAGGCGGATCCGGCGCTGGTGGAGAAGTGGCTTGCGCACCTGCAAATGTCGCACAAGCTGGAGCTTCAGGATGGCAAAATCCTGAATCTCAAGCTGTCGAAAGGGCAGAAGAAGCGCGTGGCGCTGCTGCTGGCGCTGGCCGAAGAGCGCGACATCATCCTTCTGGATGAATGGGCCGCCGATCAGGACCCGCACTTCCGTCGCGAGTTTTATCAGGTCCTGCTGCCGCTGATGCAGGCGATGGGAAAAACCATTTTTGCCATCAGCCATGACGATCACTACTTCATTCACGCCGACCGTCTGCTGGAGATGCGCGACGGCAAGCTGAGCGAGCTGACCGGCGATGAGCGCGATGCGGCGTCACGGGACGCGGTGGCGCGTACGGCCTGATTGCAATTGTGCCGGGTGAACCCCGGCACACTAATTTTTCATATATGCCGTTTTTTTCTCCATCCCGACCCGCCGTTTATTCTTATTTACATATCCCCGCGCTATGCTTAACGCCAACTCATTTAATGGATTTATGATTGATGTCGGTATTAAAGAAAAACAGCGCCAGGCAGCGTGACCAGGAGCGTGCGCGGCTCATCTGGCTCCTGACGACCGATAAAGCGGTCACGTCAACGTTATTGGGTAAGCTAACCCTGGCTGAGCAATATGATGTCGGCACGCTGGCCGACGATATTGCTGAGGTAGGTGCGCTGGTTGCACATTTACCACCTCCGGATCTGGCGGACACCCTGGAGGCATTGCCTTCCGAGGAGCGCCACGCCCTGTGGCGGCTGGTGCAGGATCACGAGCGCGGTCAGGTGCTGCTGGAAGCCTCGGAAAACGTCTGGGATGACCTTATCGATGAGATGAGCGACCGGGACATTCTTGACGCACTGCAAACGCTGGATATCGATGAGCAGATTTACCTCGTTCAGCATCTTCCGCGCAACCTGACCGGACGCCTGCTGGCTTCCCTGCCTGCCGAAGAGCGGGCGCGCGTGCGTCAGGTGATGCACTACGAGAAAAACAGCGTCGGCGCGATCATGGAGTTTGGCGTCATCACCGTGCGTCCGGACGTCACCCTGGGTACGGTGCAGCGCTATCTTCGTCGCCTGGGCAGTATGCCGGACAACACCGATAAACTGTTCGTCACCTCGCGGGATAAAACCCTGCTCGGGGAGCTGGAGCTGAAAACGATCCTGCTGAACAGCACCCAGCAGCGGGTGAGTGAGGTCATGGAAACCGAGCCGATGGTCTTCTCGCCGGAAGACGATGCCGAAAAAGCGGCGCGTACTTTCGAACGTGATGACCTGGTGAGCGCGGCGGTGGTGGATTCGGTGGGCAAGCTGATGGGGCGTCTGACCATCGATGAGATCGTTGACGTGGTCTATGAAGAGACCGATAACGACCTGCGTGCCCTTGGCGGGATCAGTGCCGAAGACGATGTTCATGCCTCCGTCGGCAAGGCCGTCAAAACCCGCTGGGCGTGGCTCGCCATCAATTTATGCACCGCGTTCGTGGCGTCCCGCGTTATTGACGGCTTCGAACATACCATTTCCCAGCTGGTGGCCCTGGCGTCGCTGATGCCGATTGTGGCGGGGATCGGCGGGAACACCGGCAACCAGACTATCACCATGATCGTTCGCGCCCTGGCGCTGGAAAACATTCAGCCGGGTAATTTTTCGTGGCTGATTTTCAGGGAGATGGGCGTCGCGCTGATTAACGGCCTGGTCTGGGGCGGCATCATGGGCGGCATTACCTGGTGGCTGTACGATGATATGGCGCTGGGCGGGGTCATGATGCTGGCGATGGTGCTGAACCTGCTGGTGGCGGCGATGATGGGCGTGATTATCCCATTGACGATGACCCGGCTGGGGCGCGACCCCGCGGTGGGGTCGAGCGTGATGATCACCGCCATTACCGATACCGGCGGTTTCTTTATTTTTCTTGGACTGGCGACGATTTTTCTTCTGTAGCCAGTGCTTTTTGCTTAAGTCGGGCAGGGAGGATGAACATCATCACAATCCCGCCCAGCACGCCAATCGCCAGGTTGCCGGTGTAAACCGTTGCCACAACCGTCACCAGCATCACGACGGTTTCAGCCACCGGCGCGTTTTTCAGCGTTCCGGGCTGAACGCTATGCCAGCTAAAGGTCTTGACGGCCACAATGGCCATAATACCCGCCAGTACCGCCATCGGGATTTTGGCCATCACCTCGCTGAGCGCCGTAACCAGCACCAGCAGTACGATACCCGCCGCAAGGGTGGAGATACGGCTTCTGCCTTTCCCCATCTCCACGTTTACGATGGTCTGCCCAATCATCGCGCAGCCCGCAATGCCACCGTAGAACCCGGCCATAATATTCCCCACGCCCAGACCGATGCTCTCGCGACGCTTACTGGAGGGGGTAGCGGTCAGTTCATCCACCAGTTTTGCCGTCAGCAAGGATTCCAGCAGGCCAACGAAAGCGATACTTAGCGCGCACGGCCAGATAATGCTCAGGGTTTCCAGATTGAGCGGCACCAGCAGTTGCATAAAGCCCGGCAAACCGCCGCTCATGGAGCCTTCATCCCCTACCGTCGGCAGAATTTGCCCGCTGGTGACGGTGAACAAAGTCAGCAGCACAATGGCAATCAGCGGGGAGGGCACGCTTTTGATATAGCGTGGCACCCACAGCACAATCAGCAGCGTCAGCACGAACAGGCCCACAATCACCGGGCTTCGGCTCCAGAAATGGGGCACCTGGGCAAAGAAAATCAAAATGCCAAGGGCGTTAACAAACCCGGTCATCACCGACTGGGGAATAAAGCGCATCAGCCGCGCCATACCCAGCGCGCCGAACAGGATCTGAATCATGCCTGCCATCACCACCGCGGGCAGAATGTACTGTACGCCGTGTTGATGGACCATCGGGCCAATCACCAGCGCGACGGAACCTGCCGCCGCCGTCACCATGGCCGGACGCCCGCCGAGCAGGGAAAGGGCGAAACAGAGCACCACGGAGGCGATAAGACTCACTTTCGGATCCACGCCCGCGACCACGGAAAACGAAATCACTTCCGGGATCAGCGCCAGCGCGGTAATCACACCGGCCAGGGTTTCGCGCATCAGACGGTGAGGCGAACGTAAAACAGTGGCGACATGGCCTTCTTGAGGTACAGACGAGTGGGGTAATGACATAACAATTCGCTGTTAGGGGCAGGCTTCCGTGCGCGCGATCACAAAGTGCAGCATCATAGCCAGGAAAATCGTCGGGTGCCAGCCTGTCTGCCAAAACCCTACAAACAATCCATCATTAAATTTCACAATTACAATAATTTCGTAACCTTTAAACAATATTTAAAAGTTGCTACCGTGCCACCGCAGCGTGTTTCACCTGTAATTTCCACGCATCAAGCACTATTCAACTAAGGCATAAATGATGAAAAAAATGACTGCCGTGCTCTTTTCTCTGGCCGTGGGGCTGAACGCCGTCTCGCTGGCGGCGAAGGCTGACGCACCAAAAGAGCAGGAAACGGATGTCCTTTTAATTGGTGGCGGCATCATGAGCGCCACGCTGGGAACGTATCTTCAGGAATTAGAGCCGAACTGGTCCATGACCATGGTCGAGCGCCTTGATGGCGTGGCACAGGAAAGCTCTAACGGCTGGAACAACGCCGGGACGGGGCACTCGGCACTCATGGAACTGAACTATACGCCGCAGAAAAAGGACGGTTCCATTAGTATCGAGAAGGCGGTAGAGATCAACGAAGCGTTCCAGATCTCACGTCAGTTCTGGTCTCACCAGGTGAACAGCGGTGTGTTGCACAATCCGCACTCCTTCATCAACACCGTACCGCACATGAGCTTTGTGTGGGGCGATCAAAACGTCAACTTCCTGCGCGCGCGCTACGCTGCCCTACAACAGAGCACGCTTTTCCGCGGGATGAAATACTCTGAAGATCACGCTCAAATCAAAGAGTGGGCGCCGCTGGTCATGGAAGGCCGCGATCCGAACCAGAAAGTGGCGGCGACCCGCACTGAAATTGGTACTGACGTTAACTACGGTGAAATCACCCGTCAGCTGGTGTCCTCTCTGAAGAAAAAAGAGAACTTTAACCTGCAACTCAGCTCCGAAGTGCGTGGTTTCAAGCGCAATGCGGATAACAGCTGGAGCGTGACCGTTGCCGATCTGAAAAACAACGAAGCCGAGCATGTCATTAAGGCGAAGTTCGTGTTTATCGGTGCGGGCGGCGCGGCGCTGAAACTGTTGCAGGAGTCCGGTATTCCGGAAGCGGACGACTACGCCGGCTTCCCGGTTGGCGGCCAGTTCCTGGTGTCGGAAAACCCGGAAGTGGTTAACCGTCATCTGGCAAAAGTGTACGGTCAGGCCTCTGTGGGCGCACCACCGATGTCCGTTCCGCATATCGACACCCGCATGCTGGACGGTAAGCGTGTAGTGCTGTTCGGGCCGTTCGCCACATTCTCCACCAAGTTCCTGAAAAACGGTTCCCTGTGGGATCTGTTGAGCGCGACCACAACGTCAAACGTCAAGCCAATGATGGACGTGGGGCTGGATAACTTCGATCTGGTGAAATACCTGATTAGCCAGGTGATGCTCTCTGATGAAGAACGCTTCGAGGCGCTGAAAGAGTACTATCCGCAGGCGAAGAAAGAAGACTGGCGTCTGTGGCAGGCAGGTCAGCGTGTGCAGATCATCAAACGCGATCCGAAAGAGGGCGGCGTGTTGCGTCTGGGTACCGAAGTGGTAAGCGATAAGGATGGCACCATTGCCGCGCTGCTGGGGGCATCTCCGGGGGCGTCTACCGCTGCGCCAATCATGCTGCACCTGATGGAAAAAGTGTTTAAGGACAAAGTATCCAGCCCGGAATGGCAGGCGAAGCTGAAAACCATTATTCCATCCTACGGTACGAAGCTGAACGGTAACGTTGAGGCCACGGAACAAGAGCTGGAATACACCAGCCGCGTTCTGCAACTGCAATACGTCAAACCGCAGGCTGCGGATGCTGCGCCAAAGGCAGAGCTGAAGCCTCAGGCGGAAAGCAAGCCGGTAGCGGATATCGCGCTGTAAGATAAACGCAAAACGGTAACATCCGTTACCGTTTCTAGTGTTTTCTCCCTCTCCCTGTGGGAGAGGGTTGGGGTGAGGGCGCCAGAACGCACCCTTTCCAGGTCGGGTAAGCGTGAGCGCCACCCGACTTATTTTTAACGAACTACCGCTTGTCCTACCGTCTCATCCGCCTTCCATACGCGATATTTCACATCCACGTTTTCCGGCGTATATACGACGATCGGCAGCTTGCTGTTATAGCGCAGCAGACTGTTATCACCCAGATACGCGGTAATAAATTTCTTCTCTTTCTTGCCGTCCGGGCACGCCATCATGATGGAGACTGGCGAGGTTACTTTGTCGAAGACATAGTAGTCATAGCCCCAGCCTTCCAGCGTTTTGCTTTCCAGTTGGCCGCCCAGACGATGCTGGTTGCAGTCCACTTCCAGCGTCTGGCCGATTAACAGCTCAACTTTGAAATTTGCTTCATCCTGCTGAGCCGGGAGCTGAATAACCTGGCGCTTCATCCCTTTGTCCGCTTGCGGATACGGAGCAACTTTTTCCAGCGGCTGCTCTTTCTGGGTTTCGCTGGCGAAAGCACTGCTGCTGGCGCACGCAGCGGCGATGAGGGCGATGGCAAATTTAGGTGCGTTTTTCACTGTCATTCCTTTTTGTTAAAACGATCCTGGAAAGACTAACATAATATACGTGAATGGTTGGCGTAATTTACTCACATTTTCATTTTAAACGGAGTAATGCACTGCTTTTGTGTTCTTTTATTGGTGTTTAATGCTGTAGTGGAGTCGGTGCGGCGATCGTGTTATTTTACGCGTTAATTATTGTTATTTATCTGTAAAGGGAGGAGAGATGGTACGGGAAAAACTGAAGACATCTGAAGGCCGCAAGTTCCTGCTGGCGTTACTGGTTGTGTTTACGATTGCTGCTGCATGCGTGGGGCGAGCAACCATTGTCGGTGTGATTGAGCAGTACAACATCCCGCTCTCTGCCTGGACAACCAGCATGTTTGTCCTGCAATCGGCGATGATCTTTGTTTACAGCCTGGTGTTCACCGTGCTGCTGGCGATTCCGCTGGGGATTTTCTTTCTCGGTGGGCGTGAAAAACACTAAGCATTGCGCATGCGGAGACAGGCAATAAAAAACCAGCCATAAGCGGCTGGTTTTTTTGTGTAGTTTTGGTCGGCACGAGAGGATTTGAACCTCCGACCCCCGACACCCCATGACGGTGCGCTACCAGGCTGCGCTACGTGCCGACGCATAAAAGGAATACTACTCTATTCCTTTTTGAATGCAAGGGGCAAGCAACGCTAACTGATTCATAAATAATCAGTTAGCGATAAAGCGCTTCTCGTCTGTCAGCACCTGCAACAGCAAACTGAGCTGCGGTTTCTGGTCTTTCAGCTTCTCACCTTCGAGGCTATACGTCTGGTAATTGCCGTTGCTGTTCAACACCAGGGACAACGTCGGTGTGGTCACCACCAGCGTGTTTCCGCCAGCAGCCGTGACCCAGTTATGACGCCGCGTGGCGCTAAAGAGGTCTTGGCCCTGCGAGTACTCAATTGCCGGTGTGCTGACGTGCAGCAGCCGCTGCATTAACGTGGTCATGACGTCTTTATGGTCGGTCAGCATGTTGATGCGCTGCGCGGGAGTGCCCGGCCAGTGGATCACCAGGGGAACATGCAGGTTCGGACGCGACCACTCCATGCCCTTCGCCTCGTCGCCGAGCGGCACGCCATGCCCCGCCGTGATAATAACGACCGTATTGTCCAGCTTGCCCGCGTCGCGCAGGGCGGTCAGCACGCGGCCGATCTGCGCATCAACATCGCCCGCCGCACGGCTATAGCGGCGCGCGAAGCCTTTCTGATTGCTGTCATCAAGCGTTGTGCCGTTAAACGCAACCCAGGAGAACCAGCGGTTATCTTCCTGCGCATAGCGCTTCAGCCAGTCTATCCACTGGTCAGCGGTCCGATCGTCAGACTGGCTCTGCGCGGCGGGCAGTGAGAAATCAGACAGCAGTGCCTGGCGGTACAGCGAGCTGTTGAAACCATCAGAGGCGAACAGCCCCAGCTGGTAGCCCTGCTGATTAAGCCCGGTAATCAATGCAGCCGGAATACGGGCCGACAGCACGCCGTCCATATAGCTCGGTGAAATACCGTAGAACAGACCGAAAATACCCGCGTCGGTCGAATTACCTGAGCTCATATGCTGAGTGAATACGATGTTGTTCTCAGCGAATTCAGCCAGCGCTGGCATCTGCTTCTCATAGCGAGAATAGTTCAGGCCATCGACGGAAATCAGCAGCACGTTCTGACCGCGCCCCATGTCGCGATATTTCAGATCGCTCAGGGGATACTGCACGCTGACCGCTTCCGGATTACCCTGTTCGACCAGACGACGCTGATACTCCTGCGCGTCCAGCAGGCCGTGTTTTTCGAGGAAACGACGCGCCGTCATCGGATAGGAGAGCGGCAGGTTTGCGCGCTGCATGGTAATCGGGCGGTAGAAGTTCGCATCTGCCCAGATATACATCAGGTGCGAACCGATAAATGAGGCGAAAAAGAGCGCCGCGACGGGCTTCGCATAATGGCGGCGTCGGGTCAGACTGCGGAGTTTTTGCCAGCTCCACGTGGCGAACAGCATTTCGATCAGCAGGATAATCGGCACGCTGATAAACATCAGCTGCCAGTCGCGCGCGGTCTCGTTCTGATCCGGGTTAATCACCAGCTCCCAGACGACAGGATTCAGGTGCAGGTGGAATCGGGTAAAGACTTCGCTGTCGATCAGCAACAGCGTCATGCCCGCCGTTGCAAGAATGGCAGACAGGAAGCGCATCAGCCGCTGCGACATGACGATAAACGTCAGTGGGAACAGGATCAGCAGATAGGTGGCGAAGACCAGAAAGCTAAAGTGACCCACAAGGCTCATCCACGTGTAGACGCGCCCGGTTAATGTGGTTGGCCAGTCCGCCACAAACAGATAACGGCAGCCGAGCACCATCGCCAACAGAATGTTGAACAGGGCAAACCAGTGCCCCCAGCTGACCATCTGGGAGACTTTTTCACGGTAGCGCTGACGATTCGTCACCATAAACTGTTGTTTGTTTCCCTTAGTGTGCCTGGTCGTCGCTAACGGAGGACTGCAAAGCCTGGGCGAAAGATTTGGCGATCGCCTGACGCTGAGCCGGAGCAACGCTGGTATTGATCAGGTTGGTAACCATATTTCCCAAAACCATCAGGGAGAGATCGGTTGGCGTTTTATGTTTTTCCAGTACGTTGACCAGCTCACTGAGCAGTTGTTCAACGTGTTCGTCACTGTAGCGGGAATGTTGTGGCATAAATCAAAATCAGTTTGTTGAGAGAAGGGCGACATATTACCGTAGCAACAGCTTTTTTTCCCCTTTTTTATCTTCTGTTGCACACATGCGTTGGTGGTGGTTGAATACCGCCCGGTCTAAAAGGAGAGTTTATCATGAGTCTGGAAATCAACCAGATTGCCTTGCACCAGCTTATCAAGCGTGATGAGCAAACCCTTGAAGTGGTGCTGCGCGATTCGTTACTGGAACCAACGCCTACCGTTGTCGAGATGATGGCGGAGTTGCATCGCGTCTACAGCGCGAAAAATAAAGCCTATGGCTTGTTCAGCGAAGAGAGCGAACTGGCGGATAGCCTGCGCCTGCAACGTCAGGGCGAAGAGGATTTCCTGGCATTCAGCCGCGCTGCTACTGGCCGTCTGCGTGACGAGCTGGCGAAATATCCCTTCGCCGATGGCGGTATCGTCCTGTTCTGCCACTACCGCTATCTGGCGGTAGAGTATCTGCTGGTCACCGTGCTGAATAACTTAAGCAGTATGCGCGTGAACGAGCAGCTGGATATCAGCTCAACGCACTACCTGGATATCAACCATGCGGATATTGTGGCGCGTATCGATTTAACCGAATGGGAAACCAACCCGGAATCGACGCGCTACCTGACCTTCCTTAAAGGTCGCGTGGGCCGCAAAGTGGCCGATTTCTTTATGGACTTCCTCGGCGCCAGCGAAGGGCTGAATGCCAAAGCGCAGAACAAAGGTCTCCTCCAGGCGGTGGATGACTTTACGGCTGAGGCGCAGCTTGATAAATCTGAGCGTCAAAACGTGCGTCAGCAGGTTTACAGCTACTGCAACGAGCAGTTACAGGCCGGGGAAGAGATTGAGCTGGAGTCGCTGTCCAAAGAGCTGGCAGGCGTCAGCGAAGTCAGCTTCCAGGAATTTACCGCGGAAAAAGGCTATGAGCTGGAAGAGAGCTTCCCGGCGGATCGCAGTACGCTGCGTCAGCTGACGAAATTTGCCGGTAGCGGCGGTGGGTTAACCATTAACTTTGATGCCATGCTGCTCGGGGAACGTATCTTCTGGGACCCGGCCACCGACACGCTGACCATTAAAGGCACGCCGCCGAATCTGCGCGACCAGCTTCAGCGTCGCACCTCAGGCGGTAAGTAACAGCCATAAAAAAACCCCGCAAACGCGGGGTTTTTCTCGACAGGTTTGCGATTACGCGCGAACGAAGTCGATGTGAGTCAGTTTTGGCTTGAACGCGTGACGCTGAACAGCCTGAACTTTCACTTTTTCTTCTTTACCGCCAACAACGATGGTCAGAACTTCGCTGTAAAACTCAGCTTTGGTCTGCATGTTCCATACTTTGTCGTGATCCAGTTCAATAGCAACTGGAGCAGCTTCGCCACCGTAAACGATAGCCGGGAACTTGTTTGCGGTACGCAGGCGGCGGCTCGCACCCTTACCCTGCACGTTACGTACTTCTGCTTCGATAGTGAACATTGATTTCTCTCTGTATTTAAAACCCTACTACAGGCGACCCAGCAGCAGGTGAGTGTTCTGCCTCACGGATGTGAAGCGGGCGGCATTTTATACTCAAATGGCTCGCGCATCAACGAAAAGTCCCGTTAACCGCGCAATTCGTTTGCCCGGCGAAAGCGTCCTTCATAGTCAAAGACCTTCTCACGTACCTGCCAGAACTGCCCTTTTTTGCGGGCGACAACAAAATCAGGATGCCGCAGCAACGCCTGCTGGCGCACGATATCGGCAACGGTTAGCCAGCGCAGCGGTACGCCAGGCGTGCGGGTATGCGGGCGGATAAAGAGCTGCTCGAACGCGGTGCGCTGGGCGGACGTCTGGACCCGGAACCGCTCGCTGACGTCTGCGCCATCCTCGTCGTAATAGGTGATTTTTAGCCACTCGCCTTTTTCATCCGCGCCCGGCTGTAAAACCATGCCGGAACAGCGTAGCACCAGCGCATCTTTCAGCTTCAGCGCTGCTTTCAGCATGTCGTCCGGGTCGACCAGGACCGTGTCGCACTCCCGGCAGCGGCGGGCGGCAATGTCGTTTTCGGCATTGCACTGCGGGCAGTTTTTGAAGCGGAAGCGGAAATCACACTGTTCGCGATGGCCTTCATCGTCTTCAAACCAGCCCTGACAGCGGCGGCCAAAATGTTCGATCAGCGTGCCGTCGGCGGTGGTTTTCCCCCAGAAGGTGTTGGCAAACCCGCAGGCAGGGCAAAAAACCTGAACGGGCACGTTGTCGCTCTTGCCTTTTGGCGTGCCGACTTCCGGCGAATAGAGATCGTGCGGGTTACCGGCGTAATCAAGGATCAGACAGTCGGTTTTGCCCGGCGCCAGGCGCAGCCCGCGGCCGACAATCTGCTGATACAGGCTGACGGATTCCGTCGGGCGAAGAATCGCAATCAGGTCGACGTGCGGGGCGTCAAAGCCGGTGGTTAGTACGGAGACATTCACCAGATAGCGGAACCGCTGAGCTTTGAAGTCCTCAATCAGGCTGTCGCGCTCCGGGCCGGGGGTTTCACCGGTAATTAACGCCGCGTCGTCGGCGGGCAGCAGCCCCGTAATTTCACGCGCGTGTTCGACAGTGGCAGCAAAAATCATCACCCCTTTGCGCGTTTGTGCAAACTCTTCAATCTGGCTGATGATATGCGGCGTGATCCGCTTCTGTTTTTTCAGCTCATGGTTAAGATCTGCCTCGCTGAACAGCCCGTTGCTCTGCGCCTGTAAGCGGCTGAAATCGTACTGCACGACGGGCATATCCAGCCGCTCCGGCGGCGTCAGGTAGCCGTGCTTGATCATGTAGCGCAGCGGAAGCTCATAGATACAGTCGCGGAACAGGGCCTTTTCATCGCCACGCACCATGCCGTGATAATGAAACTGATAAATCCAGCCCTTGCCCAGACGAAACGGCGTGGCGGTGAGGCCAAGCAGACGGAGGTGAGGATTCACCTTTTTCAGATGAGTGAGGATTTGCTGATACTGGCTGTCGTCGTCATCGCTGATGCGGTGACACTCATCGACAATCAGCAGGGAAAACTCGCTGCGAAACAGTTCCAGGTTGCGCGCAACGGATTGTACGCTGCCAAACACCACTTTTCCGTGGCTCTCTTTGCGCTTCAGTCCGGCGGCAAAAATGTCGGCCTCCAGGCCGAGCGCGCAATATTTGGCGTGGTTTTGCGCCACCAGCTCTTTGACATGCGCCAGCACCAGCACGCGTCCGCGGGCCAGGCGCGCCAGTTCGGCAATCACCAGGCTTTTGCCGGCTCCGGTCGGGAGTACGATGGCGGCGGGCTCCCGATGCTTGCGAAACCAGGCGAGGGTGGCATCAACGGCTTCCTGCTGATAGGGGCGTAATGTGAACGTCATGGCTTCTCTATTCAGTTAACTCGCATATAGTATGCCACGAAACTTTTTCCCTTGAGTGGCGCAACCAGACCATTATACTGAACTGTTTCTGACTGCTTCTTTTTCGGACGCGTAGTCCGACTTCCAGCACCATTAAGGCTAAAAAGATTTCATGCGACTTGATAAGTTTATCGCTCAGCAACTCGGCGTAAGCCGCGCTATTGCCGGGCGTGAAATTCGCGCCAGCCGCGTAACCGTGGACGGCGACATTGTGAAAGACAGCGCTTTTAAACTCCAGCCTGAGCACCAGGTGGAGTATGACGGCAACCCGCTGACCCAGCAGAATGGCCCGCGCTACTTCATGCTCAACAAACCGGAAGGTTACGTCTGTTCAACGGACGATCCGGATCACCCGACGGTGCTCTACTTCCTCGACGAACCTGTGGCGCACAAGCTGCATGCGGCAGGGCGACTGGATATTGATACCACCGGCCTGGTGCTGATGACCGATGACGGCCAGTGGTCGCATCGCATCACCTCCCCGCGCCATCACTGTGAGAAAACCTATCGGGTGACGCTTGAGTCTCCGGTCTCGGATGACACGGCAGAGCAGTTCGCAAAAGGCGTTCAGCTGCATAATGAAAAAGATCTGACCAAACCGGCGGTGCTGGAAATCATCACTCCAACTGACGTGCGCCTGACCATCAGTGAAGGCCGCTATCACCAGGTGAAACGGATGTTTGCCGCCGTGGGCAACCACGTTGTGGGGCTGCATCGTGAACGTATCGGCGCGATTGAACTCGATCCAGACCTGGCGCCAGGGGAATATCGCCCGCTGACGGAAGAAGAGATTGCCAGCGTCGGGCTGCCTTCACGCTAAATTCAGGAGAACTCAGTGACCACCAGGCCACACTCGTCGTTTAAAATTGTATTTATCCTTGGCCTGCTGGCCATGCTGATGCCGCTGTCTATCGATATGTATCTGCCCGCGCTGCCGGTGATTTCCGCGCAGTTTGGCGTACCGGCAGGCAGCGCGCAGATGACGCTCAGCACCTACATTCTTGGTTTTGCCCTCGGTCAGCTCTTTTATGGCCCAATGGCCGACAGCCTGGGGCGTAAACCAGTTATTCTGGGGGGGACATTGATATTTGCCGCGGCGGCGGTGGCCTGCGCGCTGGCGCAGAGTATCGATCAGCTGATTGTGATGCGTTTCTTCCATGGCCTGGCGGCGGCTGCGGCAAGCGTGGTAATTAACGCGCTGATGCGCGACGTCTACCCGAAGGAAGAGTTCTCACGCATGATGTCGTTCGTCATGCTGGTCACGACAATTGCGCCGCTGGTCGCCCCCATGGTGGGCGGGGCGGTGCTGGTTTGGTTCAGCTGGCATGCGATTTTCTGGATCCTGGCGATTGCCGCGCTGCTGGCCTCGGTGATGATCTTCGTCTTTATCGATGAAACGCTGCCGGTCGAGCGACGTCAGAAGTTCCACGTTCGCACCACGCTTGGCAACTTTGCCTCGCTGTTTCGCCATAAGCGTGTGCTCAGTTATATGCTTGCCAGCGGCTTCAGTTTTGCCGGAATGTTCTCGTTCCTGAGTGCGGGGCCGTTTGTGTACATCGAACTGAACCATGTGTCACCCCAGCATTTTGGTTACTACTTCGCGCTGAATATTGTGTTCCTGTTTGTGATGACCATTATCAACAGCCGCTTTGTCCGGCGGGTTGGGGCGCTGAATATGTTCCGCGCCGGGCTGTGGATCCAGTTCGTGATGGCTATCTGGCTGGTATTGAGCGCGTTGCTGGGCGTCGGTTTCTGGGCGCTGGTGGTGGGCGTGGCGGCGTTTGTCGGCTGCGTGTCGATGGTTTCATCCAACGCGATGGCGGTGATCCTCGACGAATTCCCGCATATGGCGGGTACCGCCTCGTCGCTGGCAGGAACGTTCCGTTTCGGGATTGGCGCGATAGTCGGGGCGCTGCTCTCGACGGCGACGTTTAATACCGCCTGGCCGATGCTGTGGGCGATTGCCCTCTGCGCGACCTGCTCCATTCTTTTTTATCTTTACGCCAGCCGGCCGCGAAAGACGGCGCATAAATGACCACTTAAGGCCCGATACGGGCCTTTTTGTTGACCCATATCAACCAACCCTACGTTCGTTTACCCTGTGTTTGTTTCTTTTATGTAAAATCTATTTATGTAAAAAGTCACATCATTGTATTTAAAAAGGTTGAGTTAGATCGCAGAAACGGGTACATATAGCGCCGACGCGAGCCTGCAACGCCTATAAAATCCGCTAAACAGTGCAGGTTGTCGATGATGTGTTACTATAAATGTAAATAAATTGTGAAGTAAATTTGCTTCCGGGGATCTGAACGTGAATACATTACAACTCTCCATTGTCCATCGCTTGCCCCAGAGCTATCGCTGGTCGACGGGTTTTGCAGGTTCGAAAGTTGAACCGATTCCGCAAAGCGTTGCCGGGGAGGATAATTGCCTGGTGGCGCTCAAACTGCTCAGCCCGAGCGATGAAAATGCGTGGCCGGTTATGGAACGTCTCAGCCAGGCGCTGACGGACATCGAAGTGGACAGCTCCGTGCTGGAATGCGAAGGTGAGCCGTGCCTGTTTGTTAATAGCCAGGATGAGTTTGCCGCCACCTGTCGTCTGAAAAACTTCGGCGTGGCCATTGCCGAGCCGTTCTCCGGTCAATACCCTTTCTGAGTGCTAGTCAGCGGACAATAGCTGGCGCGTGTAATCCTGCGTCGGCGCGGTGAATACGCGCTGGCACTCTCCCTGCTCAACGACTTCTCCCTGCCGCAATACCACCACCTGATGGCAAAGCGCACGCACCACCTGTAAATCGTGGCTGATAAAGATATAGGCCAGCCGATGCTTTTCCTGTAGCCCCTTCAGCAGCGCCAGAATTTGCGCCTGCACGGTGCGGTCCAGGGAAGAGGTTGGCTCGTCCAGCACGATCAGCTCCGGTTTAAGGATCAGCGCGCGGGCAATCGCTATACGCTGGCGCTGTCCGCCAGAAAACTCAGCCGGATACCGGTGCCGGGTCTCGGGATCTAAACCCACTTCCGCCATCACCCGCTTCACGTCGATTTCACGCTGTTGCGCCGTCATTGTCGGCTGGTGGACGCGCAGGCCCTCTTCAATAATCTGTAATACGCTCAGGCGCGGGTTAAGCGAAGAGTTTGGATCCTGAAATACCACCTGCATCCGCGGGCGGACAGGAAGCATCATCCGGCGATTCAGGTTTTGCAGCGGCATGCCGTCAAAGACAATGCTTCCCTGAGAGGCGATCAGGCGCAGCAGCGCCAGACCGGTGGTGCTTTTGCCCGAGCCGGATTCGCCCACAAGCCCAAGCGACTCGCCCGGACGCAGAGCGAAACTCATGTCTTTCAGGACATGATTGTGATCGACCACGCGACGGAGAATGCCTTTGCGGATCGGGAATGACACCGACAGCCCCTCAACGCTCAGCAACGGCGCGCAGTCAGCGTTAAGCGGAACCGGGTCGCCAGCGGGTTCGCTATCGAGCAGGCGCTGTGTATACGGGTGCTGAGGCGCGCTCAGCAGGGCGGATGCCCGGTTCTGTTCCACGCAGCGGCCGTTTTGCATCACGGCCACCGTGTCAGCAAGCTTTTTCACGATGCTCAGGTTGTGCGTAATGAACAACAGGCTCATGTTCAGCTCGTCGCGAAGCTCGCGCAGCAGTTGCAGAATTTGCGCCTGCACCGTGACGTCCAGCGCGGTGGTGGGTTCATCGGCAATCAGCAGTTCGGGGCGTGTGAGCAGGGCCATTGCGATCATCACGCGCTGGCGCTCGCCGCCGGAAAGCTGGTGCGGGAAATCGTTCAGCCGTTTCGCCGCATGACGAATACCGGTGCGTTCAAGGCAGTCCAGAATTTCACCCCGCGCTGCCTCTTTACGCATTCCCCGATGAAGGGACAGCACTTCATAGAGCTGTTTTTCCAGCGTATGCAGAGGGTTGAGCGACACCATCGGCTCCTGAAAAATCATGGCGATGTTATTGCCACGAATGCCGCGCAGGGTTTGCTCGTCAGCGTTCAGCAGCGATTGTCCATGGAACAGAATATCCCCCTGCGGATAGCTGACCGGCGGGGAGGGGAGCAGGCGCAGCACCGAAAGTGCCGAGACGCTTTTACCGGAACCGGATTCCCCGACCAGCGCCAGCGTCTCTCCGCGCTGGATCTGCAACGATAAATCCGTCACTACCGTGCGTGATTCGCCCTGCTTTGAAAACGCAATCGACAGGTTTTCTATGCTCAGAAGAGGCCGGGTCATGTCATACCGCCTTGTTGGGATCGAAGGCATCGCGCACGGCTTCGCCAATAAAAATCAGCAGGGAAAGCAGCACCGCCACGGAGAGGAATGCGGTGATGCCCAGCCAGGGGGCCTGGAGATTGTTTTTGCCCTGCAACAGCAGTTCGCCAAGGGACGGTGAGCCCAGTGGCAAACCGAAACCAAGAAAATCAAGCGACGTCAGGGTGGTAATGGAGCTGCACAAAATAAACGGCAGGAAGGTGAGGGTCGCCACCACCGCATTGGGAAGCATGTGGCGGAAGATGATTGCGCGATCGCTCACGCCTAACGCTTGCGCGGCGCGAATATAGTCGTAATTCCGCGTGCGCAGAAACTCCGCGCGCACCACGCCGACCAGCGCCATCCAGCCGAACAGGACGGTGATCCCGAGCAGCCACCAGAAGCCAGGCTGTACCACACTGGACAGCAGGATAATCAGAAACAGCGTTGGCATACCGGACCAGACTTCAATCACGCGCTGTCCCCATAAATCTATTTTACCCCCGTAATAGCCTTGCACGGCGCCCGCCACAACGCCCATTACGCTGCTAAAGAGCGTCAGCATCAGCCCAAACAGGAGCGAGATGCGGGTGCCATAGAGGATGCGCGCCAGCACATCGCCGCCGTTGGCGTCCGTTCCCAGCCAGTTTTGCGCGGAAGGCGGCGAAGGGAAGGGGGTAGACGTGGCGAAGTTAATACTGTTCGCGCCAAAACGAATCGGTGCCCAGATAGCCCAGCCGTGCTGCGCTATCTGCTCACGTAACCAGGGATCCTGGTACTCGGCTGGCGTCGCAAACGGGCCGCCAAAATCGCTTTCGCTATAGGTAGTAAGCACCGGCACGTACCAGCGGTCTTTGAAATGCACCAGCAGGGGTTTATCGTTGGCAATCAGTTCCGAACACATACTTAAGGCGAACAGGACGGCGAAGATCCACAGCGACCAGTAGCCGCGACGGTTGTGGCGAAAGCGCGCCCAGCGGGCCTGATTGACGGGGCTTAAACGCGACATCAGCGGCCCTCAAAATCGATACGGGGATCGACCAGCGTATAGCTGATATCGCTGATGATGTTCAGCAACAGGCCGATCAGGGTGAAAATGTAGAGTGTGCCAAACATCACCGGATAATCACGGGAGACGGTGGCCTCATAGCCCAGCAGCCCTAATCCGTTGAGCGAGAACATCACTTCTATCAGCAACGAGCCGGTAAAAAACATACTGATGAACGTGGCGGGGAAACCTGCAATCACCAGCAGCATGGCGTTACGAAAAACGTGCTTCCACATGATCTGCTTTTCACCGACGCCTTTGGCGCGCGCGGTGACGACGTACTGTTTGCGGATCTCATCAAGAAAGGCGTTTTTGGTCAGCATCGTAAGCGCCGCAAAACCGCCGATGACCGTCGCCAGCACCGGCAGCGTGATGTGCCAGAAGTAATCGGTGATTTTCTGATACCACGGCAGCGTGCTGAAATCCGCGGAGACCAGCCCGCGCAGCGGGAAGAGGTCGAAATAACTGCCGCCTGCGAAAAACACAATCAACAGCACGGCAAACAGAAACGCCGGAATAGCGTAGCCGATGATAATAAACGTACTGCTCCAGATATCGAAACGGCTACCGTTGTAGACCGCTTTCCTTATCCCCAGCGGAATGGAGACCAGATAAATAATCAGCGTCCCCCACAGTCCGAGCGTGATGGAAACCGGCAGGCTTTGTTTGATCAGGGTTAACACCGAGGCGCTGCGAAACAGGCTGTCGCCAAAATCGAAACGGACATAATCCCATAGCATCCTGAAATAGCGCTCGTGCAGCGGCTTGTCAAAACCATAGCGATGGGTGATCTCGGCGATCACCTCCGGATCCAGACCCCGACCGCCCCGGTAGTGGCTTTCGCTGATGTTGCCCACGCCCGTCCGGGCATGGCTGGCCCCCATTCCTTCGCCGCCGCCGCCCGGCATGCCGCCAGCGTGACCAAATTCTATTGCCGCAATCGCCTGGTCCACCGGACCGCCGGGGGCGATCTGGACGATAAAAAAGTTAATGGTAATGATGGCCCACAGCGTCGGGATCACTAACAGCAGCCGGCGGATAAGATAAGCGCCCATCGTCACTCCTTAACGCCGCTCTGCGGGCAATTTTACGGCTTTATTCACGTCATACCACCAGGTGTCAAAGCCGAGGGTGTAAACCGGGCGAACGGCAGGCAGGGAGAATTTATCCCAGCGGGCCACGCGATCTTCGCCCATATACCACATCGGCAGCATGTAATAGTTCCAGGTTAATACCCGATCGAGCGCGCGGCCAAGCGGCAGAAGCTTGTTCTTATCGCCCTGAGCGGCCACAATTTTTGCAATCAGCGCATCAATCACCGGGCTCTTTACGCCCGGGGCGTTGTAGGAGGAGTCGATATACCCCGATGCCCAGGAGATTTGCAGATCTGAACTCGGCCACGGCTGGGCGGCCCACAGGGTCTGCATCATATCGTAATCGCGACTGCGCTTGCGGTTAGTCAACTGGGCCATATCGACCTGGCGGATATTCATAGTGACGCCAAGCCGGGCAAGGTTCTTCTTAAACGGCAGCACCCACTGATCGTTTGCGCCAGAGGCAATCAGCAGTTCGAAGCTGAGCGGTTTACCGGTTTGCGCATTAACCCGTTGCCGATTTTTCAGCACCCAGCCAGCGTCATCCAGCAGGTTGCTGGCTTTCAGCAGGTTGTCCCGGTCGAACCCGTTTCCGTCGGATTTGGGCGGTTCAAATATGCGGGTGAACACCTCCGGCGGTAGCTCCGCTTTCATTGGCGCCAGCAAAACCAGCTCGTCCGCGTGGGGATAATCACGGGCGGCATATTCAGTATTCTGGAAATAGCTGTTCGCCCGGCTGTAGGCTCCGTAAAACAGCGCTTTGTTCATCCATTCGAAATCAAACGCCAGGGTAATGGCTTCACGCACCCGACGATCGGAAAAAACCGGGCGCTGAATATTAAACGCCAGCCAGCGCGTGTCCTGCGCAGATTCGTTTTTGTGTTCGTCTTTAACGATATAGCCTTTCGCGAAATTTTTTCCGATATAGCGGGTCGCCCAGTTTTTGGCGCTGTTCTCGACACGTAAATCAAATGCGCCTGCCTTAAATGCCTCGAAGGCCACGTTATCATCCAGGTAGTAGTCGTAGCGGATTGTATCGAAGTTCCAGCGGCCCCGGTTTACCGGCAGCGTGGCTGCCCAGTAATCTTTCACACGGGAATAGATCACATACTGGCCCATTCGCCAGTCGGTAATGCGATACGGCCCTCCGGCCAGCGGCGGGGTAGAGAGGGGATCGCTCAGCTTATGGTTTTTCCAGAAGGATTCGGGCATGACGGGCAGGGAGAACAGGCTCAGCATATTCTCTTTGTTCGCCTCAGGGAGTTCGATTCGCACGGTCAGCGGGGCGATGGCTTTCACCGTGGTGCCCTTGTACACCAGACGAAACTGTGGCACGCCTTCGGTCATAAATTTATGAAAGGTGAACGCCACGTCGCGGGCGCTAACCGGCGTACCGTCGTGAAAACGCGCCCGCGGATTAATCGCGATTTCTGCCCAGCTGAAATCTTCGGCGTAACGTACGTTCTCAGCGACCAGGGGATAATAGCTGCCGGGCTCGTCGTCGGAGGTGACGAACAGCGTGTCATAGAGGGATTCGGTACGCGCTGCCGCTACGCCGCGCAGGGCAAAGCGGTTAAAGTTGTCAAATGTTCCCGTGGCGGAAAGCGTCACGTTTCCGCCTTTCGGGGCGGCTGGGTTGACATAATCGTAGTGGTTAAAGTTAACTGCGTACTTCGGCTCGCCAATGACGGCAAAGGCCGTGCTCTCTTTGATGGTCTGCGCCTGGCTCGACAGGCTCACCAGCGCCAACAGCGTCAACACAACGCGCATAATCATAGTGCGGCGGATCCCTTTGTTCACAGACAGGCTCGGTTGAACAGAATAATAAGGGACAGCGCCGTGATTGTGAAATTATTCCCCGAGCGTGATATCGGGTTGCCACGTCCTGAACTGCTCCAGCGGCATCGGGCGGCCAATCCAGTAGCCCTGAAGATAGTTTACGCCATGCTCGCGCAGCCACGCCGCCTGCTCGGGCGTTTCAACACCCTCGGCGACGGTTATCATATTCAGACGTTCTGCCAGCGTCAGCACCGCGTCAAGCACTGGCGAGGTGACGGTTTCAGTCCCGATGGCATTCACGAAGCCACGGTCAATTTTCAGGTAATCCATCGTGAAGCGTTCCAGATAGATCAGCGCGCTGTGGCCAGTGCCAAAATCATCGATAGCGATTTCAAAACCTTCATTGTGCAGCCATTCGAACAGCTGATTTGCCTCGCGGTGGTTAATCATGTCGCGCTCGGTTATTTCCAGCACAATCTGGAAGTGATCGGGCGGAAGGGCGGCGAGAAACGCGCGCATATCACCTTTAAAGCTTTCCGCATGCAGATGCCCCGCATGCAGATGCCCGGGCGCGATGTTGATCCCAAACTTGGCCCCAGGCGGGAGCACCGTTTGCAGAACAGGGGCATCGCGGATAATCAGGTCAAAAAGATGCAGCGTCAGCGGGACAATCAGCTTCTGCGCTTCAGCGAAGTTAATAAAGGCATCCGGTGGAATTTCGCCCATCACCGGATGCTTCCAGCGCATCAGGACTTCCAGCCCGGTCATTCTGAGCGACTGCGCATCCACGACGGGTTGATAGACCACGTAAAACTGGTCGTGCTTGATGGCCGTGAGGATCTCTTTTCCCGGATTGAGACGGATAGTAAGAATATAGAAATTCAACAGGCCCGCCGCGATACCGCAGACCAGGCCGAAAAACACCGCGTAGAGCAGTTCATCGGTTGTCCAGGCTTGCGCATAAACGTTAACGGTCAATGGAATATTTTTCAGCGTGGCGCTACGGGCAGGGACGTCAGGCAAATCCCGCGCCTGGATCAGCATTCCGGACTGTGTAGATAACGCGGAATCGCCAATGACGATCGATATCCCGGCAAATTCATCCTGACGTGACGTATAGAGAAGATAAGGCGACAGGTTGAGGTTGACGGACGTAAACACGCCGCCGTCTTTCACCAGCGGATTGCGATACCAGATGGCGATCGCGGGCTTATCCGGCAGCATTGGCGTGCCCGGCAGGAGCGCGATATCAACAGGTTTGCTGATATGTAGCTGAGGGATAAGCTTTTCCATCGGGGTATTCATCGGGCCTGTTGCCGAGGAGCAGAAGGCCTGTTTATCCCTGACCAGCAAAAAGGCGCGCACGTTGATGCTAAAGGCCGCCCGGGATGTCAGGGCGGCACTCACTTCCTCGCAGCTGTTCAGCGTGAGTGGCTGGAGCGTATCAATCGACATTTTGAGCTCATCGAAATAGCTCTCCATGTAGACGCTTAAATCGGTAATGAGAGTATCGAATCTGACTTCTCGCTTGTGATAACTCCAGTAAAACTGTAATGCTCCCAGAAGCAGGGCAGTGAATAACCCCGTCAGGAAACTGATAAACAGTATCTTGCGGTTGCTGGAGAAGTAGCGGGTAAACATAGATGTCGTGATTCCTGAAATGCCGCTGGATAGTTATCAGTGTAACGGGCAAAAAAAAACACTGCCGGAGCAGTGCTTTTTTTATCGTATCGCCAGCCAAGGGATAACCAACGATACGACAACAATATTAACTACGGCTCAGAACGCGGCGAGCTTCGTTGTAGCGTTTCTTCCAGTAAGGTTCGTTCATGCTGGAAATCGTCACACCACTGCTGGTGGAAGCATGGACAAACTGATCGTTACCGATATAGATGCCAACGTGTCGACCGGTTGAACCTGCTCTGAACAGGACTAAATCGCCCGTGCGTAGTTTAGTGCGCGAAATGGATTTGCCCATCTCCTGCTGTTCATAGGTAGAACGCGGAAGATCTAACCCAAACTGCTCACGGAACGTACGCTGTACGAAAGCGGAACAATCGATGCCTTTCTTGGTGCTGCCGCCCAGACGGTAACGCACGCCTTTCCAGTCAGCATACTGATCCATAATACGCGACTTAACGTCGAGATTACGTACCATATTTTCAAATTCATCCTGAGAGGCTTGCAGTGAAGAGGAATCTTCCATTCCCACAACACGCGTCTCAGGATGCATATTCTTCGCGGTATTCGTCGTACTACATGCCGAAAGCAGAACCGCCACTGCAATCGCCGGGATCCCCCGCAAGATATATCTCAAGATTGGTTGAGATTTGACCATTTTGTTTGTTTTCCCTTGAAGTCCTTAACGAAAATATCGTTATAAAAATGCCAACCGTGACGAGACTAATTATCTGTTCACAATGAGACAATTCTTTATGGTGAAAACTGTGGCTCAACGCACAAAATTATTCACCATGATAATAATTATCTCAGTGGGGCAAAACGAGTTTGAGGTTAACCGATTGCACGGGGTATTGCGAGCAAAAAAGTCCGATTTTTTATAAGAAAATGTGATACACAAAGTTACAGCGCGGAATTGCTCAAAATGCCGCCATTCATACAGATAATCCCTGCAATTGCTTCATTTTTATCACGAATTGTATGACAGGATGATGACAGCGTTGAATGACGCCCGAAAGAAGAGACTCAGGGACCGAAAACGATCCCTGATGAATGGTGTTAATTTGCGTTATTTATTTGTTTCTGACTTGTTTAAATTTACCGGGAAGATAGCGATCAAAAATACCTATTACGCGATCGCTCAGTGGGGTCATCAGCACCCACGGTAAACCAATTAACACCGCTGTGAGGGAGCCTACGGCGATATCTGTCAGCCAGTGAGCACCAATCATCACCCGCGGGAATGCAAATACCACCACAATAACCAGGGCGATGGCGAAGGCTTTTTTACCAAAATAGCGCAGCATGAAGCCTGCAAAAATCAGCAGCATCATACCGTGGTCGCCCGGGAAACTGTCCTTCGAGGCATCTTTGGTTGGAATATGAAGCAGCTCGCTGACGCGGTTAATATTCGGGAAAAAGAGCGACGGACTGGCGCGTTTAACCGGCATCAGATGCTGCGCCAGCTGGTTGATAATCACGGCCGTCAGCAGCATCACCAGGCCGATAATCAGAATACGGCGACGACCCGTTTTGTCTTCCTTCAGCCAGAAGGAGAGCATCAGACAGCCCATTGCCAGCAGCGAACAGCCGTCAAACGCGCGGTTGTTGGTGATCGCCACCAGCCACAGGAAGGCTTCACTCTTCGCCAGCGCCTGGTTAAAGAAGTGGAACAGCCCGGAATCCAGCGGGAACCAGAAACCGTGATCCGCCGGGATATACCAGGAGAAAAAGAGCGCCAGACCGGCAGCGTTGAGCAATAAAATAGCAGGAAGTCGAGTCGTCATAGTCTTCAGCAATGTGTGAAATCAGGGGCAACGTTAGCCGCCCAAACTTAAACGAAGCTTCAACAGGCTTGACTGGAGAGCATTCCAGTCGGTATTAACCGCACTAATTAACTCTATCCGGCTGTCGGGTGGCGCGACATTCTGGGTTTCAATAAAGAAATCCTCGCCCTGACGGTTAATGCGCACCAGACCATCCGGAGTGCGCATGATCCCTTTTACCCGCTCAACCGGCGCCAGTCTCGCCCATTCCAGTATACCAATGGTGTCGAAAACCGTATCGGCATCGAAGATCCACCCGCAGGCCTGGTGCCCCTGACCGCTGTTCAAATTTCGACGCCAGCGCTGATGTTCCGGCAGGCTCAGTGCAGCCAGGCCTTGCTTCGCGCCGTGGCTATGCGAATGCTCTGCGCTGGCAGGCAGTTGCGTCTGGTTGAGGCGGGGAAGATCGAGCAGGGCGCCATCAATGTTGCCCTGGGTGGTCTGCACGTATTGACGTCCACCGCCAGCCTGCTGCCACCAGGACTCGAACGCGGCCTGACTCTCAGCCGTCGCGCGATCGGATTTATTCGCCACGATAATATCTGCCGAGGCGAGCTGGTCGCGGAAATTGTCGTTGTTGATCGTTTTTTCATCCAGCAGCTGGCGGGGGTCGAGCAGGCAAAGCGTCGCACGCAGCTCAAGCCACGGCTCGTAGACCGGGGCGGTCAGTAAATCAAGGATTTGCTTAGGATGACCCAGCCCGGTAGGCTCAATCAGCAACCGGTCCGGCTTGCCCTGACGCAGCAGCGTATTCAGCCCGACCTGCATCGGCAGACCATTCACGCAGCACATACACCCGCCCGGGATCTCTTTCACCATCGCGCCGCTGTCGGCGAGCAACGCGCCGTCGATGCCGACTTCGCCAAATTCGTTGACCAGCACGGCCCACTTTTCCGCCGGATCTTTATTGGCCAGCAAATGCAGAATGGACGTAGTTTTACCGCTGCCGAGAAAACCGGTGATCAGGTTGGTTTTGGTCACGTGCGCTCCGATAAATAATTGTGATGTAGTAACAACTACCTATCATCCTGACGAAAAAATCGGGCATTGAGAAGAGGGAGGGCGAACGGAGCGTAAAACCGTTCGCCTTAAACGCAATAATCGCTAAATTTTTAACGTTTCGATAACGGCCTGGTGCGCGCCGAGCCGGACGAGGCGCTGGTACGCGCCGGTAATTGCCTCGACAAAGACAGGGTTTTGCGGCAGGTTGTCGCCAAAGATTTCATTTAACGTCAGCAGGGCGCTAACGCGTTCTGCGTCGCTGCTGGTGGCGACAATGGCCTGAAACTTGTCGCTCAGCGGATCGCGGACGTCAATGGCGTTGCCCTGTTCGTCCGTACCGCTGACGTAGCGCATCCAGCCCGCCACCCCCAGCGCCAGTAATGGCCAGGCGGTGTTACGCTCAAGATGCATGCGGATCCCATCCAGCATGCGCTGAGGCAGCTTCTGGCTGCCGTCCATGGCGATTTGCCATGTACGATGCTGTAGGGCCGGATTGGCGAAGCGGTCAAGCAGGCTGTCAGCATAGGCTGTCAGATCAACGTTGGTGATGCGCAGCGTAGGGGCCTGCTCATTCAGCATCAGCCTGCGGGCAGCCTCGCGGAAGCTGTCGTCCTGCATACATTCATTTATGTGCGCGTAGCCGGCAAGGTAGCCCAGATACGCCAGGAAGGAGTGGCTGCCGTTCAGCATCCGCAGCTTCATCTGCTCCCAGGGCAGGACATCCTCAACCATCTGTACGCCTGCAACCTCCCATTCCGGACGCCCGGCGACAAAGTTATCTTCCACTACCCACTGAATGAACGGTTCACAGCTGATGGCGCAGGGATCTTCAACGCCAAGTTCCTGGGTGATTTCCGCGAGTGAGGCGTCGGTGGCGGCGGGCACGATTCGGTCGACCATGGTACCAGGGAAGCTCACGTGCGCCTCGATCCATGCGGCCAGCTCTGCGGAACGCTTTCCGGCCATGCCGAGAACGGCATTTTTCACCACGTGGCCGTTGTCGGGAATATTGTCGCAGGAGAGCACGGTAAACGCCGGCAGGCCACGCTCGCGGCGGCGATGAAGCGCTTCGACCAGAATACCCGGTGCGGAATGTGGTTCAGACGGATGCTCGAGATCGTGCAGGATACGGCTGTTCTGCATATCCAGTTTTCCCGTCGCCGGATCGATGCAGTAGCCTTTTTCGGTAATGGTGAGGGAGACAATTGCCACCTGCGGTTCGCAGAATTTCTCAATAATGGCTGCCAGCGAGTCGAGTTTGGCGTTAAGGCACTCTTTTACCGCACCGATAATAATGGGCTGATTGCCTTCGGCACCTTTCTCCAGCACGGTAAACAGATGATCCTGCGCCCGGAGCTGGCCCATAAGGACATCGCCGCTAAAGAGGCTAATCTCACAAATTCCCCAGTCGCCTCCTCTGGCATTCAGTACCCGGTTTGTTAACAACGCCTGATGCGCCCGGTGGAACGCGCCAAAACCGAAATGGACGATGCGGGAGCGTAACTGCTCGCGATCGTAGCGGGGCTGCTGGACATGAGCAGGAAGCGCGGTGGAGGCAATAGTCTTCATGTAGTACACACCTGATTAACCATTAATTAACAATGCCAGTGTAAAGTTATATGACAACAAATTAAATTGGTAAGCCGTAAATATCCCTGTTATGTGAGTTTGATCAATCAATGTCACGCGCTGTATTGACCACTTCGATTAAACATGTATGGTAGTCGTCATTGAGGTAACACATATTGGTATAACAACTTGAGAGGGTGGGGCAATGGAACAAACCTGGCGTTGGTACGGGCCGAACGATCCGGTTTCTCTTGATGATGTGCGTCAGGCTGGCGCAACGGGTGTGGTCACGGCGCTGCATCATATTCCGAACGGTCAGGTGTGGCCGGTGGAGGAAATCCAAAAGCGTCAGGCTCAACTGGCAGAGAAGGGGTTAACCTGGTCTGTTGTGGAAAGTATTCCGGTTCACGAAGATATCAAAACCCACTCCGGTGAGTGTGATACCTGGATTGCGAATTATCAGCAGAGCATTCGTAACCTGGCAGCCTGCGGTATTGATACCGTCTGCTACAACTTTATGCCGATTCTGGACTGGACGCGTACCGACCTGGAATATGTAATGGCCGATGGTTCGAAGGCGCTGCGTTTCGATCAAATCGCTTTTGCGGCTTTCGAGCTGCACATTCTGAAGCGTCCGGGTGCGGAAGCAGACTACACCGCCGAAGAGCAGCAGCAGGCGCTGGCGTGGTTCAATGCCGCCAGTGAAGCGGACATTGAGAAGCTGGTTCGCAATATCATCGCGGGCCTGCCGGGGGCGGAAGAGGGCTATACCCTCGATCAGTTCCGCGCGCGCCTGGCGGAATATGGCGATATCGATAAAAACCAGCTGCGTGAAAACATGGCGCACTTCCTGCGCGCTATCGTGCCGGTGGCAGAAGAAGTCGGCTTGCGGCTGGCGGTTCATCCGGACGATCCACCGCGTCCTATCCTCGGCCTGCCGCGTATTGTGTCTACGATTGAAGATATGCAGTGGCTGAAAGAGACGGTGGATAGCATCTACAACGGCTTTACCATGTGTACGGGCTCGTATGGGGTGCGGGCGGATAACGATCTGGTGCGGATGATCGAAACCTTCGGCGATCGCATTCATTTCACCCACCTGCGTGCAACCTGCCGTGAAGAGAATCCAAAAACCTTCCACGAAGCAGCCCATCTTGGCGGCGACGTGAACATGGTTGCGGTGGTGGATGCCATTCTCTCTGAAGAGGTTCGTCGTAAGCAGGCGGGAGATGTTCGTCCTATCCCGTTCCGTCCGGATCACGGGCACCAGATGCTGGACGATCTGCGCAAGAAAACGAATCCAGGGTATTCGGCGATTGGCCGTCTGAAAGGGATGGCGGAAGTGCGCGGTATAGAGCTGGCGCTGAAAATGACGAAGTATCCTGAACTTCTTTAAGTCTCATTGCCCGGTGGCGCTACGCTTACCGGGCCTACGAAAAACCGGCTCTGAGGCCGGTTTTTGTGTTTTTGTAGGCCGGGTAAGGCGTAGCCGCCACCCGGCAAATGCCACAATCAGTCAGCACGACCCATATAGCGTTTTTCTTCGATATGGATACGGATTTTCTCGCCCGCCGACAGGTACTCTGGCACCTGTACGACCAGACCGGTAGTCAGGGTAGCCGGTTTGTTACGCGCACTTGCAGACGCGCCTTTGATGCCCGGTGCCGTTTCAACGATTTCCAGATCAACTGTCTGCGGCAGCTCCAGCGCCAGCAGCACGCCATCCCAGGTCAGCACCTGCATGTCCGGCATTCCACCTTCAGGAATAAACAGCAGCTCTTCTTCGATCTGATCTTTGGTGAAGATATACGGGGTGTAATCTTCTTTATCCATGAACACGTATTCGTTGCCGTCAATGTAGGAAAAATCAACGTAGCGACGGGTCAGGGTTACGGTATCGACGATATCGTCGCCTTTAAAACGTTCTTCCACTTTCAGGCCGGTGCGGACATCGGAGAAACGCATTTTGTACAGCGTTGCTGCGCCACGGGCGCTGGGTGCCTGAATGTCGATATCTTTCACAATCAGCAGTTTGCCGTTGTAATTCAGTACCATACCTTTCTTAATTTCGTTCGCTCTTGGCATTGCAGTAATCCTGTTTACGGGAGGTAAAAAATATCGCGCCAAATTACTCGCGCGCGGCCTTTCAGGCAAGCGGAATTCGTGGGTTTTGCTATCAATACATAAAAGGTGTTACTGTGCGCGCAATGCCCGACTGCGCGGGCATCTGCCACCAAAAGAGAGCATGTATGGATTGTCGTTCCGACTGTGGCGCGTGCTGTACCGCACCGTCCATCTCAAGCCCCATTCCAGGCATGCCGGAGGGCAAGCCTGCCAATACCCGCTGCGTTCAGCTCTCTGACACTAACCTGTGCATGATCTTTGGCTCGCCCCTGCGCCCGAAGGTGTGCTCCGGGCTCCAGCCAACCGCCGAAATGTGCGGCAGTACGCGGCAGCAGGCCATCACTTATCTGCTTGAGCTGGAAGCGCTCACCGCGCCTTAAACGTCTTTGATCCGCGTCAGGCAGCTCAGCGTCATGACGCACATCACCAGCGCAATCCAGAACACCGTATGATAGTTCCAGATTTCAGCCACAACGCCCGCCAGTGAGCCTGCAATAATCCAGCCCACGCGGGTGGTATTCGTATAAAGGGTGGTGGCAGAGCCTGCCTGACCCGGCATCAGGTCCTGAAAGTAGAGCATGCCGATACCGGCCAGAATACCGATGTAAATGGCGTTCAGCAGCTGTAAAGCCAGAAGCAGGGCTGGCGTATGAACCGTCAGCATACCGACATAAAACAGCAGCCCGGCTACGGCGGCGACGCGCATCAAAAAGCGCTTGCCGAAGCGCTTCGCGTAATAGCCCGCAATCAGCATGGTGGGGATCTCAAGCCCCGCGGCGGTTCCCATCATGATCCCGGCCAGCTTCTCCGGCAGATGCAGCTCATCAATAATAAACAGCGGCATATTAATGATATAGAGGCTGTTCGTTCCCCACATCAGCGTACAGATAATGAATAACAGCAGCGCGTCGCGGCGGTTGCGTCGCGGAGCTTCCAGCGTACCAGTCGCCACTTTCGGCTCTTTACGCATGGAGGGCAGGAAGAACCAGACCATCGCGCCGCATACCACGAAGGCCACGGCTGCGCTGAGGTACATCACCGTAAAGCCAAAACCCATCGCCAGCGCGTAGGCAAGCGGGGGGCCAATCACCCACGCCAGCGACACCTGCGCGCGCAGTATCGAGCTGAACATCACCGCTTCCCGCCCGGTGTGGTCGGCATGCTCGCGGGCAAGGGCGAACATCTGCGGGTTGGCGGTCGAGCCGAAGCTGCTCAGGAAGACGCCCACGAACAGCAGAATGAAGTAGTTACGGTTCCAGGCAAACAGCAGGCAGGCAAATACCCCGAGCAGGCAGCAAAAAACGATCAGGCTTTTGCGATCGCCTTTGCGGTCTGAACGACCGGCAAGAAACTGGCTGACAAAAATGCCAATGATGGCGCTCCCGGTAAAGAAGAAGCCAACCATCGCCGGGCGGGCGTGGACTTCGTTGGTCAGAAAGAGGCTCAGCGTAGGCGTTTGTAACGCACCGGCAATACCGGTGAGGAAAGCAACGATCAAAAACGCCGTTGACGTCAAATCAAAGGGCTTTGGTGAGGCGGCAGCGGGGGTGTTATGCATGTTCAGTCTTTGCGAGTAACAGAGAGAGGCGGAGTTTACGCCGCCCGTCATTAAATAAACAGAGGGTAAAGTCAAGATTGCTACAAAAAATCAAAATGGCATTTCACTTTCGCGCCGCCTCGCTGAAGCGTGCTGAACCTGTTTGCTGAACATCAACAAAATCCCCTGAACTGAAGAAGAAATGTGCTGCACTTCTAAATTCTGCAACAAGAAATGTAACTTTTCTTGCAACCTTTTGTAGAAAAGACAAGACTTCTTGAAACGTTTCAGCGCTATCTTGCATGTCCTGAAGAAGCAGGTTAGCGCCTATTTTCTCAGTTAAGCTGAAACGATTCAATTTCAGCAGGAGAGGAGAATCATGTTCCAGTTATCTGTTCAGGATATTCACCCGGGCGAACAGGCCGGGAATAAAGAAGAGGCTATTCGCCAGGTCGCCGCTGCGCTCGTGCAGGCTGGCAACGTGGCTGACGGCTACGTCAACGGCATGCTGGCGCGTGAACAGCAGACCTCCACCTTCCTCGGTAACGGTATTGCAATTCCGCACGGCACCACGGACACCCGCGATCAGGTGCTGAAAACCGGTGTGCAGGTCTTCCAGTTCCCGCAGGGCGTGCTGTGGGGCGAGGGTCAGGTGGCTTATGTGGCGATCGGCATCGCGGCCAGCGGTGACGAACACCTGGGCCTGCTGCGTCAGCTGACGCACGTGCTGAGTGATGATGCCGTCGCGGAACAGCTTAAATCCGCCACCACTGCTGAAGAACTGCGTGCCCTACTGATGGGCGAAAAACAGAGCGAAGCGCTGAAGCTGGATAATGAAACCCTGACGCTGGACGTCGTTGCGTCCGATCTGGTAACGCTCCAGGCGCTGAATGCGGCTCGCCTGAAAGAGGTCGGTGCGGCGGATACCGCTTTTGTGACGCGCGCAATCAATGATAAGCCATTAAACCTGGGGCAGGGCATCTGGCTGAACGACAGCGCTGAAGGTAACCTGCGCAGCGCTATCGCGGTCAGCCGTGCTGCGGTTGCCTTTGAGACCGACGGCGAACGCGCCGCGATGCTGGTAACGGTTGCCATGACTGACGATCAGCCGGTTTCCGTGCTGAAGCGTCTGGGCGATCTGCTGCTGAACAATAAAGCTGAAAAACTGCTGAACGCAGACGCGGCGACGGTGCTGGCTCTGCTGACCAGCGACGATGCGCTGACGGATGACCTGCTGAGCGCAGAGTACGTGGTGCGTAACGAACATGGCCTGCATGCCCGTCCGGGCACCATGCTGGTGAATACCATTAAACAATTTGAAAGTGAGATCACCGTGACCAATCTGGACGGTTCGGGTAAACCAGCCAACGGGCGTAGCCTGATGAAAGTTGTCGCGCTGGGCGTGAAGAAAGGCCATCGTCTGCGCTTTACCGCGCAGGGTGCGGATGCTGAACAGGCGCTGAAAGCGATTGGCGACGCCATCGCGGCTGGTCTGGGGGAGGGCGCATAATGAGCAGACGTGTTGCGACCATTACGCTGAACCCGGCTTACGATCTGGTGGGGTTCTGCCCGGAAATTGAGCGTGGCGAAGTTAACCTGGTGCGGACGACCGGCCTGCATGCCGCAGGGAAAGGCATTAACGTGGCGAAAGTGCTGAAAGATCTCGGCATCGACGTCACCGTTGGCGGCTTCCTCGGTAAAGACAACCAGGACGGTTTTCAGCAGCTGTTCAGCGAGTTGGGCATCGCCAACCGTTTTCAGGTTGTGCAGGGCCGTACCCGCATTAACGTTAAGCTGACCGAGAAAGACGGTGAAGTGACCGATCTGAACTTCTCCGGCTTCGAAGTGACCCCGGCTGACTGGGAGCGCTTTGTTGCCGATTCCCTGAGCTGGCTGGGCCAGTTTGACATGGTGTGCGTCAGCGGCAGTCTGCCCTCCGGCGTCAGCCCGGAAGCGTTCACCGACTGGATGACGCGCCTGCGCAGCCAGTGCCCGTGCATTATTTTCGACAGCAGCCGCGACGCGCTGGTCGCCGGTCTGAAAGCCTCTCCGTGGCTGGTTAAGCCTAATCGCCGCGAACTGGAGATCTGGGCGGGCCGTAAGCTGCCAGAATTAAAGGATGTGATTGACGCTGCCCATGCGCTGCGCGAGCAGGGTATCGCTCACGTGGTGATTTCGCTGGGTGCAGAAGGTGCCCTGTGGGTTAACGCCTCCGGGGAATGGATTGCCAAACCGCCTTCAATGGAGGTGGTCAGCACCGTGGGTGCCGGGGATTCGATGGTTGGCGGTCTGATCTACGGTCTGCTGATGCGCGAATCCAGTGAACATACCTTACGTCTTGCTACCGCCGTTGCGGCCCTGGCCGTGAGCCAGAGCAATGTCGGTATTACCGATCGTACCCAGTTAGCCGCGATGATGGCGCGCGTTGACTTAAAACCTTTTAACTAACAGCAGGAGAGGAATAATGAAAACGCTGCTGATCATTGACTCCGGTCTCGGACAGGCTCGTGCCTATATGGCGAAGACCCTGCTGGGCGCGGCGGCACAAAAAGCGCACCTGGATATCATTGATAACCCGGGTGATGCTGAAATGGCGATTGTTCTGGGCGACAAAATCCCCGCTGACAGCGCCCTGAACGGCAAAAAAGTGTGGCTGGGTGATATTAATCGCGCGGTGGCACATCCTGAACTGTTTCTGAGCGAAGCAAAAGGTCATGCGACGGTTTACAGCGCACCTGTTGAGGCGGCGCCGGTTGCCGCCGTTGGGCCGAAACGCATTGTTGCGGTAACGGCCTGCCCGACAGGTGTGGCGCACACCTTTATGGCGGCTGAAGCCATTGAAACCGAAGCGAAAAAACGTGGCTGGTGGGTGAAGGTTGAAACTCGCGGCTCTGTTGGCGCGGGCAATGCCATCACGCCTGAAGAGGTGGCGGAAGCCGATCTGGTGATTGTGGCGGCGGATATCGAAGTGGATCTGGCGAAGTTTGCCGGCAAGCCGATGTACCGTACCTCTACCGGCCTGGCGCTGAAGAAGACCGCGCAGGAGTTTGATAAGGCGCTGGCAGAAGCCAAACCGTATCAGGCAACCGGTGCGGCTAAAACTGCGACTGAAGGGAAAAAAGAGTCTGCGGGTGCGTATCGTCACCTGCTGACCGGCGTGTCCTACATGCTGCCGATGGTGGTGGCGGGCGGCCTGTGTATTGCGCTCTCCTTCGCCTTTGGTATCGAGGCGTTTAAAGAGCCGGGCACGCTGGCGGCCGCGTTGATGCAGATTGGCGGCGGCTCCGCGTTTGCGCTGATGGTGCCAGTGCTGGCGGGCTTTATCGCCTTCTCCATTGCTGACCGTCCGGGTCTGACGCCGGGTCTTATCGGCGGTATGCTGGCCGTGAGCACCGGTTCTGGCTTTATCGGCGGTATCATTGCCGGTTTCCTCGCCGGTTATGTGGCGAAGCTGATCAGCTCGAAGCTGAAGCTGCCGCAGAGCATGGAAGCGCTGAAGCCTATCCTGATCATCCCGCTGATTTCCAGCCTGGTGGTCGGTCTGGCGATGATTTACCTGATCGGTAAGCCGGTCGCGGGCATTCTGGAAGGTCTGACCCACTGGCTGCAAACCATGGGGACGGCGAACGCGGTGCTGCTGGGCGCAATCCTCGGCGGTATGATGTGTACCGACATGGGTGGTCCGGTGAACAAAGCGGCATATGCGTTTGGCGTTGGCCTGCTGAGTACCCAGACCTACGCGCCGATGGCGGCGATCATGGCGGCAGGTATGGTGCCACCGCTGGCGCTTGGCCTGGCGACGATCATTGCCCGTCGTAAGTTCGATAAAACGCAGCAGGAAGGCGGTAAAGCTGCGCTGGTGCTGGGCCTGTGCTTCATCACCGAAGGCGCAATTCCGTTTGCGGCGCGCGATCCAATGCGTGTTCTGCCGTGCTGTATCGTGGGTGGTGCGGTGACGGGGGCTATCTCCATGGCCGTAGGTGCGAAACTGATGGCGCCGCACGGCGGTCTGTTTGTCCTGCTGATCCCTGGCGCCATCACGCCGGTGCTGGGTTATCTGCTGGCGATTGTTGCCGGT
This sequence comes from Enterobacter cloacae complex sp. IR5402, assembly GCF_049238125.1. NCBI lineage: Bacteria > Pseudomonadati > Pseudomonadota > Gammaproteobacteria > Enterobacterales > Enterobacteriaceae > Enterobacter > Enterobacter cloacae complex sp. IR5402. The sequence goes on from NZ_JBMKHO010000002.1 coordinate 340,248, forward strand.
ACGCTGGTGGCGGGCCTCTCTTACGCGGTGCTGAAACGTCCGGAAGCGGAAGTTGTGGCGAAAGCAGCGTAAGCGGTAAGCAATAAAAAAGCCGGGTGCTAATGCAACCCGGCTTTTTTTATGCCGCCTGTTCAGCGGTTTGCTGTGCCTTCAGCCAGGCAATCTCTTCTGCCCAGATGTCCGGATTGATGGTTTCCAGCACCATCGGAATACCGTCGAAGCGAGCGTCCTGCATGATAAAGCGGAACGCATCGTGGCCGATGTTGCCTTCGCCCAGGCTGTGATGGCGGTCAACGCGACTACCAAAGGCGCTTTTCGCATCGTTTAAGTGCATACCGCGAAGATATTTAAAACCAACAATACGCTCGAACTCCTCGAAGGTATTTTTTGTGGCCTCAGTTGTGCGCAGGTCATAACCGGCCGCAAACGCGTGGCAGGTATCAATGCACACGCCCACGCGGGATTTGTCTTCCACGCCGTCGATGATCGCCGCCAGATGCTCAAACTTAAAGCCGAGGTTGCTGCCCTGACCGGCGGTATTCTCAATCACTGCCGTCACGCCCTGGGTTTTATCCAGCGTCATGTTAATTGACTCGGCGATGCGCGCCAGACAGGCGTCTTCGTCGATTTGCATCAGATGGCTGCCGGGATGGAAATTCAGCAGCGTTAGCCCCAGTTGCTCACAGCGCTGAACCTCATCCAGGAACGCTTCGCGGGATTTTTCCAGCGCCTCGGCAACCGGGTGACCGAGGTTAATGAGGTAGCTGTCATGGGGAAGGATCTGGCCAGGCCCGTAGCCGTATTTCTCGCAGGCGGCTTTAAAGTCATCAATCACTTCCGCGGTGAGGGGAGCTGCGCGCCACTGGCGCTGGTTTTTGGTGAACAGGGCGAAAGCGGTCGCCTCGATTTCGGCGGCGCGAATGGCGGCATTCGCAAGGCCACCAGCAGCGCTGACGTGCGCTCCAACATATTTCATAAAAAGACTCCTGTTAACCCGAAATGCCTATGATAACGGGTTAACAGGAGAAGGACGAGATGGTTTATGCCAACAGGCTGTGTACCGCAAGGTTAATCGCACCGCCGCCAACTATCAGCCAGATGAACAGCACCAGCGCCATCAGCAGCGGTTTCGCCCCAGCTTTTTTCAGCGCGCTGACGTGCGTGGTGATGCCCAGCGCCGCCATTGCCATCGCCAGCAGGACCGTATCCAGCGTGACCAGCATATCCACCATCGCTTTTGGCAGCAGGTGGAAAGAGTTGAAGACAGCGACCACGATGAACAGGATCGCAAACCACGGAATGGTGATTTTGCTTTTCTCGCTGCCGCCTGCCGGAGCAAGCTGTTTAACCCGCGCCGCGAGGAAAATCAGGAACGGGGCCAGCATCATCACGCGCAGCATTTTGGCGATGACCGCCGCGTTTTCCGCTTCCGGGTTAATGGCGTGACCTGCCGCCACCACCTGCGCCACTTCGTGCATGGTTGAGCCGATATAAATGCCGTAGGTTTCCGGACTAAACCAGTGCGCCACCAGCGGATACATGGCCGGATACAGGAAGATCGCCAGCGTACCGAAGATAACTACCGTCGCGACGGCAACCGTGACTTTACTGGCTTCGGCTTTAACGACGGGTTCTGTTGCCAGTACCGCCGCCGCGCCGCAGATGCTGCTACCCGCACCGATCAGCCAGCTGGTCTGTTTGTCCAGCCCAAAGATCTTCTGGCCGATAAAGCACGCCAGTAAAAAGGTGCTCGAAAGGGTCAGGACGTCAATGGCAATCCCGCTGACACCCACATCCGCAATCTGCGAAAAGGTGAGACGGAAGCCATAAAGGATGATCCCGAGACGTAATAAATGCTGCTTGGCGAAAATCACGCCGCCGTCGCAGGATTTCCAGATGTGCGGGTAAACGGTGTTCCCGACCACCATGCCGAGCAGAATGGCCAGCGTCAGGGCGCTGAACCCTGCACCGGCAACCGCCGGTATACTGCCGCCCCATAAGGCCACGCCGGTAACCACGGCGCTGAGCGCGAGACCCGGCACGAAGTGCCACACTGTACGATGATGTTGTAAGGTGATTTCTGACATAACCTTCTCCTTTGTCTGGCTAAAGGTTACGGCGCTCTGGCTTAAAAATAAAATTGATTATATATTTATAATCAATCTTTATAAGTGGTAAGCAACCATGCACATTACATTGCGTCAGCTGGAAGTTTTTGCCGAGGTGCTGAAAAGCGGCTCGACAACCCAGGCGTCACAAATGCTGGCGCTCTCGCAGTCCGCCGTTAGCGCGGCCTTGACCGATCTTGAAGGGCAACTGGGCGTCCAGCTTTTCGATAGGGTAGGGAAGCGGCTGGTGGTGAACGAACATGGCCGCCTGCTGTATCCGCGTGCCCTGGCTTTACTGGAGCAGGCGACGGAGATCGAACAGCTGTTCCGCGAGGACAACGGCGCTATTCGCGTCTACGCCAGCAGCACGATCGGTAACTACATCCTGCCGGAAGTGATTGCCCGCTACCGCCGGGATTTTCCGACCCTGCCGCTGGAGATGAGCGTCGGCAACAGCCAGGACGTGATCAACGCGGTGATTGATTTCCGCGTGGACATCGGGCTTATCGAAGGGCCGTGCCACAACGTGGATATCATTGCGGAGCCCTGGCTGGAGGATGAGCTGGTGGTGTTTGCCTCCCCGGCCTCTTCTTTACTCCAGGGCGAGGTCACGCTGGAGCGGCTGGCGCAAGCGCAGTGGATCCTGCGAGAGCAGGGCTCCGGCACGCGTGAGATTGTCGATTATCTGCTGCTGTCCCATCTACCGCAGTTCCAGTTAGGGATGGAATTAGGTAACTCCGAGGCCATTAAGCATGCCGTACGCCATGGTCTGGGCATTAGCTGTCTTTCCCGACGGGTGATTGCCGAACAGCTGGAAACCGGCTCACTGGTTGAGATCCCCGTTCCGCTGCCGAAGCTGGTGCGCACGCTGTGGTGCATCCATCATCGTCAGAAACACCTTTCCAGCTCGCTCCAGCGTTTTCTGCGCTACTGCGAGATGTAAAAGCGCACCTCACCCTGGCCCTCTCCCCAAAGGGGAGAGGGAAAAATTATGCTTTACTTATAATCCTGGCCGAGTCATGAAGCTCTCTTATAACTGAGTATTTCTGCCGGAAGCAACGCAGATCGTCTGCTACAATCGCGCCTCATTTATTGAATGGACAGCATTTTCACATGGTTTCAGAAACTAAAACCACACAAGCGCCCGCGCTACGTCGCGCACTTAAGGCGCGTCACCTGACGATGATCGCCATTGGCGGCTCCATCGGTACGGGTCTTTTCGTTGCCTCTGGCGCAACAATTTCGGCAGCCGGCCCGGGTGGGGCATTATTCTCTTATATCCTGATTGGCCTGATGGTCTACTTCCTGATGACCAGCCTGGGCGAACTGGCGGCATACATGCCGGTGTCTGGTTCGTTTTCGACCTACGGACAAAAATACGTTGAGGAAGGCTTCGGCTTCGCGCTGGGCTGGAACTACTGGTACAACTGGGCGGTGACCATCGCCGTTGACCTCGTCGCGGCACAGCTGGTGATGACCTGGTGGTTCCCGGACACGCCCGGCTGGATCTGGAGCGCCCTGTTCCTGGCGGTCATCTTCCTGCTGAACTACATCTCCGTGCGCGGTTTCGGCGAAGCGGAATACTGGTTCTCTTTGATTAAAGTGGCAACCGTCATCATCTTTATCGTCGTCGGTGTGGCGATGATCGTTGGTATTTTCAAAGGGGGTGAACCGGCGGGCTGGAGTAACTGGACAATAGGCGATGCGCCGTTTGCCGGGGGCTTCTCGGCGATGATTGGCGTGGCGATGATTGTCGGCTTCTCCTTCCAGGGTACCGAGTTGATTGGCATTGCGGCCGGTGAATCCGAAAACCCGGAGAAGAATATTCCGCGCGCGGTGCGTCAGGTGTTCTGGCGTATCCTGCTGTTCTATGTGTTCGCGATCCTGATTATCAGCCTGATCATTCCGTATACCGACCCAAGCCTGCTGCGTAACGACGTAAAAGACATCAGCGTCAGCCCGTTCACGCTGGTCTTCCAGCACGCGGGTCTGCTCTCAGCGGCGGCGGTGATGAACGCGGTGATCCTGACGGCGGTACTGTCTGCGGGTAACTCCGGGATGTACGCCTCCACCCGCATGCTCTACACCCTGGCCTGCGACGGTAAAGCACCGCGTATTTTCTCGAAACTGTCTCGCGGTGGCGTGCCACGCAACGCGCTGTATGCGACCACGGTGATTGCGGGTCTCTGTTTCCTGACCTCCATGTTCGGCAACCAGACGGTCTACCTGTGGCTGCTGAACACCTCTGGTATGACGGGCTTCATTGCCTGGCTGGGCATTGCCATCAGCCACTACCGTTTCCGTCGCGGGTACGTCAAGCAGGGGCATGATCTGAATAACCTGCCGTACCGGTCAGGATTCTTCCCGCTGGGGCCGATCTTCGCCTTCGTTCTGTGCCTGATTATTACCCTGGGTCAGAACTATGAGGCCTTCCTTGCGGACACCATTGACTGGGGCGCCGTCACGGCCACCTATATTGGCATTCCGCTGTTCCTGATCATCTGGTTTGGCTACAAACTGACGAAAGGAACACGCTTCGTTCGCTACAGTGAAATGGATTTCCCGGAACGATTTAAATAATAACCGCACTTCCTCTCTTTTAGCCCGCTCAGTTGAGCGGGCTTTTTTATGGCAGATCAGAAGCTGTAGGTCATGCCAACGGTATAGCGGCGGCCATCCAGCACGGTGTCATACGTATCGTAATCAATCTGCTTATCGAGCACGTTATACACACCGGCAGTAACCAGCAGGTTTTTGTTGGCGTTGTAGCGCATACCGACATCAACCTGAGTGTAGGACGGCGTACCCTGGGACATTGACGTGCGGCTCAGGTACTCAGACGTTTTACCGCGCAGGTTCAGACGGCTCCAGAACCCGACGTCTGGCGTCGCCTGCCAGTCCAGGGTGGTGTTGAACATGTGTTTCGGCATTTTGTTCAGCGGCTTGCCGGAGAACTGGCCGCTCTTCTGCTCGGACTCTGTATAGGTGTAGTTTGCAGTCCAGTTCACATCACGCGTGATCTTCCACCCGAAGGAGGACTCCACACCGCGCATGTTGGCTTTGTCCACGTTGACGCGATCGCTGACGAAATCATAGCTGTGACCGCCAATCGTACAGGCGGGATCGGCGCTGCTGTTACAGCGGCGAACTTCCGTAATTTTGTCCTTGAAGTCGGTATTAAACAGCGTTACGCCGGCATTCAGGTTATCGTTGTTATCCCAGAGCAGGGCGAGCTCTTCGCTCAGGCTCTTCTCTGGTTTCAGATCCGGGTTGCCGACGATGATACCGTCAAGACGGCCGCCACCTGTCACCTGGCCCCAGCTGGCAGACGACTGACGCAGATCCGGCGCACGATAGCCAGCAGAAACCCCGCCTTTCAACGTCCACTGATCGGCCAGGTGCCATACGCCGTAACCGCGCGGCGTCCAGTTAGTACCGTAGTTTTGGTCTTTGTCCATACGCAGGCCGCCGGTCAACGTAAAGCTTTCCGTCATTGACCATTCATCTTCGGCAAACAGGGCCCAGCTCCAGCGCGTCAGTTTGTTCAGGCCGTCAGCAGCTTTCAGCTGATTACCGTTGTCGCGCAGTTTCTCATAGCGATACTGCCCGCCGAGGGTCAACGTATGATCGCCGAGGAAAATCTGGTTCTGGTTGTTGAAGGTGGTGTTATAGGAGCGCATTTCGCGACCTGGATTATTGGTCTCTTCCTGCTGGATATAGCTGGTGGTATTGAAGTCTTCGTAATAACCACTGTGGGTTAACGAGTAGGTCGTGTGCTCATAGCGCGAGTCGCTTTTGGTATTTGGCGTACAGGTTGTTCCCCGGCAGGTTTCAGCCGCTTTCGACATCCCCGGGGTGCTGTTTCTGTCCTGAAGTTCGCGAGCAAAGTCGAGGTCGAAATCGTTCTTCTCGTCCGGCGTGAAGTTCAGCGTAATGCCACCGTTACGCATTTTCTGCTCGTTATAGCCGTTCACGATTTTATCTTCTGCGCGGCGTGACAACAGCCCCGTCACCTTTGCGCCCAGAAGTCCGTCGATCAGGGGACCAGAGGCGTAGGCGTTGGTCTGGAAGATATCGCCGGAATCATGATTTTCCTGGAAGGTTGCATCGCCATGCAACGAACCGGTCCAGGCTTTGGTGTTCGAGACTTTTTTGGTAATGACGTTAATGACGCCACCCATCGCATCGGAGCCGTAAAGCGAGGACATCGGGCCGCGGATGACCTCGATGCGCTCAATGGACTCCAGCGGCGGCAGCCAGCCTTGTTCAATACCCGAGTTGTCGCTGTTGGGGCGGGTGCTTCGCGTACTGACGCGTTTGCCGTTCACCAGGAACAGGGTGTACTGAGAGGCCATGCCGCGAATACTGATATCACTGCTGCTCCCGCCGCCAGTGACGACAACACCCGGGACATCTCTCAGGGCATCGGTAACATCACGGTAGGCTTTATCTTCAATCTGCTGTTTTGAAATCACAGAGATGGAGGCGGGGGCATTCTGGATCTTTTGTTCAAAACCCGTTGCAGTGACGACAACGGTGTCCTGATCGGCTGCGTGAACGAAGGGGGAACATGTGGCAGCGCCAATGGCGACGGCCAGGAGCTTAATGCGTGGTATTGTCATTTGTACATTCCGTATAAAAATGAAAAAACTCCATCGGGATAACCCTGAGAACTGTATGTTTTTGTCTTGTAAGAACTCTTTGAGATGGAGAAGAGCCTGGAATTGTACAAAAGAATGTAGAATTGTAAACACAAATGATAATTGAAATCATTTGTGTTTGAGTGATGACGACGGAAAACAGGCTGGATTCAAGCGGATAGAAGTATGTAAAGAGGGGGAGGGGAAAGACCCGGCAGGCAGGAGGCGCTACCGGGTAAAAGGCGGAACTTACCTGAACAGATGCTCCGCATGGAAGCGGAGATGATCCTCAATAAAGGACGCCATGAAGTAATAGCTGTGGTCGTATCCCGGTTGAATGCGCAGCGTTAGCGGCCAGTCCTTCTGGCGCGCGGCTTCCGCCAGCACCGCAGGCTGTAACTGCCCGGCGAGGAACTGATCGGCATCACCCTGATCCACCAGCATCGGGATAGCGTCTTCTGACTGGCTCGCCAGCATCAGCGCGCAGCTATCCCATTCCTGCCATTTCTCTAGATCTTCACCCAGATAGTGCCTAAAGGCTTTTTGCCCCCACGGCACCTGCGTTGGGTTCACAATCGGCGCAAATGCGGACACGCTGGTGTATTTCCCCGGATTTTTTAGCGCCATTATCAGCGCCCCGTGGCCACCCATCGAATGTCCGCTTATCGCGCAGCGCTCGCTGACCGCGAACTGAGAGTGCACCAGGGCAGGCAGTTCATCGCGAATGTAGTCATACATGCGGTAATGGCGCGCCCACGGTTGTTCCGTGGCGTTGAGATAGAAGCCGGCGCCTTTACCCAAATCGTATCCGGCATCGTCGGCCACGTCCTCGCCACGCGGGCTGGTATCTGGCATCACCAGCGCAATGCCCAGTTCGGCGGCAATACGCTGGGCGCCCGCTTTGGTGGTGAAGTTTTCGTCGTTGCAGGTCAGGCCTGAAAGCCAGTACAGCACCGGTGGGTTGTCCGCAGGGGGCAGGAAAATGCTGAACGTCATAGCACAATTCAGCGTGGTGGAGTCGTGCCGCCAGCGCTGCTGTCGACCTTCAAAACAACGATGCTCTTCGAGCAGTTCCATGCAGGGCTCCTTATACGAAAGACTATTCATAAAACGCATAATACAGAGTTTTCATTGACCTGTGAGCAACTTTCACTTTCGCAGGACGGCGAGATGTTGCATCATAAATTTACTTTTCTTTAACAATTGGAGCGATCATGGCGCTGCGTATCGCGCTCAGCGGATTTGTGGTTCTGGTCGTGGCGATGGGGATAGGACGCTTCGCCTTCACGCCTCAGGTGCCGCTGATGATAGCCGCCGGGCAACTCACGCTTACCAGCGCGGGGCTGGTGGCGGCAATGAACTATCTGGGCTATCTGGTGGGGGCATGGGATGCCATGCGCGCCCATCGCTTCGTTGAAACGCGCCTCTGGCTTGGCATCACCGGTGCGGTGGCGCTGACGCTGCTCTCCGCGGCGGCAGAGAATGCCGTCGTTCACGGTCTGCTGCGCTTTGTGATCGGATGCATGAGCGGCTGGTCGATGGTGCTGATTGCCGCCTGGACCAACGAGCGGCTGGGGCAGCTGGGCAAACCGGGACTCAGTGCGGCCGTCTTTGCCGGACCCGGGGCCGGCATCGCCCTGAGCGGCCTGCTGGCGGTCTATATTCAGGCGAAATCCTTGTCCGCCGGGGCGGCATGGCAAATCTACGGCGTACTGGCGCTGGTGCTGATCGTACTGGTGGCGCGCTACCTGCCGCGCGCAGGTCAGCTTCATCGCCCTGGTACCGCGCCTGAGCCGTTGCTGCTGACTGCGGATCTCCGGCGTCTGGTCTGGAGCTACAGCCTGGCAGGGTTCGGCTATATCCTCCCGGCGACCTTTTTATCGCAAATGGCGGCGGTGCGTTTTCCCGGCAGCCTGTTTGCCCAGTTTGTCTGGCCAATATTTGGCGCCGCCTCGGTGGTGGGGATTGCGCTGAGCATTGCCCTGCGGCATACATCAAGCGCTAACCGCAGGCTGGCGATTGTTCTTTGGTTACAGGGGATTGGCGTGCTGGCGGCCTGGTTGCTGCCGGGCATAGGCGGCTTGCTGACGGGAGGGCTGCTGGTGGGCGGCGGGTTCCTCTGCGCCGTGCAGCTCTCTCTTCTGTACGGTCGCGAGCTGGCGCCAGACCACACGCGTTACATGGCGGGACTGCTCACCACCGGGTATGCCATTGGTCAGCTGGTGGGTCCGGTCACGTCGGCTCTGTCGACCTGGCTCACGCACCGTCTGGAACCTGCGCTGGGGCTGGCGGGGATCACGCTGTTCGTTGGCGGAGCGTTAGTCTGGAACCGTCAGGCTGAAAGGCAACAGCAATTGCAATAATTATCGTCGTGAATACTGGATTATGTGCGTCGCCTCACGCACAATGAGCGCACACTTTTGCCACAACGAGGGCAAAAGACGCCACACCTGCAGGAGAAAAGAATGTCATCACTCAGTAAAGAAGCAGCCCTTGTCCATGAAGCGCTGGTTGCGCGCGGTCTTGAAACGCCACTGCGCCCGCCCGTGCAGGAGCTGGACAATGTTACCCGCAAGCGTCTGATCGCCGGCCATATGACGGAGATCATGCAACTGCTGAATCTCGATCTGAGCGACGACAGCCTGATGGAGACGCCGCACCGCATCGCGAAGATGTACGTCGACGAAATTTTCTCCGGCCTGGATTACGCGAACTTCCCGAAAATCACCGTCATTGAAAATAAGATGAAGGTCGATGAGATGGTGACGGTACGCGATATCACGCTGACCAGCACCTGCGAGCATCACTTTGTGACCATCGATGGTAAAGCGACGGTGGCCTATATTCCAAAAGATACGGTCATCGGCCTGTCCAAGATCAACCGCATCGTGCAGTTCTTTGCCCAGCGTCCGCAGGTGCAGGAACGTCTGACGCAGCAGATCCTGACCGCACTGCAAACCCTGTTGGGGACTAACAATGTGGCGGTGTCTATCGACGCGGTGCACTACTGCGTGAAAGCGCGCGGCGTGCGTGATGCTACCAGCGCAACCACCACCACTTCGCTGGGCGGCCTGTTCAAATCGAGCCAGAACACCCGCCAGGAGTTCCTGCGCGCCGTGCGTCACCACAACTAATCAGACAGGGCAGGGACCATGGAGCGAAACGTCACGCTCGATTTTGTTCGCGGCGTCGCCATTCTCGGTATCCTGCTGCTGAATATCAGCGCCTTCGGTCTGCCGAAGGCCGCCTATCTGAATCCTGCGTGGTATGGCGACATCACGCGTAGCGACGCCTGGACGTGGGCAATCCTCGATCTCTTTGCACAGGTGAAATTCCTGACCCTCTTTGCGCTTCTGTTTGGCGCGGGACTTCAGCTTCTCCTCAAACGCGGTACGCGCTGGATCCAGTCGCGTTTAACGCTGCTGGTTATCCTCGGTTTTATTCACGGGCTGCTTTTCTGGGACGGCGATATTCTGCTCGCGTATGGTCTGGTGGGCCTGATTTGCTGGCGGCTGATCCGCGACGCACCCGGTGTGAAAAGCCTGTTTAACACCGGCGTGATGCTCTATGTCATGGGACTGGCCGTGTTATTGCTGCTTGGCATGATTGCCGATGATTCCACCAGTCGTTCATGGATCCCGGATGCGGCCAACCTGCAATATGAGCAGTTCTGGAAGCTGAAAGGCGGCATGGAAGCGATCGGCAACCGGGCCGATATGCTCGGCGATAACCTGCTGGCGCTGGGCGCGCAATACGGCTGGCAGCTGGCGGGGATGATGCTGATGGGTGCAGCCCTGATGCGCACCGGCTGGCTGAAAGGGGAATTTAGCCTGCGACACTATCGTCGTACGGGTGCAGGGCTGGTGCTGCTCGGCGTGATCATCAACCTCCCGGCGGTGATGATGCAGTGGCATCTACAATGGGATTACCGTTGGTGTGCGTTCCTGTTGCAGGTGCCGCGCGAACTGAGCGCGCCGTTCCAGACCATTGGCTATGCGGCGCTGATCTATGGCTTCTGGCCCCAGCTTTCTCGCCTGTGGATCGTCAGTGCGGTGGCCTGCGTTGGGCGGATGGCGTTAAGCAATTACATCCTGCAAACGCTGATATGCACCACGCTTTTCTACCGATTCGGCCTGTTTATGAAATTCGATCGCCTGACGCTGCTGGCGTTTGTTATTCCGGTCTGGATTGTTAACGTGGTGTTTTCAGTTGTCTGGCTGCGTTTTTTCCGTCAGGGCCCGCTGGAATGGGCATGGCGACAGTTAACCGCTCGTGCTTCGGACGTGTCATTGCGTAATACATCCAGATAACGATCTGGATCACAATCATTAACAAAACGGATGTAAGCGCTTTCATCTGTGTGAGCTTCTTCACGTAGTCTCCTCTCTCTCGCTGCCAGAATAGCCACCTTGCTAAACACAGGGGGTGTCTGTGAGTTGCTGCAATCCTTTAAAGGGTGGTGAATATGATCACCATTCGTGACGTCGCCCGCCAGGCGGGTGTTTCTGTTGCTACTGTCTCCCGTGTGCTGAACAACAGTGCGCTGGTCAGCCCTGAAACGCGTGAAACCGTAATGAAAGCCGTGACCCAGCTGGGGTACCGGCCAAACGCCAATGCCCAGGCGCTGGCGACGCAGGTCAGCGATACCATTGGCGTAGTGGTGATGGACGTGTCGGACGCCTTCTTCGGCGCGCTGGTCAAAGCGGTGGATGTGGTTGCCCAGCAGCACCAGAAATATGTGCTGATTGGCAACAGCTATCACGAGGCTGAAAAAGAGCGTTATGCCATTGAGGTACTGATCCGCCAGCGCTGTAACGCCCTGATTGTGCACTCTAAAGCCCTGAGCGATGAAGAGCTGGCCGGGTTTATGGAGCAGATCCCCGGCATGGTGCTGATCAATCGTATCGTCACCGGCTACGCGCATCGCTGCGTCGGTCTGGATAACATCAGCGGCGCGATGATGGCGACGCGGATGCTCATCAGCAACGGCCATCAGCGCATAGGTTATCTGGCTTCCAGCCACGGTATTGAAGACGACATGATGCGCCGCGAGGGCTGGCAAAACGCCCTGAAAGAGCAGGGCATTGCGCCGCTGGAAAGCTGGGTAGGTACCGGTTCGCCGGACATGCAGGGCGGTGAAGCGGCAATGGTGGAACTGCTGGGGCGTAATCTTCAGCTGACGGCCGTGTTTGCCTATAACGACAGCATGGCGGCAGGTGCGCTTACCGCGCTGAAAGATAATGGCATTGCGGTGCCGCAGCATTTATCGCTGCTCGGTTTTGATGATATCCCGATTGCCCGTTACACCGATCCGCAGCTGACAACGGTGCGTTACCCTATTGCGTCGATGGCGAAACTGGCGACAGAGCTGGCGTTACAGGGGGCGGCAGGACTGTTAGATCCTGACGCAACGCATTGTTTTATGCCGACTTTAGTACGCCGCCATTCGGTCGCTATCCGACAAACTGTGGCTCCGATCACTAACTGATAACATCACGTGATGTAACCGTTTTCAATCTGTGAGTAAATTCACAGTATCTTAACAAGCCGCTGTCTATGATGTCAGCGTTTTAGGGGCTGAAACACAATGTAACGGTGATTATTCACTTTTACCGTTATCGCAATGCCTCAAACAACGAATAAAACGCATTTCTGGAGCGTTACCGAACACGGAAGCTGGACATTTTATAAGTGAACTTCGGCGATCAGTAACGTTTTATTAACATCTGCCCGCCGACCGTTTTTCACAAGAACTACCCTGCATAAAAAAAACCGGAGATACCATGAATAAGAAGGTGTTGACTCTGTCTGCTGTCATGGCAAGCATGCTTTTTGGCGCAGCAGCACACGCAGCGGATACCCGTATTGGCGTGACTATCTATAAATACGACGATAACTTCATGTCCGTTGTGCGTAAAGCAATTGAAAAAGATGCTAAATCAGTGCCAGACGTGCAGCTGCTGATGAATGACTCCCAGAATGACCAGTCCAAACAGAACGATCAGATTGACGTTCTTCTGGCAAAAGGCGTGAAAGCGCTGGCTATTAACCTGGTTGACCCGGCTGCGGCAGGCACGGTGATCGAGAAAGCGCGCGGCCAGAACGTGCCAATTGTCTTCTTCAACAAAGAACCTTCCCGTAAAGCGCTGGACAGCTACGACAAAGCGTATTACGTGGGTACCGACTCCAAAGAGTCCGGGATTATCCAGGGCGATCTGATTGCGAAACACTGGGCGGCGAACCCAAACTGGGATCTGAACAAAGATGGTCAGATTCAGTTCGTTCTGCTGAAAGGCGAACCGGGCCATCCGGATGCTGAAGCACGTACCACCTACGTTATTAAAGAGCTGAACGACAAGGGCCTTAAAACCCAGCAGCTGGCGTTAGACACCGCAATGTGGGACACCGCTCAGGCGAAAGATAAGATGGACGCGTGGCTGTCCGGCCCTAACGCCAACAAAATTGAAGTGGTCATTGCCAACAACGATGCGATGGCAATGGGTGCGGTAGAAGCGCTGAAAGCACACAACAAATCCGCCATTCCTGTATTCGGTGTGGATGCCCTGCCAGAAGCGCTGGCGCTGGTGAAATCTGGCGCTATGGCCGGTACCGTGCTGAACGATGCTAACAACCAGGCGAAAGCCACCTTCGATCTGGCGAAAAACCTGGCCGATGGTAAAGGTGCCGCTGACGGGACTAACTGGAAAATTGACAACAAAATCGTTCGCGTTCCCTACGTGGGCGTAGACCAGTCCAACCTGGCTGAGTTTATCGGTAAATAAGTTATCTGCATTGTCTTCACTGGGCGCAATTCGTTGCGCCCTTTTATAACGCGATATGCGAGGCCAACAAGGTATAATTATGGTCAGCACAACTACTCAGTCGTCCGGTGAATACTTGTTGGAAATGACCGGTGTCAATAAGTCATTCCCCGGTGTTAAGGCGCTCGATAATGTTAATTTAAAAGTTCGTCCTCACTCTATTCATGCATTAATGGGTGAAAACGGTGCGGGTAAATCAACATTATTAAAATGCCTTTTTGGGATCTATCAAAAAGATTCTGGCAGCATTCTTTTTCAGGGAAAAGAGATCGACTTCCATTCAGCGAAAGAAGCGCTGGAGAACGGTATCTCGATGGTACACCAGGAATTAAACCTGGTCCTGCAACGTTCAGTTATGGATAATATGTGGTTGGGTCGTTATCCAACCAAAGGTGTCTTTGTCGATCAGGATAAAATGTATCGCGACACCAAAGCCATTTTTGATGAGCTGGATATTGATATCGACCCGCGCGCCCGCGTCGGGACATTATCCGTTTCCCAGATGCAGATGATCGAAATTGCCAAAGCGTTCTCCTATGATGCGAAAATTGTGATCATGGATGAACCGACATCGTCATTAACGGAAAAAGAGGTTAACCACCTTTTTACCATTATTCGTAAGCTGAAAGATCGCGGCTGTGGCATTGTCTATATCTCACATAAAATGGAAGAGATCTTCCAGCTGTGCGATGAAATCACCATCCTGCGCGACGGTCAGTGGATTGCCACCCAGCCGCTGGAAGGGCTGGACATGGACAAGATCATCGCCATGATGGTTGGCCGTTCTCTGAACCAGCGCTTCCCGGATAAAGAAAACAAGCCAGGCGAAGTGATTCTGGAGGTGCGTAACCTGACCTCGCTGCGTCAGCCGTCTATCCGCGATGTCTCTTTCGATCTGCACAAGGGGGAGATCCTTGGCATCGCAGGGCTGGTGGGCGCTAAGCGCACCGATATCGTGGAAACCCTGTTTGGTATCCGTGAGAAAGCCGAAGGCACCATTACGCTGCACGGTAAGAAGATCAACAACCACAACGCCAACGAAGCCATTAATAATGGCTTTGCGCTGGTGACGGAAGAGCGTCGTTCTACCGGTATTTACGCTTATCTGGATATTAACTTTAACTCGTTAATTTCTAATATACGCAATTACAAAAACAAAGTCGGGCTGCTGGATAATTCCCGCATGAAGAGCGATACCCAGTGGGTGATTGACTCCATGCGCGTGAAAACGCCGGGCCACCGCACGCAAATTGGCTCACTTTCGGGAGGAAACCAGCAGAAAGTCATTATTGGTCGCTGGCTATTAACCCAGCCTGAAATTCTGATGCTGGATGAACCTACGCGCGGTATCGACGTGGGTGCAAAATTCGAGATTTATCAGCTTATCGCAGAGCTGGCGAAAAAAGATAAAGGGATCATTATTATTTCTTCCGAAATGCCGGAATTGTTAGGGATCACAGACCGTATTCTGGTTATGAGCAATGGTCTCGTTGCCGGTATTGTTGAAACCAAAACGACAACGCAAAACGAAATTTTGCGTCTTGCGTCTTTGCACCTTTAAGATCAGGGGCTCCTCATGAGTGCGTTAAATAAAAAAAGTTTTCTCACTTATCTGAAAGAAGGCGGTATTTACGTTGTTCTTTTAGTCTTGCTGGCGATTATTATTTTCCAGGACCCTACGTTCTTAAGTCTGCTGAACTTGAGTAACATTCTGACCCAGTCTTCCGTACGTATTATTATCGCGCTTGGCGTGGCGGGGCTTATCGTTACCCAGGGGACTGACCTTTCGGCAGGGCGCCAGGTGGGTCTGGCGGCGGTCATTGCGGCAACCCTGTTGCAGTCGATGGAAAACGCCAACAAGGTATTCCCGGAGATGGCGACCATGCCGATTTTCGTGGTGATCCTGATCGTGTGTGCCATCGGCGCGGTAATTGGCCTGATTAACGGCATCATCATTGCTTACCTGAACGTGACGCCATTCATCACTACGCTTGGCACGATGATCATCGTTTATGGTATCAACTCCCTGTACTACGATTTCGTCGGCGCGTCTCCAATCTCTGGCTTCGACAGCGGCTTCTCGACCTTCACGCAGGGGTTTGTTGCGCTCGGCAGCTTCCGTCTCTCCTATATCACCTTCTATGCGCTGATTGCGGTGGCATTCGTCTGGATCCTGTGGAACAAAACCCGCTTCGGTAAAAACATCTTTGCTATCGGCGGTAACCCGGAAGCGGCGAAGGTCTCCGGGGTCAATGTGGCTCTGAACCTGCTGATGATTTATGCCCTGTCCGGGGTCTTCTACGCCTTCGGCGGGATGCTGGAAGCAGGCCGTATCGGCTCTGCAACCAACAACCTCGGCTTTATGTACGAACTGGATGCGATTGCGGCCTGCGTGGTTGGCGGCGTCTCCTTCAGCGGCGGCGTGGGTACCGTGCTGGGCGTGGTGACCGGTGTGATCATCTTCACCGTTATCAACTACGGCCTGACCTACATCGGTGTGAACCCGTACTGGCAGTACATTATCAAGGGTGCGATCATCATCTTCGCGGTTGCCCTGGATTCACTGAAGTACGCGCGTAAGAAATAAGCGCTGGAATGAAAGAACCCGCAGCGATGCGGGTTTTTTTATGAGAAAAGTGAAGCGATAAGCGATTTTGAAACGGGCACTAGTCCGGTTTGAAGCCCAAAGGGTTTAAAGATTTTATTTATGACGTCAGCGGAATAATTGCCTCTGTTATTTTCTACATCCGACAATGTTTTCCGGGATACGCTGACCAGCTTTGCATATTCATCCTGCTTCAGCCCTAACACCTCGACCCTGAGCCTTTTCAGCGCCTCTCCCTGTGTGATTTTCCCCAGCAAAATGTCCCGTATGGCTGCATGCAGTACAGCCTGGCGATCGAGAGTACTAATCCGCGTTAAGCCTTGTGTAACGCGTTGCCTCTTCACTACCGATGGCTTATCCGGCTCTTCCGCCTCGTCATGATGTCGCTTTTTATTTACGCTGCGTACTTGAGCTAATGTCTGTAAAAGCTCTGATTCAGCTTCATTAGGTGTTTTCATAATAAACCCCAACGGGAAAGTTTATCCGGGATGTAGCGAAAACCCATCGCGGGCATTTCCATTATCTGTTCGGGAACGCCTCGCGCCGCCAGCCTTTCCGGGAGATCAATAAGCTGAACGGCTGTTTCATGCAGAGCATCAAGTAATGTTGCGGGAGGGATCCACTCCGCCAGCGTTTGTGCGATAGTGTTGAAATTATAATCCCCCCCTGATTCGCAAGATAATGACCACTTCAGGGTTCTTGGTATCCCTTCAGGATCGGCTTTCATCGGCGCAAAGTCATATACAGGGGAGAGCATAATTTGATTTTCAGCCTTCACAAAGGCGGTATTTCGCCCATGGTTGTCACTATTTCCAAAAATAATATTTAGCAGATCGCGACGCACCCATTCTGTTACAAATCCCGGAATATCAAAATGATAACCCTGCTGCTGGACCATATGGCTGGAGGTGATTTTATTAATTAACGCGCGCAACGTTGTCTCATGATCAAGGAGGGTGCCGGGTGCCTTTTGTAATAGCGAATACACCGATTCCATACCCAGCCTGACCAGTTGGTCCTGCTCATTTCTCACTATGTCGAAACGCGGTAACCACAGAGACGGGTAATGGCTACCTTCTTCAAGGCGCATTGTTTCCACTGGGATCGTGGAAAAACCCATCGCGTTAAGCTCATGATAATAATGGAATTCAGCTCGCAGAATATTACAATCCACTTCTGTCCTGTTACCGCGTGGATATTTAACCAAATAATAGCGGTCCCGGTTATCCGGCTCGTTTTGCCAGGTATCGATCCAGATGGCATCAGTTTCACTACAGCGCAGCAAAAGTTTAGGCGCTTCACCGCCAGCACCGGTTGCACCACCCGCCGCCGCGCCTCTTTCCTGGGCATAATCCAGAAAATCGGCCGCACGATCGATGACGTCCGCAACCGTAAACGTTTTAGTGCTGGCGAATTTATTCCATTCTGGGACGGATTCCTTTATGCGCAAATTCCCCACAGGGGACATTGTGCCAAATTTCAGCAATAAGAAATTTTGCTGGCCAACGGGTAACTCACTGATGTCGAGCGCATTAATCCAGTAACGGCGGCTTGCTCCGGCGGGAATGATATCGTCGATAAATCGCAGCCAGCCCGGTTGGCCATGGTCATCAAAAAAGAGTGATACAGGGTGATTGACTGAGACTGCGTGAAAATCATCATAGTCGAGAAAATTAATCGCATACTCAGTAAGATAGTCTAACTGCGTGGTATTCCAGTCATTTTTTTCACTTCCAGGATATTTGATGAGAGCGATATCCGTCCATGTTTCGTTCAGATATGCCTGTACGGTTAACGTCTCCATCTCACCTCCATAACGCGACAATGTGTAAAATATTACTCATAGTCAGTGATAAAAACAAGTATTGCTACTTATATCACTCATTAGGTGTCTAAAAAGAGAGTAATGCGTTTTATATCACGCACTGTAGATCTGGATTACTTCTTCTGAATTTCCAGCAACTGCTCCGGCGTTACCGCCGGATAACCCTGCGCATCTTCCGGCACTTCATGCATCGTTGGGATCGGCACCAGCGGGCCTAAAAAGCGCGGTTCACGTTTGAACAGGTACAGGTCAGCCAGCGCGCCGAAACGGGCGCCAAACTCACGCACGCGCACGCTCAGCATATCTTTTGGCGATGGCACCGCATAACACTGCGCCTGAATGCCCATATGCAGGGCGATAAACAGCGCCCGCTCGCAGTGGAAACGCTGGGTAATGATGATGAAATCATTGGTGTCGAACACCTTACGGGTACGCACGATGGAATCAAGCGTGCGGAATCCGGCGTAGTCGAGCACGATATCGGCCGGGTCGACGCCTGCGGCAATCAGATCTTTGCGCATCGTCACCGGCTCGTTATAGCTTTGCAGCGCGTTATCGCCGCTCAACAGCAGATAGTTCACCTTGCCGCTGTTATAGGCGTTCAGCGCGCCCTGAATACGATACCGGTAATACTGATTTATGACGCCGGTGCGGTAATACTTGGCGGTGCCAAGCACCACGCCAACCTGACGGTAGGGGAGGTCCTGTAGGTCATCAAAAATGTAGGGGGCTGTTTTCCAGCTCATCCAGCGGTCGAGACCCAGCACGATCAACAGCAGTATGCCGACCAGGACAGACAGGCTGTAAAACACGCGCTTTAACATGCAGATGGCTCGTACCGATGATGAAATTTCCCTCAGGCTACTGTACCCGCCTGGTTAGCGCAAGAAACAGCGATTCAACTGAGGGGTTTTTCGTCAGACTGGCGGGCAACTCTGCCCGCCGAACAGATTATGCCAGCAGCACGCGGTCAATGGTTGAACAGCCCAGCGCTTTCAGCGTGGCTGCGGTCGCGTCCCACTGGATCAGCGGCGCATCGGCCTTTTCAGCCAGGATTGCGCGCTGAATATCCGGGTAGTCATACCCGTTCAGGCTAAGCAGGTTCAGGGCGCCCTGAAGCGGAGGCAGCGTCGGGTTAAACGCGGCGTTCTCTGCGTAACTGCCGGTGAAGATGCGGCCGTCGCGGCACTGAAGGGCGACGCCGCTTGGAGATTTGCTGTATGGCGTGTGGCTTTTATTGGCGGCGGCAATGGCCGCTTCGCTCAGCTCATCCCCTGAGAGCGCATAACCGTGGTCCTGCTCGTCCATCAGCAGGGTTTTGATCTCAAGATCTTTCGGGCCGAAAGCATCCGGCAGGTAATCACGCAGCGTATGCGGTGCGCGTCCCGGCAGGTTGATACGCAGTTCAAGACCGCTGTTCAGCTCATTCATAAACTGGCGGCAGTGGCCGCAAGGGGTATAGTTGACGGTGATGGCGCGCAGGGCTTTTTCGCCGCGTAGCCAGGCGTGACTGATGGCGCTCTGCTCCGCATGGACGGTTTGCTGCATGGTCGCACCGAGAAACTCCATGTTTCCGCCGAAGTACCAGGTCCCGCTCACACCGCGCGCAATTGCGCCTACGTTAAAATGGGAAAGGTCAGCGCGGGCGCAGGCAGCCGCCAGGGGCAGCAGGGCGAAAGCCAGCGCGTCTTCGTCCAGCCCCGTTGCCTGTTTAAGCGTCGTGACCTGATCTGCCGTCAGCAGGGCGGGGAAATGCGCATCCGCCAGAACCGGAGCCAGGGCTGATTGCAAATTCTCTGCAAGCTGAGAGAAAGCAGCTTGAAAACGTGGATGCATGACGTTGCCTCATCAAGGTTAATGGATCGGTAGTGTACGGAGCCGTACGGCCTTTATATGTGATCCAAATCTCATTATGTGTGCAACTTATGAAATGAAAATGAAATTTGCGCGACGCATCGCAAATTTTAGCCCATTACTGCCAGAATAATCGGGAAGATAAACGGCGCGACCAGGGAAGTGATAATCCCGCAGATCACCAGCGCCAGCGAGCTGAATGCCCCTTCCTGATAATCGAGTTCCGCGCAGCGTGCGGTGCCCAGCGCGTGCGAGGCGGTACCCATCGCCAGACCGCGTGCCGCTTTGGTACGAATTTTCATGATATTCAGCAGCGTATGACCAAACACCGCGCCCAGGATACCGACGAAAATCACGCACACGGCGCTGATGGCCGGAATGCCCCCGATGCTGCCGCCCACGGCCATGGCAATCGGCGTGGTGACGGATTTAGGCAGGATAGAGGCGGCGATCTGCGGCGATGCGCCCATCATTAAGGCCACCGAGGTGCCGGTGATCATCGCAACAAGGCTCCCCACGAAGCAGATGGTTATGATGGATTTCCAGCGCGCGCGGATCTGATGCAGTTGCTCATATAAAGGAAACGCCAGCGCCACCACGGCAGGCTGCAACAAATCGTTAAGGATCTTGCTCCCGGCGAAGTAACGCTCATAAGAAATGCCGGTGAGCAGCAGAAAAGGAATAATCACCACCATGGCGACCAGCAGCGGGTTGAGCAACGGCATTTTGAAACGCACCGCAAGCTTACGCGCAGCAAAGAACACCACCAGGGTTAACGGCAGGGACCACCAGATATTCGCCATCATTTTTTTGTTTTCTCCCCGACGACCTTACGTTCGCCATGCACAATGTGTGAACTCCAGCTGACGACCAGGAAAACCACCAGCGTACTGATGGCGCAGGAGACCACAATCGGGCCGAACTGCGCTTTAAGCACATCGTAATACTGCATAACCCCAACGCCGATAGGCACAAAAAGCAGGGCCATGTAGCGAATGAGAACGAAGCACCCTGGGTTGACCCATTTTGCGGGCAGCACCTGTAATGCCAGCAGTACAAACAGGATCAGCATGCCGATAATGCTGCCAGGTATCGTAATCGGCAGCAGCGAAGCGATAAAAATGCCGGCGTACAGGCAGGCATAAATGAGGACGAAGGCGCGAAGGTATTGCCAGATAGTATTCAGTGATTTGCTCATGGTGAAAGTCCTTGCTGAGACGTATTCATCATACAATTAAACCTGAAAATGTGCCACGGATCACATCATGAATTTTGGGCATACCAGACATTCCGGAATGGAACGCCGGGCTTTCAACATACATAGAGAGCAGCTACTATAGCGCGTCTTTTTTCACAGGTACTCAGAATGCGTGTTTTACTGGCCCCGATGGAAGGCGTGCTCGACTCTCTCGTGCGCGAGCTGCTTACCGAGGTGAACGATTACGATCTCTGCGTGACGGAGTTTCTGCGCGTGGTCGATATGTTGCTGCCAGAAAAATCATTTTATCGTCTCTGTCCGGAACTGCATCGTCAGAGCCGCACGCCGTCCGGTACGCTGGTGCGCGTCCAGCTGCTCGGCCAGTATCCTGAGTGGCTGGCTGAAAACGCCGCCCGCGCGGTAGCGCTTGGTTCGTACGGCGTCGATCTTAACTGCGGCTGTCCGTCAAAGCTGGTCAACGGCAGCGGCGGGGGGGCGACGCTACTTAAAGATCCGGAGCTGATTTATCGCGGCGCAAAGGCCATGCGTGAGGCAGTGCCATCGCATCTGCCGGTGACGGTCAAAGTCCGTCTGGGATGGGACAGCGGCGATAAGCAGTTTGAAATTGCTGACGCGGTGCAGCAGGCGGGCGCCACCGAGCTGGTGGTGCACGGGCGAACCAAAGAGGATGGTTATAAAGCCGAGCGCATTAACTGGCAGGCGATTGGCGAGATCCGCAAACGGCTTACGATTCCGGTGATTGCCAACGGCGAAATCTGGGATTACGAGAGCGCGCAGGCCTGCCTCAAAGAGACCGGCTGTAATGCCGTGATGATTGGCCGCGGTGCGCTGAACGTGCCGAACCTCAGCCGGGTGGTGAAATATAATGAACCGCGGATGCCGTGGGCGGATGTGGTGAAACTACTGCAAAAATACACGCGGCTGGAAAAGCAGGGCGATACCGGCTTGTATCACGTCGCGCGCATTAAACAGTGGCTGAGTTATTTGCGTAAAGAGTACGACGACGCGCTGGGATTATTTCAGGAGATCCGTACCCTACAGACGTCTGCGGATATTGCCCGGGTGATCCAGTCGAAGTCCTGAGCGAAGTGTGAAGAGTTTGCCCGGCGCGGAGCCGGGCAACGGAATCAGAAAATCATCTTGAATACGCCGGTTACCACCAGCAGCCCTATCAGAAATATAATCAAAATAACCCACAATAATATTTTCATTCGCCTCTCCTGCGTATGTCTGTCGAAGTAAGTGTAGCAGTCAATTCATAATTAGCATGAATACATGAAATTAACTCATTGTCTTGGGGAATAAATTTCCGGATATGAAAATGTATAACAATATGCGGATTGCCACGCGTTACTAAAAAACGGAACGTCAGTAAGCGTAAGTTGCGCCTTTATTTTTTTTGAGTTCATGGCGTAATGAAACGTTCTCTTACTTTATCTCTGAGTGCTCCTCTTGTTTTTATGCTGGCCGCCTGCGCGCCGGAACATGCCACGGTGTCACCAGTAAAAACGCAAGCCGCCGCCGCAACTGTAAATACCCAACTGCGTCATGCCGACTGGCCAAAAAGCGAATGGTGGAAAGACTTTAACGACCCCCAGCTCAACGCGCTGATCGACAAAGCGCTGGCGGATGCGCCGGATATGCAAATTGCCCGTCAGCGTATCACCCTGGCGGAAGCACAGGCGAAAGCCGCTGTCGCTGCTGAGGGTCCACAACTGGATTTTTCCGCAGATGTGGAACGGCAAAAGATGTCGGCAGAGGGGTTGATGGGGCCATTTGCACTGACCGACCCGGCAGCGGGGACCACCGGCCCCTGGTATACCAACGGCACCTTTGGTCTGACGGCGGGTTGGGATCTGGATTTATGGGGTAAAAACCGCGCCCAAATTGAGGCCCGCATCGGTAAGGTGAATGCGCAAAAAGCGGAGCTGGAGCAGACCCGCCAGCTGCTCGCCAGCAGCGTCGCGCGGCTGTACTGGGACTGGCAGACCGAGGCCGCGGTGGGTGACGTGCTCGCGCAGATCAAACGGGAGCAGGAAAATATCATCGGTGCCGATAGGGAGCTTTATCAGCACGGCATTACCTCCTCGGTGGAAGGGGTTGAAACGGATATCAGTGCCAGCAAAACCGATGAACAGCTCGCTGACGTGCACGGCAAAATGAAGGCCATTGAGGCGCGTCTGAATGCGTTGACCAATTCCCCTTCAGTCACGCTCGCACGGCATGCCTTACCTGACGCAGAGGCATCGCTGCCATCAACGCTCGGTTATGAACTGCTGGCTCGGCGCCCGGATTTGCAGGAGGCGCACTGGTATATCGAAGCATCCATGAGCGAAGTCGATGCCGCCAGAGCCGCGTTCTACCCTGACATCAATTTGATGGCGTTCTTGCAGCAGGATGCATTGCACCTGAGCGACCTGTTCCGCTCATCTGCGCAGCAAATGGGCGTAACCGCGGGGCTGACGCTGCCAATTTTTGACAGCGGTCGGTTGAATGCGAACCTGGATATCGCCCAGGCGCAAAACAACCTCTCCGTGGCGAACTACAACAAGGCCGTGGTAGATGCCGTAAACCAGGTCGCCCGGACGGCCAGCGAAGTGGAAACGCTGACCGCCAAAAATCAGCACCAGCAGCAGATCGAAAAAGATGCGGCGCGCGTCGTCGCGCTGGCGCAGGCGCGCTTCAGGGCGGGGATCATTGCCGGCTCCCGGGTGAGTGAAGCAAAAATTCCGGCGCTCAAAGAGCGTATTGCCGGGTTGATGCTGAAAGGTCAGTACGTGGATGCCACGCTCCAGCTCACCTCCGCGCTGGGTGGCGGATATCATCACGGCTAACATTGCGCATTATCTATACTTACCTCTTTGCAGATTTTCAGGAGGTGAGTATGACGCGAGTCGCAATTGTTACCGCATCGGATTCAGGAATTGGCAAAACGACGGCCCTGATGCTGGCCGAGCGCGGGTTTGATATCGGGGTGACCTGGCACTCAGATGAGGAAGGGGCGCTGGCAACCTGCCGTGAAATTGAAGCGCGCGGGCAGCGTGCCGAGGCCATTCAACTCAACTTAAGCCATTTACCGGAAGGCGCAAAGGCCATTGAAACCCTGATTACGCGTTTCGGGCGGCTGGATGTGCTGGTTAACAATGCCGGGGCGATGAATAAAGCGCCATTTCTGGACCTGTCGTTTGACGACTGGCGGCACATATTCACCGTTGACGTGGACGGCGCGTTTCTCTGCTCGCAAATCGCGGCGCGTCAGATGGTGAAGCAGGGGGAAGGGGGGCGGATCGTGAACATCACCTCGGTGCATGAACATACGCCATTGCCGGACGCCAGCGCCTATACGGCGGCCAAACATGCGCTGGGCGGGTTAACCAAGTCGATGGCGCTGGAGCTGGTTAAACATAAGATTCTGGTGAACGCCGTTGCGCCCGGTGCGATCGCCACGCCGATGAATGATATGGACGACAGCGAAGTGAAAGAAGGCTCAATGCCGGAAATCCCGCTGGCACGGCCAGGGCATACCAAAGAAATTGCCAGCCTGGTGGCGTGGCTGTGTGACAGTGACGCCAGCTACACCACCGGGCAGTCGTTTATCGTTGACGGCGGTTTTATGCTGGCGAATCCGCAGTTTAAGCCGGAAGGGTAGATACCCTTCTCCCTCTCCCTGTGGGAGAGGGGCGGGGTGAGGGCAGCAGGCCGAACTCACTCTTCATCCCGCCGCTTTTCACGATGCTTCAGCCACAGCCGTACCCCAATCACCACCGCAACCACCAGGATCAACCACGCCCAGTGCTTCAGGTGCTGGTCAAGATTATGCAGCCATGGGCCAATCACTTCGCCACCCGCGTAGCCAAGCGTGGTGAAAATCAACGCCCAGGCAATCGCCCCGAGAATGTTCAGCGGCAGGAAAATTTTCGGTGGTAAACGACTCGCGCCAATCAGTATCGGCCCAATGATGCGAAAACCGTACATAAAGCGGGTGCCAATCACAAACAGCCAGGGACGTCGCTGGATAAGCCGCTGAGCACGGCGAATTTTCTTTTGATGCCTGGCAAAACGTTGCAAAAGCGTCGGGCCAAAGCGCAGCCCCAGAAAATAGAGCAGCTGATCGCCAATCATACCGCCCAACGCGACGGCGGCGACCACCAGCGAGAATTTCAGCAATCCCTGGTGTGCGGCCACCCCGCCCAGCAGCGTGATGGTTTCGCCTTCCGCCACGCTGCCGATCACCAGCGCGGCGTATCCATATTGTTCAATAAGACCGTTGATATCCATTACGTAAACGTCGTCTCCCTTACTGTGCCTGCGTTAATCATATACCCCATCCATTAACCGCGCGGCAATCAACGGAAATTTCCCACTGTACATAAAATAATCTAAAGCCTGCATTATACTTAAGCTATCGCTGACGGGCCGACAACAAGGGGGCGTTATGAACCATGTCTGGGGACTTTTCTCCCATCCCGATCGTGAAATGCAGGTCATCCGTAACGAGAACGAAACGGTCGCGCATCACTATACCCACCATGTCCTGCTGATGGCAGCGGTGCCGGTGGTCTGCGCATTTATTGGTACTACGCAGATAGGCTGGAACTTTGGTGACGGCACCGTGGTTCAGCTTTCGTGGTTTACCGGACTGTACCTGGCCATTCTGTTTTATGGCCTGATGCTGGCCGGGGTGGCGGTGATGGGGCGGGTCATCCACTGGATGGCGCGCAACTATCCGCAGCGCCCGTCGCTGGCACACTGTATGGTCTTCGCCGGATACGTCGCGACCCCGCTGTTTTTAAGCGGTATTGTCGCGCTCTATCCACTGGTCTGGCTGTGCGCGCTGATCGGTACGGTTGCCCTCTTTTATACCGGTTATCTGCTGTATGTAGGGGTGCCAACCTTCCTCAATATCAATAAAGAAGAGGGCCTGAGCTTCTCCAGCTCTACGCTTGCCATCGGCGTACTGGTCCTGGAGGCGCTACTGGCCCTGACAGTTATTCTTTGGGGTTATGGATACCGTCTCTTCTAAGTTCCCTGCATTGCTGGCGTAAATGCCAGCAATGCAGCATCTGGTTATGATTCTCCGCTGGCGACAACGCACGGTGACCGCTATGATGCCGAAGCCAGCCTGTGTTTATCCGTCGACACAGGCGGTGTACGTCATAACGTGCGTGAATCATTATCAGAAGTCTCATCATGCTGAAATTTCGAGTGTCACTCCTTAGTCTTGCGCTGCTGTTGGGCGTCTCCGCTACCGCGCCAGCCATCGCCAAAACGACCGCAGTCGCCACCGCTGCTGCGCAACCCCAGATTGCGTCCGGCAGCGCGATGATCGTTGACCTGAATACCAACAAGGTGATCTACGCCAGTCATCCGGATCTGGTGCGCCCGATCGCTTCCATAACCAAAGTCATGACCGCGATGGTGGTGCTTGATGCACGACTGCCGCTGGACGAAAAGCTAAAAGTGGATATCAGCCACACGCCAGAGATGAAAGGGATCTACTCTCGCGTGCGTCTGAAAAGTGAAATCAGCCGTAAAAATATGCTGCTGTTGGCGCTGATGTCCTCAGAGAACCGCGCGGCGGCGAGCCTTGCCCACCATTATCCTGGCGGTTACGACGCGTTTATCCGCGCGATGAATGCCAAAGCCAAAGCGCTGGGGATGAAAAATACCCATTTCGTGGAGCCAACCGGTCTGTCGATCCATAACGTCTCGACGGCGCGTGATTTAACAAAGCTGCTGATCGCCAGTAAGCAATACCCGCTGATTGGTCAGCTCAGCACCACGCGTGAGGAGATGGCGACATTCTCGAACCCGGCGTATACGCTGCCGTTCCGCAACACTAACCATCTGGTGTATCGCGATAACTGGAATATTCAGTTAACCAAGACCGGATTCACCAATGCGGCAGGACACTGCCTGGTGATGCGCACCGTATTTAACGGTAAGCCAGTGGCGCTGGTGGTGATGGACGCCTTCGGCAAATATACCCACTTCGCGGATGCCAGCCGCCTGCGTACCTGGATTGAAACCGGGAAAGTGCAGCCGGTGCCGGCTTCAGCGCTGGCGTATAAAAAGCAGAAAGCGGAACAGATGGCGACGGCGCAGAACGATTAGGAAAAAGCAAAACGGTAACGCATGTTACCGTTTTTTATGTTTTCTCCCTCTCCCTGTGGGAGAGGGCCGGGGTGAGGGCACCAGACCGCACTGCGTTTATTCCGGCAGCGTCCAGTCCCCGTCGTTGAGCGGGCGCTGCATCATCACCGTGTCCCGCCAGTCGCCTTTTTTATATCCCACACTTCTGAGCTGACCCACAATTTCGAAACCGTGCTTTTTATGCAGCCGCAACGACCCGGGGTTATTTTGCCCGTCGCCGACCACGGCAATCATCTGCCGCCACGGTCCTTGTTCACAACGGGCGATCAGTGCCTGGAGTAAGGCCGAGCCAAACCCGCGGCCAGTGGTGCTGGCATCCACATAAATGGATTCTTCAAGGGTATAGCGATAAGCCTGGCGTGGACGATAAAACGTGGCGTAGCAGTAGCCGACAACAATGCCGCGATACAGCGCAACCAGCCACGGTAAACCGCTGTCGGTCACGCTCTTCATCCGCTGACGCATCTCATCGACGGTGGGGGGAACTTCCTCGAAGGACGCACGGCCATGAAGCACATGCCAGGCGTATATCGCCGAGATGGCATGCGCATCGTCAGGAAGGGCGTCGCGCACCTCGATTTCAGTTTCGGGGAAAGTTTCTACAGCCGACATGTTCTGCCCGCTCCTTGTTTGGAAAGCCAGAGAAACGTTTCTCTGGCAACAGGCAGATACTCTAGTACGTTTGAGGAGAGCTTAACAATCTCTTAAATTTGGCTATATGAGTTCATCAGAGGCTTGCGTATTGTGCTGCTCTGATTCGGCACTCTCTTTCCAGTATTTCTTCCGCGTTGTCTTACCAATGCCGGGGTTCATACTGTTTGTAGGGTCATTTTTGCGATAAAACTGTTTAAGCGTCTCCGGCGCTTTATACAGGTGTCCCACGTTGTGCTCGGCAGGATATTGCGCGCCACGCTCGTGCAGCAGCGCCAGCATCTGTTCTTTCAGCGCGTGTGCATCAACCCCTTTTTTCACGATGTAATCCTGGTGGAAGACATAGCACATAAAGTGGCCGTAATAGAGCTTATGCACCAGCTTGCTGTCGATCTCCGGCGGCAGATGTTCAAACCACTCGGTATCGTTGCGACGCAGGGCGATATCCAGCGCCAGAATATCCTCCACTTCTTCGGAATGCACCGCCTGATAACGGATAGCGGCACCCGCCGCGGCGAAACGATGCAGGAAGGCTTTGCTGCCTTCTTCCGGCGTGCAGGCAAAGAAATCCCCGTCGGCGGTTTTGAAGAATTCGGTGAGCCAGCTCTGCGCTTCGTCAATTCCGTCCCCGGCCATTTTCAGCAGCAGATGGTGCTCATACTTGTCGCGCCAGGTCTTCATCCGCTCCGGTAAATGCGCCGGGAAGACGTTGCCCAGCTTCTGCATAAAGCGGTCGGTGAAGTGCGGCTTGAAGAGCGACACTTTCTCCAGCATCGCATCGGTGCGGCCCTTCATGGTGAAGAAGAACGGCATTTTGTCGGTGCCGAGCTTGTCGATCATCAGGAAGGTATCTTTGCCGTAGCGCTCGGCGATGTCGTAAATGTCCCGGTGCATATACTCGCCCGCCACCGGCAGGTGAGTGAACTCGGCCAGAATATGACGGCGGATCTCCGTCAGCACCTCCGGCTGATTGGTGCCGATGTAAAACACCTGCTGCTTTTTCTCTGCCGGGAAGGTATCGAGGCGCACCGCAAAAACGGCCAGCTTGCCCGCGCAGCCGGAGGATTCAAACAGGCGATCCGGATCGGCGTTATAGCGCGCCGGTGTATCGGCATTGATATCGCGCACGCGGGTGATGTAATCGTGGTCATGCGCGTGACGGCCATCGTGCTGAACGTCTTCGTCCTTCACGCGGTCATCGTCAAGTTTGCTGAGGATCTGCTCTGGCGTTACGCCCAGATCGATCCCCAAATGGTTAACCAGCGTCAGCTTGCCGTTTTCATCGATACGGGCAAACAGCGACATCTCCGTGTAGGCCGGGCCGCGCTGCACCAGCGAGCCGCCGGAGTTATTGCAGATCCCGCCGATCACCGAGGCACCAATGCACGACGAGCCGATCACCGAGTGCGGTTCGCGACCCAGCGGCTTAAGCGCCTTTTCCAGCGAGTAGAGCGTGGTGCCGGGGAAGGCGAGTACCTGTTCGCCCTTGTCCAGCAGGTGCAGTTTGTCGAGGCGCAGGGTGCTGATAATCACGATGTCACGATCGTAATCGTTGCCGTTCGGCGTGGAGCCTTCAGTCAGGCCGGTGTTAGCAGCCTGCATTAAAATAATCTTGTCTGCCGCAACGCAGGCGCTGAGCACGCGCCACAGTTCGAGCAACGTACCGGGGAAGACCACCGCCAGTGCCTCGCCCTGACCGGAGCGGAAGCCCTTGCGGTAGCGGGCGGTTTTAGCCGGGTCGGTAAGCAGGTGAGAGTGACCAACCAGGCGCGACAGTTCGTTAATAAATGTAGTGTTATCGTCAGTTCGAACAGAAGACATCTTCCACTCCTTGTGGTGGGGCAAATTTCTCGCTGTAAAGCATAGCGCGATTAGCCGTTGAGCGGTCGGGTATTCATGAGAAAAATCAGAGAATAACCCTGCAAGGTTTTCAGGCTTTGTGGCACACTGCGCTTTTCGCACGGTCTGGCCGGGTGCTTCCCGCGGTTATTGATGAGAGAGAATAACAACATGAAATGGCTATGTTCTGTAGGTGTCGCCGTCAGCCTGGCGCTGCAACCTGCGCTGGCAGAGGATTTGTTTGGTAATCACCCGCTCACGCCCGAAGCCCGCGACGCCTTTGTCACGGATTTACTCAAAAAAATGACGGTCGATGAGAAAATCGGCCAGCTGCGCCTGATCAGCGTCGGCCCGGATAACCCGAAAGAAGCCATTCGCGAGATGATCAAAGACGGGCAGGTAGGAGCCATTTTTAACACCGTTACCCGCCAGGATATCCGCAAGATGCAGGATCAGGTGATGGAGCTGAGCCGCCTGAAAATCCCACTGTTCTTCGCTTATGACGTGGTGCACGGCCAGCGTACCGTCTTCCCGATCAGCCTCGGCTTAGCCTCCTCCTTTAACCTCGATGCGGTGAAAACCGTCGGGCGCGTATCGGCATATGAAGCCGCAGACGACGGCCTGAACATGACCTGGGCGCCGATGGTTGACGTCTCCCGCGATCCGCGCTGGGGCCGCGCTTCGGAGGGCTTTGGAGAAGACACGTATTTAACCGCCACGATGGGCAAAACCATGGTGGAAGCGATGCAGGGCAAAAGTCCGGCAGATCGTTACTCGGTGATGACCAGCGTCAAGCACTTCGCCGCCTACGGCGCGGTGGAGGGCGGTAAAGAGTACAACACCGTCGACATGAGCCCGCAGCGCCTGTTTAACGACTACATGCCGCCATACAAGGCAGGGCTGGACGCGGGCAGCGGGGCGGTGATGGTAGCGCTGAACTCGCTGAACGGCACGCCTGCCACCTCCGATTCGTGGCTGCTGAAAGACGTGTTGCGCGACCAGTGGGGCTTCAAGGGCATCACCGTTTCTGACCACGGCGCGATTAAAGAGCTGATCAAACACGGCACGGCGTCTGACCCGGAAGATGCGGTACGCGTGGCGCTTAAGTCCGGCATCAACATGAGCATGAGCGACGAGTACTACAGCAAATACCTGCCGGGGCTGGTGAAGAGCGGCAAGGTGACGATGGCGGAGCTGGACGATGCCGCTCGCCACGTGCTGAACGTGAAATATGACATGGGACTGTTTAACGATCCTTACAGCCATCTGGGGCCGAAGGATTCAGACCCGGCGGACACCAACGCCGAAAGCCGTCTGCACCGTAAAGAAGCCCGGGAAGTAGCTCGCGAAAGCCTGGTGCTGTTGAAAAACCGTCTCGACACGCTGCCGCTGAAAAAAACCGGCACCATTGCCGTGGTCGGTCCGCTGGCCGACAGCAAGCGCGACGTCATGGGCAGCTGGTCCGCCGCAGGCGTGGCGGATCAGTCCGTTACGGTGCTGACCGGCATTAAGAGCGCCGTGGGTGATAACGCAAAAGTGGTTTACGCCAAAGGTGCGAACGTCACCGACGATAAAGACATCGTGACCTTCCTCAACCAGTATGAGGAAGCGGTGAAGGTGGATGCGCGCACGCCGAAAGAGATGCTCGACGAAGCGGTTAAAGCCGCGAAGCAGTCCGACGTGGTGGTCGCCGTGGTGGGTGAAGCGCAGGGGATGGCGCACGAAGCCTCCAGCCGTACCGATATTACCATTCCGCAGAGCCAGCGCGATCTGATCGCGGCCCTGAAAGCCACCGGCAAGCCGCTGGTGCTGGTGCTGATGAACGGGCGCCCGCTGGCGCTGGTGAAAGAAGATCAGCAGGCTGACGCCATTCTGGAAACCTGGTTCGCCGGTACCGAAGGCGGTAACGCCATTGCCGACGTGCTGTTTGGCGATTACAACCCGTCCGGCAAGCTGCCGATGTCCTTCCCGCGCTCCGTCGGGCAGATCCCGGTTTACTACAGCCACCTGAACACCGGTCGTCCGTATAACGCCGACAAGCCGAACAAGTACACGTCCCGTTACTTCGACGAAGCTAACGGCCCGCTCTATCCGTTTGGCTATGGCCTGAGTTACACCACCTTCAAGGTGTCTGACGTCAAAATGTCGGCGCCGACCCTGAAGCGTGACGGCAAAGTGACCGCCAGCGTAGAGGTGACCAACAGCGGCAAACGCGAAGGCGCGACGGTGATCCAGATGTACGTTCAGGACGTCACGGCCTCCATGAGCCGTCCGGTGAAACAGCTGCGCGGCTTCGAAAAGGTCAACCTGAAACCGGGCGAAACCAGAACGGTCAGCTTCCCGATTGACGTAAATGCGCTGAAGTTCTGGAATCAGCAGATGAAATACGATGCTGAGCCTGGCAAATTCAACGTCTTCATCGGCGTGGATTCCGCCCGCGTGAACAAAGCCGAGTTCGAACTGCAATAATCTTACCTTTCTCCCTTTCCCCCGCCTGGCGGGGGATGCCTCTCATCTTGTACGAAAAACGGTTAAATTCACTGTTTTAAGCTACGCTTTTCTCTCAAGCCTATGAAAAAGGCCACAAAATAATGAGGAAAGCAGAATGACGATGATTAAGGGGATAACAGGGTCGGCGGTGCTTCTGGCGGCGCTGAGCCTGCCGTTACAGGCCGCAGAGCCGGTTAAGGTGGGTTCCAAAATTGATACCGAGGGCGCGTTGCTCGGTAATATCATTTTGCAGGTACTCGAAAGTCACGGCGTGAAAACGGTCAATAAAGTACAGCTTGGCACCACGCCTGTCGTGCGCGGTGCCATCACTTCCGGCGAGCTGGATATCTACCCGGAATACACCGGCAACGGGGCATTCTTCTTCAAGGATGAAAACGATCCGGCCTGGAAAAATGCCAAAGCCGGGTACGAAAAAGTCAAAAAGCTGGACGCAGAAAAAAATAAGCTGGTCTGGCTAACGCCGGCACCGGCCAACAACACCTGGACCATCGCGGTGCGCAAAGATATCGCCGAGAAAGGCAAGCTCACCTCGCTTGACGATCTCAGCCGCTACCTGAAAGAGAAGGGCGAGTTTAAGCTCGCGGCCTCGGCAGAGTTTATCGAGCGCGCTGATGCCCTGCCAGCGTTTGAAAAAGCCTATGATTTCAAGCTCGAGCAGGCACAGCTGCTCTCTCTGGCAGGCGGCGACACGGCAGTGACCATTAAGGCGGCGGCGCAGCAAACCTCCGGCGTCAACGCGGCGATGGCCTACGGCACAGACGGCCCGGTCGCGGCGCTTGGCCTGCAAACCCTGACCGACCCGAAAGGCGTTCAGCCTATTTACGCCCCAACCCCGGTCGTGCGCGAGGCGGTGCTGAAAGCCTACCCGGATATTGCGGAATGGCTCAAACCGGTATTTGAAAAACTGGATGCGAAAACGCTGCAACAGCTGAATGCCAGCATTGCCGTTGAGGGGCTGGATGCCAAAAAAGTGGCTGCCGACTTCCTGAAACAACAAGGGCTTGTGAAGTAACGGGATAAGGCTGTGCCAATAAAATGCCATAACCGCGTCCTGCTGCTGTTGGCCTGTGTGGCCATCGTGGCGGTCGCGTTACCTTTTGTGAATGTCGCGCCAAACCGTCTGGTGTCGGGCGAACCGCGCGCGCTCTGGCAGATCTGGGCATTTACGCCGCTGCTGCTGGGCGCGGCGCTGGCGAGTACTGTTGCTTTAGCCTTCTGGCCGGGGCGAACCGCCCTGTGGCTGACGTTTTTGCTCAGCGAAGCGCTGTTTATCGTACTGTTCTGGAGCGCGGGACAGGCGGCAACGCAGATGGCCGCGGTTGAAAGCCCGCTGGCGCGCACGTCGGTTGGTAGCGGGCTGTGGCTGTGGCTGGCACTTTGTCTGCTGGTCTGTAGCGATGCCATTCGCCGTCTGACGCCGCAACCCGTCTGGCGCTGGCTGCTGAACGCGCAATTCTGGGTTATCCCTCTGCTGATCCTCTTCAGCGGCGATCTGAATCAGCTCTCGCTGTTAAAAGAGTACGTCAACCGCCAGGAGGTATTTGACAACGCGCTGGCGCAACATCTGACGATCCTGTTCGGGACGCTGATCCCGGCGCTGCTGCTGGGCGTGCCGCTGGGCATGTGGTGCTACCGACATACCAGCCGCCAGGGCGCCGTCTTTACCGTGCTCAACGTTATTCAGACCATCCCCTCCGTCGCCCTGTTTGGCCTGCTGATTGCCCCCCTCGCCGGTCTGGTGAAATCCTTCCCTGCGTTGGCCGCGGCAGGCATTGCCGGAACCGGGCTGACGCCAGCGCTGATTGCCCTTGTGCTGTATGCGCTGCTGCCGCTGGTGCGCGGCGTGGTGGCGGGGTTAAGCCAGGTTCCGCCCGACGTGCTGGAAAGCGCCCATGCGATGGGGATGAGCGCGCGCCAGTGTTTCTGGAAAATACAGCTGCCGCTTGCGCTTCCGCTGCTGGTTCGCAGCCTGCGGGTGGTGACAGTGCAAACCGTGGGGATGGCGGTGATTGCCGCGCTGATCGGGGCGGGCGGCTTTGGGGCACTGGTCTTCCAGGGGCTGCTCAGTAGCGCGCTGGATCTGGTGTTGCTGGGCGTCGTGCCCACAATTGCGCTGGCGGTCGTACTGGATGCCCTGTTTGCCCTGTGGCTTGCGCTGCTCAGGAGAAGAGCCAATGATTGAATTTCATGATGTGAGTAAAACCTTTGCGGGCCGTCCGGCGGCAAGCCACCTTAATCTGCATTTTGCCGAGGGGGCGTTCTCGGTATTGATCGGGACATCGGGGTCGGGAAAATCCACGACGCTGAAGATGATCAATCGGCTGGTGGAACACGACAGCGGGACGATTCGCTTTGCCGGAGAGGAGATCCGCAGCCTGCCGGTGCTGGAGCTGCGGCGGCGTATGGGCTACGCCATTCAGTCCATCGGCCTGTTTCCCCACTGGACGGTGGTGCAGAACATTGCCACCGTGCTACAGCTGGAAAAATGGTCCCGGGGGAAGATCAATGAGCGTGTCGACGAACTGATGGCGCTGCTGGGCCTGGACGCGTCGCTTCGCGACCGCTATCCACACCAGCTTTCCGGCGGACAGCAGCAGCGGGTCGGGGTGGCGCGTGCGCTGGCCGCTAACCCGCAGGTACTGCTAATGGATGAGCCCTTCGGCGCACTGGATCCGGTCACCCGCGGCGCACTTCAGGCCGAGATGAGCCGCATCCACCGTATTCTCGGGCGCACCATCGTGCTGGTGACGCATGATATCGACGAAGCACTGCGGCTGGCCGATCGTCTGGTACTGATGGATCACGGCGAAGTCGTCCAGCAGGGTACGCCGCTTGAGCTGTTAACCTCGCCGGCGAATGATTTTGTGCGTGAATTTTTTGGCCGCAGCGAGCTGGGCGTCAGGCTGCTCTCGCTGCGCACCGTCAGGGACTATCTGCGTCCGCAGGATGCGCAAATCGGTGGTGAACCGCTGCACGATGGGATGAGCCTGCGCGATGCCCTGTCGGCGTTTGTCGCCCGGCAGTGTGAGGTGTTACCCGTTTCGGACGGGCAGGGGACACCATGCGGGACGATCCATTTTCGCGATCTGCTGGCGGGGGAGGTGACGCGTGAAGTGGGTCCGTGATCCGTTACTCTGGCTGACAGGGCTGTTTATCGCCTTACTCTACCTGATGCCGCACAGCGCGGCGCTGTTTAATGCGCTTATTCCCGGGCTGCCACGTCCGGTATACCAGCAGGAGAGCTTTGTTAATCTCACCCTGGCGCACTTCTGGCTGGTGGCAGTGTCAAGCGTGATTGCCATCGTCCTGGGCACAGGCGCCGGTATTGCGGTGACGCGGCCTGCGGGCAGGGAGTTCCGTCCGCTGGTGGAGACCATCGCCGCAACGGGGCAGACCTTCCCGCCGGTGGCCGTGCTGGCGATTGCCGTGCCGGCGATCGGTTTTGGGCAGGAGCCTGCCATCATTGCGCTGATTTTGTACGGCGTGTTGCCCATTCTGCAAGGGACGCTGGCAGGGATTGCGGCGGTGCCTGCATCGGTGCTGAGCGTAGCGGAAGGAATGGGGATGAGCGCCTGGCAGCGGCTGGTGAAGGTCGAACTGCCGCTGGCCGCACCGGTGATTATCGCTGGCGTGCGAACGTCCGTGATAATCAACATTGGTACGGCAACCATCGCCTCGACGGTCGGAGCCAATACGCTGGGTACGCCGATCATTATCGGGTTAAGCGGGTTTAATACGGCTTACATCATTCAGGGGGCGATTCTGGTTGCGCTGGCGGCAATTGTGGTGGATCGCCTGTTTGAACGCCTGGCCGGATACCTCAGCCAACACCGCCGCGAACAATAAATGAATAACCTGCAAGCATAACGCCACCGATACCGCTGACAGCCATCAGTGCAAAAAGGGTAATTACGGCCAGTTTCGTTGCCTTCATCATGTGCTCCTGTTGTTAACGGAACAATTATACGGTGAAGCGCAGCTGTTAATGAACCATTAAATGCCGTTACGACGCATTTGGACCCAGTGAGTAAACGGGATAACCATGTTCGCGCCACTCCGTAAGGAGCTGCTGCTGGGAAGCGGAGGGGACTTCGCCGCACCAGACCAGCAGCGTCTGTCCCTCAAACAGTTCCGGCCTGAGCTGGGCCAGGGAGTGGGCAAGCACGTCAACGCGCCAGCCCTGCTGGGTGGCAATCCAGGCTTCGAGCCACAGCCGGGTGGTATCGTGTACGTTCCAGCCGATCACCAGTGCATCTTTGCTGTTTTTATTCCGCGCTGAGGCAAGACAGACGGAAATATAGTTAATCAGCACGCCATCAAGCATGCTGAGCAGCGCCTGTAAGGTGGTTTGCTGACACTGAAGCCGACGCCGTAGGGGAATAAAAAGATGAGTGATCAGGGTTTGCGCCGGGTAGTCTCGACCCTGTTCTTTGATCCAGCCGCGCAGACGCTGCAAATTGCCGGTCTGCAACAGCCTCAGCAGCGTTTCCTGCTGCTCGCGCCAGAGATGTTGCGTATCAGGATCGTCCTGGCTCAGAAGCGATTTTACCTTGCCGACCTGTACGCCGTTGTCGATCCAGCTTTTGATCTCGCGGATCCGGTCAATATCCGCATCGTTAAACAGGCGGTGCCCGCCGTCCGTTCTTTGCGGCTTAAGCAATCCATACCGTCGCTGCCACGCCCGTAGCGTAACGGGATTGATATCACACAGGAGTGCCACTTCACCTATTGTGTAAAGCGCCATTTTCGCCCCCAGGCTTGCGCGTCCCCAGCTTAACTGTAGACCCACTTTGCGGAACCAGGAAGATTTGATTTTTTTTTTGTACAAATTATACGAAAGAAAGGTTATCTCCGGCAAAAGGTGTGATGACGGACACGATTTATCGCTTTTTTGGCACGTTTCAAAGAAAGTTAACCGCTATCAGTGTATGTTACGCGTTTTTAGAATGTGCGGTTTGTGAGTATGTACGAGTTTAATCTGGTGCTGCTGTTGCTTCAGCAGATGTGCGTGTTCCTTGTCATCGCCTGGTTGATGAGCAAAACGCGCCTGTTTATCCCGCTGATGCAGGTCACCGTCCGTCTGCCGCACAAATTCCTCTGCTACGTCGTATTTTCCATATTCTGCATTATGGGGACCTGGTTTGGTCTCCATATTGAGGATTCCATCGCCAATACGCGTGCCATCGGCGCGGTAATGGGCGGGCTGCTCGGAGGCCCGGTTGTCGGCGGTCTGGTGGGGTTAACCGGCGGCCTGCACCGCTATTCGATGGGCGGTATGACGGCGCTAAGCTGCATGATCTCCACCATTGTCGAAGGGCTGCTCGGTGGTCTCGTCCACAGCTATATGATTAAGCGCGGACGGCCGGATAAAGTGTTCAGTCCCCTTACCGCCGGGGCGATCACCTTCGTGGCGGAAATGGCGCAGATGGCGATCATCCTGCTGATCGCGCGCCCGTTTGACGATGCGTTACATCTGGTCAGCAGTATTGCCGCACCGATGATGGTCACCAATACCGTAGGTGCGGCGCTGTTTATGCGCATTCTGCTCGACAAACGCGCCATGTTCGAAAAATACACCTCGGCATTTTCTGCCACCGCCTTAAAAGTTGCGGCGTCGACGGAAGGGATCCTGCGGCAGGGATTCAACGAGGAGAACAGCATGAAGGTGGCGCAGGTGCTGTATAAAGAACTGGATATCGGGGCCGTGGCGATTACCGATCGCGAAAAGCTGCTGGCGTTTACCGGCACCGGCGACGACCACCATCTGCCGGGCAAACCGATCTCATCGGCCTATACCCTGCGCGCTATTGAAACGGGTGAAGTGGTGTATGCCGACGGGAATGAAGTGCCGTACCGCTGTTCCCTGCATCCGCAGTGCAAACTCGGCTCTACGCTGGTCATTCCCCTGCGGGGCGAAAATCAGCGCGTTATGGGCACCATTAAGCTTTACGAAGCCAAAAACCGCCTGTTCAGCTCCATCAACCGCACGCTGGGGGAGGGGATCGCCCAGCTGCTTTCGGCGCAAATCCTGGCGGGGCAGTATGAACGGCAAAAAGCGCTGCTGACGCAGTCAGAAATTAAGCTCCTGCACGCTCAGGTGAATCCGCATTTCCTGTTTAACGCGCTTAACACGCTGAAGGCAGTGATCCGCCGCGACAGCGATCAGGCCGCGCAGCTGGTGCAATTTCTGTCGACCTTTTTCCGCAAAAATTTGAAGCGTCCCTCGGAGATCGTCACCCTCGCGGACGAGATTGAGCATGTAAACGCCTATCTGCAAATTGAAAAAGCGCGCTTCCAGTCACGTTTACAGGTGTCGTTATCCGTCCCGGATGAGCTGGCGTATCAGCATCTTCCGGCCTTTACCCTGCAACCGATTGTAGAGAACGCCATTAAGCATGGGACCTCGCAGCTGCTGGGTACCGGAGAAATCATGATTTCCGCGTCCCGTTTTAACCACCATCTGGTGCTGGATATTGAAGACAACGCGGGGCTGTATGAAGCTTCCGCGTCAGGCGGTCTGGGCATGAGCCTGGTGGATAAACGCCTGCGCGCGCATTTTGGTGACGACTGCGGTATCACCGTCGCCTGTGAGCCAGACCGCTATACCCGAATTACCTTACGATTGCCGCTGGAGGAGAACGCATGTTAAGAGTGCTGATTGTTGATGATGAGCCGTTAGCACGGGAAAACCTGCGTGTCCTGTTGCAGGAGCAGAATGATATCGAGGTTGTGGGGGAATGTGCCAATGCCATTGAAGGCATCGGTGCGGTGCATAAACTGCGCCCTGACGTGTTGTTCCTCGATATTCAGATGCCGCGCATCAGCGGGCTGGAGATGGTCGGCATGCTCGACCCAGAGCACCGTCCCTATATCGTCTTTCTGACGGCCTTTGATGAGTACGCGGTAAAGGCGTTTGAAGAGCACGCGTTTGATTATCTGCTGAAACCGATTGAAGAGAAACGGCTTGAAAAGACCCTGACCCGTCTGCGCCAGGAGCGTACCGCGCAGGACGTGACGCTGCTGCCGGAGCATCAGCAGCCCCTGAAGTTTATCCCCTGTACCGGGCACAGCCGGATTTACCTTCTGCAAATGGACGACGTTGCCTTTGTCAGCAGCCGTCTGAGCGGGGTATACGTCACCAGCGCCGAAGGCAACGAAGGCTTTACCGAGCTGACCCTGCGCACGCTGGAGAGCCGCACGCCGCTGATCCGCTGCCATCGTCAGTATCTGGTGAACATGGCGCACCTGAAGGAGATCCGCCTGGAAGATAACGGCCAGGCCGAGCTGGTGTTACGTGCCGGGCAAACCGTTCCCGTCAGTCGTCGCTACCTGAAAAGTTTGAAAGAGGCGATAGGGCTGTAAAACTGATACACTGCGCGCCATTGCATCATCGACATTCGAAGGCTCTATGCTAAGTAACGATATTCTTCGTAGCCTGCGCTACACCCTGAAAGCGAACAATAATGACATGGTGCGCATTCTTGCGCTCTCCGACATGGAATCCACGTCCGCCGGGTTCGACACCTGGATGACTAAAGAAGATGAAGAGGGTTTTGTTCGCTGCCCGGACATCATTCTGTCGGGCTTTCTGAACGGCCTGATCTACGACAAGCGCGGCAAAGATGAATCTGCTCCTGAGCTGGCGCTGGAGCGTCGGGTGAATAACAACACGGTGCTGAAAAAACTGCGTATTGCTTTCTGCCTGAAAACTGACGACATTCTGGCGATCATGACCGAGCAGAAATTTCGCGTGTCGATGCCGGAAATCACCGCCATGATGCGCGCGCCGGATCATAAGAATTACCGCGAGTGTGGGGATCAATTTCTGCGTTATTTCCTGCGTGGGTTGACGCAGCGGGTGCATAACCAGAAGGGGTGATTTTTAGCCGGATGGCGGCTTCGCCTGACCCGGCCTACAAAACCCGTCGGCCCGTGCAAGCGTAGCGCCGCCAGGCAAAAAAAAGCCGGATTCTCATCCGGCTTTTTTATTACTTCACCTGCTGACCCGGCTTCGCGCCTTCGTCAGGGCTTAACAGGAAGATGTCTTTTCCGCCCGGGCCTGCGGCCATCACCATCCCTTCGGAGATGCCGAAGCGCATTTTACGCGGCGCCAGGTTTGCCACCATCACGGTCTGACGACCGATCAGCACCTGCGGATCAGGGTACGCGGAACGAATGCCGGAGAAGACGTTACGTTTCTCGCCGCCCAGATCCAGCGTCAGACGCAGCAGTTTGTCAGAGCCTTCCACGAACTCCGCGTTTTCGATCAGCGCCACGCGCAGGTCGACTTTAGCGAAATCATCAAAGGTGATGGTCTCCTGAATCGGATCGTCCGCCAGCGGGCCGGTCACCGGTGCGGCAGCCGCTTTCACCTCTTCTTTGGATGC
Source organism: Enterobacter cloacae complex sp. IR5402 (assembly GCF_049238125.1). NCBI lineage: Bacteria > Pseudomonadati > Pseudomonadota > Gammaproteobacteria > Enterobacterales > Enterobacteriaceae > Enterobacter > Enterobacter cloacae complex sp. IR5402. Next base: position 380,861 of record NZ_JBMKHO010000002.1, read on the forward strand.
TTCCACCAGGGCTTCAACCTGCTTCATCTCGATGCGGTTGTACAGCGCTTTAAAGGTGTTCACCTTGTGGCCGAGCAGCGGCTGCTGGATGGCATCCCAGGTCAGTTCGGTGTTCAGGAATGCTTCCGCGCGGGCTGCCAGCTGCGGCAGAACCGGCTTCAGCCAGGTCATCAGCACGCGGAACATGTTCAGACCCATGGTGCAGATCGCCTGCAAGTCGGCGTCGCGACCTTCCTGTTTCGCCACCACCCACGGCGCCTGCTCGTCCACATAGCGGTTGGCCACGTCTGCCAGCGCCATGATTTCGCGAATGGCTTTACCGAATTCACGGCTTTCCCAGGCTTCGCCAACCGCAGCGGCGGCGTCGGTGAAGGTTTTATACAGCTCAGGATCGGCCAGTTCGGCAGAAAGCACGCCGTCAAAGCGTTTGGCGATAAAACCTGCGTTACGTGACGCCAGGTTCACCACCTTGTTGACGATGTCCGCGTTCACGCGCTGCACGAAATCTTCCAGGTTCAGGTCGATATCGTCGATGCGGGAAGAGAGCTTCGCGGTGTAGTAGTAGCGCAGGCTGTCCGCGTCGAAGTGGTTCAGCCAGGTGCTGGCCTTAATAAACGTCCCGCGAGATTTAGACATCTTCGCGCCGTTCACCGTTACGTAGCCATGTACGAACAGGTTGGTCGGCTTGCGGAAGTTGCTGCCTTCCAGCATTGCTGGCCAGAACAGGCTGTGGAAGTAAACGATGTCTTTACCGATGAAGTGATACAGCTCGGCATCGGAATCTTTCTTCCAGTATTCGTCGAAGCTTACGGTGTCGCCGCGCTTGTCACACAGATTCTTGAAGGAGCCCATGTAGCCAATCGGCGCATCCAGCCAGACGTAGAAATATTTGCCCGGCGCGTTCGGGATTTCGAAGCCAAAGTATGGCGCATCGCGGGAGATATCCCATTGTTGCAGACCGGATTCGAACCACTCCTGCATTTTGTTCGCGACCTGCTCCTGCAATGCACCGCTGCGGGTCCATGCCTTCAGCATTTCGCTGAACGACGGCAGGTCGAAGAAGAAGTGCTCGGAGTCACGCATCACCGGCGTCGCGCCGGAAACCACGGATTTCGGTTCGATAAGCTCGGTCGGACTGTAGGTCGCGCCGCACACTTCGCAGTTATCGCCGTACTGGTCCGGGGATTTACATTTCGGACAGGTGCCTTTAACGAAACGGTCCGGCAGGAACATGCCTTTTTCCGGATCGTACAGCTGAGAAATGGTGCGGTTTTTAATGAAACCGTTCTCTTTCAGACGGGTGTAGATCAGCTCTGACAGCTCGCGGTTTTCGTCGCTGTGTGTGGAGTGATAGTTGTCATAGCTGATGTCAAAGCCAGCAAAATCGGTCTGATGCTCCTGACTCATTTCGGCGATCATCTGTTCCGGGGAAATGCCCAGCTGCTGCGCTTTCAGCATGATCGGCGTGCCGTGGGCATCGTCCGCACAGATAAAGTTCACCTCGTGGCCGCGCATTCGCTGGTAACGGACCCAGACATCAGCCTGGATATGCTCCAGCATGTGGCCGAGGTGGATTGAGCCGTTGGCGTACGGCAGGGCGCACGTTACCAGAATTTTTTTCGCGACTTGAGTCATAGTAGGCATTTCTTCTTTTAACTGTGAAAAGGGTTTTCGATATTACCAAAAGGGGCATTATTAAGTAAGCACAAACCGCGGCCTTTCAGGTAAACTTGTTTGTCTAAGGTCTTATTCACAAGAACAAAGGAGTCGGGATGAGTTCTCAATCCCAGGCCAAATCACCGGAAGCCTTACGAGCAATGGTCGCCGGGACGCTGGCTAATTTTCAGCATCCAACCCTGAAGCACAATCTCACGACGCTGAAAGCGCTTCATCACGTCGCATGGCTGGACGATACGCTTCACATCGAGCTACAGATGCCGTTCGTCTGGACCAGCGCCTTTGATGCCCTGAAAGAGCAAACCAGCTCTGAGCTGCTGCGCATTACTGGCGCAAAAGCAATTGACTGGAAGCTAAGCCACAGCATCGCCACGCTCAAGCGCGTGAAAAATCAGCCGGGCGTTAACGGCGTGAAGAACATCATCGCCGTCAGCTCTGGCAAGGGCGGGGTGGGTAAATCATCTACCGCCGTGAATCTGGCGCTTGCACTGGCGGCAGAAGGGGCGAAGGTCGGCATTCTGGATGCGGATATCTATGGCCCGTCCATTCCAAACATGCTGGGAGCGGAAAACCAGCGTCCAACTTCGCCGGACGGCACCCACATGGCGCCAATCGTGGCGCACGGTCTGGCGACCAACTCCATTGGATATCTGGTTACTGACGATAACGCGATGGTCTGGCGTGGCCCGATGGCCAGCAAGGCGCTGCTGCAAATGTTGCAGGAGACAATGTGGCCTGACCTCGATTATCTGGTGCTGGACATGCCGCCGGGCACCGGTGATATCCAGCTGACGCTGGCGCAGAACATTCCGGTTACCGGCGCCGTCGTAGTCACCACGCCGCAGGATATCGCGCTGATCGACGCCAAAAAAGGCATTGTCATGTTCGAGAAGGTAGAGGTGCCGGTACTGGGTATCGTCGAGAACATGAGCATGCATATTTGCAGCAACTGCGGGCACCATGAGCCCATCTTTGGTACCGGCGGTGCGGAGAAGCTGGCTGCGCAGTATCACACCCAGCTGCTGGGGCAGATGCCGCTGCATATTTCCTTGCGTGAAGACCTGGACAGCGGGAAACCAACGGTGGTCAGCCGCCCGGACAGCGAATTTGCCCAGATGTATCGCCAGCTTGCAGGGCGCGTTGCGGCGCAGCTCTACTGGCAGGGGGAAGTGATCCCGGGTGAAATCGCCTTCCGCGCGGTGTAACGCCTCTGCGCGTTAGTGCCGGGTGACGGCTTTGCCTTACCCGGCCTACCTCGATTTTGTAGGTCAGGTAAGCATAGCGCCACCTGACTTTACCCAAGCCGATAGTGCATCAAATAATACTCCCCGTCCGGAGAATCTCCCGTCGCTTCAATGTGCCAGCCGTGGCGATGGTAAAACGCAATAGCCCGTTCATTCTTCACCAGACACTTCAGCGCGCCTGTACTGGTAAATGTCTTCTGTACCTGTTCCAGTAACAAATGACCCACTCCCAGACGCTGATACTGCGGATCGACAAACAGGTTGTGCAGAAAATTATCGTTCGTCCAGACTGAGGCAAAGCCAAGTCGGTGCCCATCCTGCTCCGCCACCCAAATCTCTTCGTCCAGGGTTGCCGCGTCAAAATCTTCAAGCTGCCACGCAGAACTGTCCAGCCACGGCCAGGCTTCACGCCGGGCGTGGAGGAACAGCGTGCGCAGGAAAGGGCGATCGCTCTCCTGCCACGGACGGATTAGGATCGTATCAGCGGTGATAGAAAATATCTCCGTTATAGGCTTTGTAGATTTTGCCATCGGCATCGCCAATCAGAACATAATTCTCGCCCATGTAGGTCCAGTGTGTGCCGGCATCGGGCGCAGGAAGGTTACGTAGCTGGTACTGTTTGATGGTGTACTCGGGCGTCTGATACTGCGCGGGCGCGGTGTCGCCAATTTTGAACTTCGTAAAATCGGCAATAAACTCTTGTTCTTCGTAGGCCTTGATGCCGGAAGGCGCTGTCGACGCTTGCGGTGCAGCGTGCGCGGCCCCCGCCAGTGACACTAATACACCCAGAAGCAACAATTTACGCTTAGCCATTTTTTCTCCAGTCATATCGTTACTGATACTTTTTGTGTGCAGATCCGCAAACGGATGGCAGACAGTTCATTTTAAGTATCCTCACAGGGTGAGTTTGCAAAAAATGTAACAAAAGCGCACGGTTTTGTGTAGTCGCAACCGTCATTAATTATTTCTTCGATGAATAAATATTGGCTTACGCAGATAACATAATTATGGGTTTATTAATTAATTCTGAAAAAACTTTTTCAAAGCAAATTTACAAAGATCCAGGCATGCATTAAACGAATAGAACATTTAAGATTGCCCGAAACCCTGTTTCCTAATCCGTAAGTCAGACGATGCATGGCTGTAAAAGCCAGGCCGCAGGAATGCTGTGGTTTTTTAAATGTTACGGCCATCACTGTTAATTAATTTAGCGGTAAGCGGTTGTTTTAGTATGGAAAGAATCATTTCGGTACGTATTCGATAATCAATACTATAAAAAGAAATTTTTACTCAATGAAAAACACAACAGTCTTTTCGATATTGTTTTTAATTATTACGCCATTATCTGGCTGCGTATTTTCACCGGGTCAGCATCTGGATCTTGCTGGAAAACAGGTGATGACCACAGAAAATGCAAACGATCGTCTGGAGAAGCGGATTGATGTTTATCCTCTTACGCCTTCGTTAATTGAAAAATTGCGACCATCGGCCCTTAAATCTCAGGCAAATCCTAAGCTGGATGAACAGGTCAAAAACTGGGAATACCGTATCGGCGTTGGGGATATTTTGACCGTCACCGTCTGGGATCACCCTGAACTGACAACCCCGGCAGGGCAGTATCGCAGCGCCAGTGACACCGGTAACTGGGTTAATGCCGACGGTACGCTTTTCTATCCTTATGTCGGTAAATTGCAGGTGGCAGGCAAAACGGTCGCACGGGTACGCGAGGAGATCACGGCCCGGCTGAACAATGTCATTGAAAGTCCGCAGGTGGACGTCAGCGTCGCCTCTTTCCGCTCGCAAAAAGCCTATGTGACGGGCGAGGTGGTGAAGTCGGGGCAGCAGGCTATCACCAATATCCCGTTAACGGTAATGGATGCCGTGAACGCCGCAGGGGGGCTCTCTGCCGACGCGGACTGGCGCAATGTCGTGCTGACGCATAATGGGAAGGATATGCGCCTCTCGCTATATGCGCTGATGCAGCATGGCGATCTCACCCAAAATAAGCTGCTCTATCCCGGCGATATTCTGTTTGTCCCCCGTAACGATGCGCTGAAAGTGTTCGTCATGGGCGAGGTCGTTAAACAGAGCACGCTGAAAATGGATCGCAGCGGCATGACCCTGGCCGAAGCGCTGGGCAATGCGGGTGGGCTGAACCAGAATATGGCCGATGCCACCGGAATTTTTGTCATTCGTTCGCTGCCGAAAAGCGAGCGTTCAGAGAAAATTGCCAACATCTACCAGCTCAATGCTCAGGACGCATCAGCCATGGTGTTAGGCACCGAGTTTCAGCTTGAGCCTTATGACATTGTCTATGTCACCACTGCACCACTGTCCCGCTGGAATCGCGTGATATCACAGCTTGTTCCGACCATCAGCGGGGTGCATGACCTTACCGAAACGGTTCGTTACATCAGATCGTGGCCGCAATAATGTTCAAATCAATACTCGTGGTTTGCACCGGAAATATCTGCCGTTCTCCGATTGGGGAGCGGCTTTTACGCCAGCACCTGCCCGACAGACATATCGCCTCGGCGGGGATATACGGGCTTGAGGGGTGCCCGGCGGATGACAGCGCCCAGGACGTGGCCTGGCGGCATGGGATCTCCCTCGACGGTCATGTGGCGCGCCGGCTGACACGCAATCTGATGCAGGGAGCCGATCTTATCCTAGTGATGGAGCCGGAACATCTTCGCTTCATTGCGGCCATGGCGCCGGAGAGCAGGGGAAAGTCGCTGCTTTTTGGGCAATGGCTGGAGCCGCAGGATATCCCCGATCCCTACCGTAAAAGCCGGGAAGCGTTTGAATATGTGTTCGGGCTATTGGGTAAAGCCAGCCAGGAATGGGCACGTCGTTTAGGTCAGAAAGGAATGAAGCATTAATGTCGTCTTACACAACAGACAATTATGGTGCAGCGGCACCCCAACAACATGAAGTCGATCTCGTTCGTTTGCTCGTCGAGATGATCGACCACCGCACGATGATTCTGTGCGTGACATTCCTGTTCACCCTATGCGCCGGTCTCTATGCCTGGGTTACGCCCCCTGTTTATCAGGCGGATGCCATGGTGCAAATAGAAAGCAAACAGGATAACAGTCTGCTTAAAGGGCTGAGTCAGCTGGGCACCGATGTTTCGCCGGATGTTGCCCCTGAAATTTTACTGCTGAAATCACGCATGATCCTCGGCGAGACCGTCGACAAATTAGGTCTGACGCAGCAGGCAAAGCAGCGCGTTTTGCCTGTGGTGGGGCGTCTCTGGCAGCGTCTGCAAGGGCGCGGGCAGGGTAAGATCACGTTAGGCGAACTCCAGATCCCGCAGGTGGAAGGCAAGGCGCAAGGGCTCACGCTGACCGTACAGGAAGCGGGAAAATATCACCTGACGGGCGAAAACATTAAGGCAGACGGTCGGGTTGGGAAAACGCTGGTCACGCAAGGGATCGTTCTGCTGGTGACGTCGATTGAGGCGACGCCAGGCACGCAATTTTCGCTTAAATCGTTGACGCGGCTGGAGACGATCAACGCCCTGAAGAAGAGCCTCATGGTTGCGGAGTCGGAGAAACAGAGTGGTATCGTGACCTTAACCCTGACGGGTGAAGATCCTGACAACATCGCCCGGGTGCTGAATGCGATTGCTGACAATTATCTTCAGCAAAATATCGCGCGCCAGGAGGCTCAGGATTCTCGTAGTCTGGATTTTTTACAGGAGCAGTTGCCGAAAATCAGAGCGGATCTGGATCAGGCTGAAGCACGGCTGAATGCTTATCGGGCGCAGCGTGACTCGGTGGATCTGTCTTTAGAGGCAAAATCCGTACTGGATCAGGTAGTGAACGTTGAGAACCAGCTAAATGAGCTGACGTTCCGGGAGGCAGAGATCTCCCAGCTCTTTAAAAAGAGTCACCCTACCTATCGTGCATTGCATGAAAAGAGACAGACCCTTGAGCGGGAACGGGATCGCCTGAATAACCGTGTGTCAGCTATGCCCTCCACGCAGCAGGAGATTTTACGCCTGAGCCGCGATGTTGAGTCGGGCCGCACCATTTATTTACAGCTATTGACGCGTCAGCAGGAGCTGAATATTTCCCGCTCCAGCGCTGTCGGGAACGTGAGGATCATTGATGAGGCGGTTACGCACCCGGATCCGATAAAGCCGCGAAAAGCGTTAATCATCATTCTTGGCGCGCTGTTCGGCCTAATGCTCGCAATGGGGACCGTGCTGGTACGCCAGGCGTTCAAACGTGGGATCACGCTTTCCGAGCAGCTGGAAGCGCAGGGGCTGCCGGTTCTGGCTACGTTGCCACGTTCCCAGTGGCTGTGGAGTAAAACGCATTTGCGCAGAAAAAATCCGTTCTCTCGTCGCTGGAAACACAAAACCTCGGATGTGCCTTTCCTGCCCGTCGATCGCCCTGCTGATATGTTTGTTGAAGCTGTACGCGGGCTGCGAACCAGTCTGTATTTCGCCATGATGGAGGCTGAGAACCGCATTGTGATGATTTCTGGCCCCACTCAGGACTGCGGAAAAACGCTGGTGGCGACGAATCTGGCGGCCGTCGCCGGGCAGAGCGGTCAGCGGGTGCTGTTTATTGATGCGGATATGCGCCAGGGCTATGTTCATAATATTTTTGGCCTGGAGAACCGCTACGGATTGTCCTGCCTGCTCGAAGGGAAATGCGACTTTACAGAGGTCATTCAGCATGCTGAAAAAGCGGGAATTGACGTCATCACCTGCGGCCCGGAACCCCTGCGTCCGTTAGAATTGCTTTTAAGCGAACGCTTCCTTGACATCATGTCCTGGGTTAACGAGCAATATGACATTGTCATCATTGATACTCCGCCGGTCCTGGCCGTCACCGATGCCTCGCTGGTCGCCAGAGCAGCCGGAACAACGCTAATGGTTGCCCGTTTCGATAAAACCAGCGTGAAAGAGATGGAGAATACTGTTAAACGTCTCCAGCATGTTGGTGTGAAGGTCAGCGGCACAATCCTCAACGATATTGTTAAATCCGCAGCGCTGTTTTACAGCTCGGGGTACAGCCAGTGTGACTACGGTTATGCTTCGAGGAAAAAAGGAGACAGGCGTTAGCGCGGGAAAAACAATCCCTCTCCCGGGTGGGAGAGGGATAAGCATTACTTCGTCATCACTTCCTGCGCGGTACGCTCAACCAGAGACAGCAGGACTTTAACATCCTCCAGCGTCACGGTTGGGTTCAGCAGAGTCAGCTTCAGGCAGGTGATACCGTTATGCTCGGTCACACCGACGTTTGCACGGCCAGACTCCAGCAGCGCATCGCCAATTTTCTGGTTCAGCAGGGCAATACCGGCGTCATCCATTTGCGCCTGCGGACGGAAGCGGAACAGCACGCTTGCCAGCTGGGGTTGCATCACCAGTTCCAGAGCAGACTGCTCTTTCACGTAAGCCGCAACCTGCTGTGCCAGCGTCACGCCGTGATCGATGATTGCCGCGTATTGCTCCTGACCCAGCGCTTCCAGGCTCATCCACAGTTTCAGCGCGTCGAAACGGCGCGTGGTTTGCAGAGATTTGGAGACCAGGTTAGGTACACCCGCTTCTTCATCGAACTCAGAGTTCAGATAGGCCGCCTGATAGCGCATCAGCTCATAGTGACGCGCTTCTTTCAGTAGGAACGCACCGCAGCTGATGGTCTGGAAGAACTGCTTGTGGAAGTCCAGGGTGACGGAATCCACCAGCTCGATACCGTCCAGGTAGTGACGATACTGCTCAGACATCAGCAGCGCGCCGCCCCAGGCCGCATCAACGTGCACCCAGATATTCTGTTTCGCAGCCAGCTCAGCAATAGCACGCAGCGGATCGATAGCACCCGCATCGGTCGTACCGGCCGTGGCCACAATCGCCAGGATCTGCTCGCCGTTCGCGTTGCACTGTTCGATTTTCGCCGCCAGATCGGTGAGATCCATGCGGGAGAATTCGTCCGTTTTCACCTGCACCACGGACTGGTAGCCCAGACCCATCAGCGCCATGTTTTTCTGCACGGAGAAGTGGGCATTTTCCGAACACAGCACGCGGATCTTACGCAGATCGCCTGTCAGACCGTCCTGCTGAACAGAATGGCCCTGACGCGCAAAGAACGCGTCACGCGCCAGCATCAGCCCCATGAGGTTACTCTGGGTACCGCCGCTGGTGAAGACGCCTGCGTCGCCAGCCTGATAACCCACGCGGGTACGCAGCCACTCGATCAGTTTGATCTCGATGATGGTTGCGGACGGGCTTTGATCCCAGGAGTCCATACTCTGGTTGGTGGCGTTAATCAGTACTTCCGCCGCCTGGCTAACCACCAGGCTTGGGCAGTGCAGGTGCGCCACACACTGCGGGTGATGAACGGACAAGCTGTCTTTCAGGAAGAACTCCACGGCGCGTTCAATCGCCGCTTCGTTGCCCAGCCCTTTCGGGTTGAAATCCAGCTTAATACGGTCGCGCAGCTCCGCGACCGTTTTGCCCTGGTACATCTCAGGCTGTTTCAGCCACTGCATCACAGCCTGAGTGCTTTGTTCAATCGCCTGCTGGTAAGCTTCAATGCTCTGCGCAGAGGAGAACAAAATTGGGTTTGAATCAGACATCGTAATCAATAACTCCGGTTACGCCGGGCTAACGCCCGCAGCAAGCAGTGCCTGCTCGAATTTATCCAGGAAGACTTTCAGCTCGTCATCGCTGATCAGCAGAGAAGGCAGCAGACGCAGAACGATACCGTTACGGCCGCCACGCTCCAGAATCAAGCCTGCTTCGAAGCACTTCTTCTGAATCAGTGCAGACAGCTCGCCGTCGCCCGGGAAGCAACCCATTTGGTCAGCGGCTTCGTGCGGCTTAACGATCTCAATACCGATCATCATGCCCAGACCGCGAACGTGACCGATAACCGGATAGCGTTTCGCCATCTCTTTCAGCTGGCCTTTCAGCCATTCGCCCTGTGCGGCCACTTTGCTCGCGATATTCTGGTCTTTCAGGATCTTCAGCGTCGTCAGACCGGTTGCCATCGCCAGCTGGTTGCCGCGGAAGGTACCGGTATGGTGGCCTGGCGCCCATGCATCGAACTGCTTTTTGATACCGAGCACGGCCAGCGGCAGACCGCCACCGACTGCTTTAGACATCACGATGATGTCTGGCTCGATACCTGCGTGTTCGAAGGCAAAGAATTTACCGGTACGGGCAAAGCCAGCCTGGACTTCGTCGAGGATCAGCAGGATACCGTGTTCCTGAGTGACTTTACGGATGCGCTGCAACCACTCAACAGGTGCCGGGTTCACGCCACCTTCACCCTGAACGGCTTCGAGGATCACCGCGGCAGGTTTACGCACGCCGCTTTCAACGTCGTTAATCAGATTTTCGAAGTAGTAGGTCAGCGCCTTCACGCCCGCTTCACCACCGATACCCAGTGGGCAACGGTACTCGTGTGGGTAAGGCATGAACTGGACTTCTGGCATCATACCGTCAACCGCTTCTTTAGGAGACAGGTTGCCGGTGACGGACAGTGCGCCGTGGGTCATACCGTGGTAACCACCAGAGAAACTGATGATACCGCTACGACCGGTCACTTTTTTCGCCAGCTTCAGCGCCGCTTCAACGGCGTCAGCCCCGGACGGGCCAGTGAATTGCAGGCAGTACTCTTTGCCCTGACCAGGCAACAGAGAGAGAAGGTATTCTGAAAACGCGTCTTTCAGCGGCGTGGTCAGATCCAGGGTATGTAACGGCAAGCCGCTGGTAATGACATTTTGGATGCTTTTCAGCACATCAGGATGATTGTGTCCAAGCGCGAGGGTGCCTGCGCCTGCTAAACAGTCAAGGTATTCATTATTATCTGCATCGGTGATCCACACGCCTTCTGCTTTTGTGATCGCTAAAGGCAGTTTGCGCGGATAACTCCTGACGTTAGATTCAAATTCGGCCTGACGGGCCAGATAGGTTTCGTTGCTTTTGTGGGCATCTACGGTGTCAATACGGACTTTATCCGTCATCATATCACTCCTACAACCGCCGCTTCGTTATGAGCCACGATTGAATAAAAAGTTAAAAAACAGATGGGGCCTGAAAAAAACGCCGCCAATATAGAGCCTTTTGTCACCGGGCTCAATGGTTAATTTGTTTACTGTTTTGTGACACAGGGCACAGGGCAGGGAAGAACGCCGTTTGTATGGGGAAGATTGCACTTTATGCTAAATAAAAACAGCAGCTTACGTATGATTTGTCAGCATTGTAAAATCAGACAAAAGAGTGTGACAAATCGTGCGATTGGCAGGCGAAAAGGAGGCAGAGAGCCTCCTTACGCTGTTTATTTCTGACTAACGCGTAAAACGCCGTGTTCGCGTCCCTTCGTTTTATTCCATGACGCGTCCGTAATACCGTTTTCATCCAGGCTTATCGATATCACAAAACCGTTACCATGGATCTCATAGAAATTCGCATTCAGACGTTTAACGCTGGCTTTTTTGCCGTTCACGGTAGCGCTAAAAAAGCCGTTAGAAAGCGTGGCGTTAACCGTATCCGACGAGAACGAGGCTTCACGCAGGGGATCGTGAACGGATGCCGTTGGTTCGTGTTGTGCCGTGTTTTCCGCTTTGGTTTTGCTGACATCGCAAGAGCCATTGCCAGCGCTAATTTGCGTGCATCCCGAACGTTCTAATTGAGCGCGATAATGGGCGTTTATGGCGTGCGCAGGCGAGACACAACCTGCAAGCACGGTACCACTTATGACTAACATCATTAATTTTTTCATTTTATTGCCTTAAAAACGACACAAATACCAGGAGACATACATCACGCCGATCCAGATCCCGAACGAAATCAGCATTAGGTACAGGGCTACCGAAATAAAAATATATTTAGACATCTTTTTGTATCAACGAAATGCTCATCCGTTAAAATGAGGTTTTATACTTGTCCCGACGATTGTTTTACGCTTTAAAAGCCCATACCAATCCCAACCGAAGCGCCCATATTATTCGCAGTGTCATCTGAGAAGCTCACTTTCGCGATGACATGGGAATTAAAGTTAACGGACGCACCGACAGCAAGCGCGCTCTCACCGTTGTAAGTCGCACCACCAGCAGAGAACATGACGCGCTGATTGGTTTGCACTTGTGGCAAACCCGCCATCGCCATCGCCCCTGAAATACCGGCATTAGCCTGCTTCTTATTATTGTCCACTTCATCACGCAGAGATTTAAATTGCTGGCTGGTGTTAGTATTCATTGCCTGTAATGACTGCCTGGTGGCTTGCAGATCCTGCGTGGCGGCAGTAACAGCCATGCTATTTTTAGCGACCTTCGCCTGGGTAGCTGTATCCAGCTGTCGTTGTGTCACGGTGGTTGTCACACCATCTTTACCGTTATGACCGTCTGCACCGTCGCGACCGTTTCTTCCCGCAATGCCTTGTGCGCCAGTATCACCCTTATCACCTTTCATACCTGTCGCGCCAGCATCGCCTTTTTCACCCTTCGCGCCAGTTACACCGGTATCCCCTTTATCGCCCTTTGCGCCAGTCGCGCCGGTATCCCCTTTATCACCCTTTGCGCCAGTCGCACCGGTATCCCCTTTATCACCTTTCGCTCCATCTGCACCGTTGATGGGTTTAGGTGCATTTTCGAGAGCAGTAAGGCGGCTATCCTGAATATTATCGACGTGTTGAAGGTTGATAATGGCTGTGCCGTTAGTCGCCACACCCTGTAAGGCCGTCTCACTTTTCAGACTGGCGGTATCGGTAAGTGCGCCAGCAAGCAACGCTTTCTGATGTGCGTCGTTAGCCATTTTATCCACGACTAACACGCCTAGTTTTGTGGACTGAAGGTCGTCGTTAACCTGCGTTAAGCGGTTATCCGTTGCGCTATCACGGTTAATACTATCAGCGTTGTTTTGTGTAATTTGATCCTGATGGTCATTTACAATATTGGTGATTTGCTGATCGTCCCAAACCGTATTCGCGGCTTCAGCCTGGCTCATTGTACCCGCTAAGACAATGCCCATTACAAAAATAGCAGTAAAGTTTTTATTCATAGATTTCATTTAAAAAGCTCACATCATTAATTATCGAAAATACTGAAGCTGAACAGCTTTATTTTTTGGATTTAAAAAACGGTTGAAGGTTGTCTAAATCTTATTTAGTAACGCGAGTGAACTATCAATTAAACGCAAACCAATGATGTTGATCTAAGTCATAAATACTATAAATAGTTCCGAGGGCGTAAAAGTTATTTTGCGGTTGTTATTAATGTAAACATTAAAGTGAAAATGACGAGGGAAATGAGAGGGTCAGATTAAGTAATTGACAGAAATAAATTTCTGCAAAATAAATGTTTACATTGATGCCTGAGTTTATTTCATACGAAAGCAGGTGGGCTGTCTTATAAAATCACTCCCGGTGAGTCATTATGGATAAAAATAAAATTTCTCAGCACAGAAAGTGAATATTATATTTAATGAGTTCTTAACAAATATGGCGGGATAATTAACTGAACAATAATGTATACATATTGAGCGTAGTTAATATCTTGTCGTTTATTGTTCGTTACAGGGGGTTAACGGACAGCCCAAAACTCCTTGCACCCGGGTTACCCCCCGGTTACACTACATGACTACGAAACGCCATTTTGTAAGTAACTGTTTTATAAGTAATTTGACTCGGGGTGCCCTTCTTTGTGAAGGCTGAGAAATACCCGTATTACCTGATCTGGATAATGCCAGCGTAGGGAAGTCAGATGCCTACCCGGTCATCGCTTCTTCACGCACGGCAGGAGCGAAACCATGCAGCCTGACCTGCTCGACTCACACGTTTTACATCAATTCCGAACCCGTTCCCCGCTCACGCACTGTATGACCAACGATGTCGTGCAGACCTTCACCGCCAACGTGCTGCTCGCGCTGGGCGCTTCCCCGGCAATGGTGATCGAAGCCGAGGAAGCGGAACAGTTTGCCGCGCTTGCCGATGCTCTGCTCATCAACGTGGGTACACTCACCGCACCGCGCGCCCAGTCGATGCGTCGGGCTATTGAGAGCGCTGTAGCCGCGGGCACACCCTGGGTTCTGGATCCGGTTGCGGTTGGCGCGCTGGCGTTCCGCACCCGTTTTTGCCAGCAAATATTATCCCTTAAACCTGCGGCCATTCGTGGAAACGCCTCCGAAATCCTCGCCCTTGCCGGAATGAGTGCGGGCGGGCGGGGGGTTGATTCCACCGATACGGCAGCGAGCGCGTTGACCGCTGCGCAGACGCTCGCCCGTCAGACCCATGCCGTTGTGGTCGTCACAGGAGAAGTGGATCACATCACTGATGGTCAGCGAACCCGTACGGTCGCGGGCGGCGACCTGCTGATGACCCGCGTGGTAGGAACTGGCTGTGCGCTCTCGGCGGTCGTCGCCGCCTGCTGCTCGCTGCCTGGCGACAGGCTTGATAACGCGACGGCTGCCTGCGGCTTTATGAAGCGCGCAGGGTCAGTTGCCCTGACTCAAAGCCGGGGGCCCGGCAGCTTTTCCTCCGCGTTTCTGGACGCGCTTTACGCGCTGGAGGAACAGGTATGACACGCATAAATGCCCTGACTATTGCGGGAACCGATCCCAGCGGCGGAGCGGGGATCCAGGCAGACCTGAAAACCTTCTCTGCGCTCGGCGCTTACGGATGTTCGGTTATCACCGCGCTGGTGGCGCAAAACACGCGCGGTGTACAGTCGGTGTATCGCATTGAGCCGGATTTTGTCGCCGCACAGCTGGATTCGGTATTCAGCGATGTACGTATCGACACCACCAAAATTGGCATGCTCGCAGAGGCGGACATTGTTGAAGCGGTCGCGGAACGTCTCAAACGTTATCAGATAAAAAACGTGGTGCTCGATACCGTGATGCTGGCCAAAAGCGGCGATCCGCTGCTCTCCGCCTCGGCCGTCGACACCCTGCGTAAAAAGCTGCTGCCGCAGGTGGCGCTGATCACGCCAAACCTGCCTGAGGCCGCCGCGCTGCTGGATGCGCCACACGCGCAAAACGAACGTGAAATGAAAGAGCAGGGCAATGCGCTGCTGGCGATGGGGTGTCGCGCGGTACTGATGAAAGGCGGTCATCTCGATGATGCAGAAAGCCCGGACTGGCTCTTCACCCACGATGGCGCGCAACGTTTCACCGCCCCGCGCGTACAGACCAAAAACACCCACGGCACGGGCTGTACGCTCTCGGCGGCGCTGGCGGCGCTGCGTCCCCGAAACGCGAACTGGGCGGATACGGTACAGGAGGCGAAGATCTGGCTCTCGGACGCGCTGGCAAAAGCCGATTCTCTGGAAGTGGGTCACGGTATTGGGCCGGTTCACCATTTTCATGCATGGTGGTAAGCCGTATACTGGCATAAAACCTTATGCCAGAGAAAAACAGAGATGGAACAAGCGCATACCCGGTTAATTGCTCAACTCAAGGAACGAATTGCCGCACCGGACAACACGCCGCTGTATCTGAAATTTGCCGAAACGGTTAAAAACGCGGTACGCAGCGGCGTGCTCGCGCACGGTAATATTTTGCCTGGCGAGCGCGATCTGAGCCTGCTTGCCGGTGTGTCGCGCATTACGGTGCGTAAAGCGATGCAGGCGCTGGAAGAGGCTGGCGTCGTCACCCGCGCGCGTGGATACGGTACGCAAATCAACAATATCTTTGAATATTCGCTAAAAGAGGCGCGCGGGTTTTCTCAGCAGGTGGTGCTGCGGGGCAAAACGCCCAACACGCTGTGGGTTAATAAACGCGTCGTGAAATGTCCGGAGGAGATCGCCCGCCACCTTTCCCTTGCGCCAGACAGTGATGTATTTCTGCTTAAGCGCATCCGCTATGTGGATGACGATGCAGTATCGATAGAGGAGTCCTGGGTACCAGTAGGATTAATTCCCAACCCGGACGACATTGGCGTCTCGCTTTATGATTACTTCCGCAGCCAGAATATCTTTCCGCAGCGCACCCGGTCCCGCGTCAGCGCCCGGATGCCGGACAGCGAGTTTCAGGCGCATATCAAGATGGACGATAAGATACCGGTGCTGGTGATCAAGCAAGTCGCGCTCGATCAACAGCACCGGCCAATTGAGTACAGCATCAGCTACTGCCGCAGCGACCTATACGTCTTTGTGTGCGAGGAGTAGGGCCTCGCGCGTGGGGGCGCAGTCGCCACCGCGATGGCTGACTACCCAGGCGGCTACGGCATTGCCAAGCTGCACCGCCTCTGGCAGTGACCATCCCGCGGCCAGACCGGCAAGGGTACCTCCCGCATGGCTGTCACCCGCGCCGATGGTATCGACCACGGTAGCAGGAAACGCCGGAACGTGTCCGGAAGCGTCACCGTCATACCAGACCGCCCCGTCTTTATCATGGCGTACGATCAGCGCAGCGCCAAACCTCTGCTGCCACCGTGTGCCGAGCTCTTCCACGCTTACGCCAAGCCATTCTGCGGCAAGTTCCGCCTCCTGACGATTAAGCGAGACCATCGGTTTGCAGGCCATAATCCTTGCCATCAGCGGGTCGGGAATATCCGCGATGCGCGGACCGAAATCGATAAAGAGCGTCGCATCCTGAAGACTTTCCAGCCAGGCCGTCAGCAGCTCACCGCTGGGGGACGCCAGCTGGTAGCCGGACAAAGAGATCAGGCTCCCTGCCGGCACGCTTAACCCGTCCAGCCAGCGCTGCTGCCACTGATTCTCCACGCCGCTGAACGACATAAAGGTCCGTTCACCGTCAGGCTCCACCAGCGCCAGGCACCAGCCGTTATCGCCCGTTTCCGCTTCCACGGCGCTGTGCAGATCCTGCTTCGCCATGGCGTTACGGATAATATCGGCCCACACGCCGTGGCCGACAGGAAGCGCGTTTTGCGCAGCAATGCCGAGCCGCTTCAGGGCGATGGCGATATTCAGCGCGCAGCCGCCAATATTCACTCCCTGTTGCTTCAGTTCGATATCACACCCGCGCCAGGGCAGAGCGTAGGCGTCGGCAATCACGTCGATGACCGCCGCGCCGAGCACCGTTACGGGACGCGTGGCGTGAAGGGTTTCGAGACGGCGGGCAAAAGCACTCATACGCCCTCCCTGTGCTCCCGGAAGTGCAGCAGTTTTTCACAGTAGTGGCCGAAATCGAGCCGGTTTACGGCATCAAGTTCGTTTTTGAGTGCCGGATCAATGGCCTGTACACCGTGCAGCGCACCGCAGATGGCCGTTGCCATCGCGCCGATAGTGTCAGTATCACCGCCCAGGTTGGCGCATAACACCGCGCAGCGGTTCGGATCGGTGCCCGCGAGTTCGACCATCGCAATCGCCGCCGGAACGGACTCAAGGGTGCTCGTGCCCGCGCCAATAAGCTGATAGATCTGCTCGCTGGCGGACTCGGTACCGTTGGCTTCGCGCACGGTTTTCAGGGCCAGCTCAATACGAGCGGAAAGCGATGCGCTGAAGGTGGTCGTGTTCGCCTCCTGCGCCGCACGGGCAATACCCGGCAGGGCATCGGCGATGTGATGCCAGCGCTCGCCGTCGATAGCGCGTGAAACCGCCCAGGCGATCACCACCGCACCGGCGATGGCGAGATCCGATTTATGGGTCGGGCTGGAGGCTAACGCAACCTGTTCCACAAAGTGCGCCAGACGCGTGGCCGGCAGCAGGCATCCCAGCGGGGAGGCGCGCATCGCCGCACCGTTGGTGACGCCGTTGTTCTCCAGCTGGCTCACCGGCTTGCCGTCACGGATGGCGTTCAGGGCAATTTTGGAGGTCGGGCCGAGCACATTCTTATTGAACGCGTCAAAATCCAGCGCCCAGTCCAGAATATGCTTACCGATAACGTCAGGGTTAATTTCCCCGTCGCATTCGATAATCGCGTCGGCCAGGCACAGCGCCATTGACGTATCATCCGTAAATTCGGCCTGCTTAAAGTAACAGGCGGCATTATTCTCAGCCGGGCCGGGTAAGAAACGGTCGATCCAGCCGAAGTGCGCTTTCACCCGCTTGCGCGGCCACAGCTCCGACGGCATCCCCATCGCATCCCCTAACGCCTGCCCGTAAAGAGCACCGAGAATACGGTCTTGTTTCATTTAACTTCCCCTCGTGTCAGCGCGGTATCGCCATCAACCACCTCAATTGCGGTGATCTCTTTATCCGATTCGCGGAAAAACAGCATAAACAGCACGGCAATCACCACAATCATGATTGCACCAAACGTCCACATTCCGGCCCAGTTGAAGGTCAGCCCATTCACCGGCTCTTTATATGCGAACATTTTTTCCATCATCACGCCGCCGAGACGGTAACCCAGCAGGCTACCAAAGCCCTGACAGCACAGCGTGATCAAGCCCTGCGCCGCGTTGCGCATATGCACGGGCGCTTTTTTATCCACGTAGATGTACGCGGTGACGTAATAGAAGTCATAGCTTACGCCGTGCAGCAGAATGCCGAGGAACAGCAGGGCGTAGGTGAAGTATTGCTCGGCGCCGCCGTAAACAAAGAAACCGTAGCGAATGGCGGCGGTGATCAGGCCCAGCAGCAAGACCTTCTTAATACCAAAGCGTTTGGTAAAGAACGGCAGAGCGAGCATGAAGAAGATTTCAGAGAACTGGCCGAGGGTCATCCAGCCGGTGGCGTTTTTCATCCCCACTTCGGTGAGATAGCCGTTGGCAAAGATGTAGTAGAAGGCCAGCGGCATGGCGAACAGGAACGAGCAGAAGAAGAACACCAGGAAGTTTTTATCGCGCAACAGGATCAGCGCATCCAGCCCCAGCATCACTTTGAAATCCAGCTTGCCGGTACTCTTCGGCGGGGTATTCGGCAGGAACAGCGCGAAGACGCCAAGCAGAAGGGAGCTGGCAGCGGTCATCAGCAGCGGAATATTGGTGTCAGAGATGTCGCTATAGCCCATCATCTGCGGCAGGAAGCCGCACGCCAGGCCGGAGGCAATCCAGCCGATGGTGCCCATCACGCGGATGCGCGGGAAATCAGCCTCTACGTCATCGACGTTTGCGAAGGCGATGCTGTTGGTCAGCGCGATGGTCGGCATATAGGTCAGGGAGTAGGCCAGCAGCAGCGGGAAGAAGGTGCTGAACTGGGTTTGCTGTGCTGCGAAATACATCAGAATCGCGCCAGCGAACATCAGCACGGCCAGCACTTTCTGGGCGGCGAAGAAACGGTCCGTCAGCGAGCCGACCAGGATAGGAGAGAGGATCGCGGCAATCGCGGTACAGGCATACGACCAGCCAATTTCCCCGGCGGTAAACCCGCTCTTACTCAGCCACAGCCACAGCGGCACAAACCATGCGCCCCAGATAAACCATTCAACGAACATCATGAATGACAGTTGGACTTTCGTTTTCATTTTTTAATCCTGCATGTCAGAGGTACGCATGTAACATACCATGTGATAATACCTTTTAAATACCTTTAAGGCGATTGTTTGATCAGTGTAACAAAAATGTTGTACACGAAACGAGCCAGCAGATTGTGCTTAAAAAAGTTGCAAATGGTGGAAAATAGGTTAAGTCGGTACCAGGCTTACTCTGCCTGCAAAAACGTGGGCTTGGATCACACGCTCCGACATCATGTCGGACTTACGGGAGCATCACTATGACTGATATTGCGCAGCTGCTTGGCAAAGACGCCGACAGCCTTTTACAGCATCGTTGTATGACCATTCCAGCCGACCAGCTTTATCTGCCTGGCCATGATTACGTAGACCGGGTCATGGTTGACAACAACCGTCCGCCTGCCGTACTGCGAAACATGCAGACGCTTTACAATACCGGCCGTCTGGGCGGGACCGGCTATCTCTCCATTCTGCCCGTTGACCAGGGCGTAGAGCACTCGGCGGGAGCGTCGTTTGCTGCTAACCCGCTCTACTTTGACCCGAAAAACATTGTCGAGCTGGCGATTGAAGCAGGGTGTAACTGTGTGGCATCGACGTATGGCGTGCTGGCCTCCGTTTCTCGCCGCTATGCTCACCGCATTCCGTTCCTCGTCAAGCTGAACCACAACGAAACCCTGAGCTACCCAACCGAATATGACCAGACGCTGTACGCCAGCGTCGAGCAGGCGTTCAACATGGGCGCGGTGGCGGTCGGGGCAACCATCTATTTCGGCTCTGAACAGTCGCGACGTCAGATTGAAGAAATCTCCGCGGCGTTCGAGCGTGCCCACGAGCTGGGCATGGTAACCGTGCTGTGGGCCTATCTGCGTAACGCGTCATTCAAGAAAGACGGCGTGGATTACCACGTATCAGCGGATCTGACCGGTCAGGCAAACCACCTGGCAGCAACCATCGGCGCGGACATCGTGAAGCAGAAAATGGCCGAGAATAACGGCGGCTATAAAGCGGTGAACTTTGGCTATACCGACGACCGCGTGTACAGCAAGCTGACCAGCGACAACCCGATCGATCTGGTGCGCTACCAGCTGGCGAACTGCTACATGGGCCGCGCCGGGCTGATTAACTCCGGCGGTGCGGCAGGCGGTGAAACTGACCTGACCGACGCGGTGCGCACGGCGGTCATTAACAAACGTGCGGGCGGTATGGGGCTGATCCTGGGCCGTAAGGCGTTTAAAAAATCCATGGCCGACGGCGTGAAGCTGATTAATGCGGTTCAGGATGTCTATCTGGACAGTAAAGTCACGATTGCCTGACGCCACCGTATCCCTCTCCCCCGTGGGCTGAGGGTTCCTCACAAAATAATGCCTGCACAAACGGCCCCCTCTCCCTTGAGGGAGAGGGTGGCTCAGTCGCCACCACCCTGGCGACCCGGGCTCCCGGCGGTAAATCGCCGCTTCGCGGTCCCTTCGGCTTATTCCTTCCGGCTTATCGGGGACGGGCGGAAGTAACATCCCTGTACAGCCCGCCCTCTCGGCGCATCCCTGCGCCTCGCCCCGGCCTACAGGAAACGCCTCAGCGATTTACAGCCGGACCGAGGCATCGCTGAAAGCCCTCAGTTATTCTGAGGCAACGTTATCGCTTTTGCTTTCAAATTACTGGGGAACCCTCAGCCCTTTGGGGAGAGGGCATTATCGCGCACGCTGTAAAAAATCAGCGCAACAGCACGCAGTCCGGCGGCAATCGGCACTGCAACGCCCCGGGCAACACCTCAATGCGGAATCGCTCGCCGCTGAGCGGCTCTCCGTCGAGGTTAAAGGTCATGCCGTGTGGGGCGATCACTTCAAACCACGCGGATTTCCCGTCGATGATATTGGGGCTCTCCTCTGGCTGCGTCAGCGTCGTAAACAGCGCAGGCAGCAGCCCGTCGCCGGTAAAAATACGCAGCTGTAATTGACCGTCGTTGATCAATGCTTCCGGGCAAAGCTGCTGACCGCCCCCCGCCTGCCGCCCGTTGCCGATACCAATCACCAGCGCGTCGCCCTGCCAGTGGAAGTTCTCACCGTGAATTTCACAGCTGTCGGGCTTGAGGGTGTCCATGCGCATTAGGCCATGGATGAGATACGAAACGCCGCCCAGCGCGGCTTTCAGTTTTTCCGGTGTTTCGCTGGTGATCCGCGTGCCGAAACCGCCCGTTGCCATATTGATAAAGCAGGTTCTTTCATTCACCTGCGCAATATCGACGGCGGTCGCTTTCCCGAGGATAGCCAGTTGCAGTGCTTTGCCTAAATCCTCAGGTATACCGGCGCTGGTGGCAAAATCGTTGGCGGTACCGAGCGGTAAAATCCCCATCGCCGGGCGAGCTGCGGCGTTGAGGTCAATGAGCGCACCGGCGATCTCGTTGATCGTTCCGTCGCCGCCGCCGGAAATGATGGTCTCAGCGCCTAACCTGATACCTTCATCGATATAGCGCGCCGCATCGCCTTTTTCAAAGGTCACCCGCACGTGAATGCGCGCGCCATCTTCACGCAATTCGGTAATCGCCTGGCGCAGCAGATCGTTGCCTGCACTCTTGCCGTTAAGAATTAATAAACTGTCTGGATAGGTTGCCATCCGGGTTGCTCCCTTTTTTAGCTATAGAAAGAGTGTATCCCAGAGAGGGAAAAAGCGGGTAAGAACAGGATGAAAGGCAAAAAATAAGCCCGCGTAAGGGCTTTGAAATCGACTAAAGAACCCCGTAGCGCTTACAGTGCATACTACTGCCGCTCAATTGACTATTGTGGTCAACGTTTGAGGTGTGACATTGGCCTTGCCTCGATTTTGAGCTGCTTACGCCAGACCCGATTATGTAGCGTTAGCGCAATGGAGCGGTAAAAAATCGATGAATTCATCCACATAATGTTCAGAAAGAAAAATCCCAGCCCCAGCAAAGAGGTTATTTGCGGTGTGTAGTTCTCAACAGGGCCGAATAAAAGCGAAATCCCCGTCCAGATGAAATAAATGATGCTCATTATGCCTGTCAGCGTAATGACGAAAATATGCAGTTTATATCCAGGTAAAGAACCTCGTGTAGTCAGAAACATCGTGCTCATCACTACCAGACAATACACAATCGCTGCAATGAATACTCCCATCATAACCTTAAATTCGGGTAAGCCGAGCCAGCGAAACAGCAACAACCAGAGGGACACTTGCAGCATGGCGTAGCAAAAAATAGCCAGTAACGTGCTCACTGCCAAAGGAATTCCTGTCATATGGACGCCCACAGGAACGCCGAACCGATCTTTTAACTGTTCTTTTAATGTTTCAAGCTGGTTGAGATCATCGGTCGCCATTTTACTTTTAACCAAAGCACTTAATGCAAGGCTATCTTTAATGTATTTCATCATGGACGGGTCAATAACTTCCTGTAAATGAAAAAGACTGAATTAAACCAAAAATGTATTTACCCGTTTGTGCAACATTCTGTGGATTTCTGATATTTCCTGAGATGGCACTTCCAACGAAGGCAGAAGAATTTGAAATGGTATTCAGCAACTCACGCTGTAAGAGCAACTGCAACGCTTCTGACGGATAACGTTTGGGATACACGCCTGCCTTCATTGCTGCTTTTACACCTGAATTCGAGATGCCGGGATTGCGGATACGAATAATCTCCTATGTTAATCGCGTACGGTCGGCCCGGCTCATTTTTTGTAATAAGGAGAGCAAACTCTCAGACGATGAACGGTTAAGAAGGCGATATGTTAATGCAGCGCTTTTTAAACCCGCAGCAGCCCCGGCAAGAGAAATCGCATCCAGGGCTGTGTTGGTTGCTGTATACCACTCCTGGGAATCCATCCACGCAACGTAATCATCATGATTCATAGCAATCAACGATAGTCGGCCAAGCCCATTTGCACATTGAATTCCAGTTGCTACACCACCGGCTAAAATCACAGCGGCTATAGCACCGGAAGACCCTGCAGTGAGAGGTATAGCCATACCGGCCCCTGCCGCAAGTACAACAGTAAGAATTGCGGCTCCGCAGGAAATTGCCGTTGAACCAATTTCAGTTGCCAGGGAAGGGGAATTAATCGTCGCCGTTGTTGCCTGAACAGGGTTAACTAATGCGGCATTTACTTTGGTTATGACTACATGACTAACCGAGCTTTCGTTTGGTGTCGCAATCCTTCTTGATGGCCGTACTAGCGACTGACGTGTACCGTCTGAGTAGATAATCCCGGCCTGGCTAAAATTTCTGCTACAGTCCAGTTGACCTGCAAGTGCTGTGAAATTTATATCGCCGCCAGAGGCAAGACCAAGACTGCGTGCGAGTTCGTAATCTGGAAGATCCTTTGAAAATTGTCCTGTGAATGTCACTTCATCTCTCCGTCCGTGTGAAACGTTGATTGTTAATAAATCAAGAGTAAAGGTCCTGTTAACACTTAAAATTAGGAATGTTCCGAATAGTGTTCATCCCTCTCAAATCCATTAAAAAATGTGATTAGGATCCTTTGTTCGTTCGATTTGCTTAGATGATACGCCTAATGCTGACACAAACCTTTCCCGGGTCAATGCAACGCCATATTTATCAGGGGGAAAAATTTCAGGAGTTAACAAAAAAAATAAGCCCGCGTAAGGGAGATTACGCAGGCTAAGGAGGTGGTTCCTGGTACAGCTAGCATTTATGGGTTATGTTTTTCAGCGGGGGGATAATACCCGTATTGAACGAAGCGGTATGTGATCCGATTCTAAGAATTATCCCAGCGTGAAAAAATCCCGTTGATTGACTATTTGCCGTGTGGATTTCGGGTATTTTCACCTTCAAAATTACGCATCAGCAGCGCAAACTCCAGCTCCACCTCTTCAGGAACCGGCAGCCAGACCACATGGCCGTCGCCAGGTGCGACCTCAATCGCCTCACCTTTTTTGTTTTCCAGGTGCTCCAGTCGGAAGTTCATGTTGCCCTGCGGCGTCATCAGCTCCAGGCTGTCGCCTTTAGTGAATTTGTTTTTTACGGCGACGGCGGCCAGCGGGCCTTTACGCTCGCCGGTGAAGTCGCCTACAAACTGCTGGCGTTCGGAAATCGAATAGCCATGCTCGTAGTTCTGGTAGTCGTCGTGAGTGTGACGACGCAGGAAACCTTCGGTATAGCCGCGATGCGCCAGACCTTCCAGCGTTTCCAGCAGGCTGGTGTCGAACGGTTTACCGGCAGCGGCATCGTCGATGGCTTTGCGATATACCTGTGCGGTACGGGCGCAGTAGTAGTAAGACTTGGTGCGGCCTTCAATTTTCAGGGAGTGTACGCCCATCTTGGTTAAACGCTCGACGTGCGCGATGGCGCGCAGATCTTTAGAGTTCATGATGTAGGTGCCGTGCTCGTCTTCGAAGGCGGTCATGTACTCACCCGGACGTTTGGCTTCTTCGATCATAAACACGCTGTCGGTAGGCGCGCCAATTCCCAGCGTTGGCTCAACGTTGGTGACCGGAATCGGCTCGTGTTTATGCACGATGTTACCGATGTCATCCTCTTTCCCTTCCTGAACGTTATATTCCCAGCGGCAGGCGTTGGTGCAGGTACCCTGGTTCGGGTCACGCTTGTTGATGTAGCCAGAGAGCAGGCAGCGGCCGGAGTAGGCCATGCACAGCGCGCCGTGAACGAAGATTTCGATCTCCATATCCGGCACCTGGGTGCGGATCTCTTCGATCTCTTCGAGGGACAGCTCGCGGGACAGAATGACGCGGGTCAGCCCCATCTGTTTCCAGAATTTCACCGTTGCCCAGTTGACGGCGTTAGCCTGCACTGAGAGGTGAATGTCCATCTCCGGGAAATTCTCCCGAACCAGCATGATTAAACCCGGGTCCGACATAATCAGCGCGTCCGGCCCCATCTCCACGACCGGCTTCAGGTCGCGAATGAACGTTTTCAGCTTGGCGTTGTGCGGCGCGATGTTCACCACCACGTAGAATTTTTTGCCCAGGGCATGCGCTTCGTTGATGCCGAGCTGAAGATTCTCGTGGTTGAATTCGTTGTTACGCACGCGCAGCGAGTAGCGCGGCTGGCCCGCGTAAACGGCGTCGGCACCATAGGCGAAAGCGTAACGCATATTTTGCAGCGTTCCCGCCGGGGAAAGAAGTTCCGGTTTAAACATGTTTGTTCTCGTTCTGATGACAGGTCAGATCCGCATGCACCTGGTGCAGCGGTAAGGGGAGATCCCCCACTTTAAGGGCGGGCATTGTAGCGCTGCGGGGCGGGGAGGTAAAGCGCCTCACCCCTTTCAGATGACATAATACTTCGTATCTTTAAACCATTAGCGATATGACATACAAACACAAATATATTAAAGCCAGTAGAATAATACCGGCGATAAGAATGAAACCAATGGCATTCATCGTAGCCGTTCCAGAATACTTGACTGTCCAGATGGCAACCGTTCGGATGTTATGCAGTATTTTTGTGATCATATAGCTGATGAAAACAATAAGCAGCGTCAATTGCGTAAACATGGAAAGGTAAAACATGATCGCCTGCGGAATGAAGTAGTTAGATATTGCCCCTTTTGAGGTAAAGATAATCATGGTTTCGTTATCGATGAAATCCAGTGAAGAACGTATCACTTCCAGCGGGTTCCATGTCATTACAGGTCTGTCTTCAAAATACAGGCCTTGCTGGATATAGAGGTCCTCAATCGAAGCATTTTTAAGATGGGTGATGATAAGTGTAAATGAGAGCATAACACCCAGAACAATTGAAGAAAAATAAACGATCGATTTTACAGACGAAAACCCTTTCGATAGACCTGCGTTAATGTAAGCTCTGATAAGATAAATTGACATCACATCAAGCAGTAAAGAGTACCAAAAGCCAAAATGAATAAAGTCATGTAAAGCAACTTCAATGGTCAATGGCAGATGTTGAGGAATGATGTGCTCAGGATTTCTAAAAGTCAGCACCCAGAGATACCAAACTACAAATAAGATACTGGAATATAAAACCAATAAAAACGGGATGGTAATTAATTGCCTTTTTGAGAATGCATGATTACCGAATGCCAGGAAAAAAGCGCTTACCCATTGCTCGGAAAACTTGGTTATTCTGTTTTTTTTAGGTATGAGGAGTTCTATTTTTTGTATTGCTTTTGTTTTCATTTTTTTATTATAAGCAAATAACCCCAGAAAAAGGCTGGCAACGCTTATAGCTGTGGTGATGATAATGAATAAATTACCAATAAAATTTTGCATTTCTTGAAGCCGTAATATAGTGATTTATTTCGTTTTTAACATCAAACATTACAGTTTGCAATTGTCAAATCAGGTAGGCGTGTTGTTAGAAAGTGAATGTTATGAAGAACGATGATTACCTGGGCAGGTAATCATCGTTAAAGCAAATATTAAGCAATCCTGCACGCATCCGCTTCCCAGCGATACCCCACGCCGTACACCGCGCGAATAAACGACTGGTCGGCGTCCAGCGCCTCCAGCTTGCGGCGCAGGTTTTTGATGTGGCTGTCGATGGTGCGGTCGGTCACCACGCGGTAATCGTCATACAGATGGTTGAGCAGCTGCTCGCGGGAAAACACTTTGCCCGGCTCGTGGGAGAGCGTTTTCAACAGGCGAAACTCTGCGGGGGTGAGATCCAAAAGTTTGCTGCGCCAGCTCGCCTGGAAACGGCTTTCGTCGACGATCAGCGGGCTTTGCGCATCGAGCACCTGCAATTCACGCTGCGGCTTACAGCGGCGGAGGATGGTTTTCACCCGAGCGACCACCTCCCGCGGGCTGTAAGGCTTGCAGATGTAATCGTCAGCGCCGATTTCGAGCCCCAGCAGACGATCGATCTCTTCGATTTTGGCCGTCACCATCACGATGGGAACATCGGAGAAACGACGAATTTCGCGGCACAGGGTTAGGCCGTCGGTACCCGGCAGCATCAGATCCAGCAGGATCAGATCCGGCGGCGTCTGGCGCACGTAGGGCAGCACCTGGTCGCCGTGGCTGATAAGCGTTGGCGCGTAACTCGCAGCGCGCAAATAGTCGATCAGCAGTTGCCCAAGTTTAGGCTCGTCTTCCACGATCAAAATACGCGGTGTGTTGTCGTCAATCGGTAACTCGGTCATGCTTCCCTCGATAAATCCCGTTCCAGAGGTAACTCTACTGTAATGCTAACCCCGCCAAAAGGCGAATGGGCGGCGCGGATGGTGCCGCCATGGGCCTCCACAATGTTAACGCAAATGGCCAGCCCAAGGCCGGAACCGCCGCTGGCGCGGTTGCGTGAACCTTCGGTGCGATAGAAGCGCTCGAACAGTTTTTCCAGCTGCGCATCCTTCACGCCAGGGGCGGAGTCCGCAAAGGTCAGGGCAAAGCGCCCGTTTTCCTGCCTGCCGGAGATATGCAGCGCGCCGCCGCCGTCGGTGTAGCGGAGGCTGTTCTCCAGCAGATTATTGAACAGCTGCATCAGGCGATCTCTGTCGCCGAACACCACCGCACTGTCCGGCAGCGAAAGGTTGATTTTCAGGTCACGGCTGGCGAAGCGCTCGCGGAATGCGCCGGTCACGACTTCAAGGATATTGATCACATCGATCGGTGCTTTCTGGTAAGCCAGGGCGCCTTCGTCGGACATGGACAGCTGATGCAGATCGTCCACCAGTTTGGTCAGCGTACCGACTTCCGCCTGAAGCGAGGCCACGGATTCGGGGGTGAACTGCCGCACGCCGTCCTGAATCGCCTCCAGCTCGCCGCGCAGCACCGCCAGTGGGGTGCGCAGCTCGTGTGAAATGTCGGCCATAAAGTCGCGGCGCATCTGCTGGTTTTTTTCCAGCGTGCTGGCGAGCTGGTTGAAGTCCTGCGCCAGCTTGCCCAGTTCATCCTGGCTGCGGGTGTCCACGCGGGTCGAGAAATCACCCGCCGCCAGCTTGTGCGTGCCTTCCACCAGGCGCTTAACCGGCGCCAGCAGGCCGCGCGCCAGCGGGAAGGTGGCGAGCGCCGCAAGCAGGGTAGAAAGCGCGACAATCAACCAGCTGGTCTGACGCTGCTGGCGGTCAAAGTTGATGTCGGTGTTGCGCGTCAGCCGCTCGACCGGGGAGGCGATAACCCAGCCCACCGTGGCGCCGTTCGAGGTAATGGCGCGCTTTGTGCCGTCCGGCGGTACCGGAGAGCGTGGGCCAACGAGCACGCGCATCTCCTGATCAATTACCCAGAACTGGGTGCGCCAGCCGTGCGGTGGCATGCCCGGTCCCGGACGGTCGTCGTCATTATCGTGCTCCAGCGAGCGCAGAATTTGAAATATAAAGCGATCGTTGTTGCGCAGAAAACGCCAGTTACCGTGCAGGCTATACTGTTCCCCCAGCGCGTCGCTTAAGCCCTGTAAACGCTGTTCGTTACCGTGCTTGATGTAGTCAATAAAGCCGCGCTCAAAGCTGACCCGCACCGCCCAGTGCATAGTAATCAGCAGGACGATACAGGTGGCGAAAATCGCCACAAAAAGCTTACCGGTGATCCCCGGACGCCAGAATTTCATGGTGCACTCCTTTTGCCGCGTCGGATCACGACGTTTTTGGTCGTGTCATTCGGCACTCTGGCAAAGATAAAAGCGGGCAGAGCGATAATTACCGCCATGCTGAGGTAAGTGTATAAAAAGACCTGATGCGCGACGGGGGTGTCGGCGCTGAGATGGTGCTGACCGTACATGCCGAGCAGCAATCCGGCAACCGTGACCCCCACGCTCATGGAGAGCTGCATGATCATCGACAGCAGACTGTTACCACTGCTTGCCAGCTCGTCCGGCAGATCTTTCAGCGTCAGGGTGTTCATCGACGAGAAGCGCATGGAGTTGATGATCCCCTGGCAGAACAGCACCAGCGGCAGGATGTAGTACCAGCCCAGCAGCGCCACGGCCATAAACAGCAGGCAGACCAACGCCAGCCCGATCGTGGCGGCCACCAGCACGCGGCGATAGCCAAAGCGGTTCACCACCTGCACCACAATACGCTTCATCCCCATGCTGCCAAGTACCATCGGGATCATCATCAGCCCGGCATGGAACGGCGAGAAGCCCATCCCAATCTGTAAAAATACCGGCGTCATAAACGGCAACATGCCGCTGCCGATGCGTCCGGCAAAGCTGCCGAACAGACCAAGACGGTAGGTGGGATTCTTGAACAGATTCAGGCTGAACAGCGCGTTAGCGTTACCTCTGGCATGCCACAGATACCAGAGAATGGCGGTGACACCCAGCGCTACCAGCAGGGCGAGCGACAGGGAGGAGATCCCCAGCCCTTTTTGCCCGTCGAGCGCGAGGGTAAGCGTCGCCATGCCAGCTGCCAGCAGGATGAAGCCAAAGAAATCAAAGCGCCGGGTCTGCATTTTATAGTTCGGCATCAGCGTCAGGGTGGCAATCGCGCCGATAATACCGACCGGCAGGTTGATCAGGAAGATCCAGTGCCAGGAGGCATACTCCACCAGAATCCCGCCCAGCGCCGGGCCAAGCAACGGGCCGACCTGACCGGGCAGGGTGACGAAGGTCATCGCCGCCATATACTGCGCGCGCGGAACAATTTTCATCACCGTTAACCGCCCGACGGGTACCATCATCGCGCCGCCGACGCCCTGTAGCACGCGCGCCATCACCAGCTGGTCGAGGGTATTGGCCTGGGCGCAAAACAGCGACCCGGTGGTAAACAGCACAATGGCGGTGAAGAAGATGTTTCGCACGCCGACTTTATCCGCCAGCCAGCCGCTGGCAGGCAGCATCACGGCGACCGTCAGCACATAGGCGACAATCACCATATGCATGTGCAGCGGGCTCTCCCCCAGGCTTTTCGCCATCGAGGGGAGGGCGGTGTTCACGATAGTCGTGTCCAGCGACTGCATAAAGAAGCCGAACGCGACGATCCACAATTGCCAGCGAACGTTACTGGGTAGGTCGGTCATTTACTCGGTCACCGTGGTTCTCTTTTTACGCGAAAAACGCAGCCGCAGGCGGTCAAAGAACAGATAGACTACCGGCGTCGTGTAGAGCGTCAGCAGCTGGCTCATCACCAGGCCGCCAACGATCGTGATCCCCAGCGGCTGGCGTAGTTCAGAGCCGTCACCGCCGGATATGACCAGCGGCAGCGCGCCGAACAGCGCGGCCAGCGTGGTCATCATGATCGGGCGAAAACGCAGCAGACAGGCCTGGAATATCGCCTCGTCCGGCGTCAGATTGCCGTTGCGCTGGGCGTCCAGGGCAAAGTCGACCATCATTATCGCGTTTTTCTTCACGATGCCAATCAATAGCATGATCCCGATAAGCGCGATAAGACTGAATGGGGCACCGAACAGCTCCAGCGCCAGCAGCGCCCCCACGCCCGCAGAGGGAAGCGTGGAGAGAATGGTCAACGGGTGCACGTAGCTTTCGTACAGCACGCCCAGCACGATATAAACCGTGGCAATGGCCGCCAGAATCAAAATAACCTGCGAGTTCATGGTGTCCTGGAACACCTGCGCCGTACCGGCAAAGCTGCCGCGCACCGAGGAGGGCACCCCGAGCTGGGTCATGGCGCGATTAATGGCATCGCTGGCCTCAGACAGCGACGAGCCGGTTGGCAAGTTAAACGAGACGGTCGAGGCGGCGGAAAGCCCCTGGTGGTTCACCGACAGCGGGGCGTTCGACGGCTGCCAGCTGGCGAAGTACGACAGCGGAATCGCCTTACCGTCATCATTGATCACAAACATCTTGTCCAGCGCGCTGATGTCCTGGGTGTAGCGCGGATCCACCTCCATCACCACCTTGTACTGGTTCATCGGCTGATAGATGGTAGAGACTTCACGCTGCCCGAAGGCGTTGTTCAGCAGGCTGTTGGCCGCCTCCACGTTAATGCCCAGGCGGGCCATGGTTTCACGATCGTAGGTGAGCGCCATCTCCGCACCGTTGTTTTGGCTGTCAGAGTTCACGTCCGCCAGCTGCGGCAGCGCGGCCAGCGCTTTACGGATCTTCGGCTCCCACTCGCGCAGGGCGGCTAAGTCATCCGAGAGCAGGGTGTACTGATAGCTGGCGTTAGCCTGTCGTCCGCCGACGCGGATATCCTGAACGGCCATCAAAAACAGATTTGCCCCCGGCTCTTTGGCAAGCTTCAGCCGCAGGCGGTCAATGATCTGCTGCGCCGTTTCGTGACGTTCACCGCGCGGCTTAAGGGTAATAAACATCATCCCGCTGTTAACGCGCGAGCCGCCGGTAAAGCCGGTGACGTTATCCACGGCCGGATCTTCCCGGATGATTTTCATAAAGTCTTGCAGTTTGCCGCGCATCGCCTGGAACGAAATGCTCTGGTCCGCCTGAATGCCCCCCATCAGCACCCCGGTATCCTGCTCCGGGAAGAAGGTTTTCGGGATGGTGATATACATCCAGACGTTGAGGACGATGGTGCCGATCAGCACCAGCCCGACAATACGCGTGTGGTTCAGCACCCATTTCAGCGATTTGCCGTAGCCGGACTGCATCGCCATCAGGACGCGGCCAAAGCCTTTCCTGCGCGGCTGCGAGTGCGGTTGGCTGCGCTTTAGCATCCAGCCGCACATCATCGGCGTCAGCGTCAGCGAAATCACCAGTGAGATACCAATGGCGACGGAAAGCGTGACGGCAAATTCGCGCAGCAGTCGCCCCGGCAGGCCGCCCATCAGCAGCAGTGGCAGGAATACCGCTACCAGCGACAGGCTCATGGACAGGACCGTGAAGCCCACTTCGCGCGTCCCCTGAAGCGCCGCCTGGAGCGGCTTCATGCCCGCTTCCAGATGGCGCGAGATATTCTCCAGCACCACGATGGCGTCATCCACCACAAACCCGGTGGCAATCGTCAGCGCCATCAGCGACAGGTTGTTAAGGCTAAAGCCGCACAGGTACATGGCGGCAAAGGTGCCTATCAGCGATACTGGCACCGCCACCGCCGGGATCAGCGTCGCGCGCCCCGAGCGCAGGAACAGGAACACCACCAGGATCACCAGCGCGACGGAGATGATCAGCGTTTGCTCTACCTCCTCAAGCGAGGCGCGGATGGTGGGGGAGCGGTCCTGCGCAATCTGGAGATCGATGGCCGCCGGAATCGTTTCCTGAAGCTCCGGCAGGCGCGTGCGGATGCTGTTCACCGTCTGAATGATGTTGGCTTCCGGCAGCTTGCGGATCATCAGCAAAATCGCCGGTTTGGCGTTGGTCATCCCGGCGTTACGCACGTCCTGCACCGAATCGGTGACGCTGGCGACGTCGCTCAGGCGCACCGCCGCGCCGTTGTTGTAGTGAATAATCAACGGCTGATACTCGGCGGCGGTTTTCAGCTCGTCGTTAGTCTGGATCTGCCAGCGGTGGCTGTTGTCCTCAATCGCGCCCTGCGGCTTACGCACGTTGGCGTTGCTGATGGCGGAACGCACGTCGTCCAGCGACACGCCCTGGTTAAACAGCGCCTGCGGATTCAGCCCCACGCGCACGGCGGGCAGGGAGCTGCCGCCGACGTCCACGTCGCCCACGCCGTCAATCTGGGCGATGGTTTGCGCCAGCTGGGTAGAGGCAAAATCGTACAGCTCGCCCTGGGAGTAGGTCTCTGACGTAAGCGTCAGGATCATGATCGGCGCGTCGGAGGGGTTGGCCTTGCGATAGGTTGGACGGCTCGGCATGCCGCTCGGCAGCAGGCTTTGGGCGGCGTTAATCGCGGCCTGCACGTCACGCGCCGCGCCGTTGATGTCCCGGTCGAAATTGAATTCCAGAATGATGCGCGTGCTGCCCAGCGAACTGCTGGAGGTCATCTCGTTAACCCCGGCAATTCGACCAAGCGAGCGCTCAAGCGGCGTCGCCACCGATGAGGCCATGGTTTCCGGCGAGGCACCCGGCAGCGAGGCGCTGACCATGATCACCGGGAAATCGACCTGCGGCAGCGGGGCCACCGGCAGCAGCCGGAAGCCCAGCACGCCGCACAGGGTAATAGCGACGGAGAGTAAAATCGTCGCCACCGGACGGTAAATGAAGAGGGCGAAAAACTTCACTTACGCCTCCTCTTCACGTTTCGGGAAGCGGCTTTTCGTCCACAGGGCCAGACGGTCAAACAGCAGGTAGATAACCGGCGTGGTAAACAGCGTCAGCACCTGGCTTACGAGCAGGCCGCCGACCATCCCGATGCCCAGCGGACGGCGCAGTTCGGCCCCCACGCCGGTGCTCAGCATCAGCGGCAGCGCGCCCAGCAGGGCGGCGAGGGTGGTCATCAGGATCGGGCGAAAACGCAGCAGACAGGCCTGGTAAATGGCCTCGCGCGGCGCCATACCCTGCTCGCGCTCGGCGGCCAGCGCAAAGTCGATCATCATGATGGCGTTTTTCTTCACGATGCCGATAAGCAGAATGATGCCGATGATCGCAATCACGTCCAGTTCGCTCCCCGCCAGCATCAGCGCCAGCAGTGCCCCCACGCCCGCCGTCGGCAGGGTGGAGAGAATGGTGATCGGGTGGATAAAGCTTTCATACAGCACGCCAAGCACGATATACATCGCCACCACCGCCGCGACAATCAGCCAGACGGTGCTGCCCAGCGCGGCCTGGAACGCCAGAGTACTGCCCTGGTACTGGGTCTGAATATCGGACGGGAAGCTGAGTTCTTTCTCCGCACCCAGAATGGCCTCCACCGCTTCGCCCAGGGAATAACCGTCCGGCACGTTGAACGAAATGGTGGTGGATGGGAACTGATCGAGATGGTTAATCGACAGCGGGGTGTGACGCTCTTCCACGCTGGCAATGGCGCTGAGCGGCACAATCCCGCCGTCTTTGCTGGTCAGGCGTATCGAGTCCAGCGCGGCAAGCCCGGGCGTGTTCTCGGTGTTATGTTCCAGCACCACGCGATACTGGTTCGCTTGGGTGTAAATGGTGGAGATAAGGCGCTGGCCAAAGGCGTTATACAGCGCGTTATCCACGTCGGACATGGTAATGCCCAGACGGCTGGCGGTGTCGCGGTTGACGTTCACGTACGCCGCCAGCCCTTTATCCTGCCAGTCGCTGCTGACGTCAGAAATCTGCGGCAGTGCTTTCAGCTTGTCCACCAGCTGCGGCACCCAGGTGCTGAGTGCATCAAGCGAGGTGGCCTGGAGCGTAAACTGGTACTGCGTGCGGCTCACCTGCGTATCAATGGTTAAATCCTGGATCGGTTGCAGATACAGCTCAATGCCCGGTACGCGCGCCACAGCGCTTTGCAGACGCTCAATAACCGCGTTGACGCGATCGTCACGGTCATCGAGCGGTTTAAGGTTAATTTGCAGGCGCGCGCTGTTAAGCGACGGGTTGGTGCCGTCCACGCCCACGTAGGCAGTCAGGCTTTCCACCGCCGGATCTTTCATGATGATCTCAGACACCTGCTGCTGGCGCTGCGCCATGTTGGCGAAGGAGACCGTCTGTGGCGCCTGAAGCGTGCCCTGAATAATGCCGTTGTCCTGAATCGGGAAGAAGCCTTTCGGAATGAAAATCCACAGCATGACGCTGAGCGCCAGCGTGCCGAGGGCCACGCCGAGCGTCGCCCAGGGATGGTTCAGGACTTTCGCCAGCACGCGGCCGTAGGCGGCAATAATGCGCTCGAACATCCGCTCGGAGGCGAGGGAGAAGCGGTTTTGCTTGCGTAAAGATTCGTGGCTCAGCATGCGGGCGCACATCATCGGCGTCAGCGTCAGCGACACCACGGCAGAGATCAGAATGGCGACCGCCAGCGTCACGGCAAACTCGCGGAACAGCCGCCCGACGATATCGCCCATAAACAGCAGCGGGATCAGCACCGCAATCAGCGAGAAGGTGAGCGAAATAATGGTAAAGCCGATCTCCCCCGCGCCCTTCAGCGCGGCGGCTAACGGCTTTTCACCTTTCTCGATATAGCGCGAGATGTTTTCGATTACCACGATGGCGTCGTCCACCACAAACCCGGTGGCGATGGTGAGCGCCATCAGCGTCAGGTTGTTAATCGAGAAGTCGAGAAATACCATTACCGCGAACGTCCCGACCAGCGAGAGCGGCACGGCAACGGCGGGAATAATGGTTGCCGGAACGTTGCGCAGGAACAGGTAGATGATCATCACCACCAGCGCAATCGCCAGCATCAGCTCGAACTGGGTGTCAGTCACTGACGCGCGAATATTCGTGGTGCGGTCAGAGAGCACTTTCACGCTGACCGATTTTGGCAGGCTTTCCACCAGCTGCGGCAGCATGGTGCGAATGCTGTCGGCGGTATCAATAATGTTCGCGCCCGGCTGGCGCTGAACGTTCATGACAATCGCCTGCTGCTTATTAGCCCACGCCCCGAGCCAGCTGTTTTCCGCGCCTTGTTCGACGGTTGCCACGTCGCCCAGGCGGATCGGTGCGCCGTTCTGGTAGGCAATAATCAGCTGACGGTATTCATCGGCGGACTGCATCTGGTCGTTGGCGGAGAGCGTGACCGCGCGGGTCGGGCCGTCCAGCGAGCCCTTCGCTGAGTTAACGTTGGCGCTGCTGATGGCGGTGCGAATGGTTTCGCTGGTTAACCCCAGCGCGGCAATGGCCTGGGCATTGAGCTTAACGCGCACCGCGGGGCGTTGTCCCCCTGCGAGCGTAACCAGCCCGACGCCGGTCACCTGCGAAATCTTCTGCGCCACGCGGGTTTCGACCATGTCTTCCACCTGCGTCATCGGCATGGCGGAGGAGGTGACGGCAAGCGTCATGATCGGCGGGTCTGCCGGGTTCACCTTGCTGTAAACCGGCGGGTTCGGCAGGTCAGACGGCAGCAGGTTGGTGGCGGCGTTAATGGCGGCCTGCACCTCCTGTTCCGCGACGTCCAGCGACAGGGCGAGCTGGAACTGAAGCGTGACGACCGAGGCGCCGCCCGAGCTCTGGGAGGACATCTGCTTCAGGCCAGACATCTGGCCAAACTGACGCTCCAGCGGGGCGGTGATGGCGGATGTCACCACATCCGGACTGGCGCCCGGATAGAGGGTGACAACCTGAATAGTCGGGTAGTCCACTTCCGGCAGCGCCGACACGGGCAGAAAACGGTAGCCAATGATCCCGGCCAGCAGGATCGCCACCATCAACAGGGTCGTCGCAACCGGTCGTAAAATAAACAGGCGTGATGGCCCACCTGTAGAGCTCGGCGGCATCACCTGCATCAGGCTTTTGCTCCTGTATTCTGCGCTTCCACCACCTCGACCTGCGCCCCTTCGGTCAGCCGGTCAATACCGTCGGTTACGACGCGGTCGCCTGCGGACAGCCCGGCGCTGATCACCACCGTCTGACTGTCCTGGATCCCGGTTTTCACCAGGTGTTTGCTGACCTTGTTTTCGCTGTTCAGCACCCAGACAAAGTTGCCTTCACTGCCCATTTGCAGGGCCGCCGTCGGGATCACCACGGCGTTTTCTTCGGTCGCGACCAGCATTCGCGCATTGACGAACTGATTCGGGAACAGGGCATCGTCCTGATTGTTGAAGCGTGCTTTTAGCTTGATGGTGCCGGTGGTGGTGTCGATCTGGTTATCCAGGCTCAACAGCGAACCTTCGCTCAGCTTCTGCTTGTTGGTGCGATCCCAGGCTTCAACCACCAGCGATTTTCCGGCCTTCTGCGCCTGTATCACCGTCGCAATGTCGCTTTCCGGCAGGGTAAAGACGAGATCGATAGGGTGCGTCTGGGTGATCACCACGATGCCCGTGGTATCGCCGCTGGAGATTTGGTTCCCGATATCAACCTGTTTCAGGCCCACGCGGCCGTCAATCGGCGCGGTGATCCGGCTCCAGTCGAGCTGGAGCTGGGCGCTGGCGACCGCGGCTTCGTCGGCCTTGATGGTGCCCTGAGATTCACTGACCAGAGATTGCTGGGTATCCAGCTCCTGGCGCGACACGAGGTTGGTTTTTACCAACTGCTGATAGCGGGCTAAATCGCGGCGGGCATTGGCGAGGGTGGCTTTGTCTTTCGCGAGTTGCCCCTGCGCCTGCGCCAAGGCCACCTTAAACTGGCTTGGATCGATTTCCGCCAGCAGATCGCCCGCTTTCACCTGTTGACCTTCCTGGAAGTGGATGGCCATCAGCTGACCGTCCACGCGGCTACGTACCGTCACGGTGTTGGCGGCAGTGATGGTTCCCAGCCCGGAGAGATAACGAGGCACCGCTTTATTCACCGCCGTGGCCGCCTGCACCGGTGCCAGCGCACCGCCGCGCATACCGTGGCGCCCGCCGCCCGTTGGGCGTTGTGAGGGGCTACTGGCGCCAGCAGGTGCCGTGGAGTTCGCGGACTGGCTGTGCCAGTACCAGGCGGCGGCCAGGACCACCACAATCAGACCAGCGGCGATTGCCCAGCGGGATTTGTTACTGCCTTTCATCGTTATACGTTCTCATCCTGAAACTCTTTCGGGGAATGATACTAGTTTAGTCAGGTAACACAGTGGAAAAATGGAGGAAATATGGAAGACTGTCAGGAATGGTCTGAGTGTGGTGCCGCGGTTTCGCCTTCGCCGGGTGGCGCTGCGCTTACCCGGCCTACGGTTGAAGGATCTTGTTGGCCGGGTAAGGCGAAGCCGCCACCCGGCACAACTCCATTAGCTAAACACCACCTGCGCCCAGCGCGCCAGCCCTGCTGTAACGGAGCCAAAGTCATCGCCGCCGGCAATCGGGATCCCCGGCAGCTGTTCCGCCAGCGCTTTCTTGATCAGCGGCGAACGGGCGCTACCGCCGGTCAGGTAAATCACGTCCGGCTTCACTTTGCCATTCTCAAGCGCCAGCTGCACCTGCTCCAGAATACGCTGAAGCGGCTGAGTCAGCGCCATTTCCAGCCCTTCCTGGGTGATAGCCGTAGCCAGATCGTCACTGATAAACGGCAGCGAAACCGCATGCTCAGGACGATCAGAAAGGGCGATTTTGCTCTCTTCGGCGGTGCGCACCACGCGGTAGCTCAGGCGCTGACGCCACACCTTATACAGCAGCGCGACCTTCTCTGCATCCTGTGCATCACGCACCAGATCGTTGAGGAAACGGCCATTCGCGATGCTGTAAAAATCACTCTGGGCAGGGACGTCGTTGATGGCAATCGCGTTCCACCACGGCAGGATCGGCAGGGCGATGCCTTTCTCGGTTTGACCGCCCATGCCGAGCAGCGGCATCAGGCTCTTGAATGCCAGGGCAATATCCAGATCGTTACCGCCCACTCGGCAGCCGCTGTGCCCCAGCAGACTGTTTTCACGATCGCGACGGTGATGCCACTTCGGACCCATCAGCAGTAATGAGCAGTCCGTCGTACCGCCGCCGATGTCCACTACCAGCACCCGTTGTTCTTCTGTCAGCGTGGCTTCAAAATCCAGCCCCGCTGCAACCGGCTCATACTGGAATACCACGTCACGGAAGCCAGCCCGGTGCGCTGCACGCTCAAGGATCCCCTGCGCCTGCTGGTTGGCTTCGTCGCCGCCCAGCCCCTGGAAGTTGATCGGACGGCCAATCACCGCCTGGGTGATGGCATCCGGCACCTGGGACTGCGCCTGATTACGGATGTGCAGCATCATCGCGCAGACCAGATCTTCAAACATCGCCACTTGCTGTGGCTTCAGGCCGCTGGCGCCGAGGAAGGATTTCGGCGATTTAACGAAGTAGACCTCTTCCGGATCTTCAATGTACTGCCCGAGGGAAGAGAGGCCGAACTGCACGCTGGAAGGGGTAACGTCGATATCTTCCTCGCGGTTAAAGCTGACCGCACGGCGCAGCAGCGCCTGGGTTTCCGCTGCGGTAGCAGGAACCTGATGATGGCGGAACAGCCACTCGCTCACCGCTTCACGCGTCGGCGCACAGAGCATTGACGGCAACAGCGTACTGCCGTTTTCCATTTTCAGGAGCTGCGGTTGTCCGTTTTGCATTATCGCAACCGAGCAGTTTGCGGTGCCGTAGTCGAATCCAATAAACACAATAAATCCCCATGCCGGTGAGAAGGGGCGAGACTTTAGCGAAATGTCTGCCAGGCGACAACAGGAATATGAAAGCAAGGCGCAACGCGATCTTTCGGTTTATGCTGAGGTAAATACAAAAGGAGAGACAATGTACACCCTGAACTGGCAACCGCCTTACGACTGGTCGTGGATGTTTGGCTTTCTTGCCGCGCGTGCGGTCACGGGGGTTGAGACCGTTACGAAGGATTACTACGAGCGCAGTTTTGGCTATGCCGGGCACAAGGGCGTTTTCCGGGTTACGCCAGACAGCGCAACCCATACGCTTGCGGTGTCGCTTAGCCCTGGCCTGATCCCGGTGGCGGATATCTGCCTGGACCGCATCGCCCGCCTTTTTGACCTCGATTGCGACCCGCAGCACATTGCACAGACCCTCGGCGATCTCGGCGCGGCGCGGCCGGGGTTACGTTTGCCCGGCGCAATGGATGCTTACGAGCAGGGCGTGCGCGCCATTCTTGGACAACTGGTAAGCGTGGCGATGGCGGCTAAACTGGCGTCACGGGTGGTGGCGCTGTGCGGTGAACCCATCCAGGACGCGTCGGGCTACCTCTGCTTTCCTCCGCCAGAGGTACTGGCCGCGGTGGATCCGCTGGCGTTGAAAGCCCTCGGGATGCCGCTCAAGCGTGCGGAGTCGTTGATTCATCTGGCGCAGTCGGTGGTGGACGGTGAATTCCCGCTGTTCCCGCCCGCGAACGTTGAGGACGGGATGAAGGCGCTACAGCAGCGCCCCGGCATCGGGCGCTGGACCGCGAATTATCTGGCCCTGCGCGGCTGGCAGGCGAAGGATGTTTTCCTGCCGGATGATTATCTGATTAAACAGCGCTTTGCCGGTATGACGCCCGCGCAGATCCGTCGCTACGCCGAGCGCTGGCAGCCGTGGCGCTCGTATGCGCTGTTACATATTTGGTACACCGACGGCTGGTCGCCGTCAGTTGATGGCGAAATAGCTGGTATTCAGCAGTAGATCGAGCGGCTGCGCTTCCCCTATGGTGTCGCCGTAGATAAAGTCAACGCCGATGCCCGACAGCGTATTCATCATGATCGACTGATGGCATGGCCCGGCAATGGTTTTTATGCCCAGACGCT
The DNA here is from genome assembly GCF_049238125.1 of Enterobacter cloacae complex sp. IR5402. Taxonomy (NCBI): domain Bacteria; kingdom Pseudomonadati; phylum Pseudomonadota; class Gammaproteobacteria; order Enterobacterales; family Enterobacteriaceae; genus Enterobacter; species Enterobacter cloacae complex sp. IR5402. The sequence goes on from NZ_JBMKHO010000002.1 coordinate 421,096, forward strand.
GGGCATGGCCCTGAATGATGGTCACCATCATCTCGTCCATCAGATTGCCGTGGACGTTGGTCACCACGTCTGCATCCAGCAGCAGATAATCAGCGGTGTTGGCGCTGAGCTGGCTGAAGACGTTCATATCGCGTCCAACCCGCGTCAGCACCACGCGACAGCCAGCCTGACGAAGCTTTTGCAGACCCTGCTGCACGTTTTCATCCGTATTGCTCAGCACATCAGCGGCAATCGCCAGATGCAGCAGCCGCGCCGGCAGCGGACCTTTGGTAATGAGGTCGAGCAGCTCATCCACCAGCGTGACGCTGGCTAAACCCGCTTCTGAGAGCGGCAGCGCGACGCCCATTCCTTTGGCCGCCACCTGTGCGGCATAGGTACGGAAGAATTCGCTGAAGATACGTCGGTCCAGGGCGTGCAGCAGCTCCGGCTCCGCCAGCCCGGCGCGGAAGGCATGCTCTTCCAGCACTTCCCCCTGGCTGGTCCACAGCCGCAAGGAAATCAGCCAGAAGCTACTGCTCTCGGGAATGCGCGGCGAGGCGACGCTGCGGGCGATCATCAGCAGATGGTTATCTTTAATCATGTGCCACTGCTCATCCAGCGACATCATGCTGCGCGTGCTGTGGATCCTCTCCTGCTGGGGTTCGTAGACGGTGACCACGCCGCGCCCGCTGTTTTTCGAGGCGTAGCAGGCGATATCGGCCTGAGACATCACTTCCGCAGCCTGATAATTGGTGTCGTCAATCAGCGTAATCCCCGCACTGGCACCAATGCGGTGCAGGCGTCCTTCCCAGGAAAAATGATAGTTGTTGATGGCGTCGATCAACCGGCCCGCAATGTAGCGTGCGCTTTCGACGTTGCAGTCCGGCAGCAGCAGACCAAACTCGTCGCCGCCCAGACGCGCCAGCACGTCGCTGGAGCGCAGCATGGTCAGCATCAGCGAAGAGAGTTCGCGCAGGAGAGCGTCGCCCGCCGCGTGGCCTGCCGTATCGTTCACCGCCTTAAAACGGTCAAGATCGATAAAGACCAGCGCGTGATGCTGATGGGTCTCCTGTACTGTCTGCAACAGACGCTTCAGATGGTTTTCAAAGCTGACGCGGTTCGCCAGGTGGGTCAGGGCGTCATGTGAGGCGCTGTAACTCAGCTGGCGCAGCATTTTGCGCGACTCGGTCACGTCCTGAATCACCAGCACCGAGCCGATGGTGTTACCTTCCAGAGTGCTGAGGGGGGTAATGCTGTAATGAATGTCGAAACTGCCGCCATTGCGGCAGTTAAGCACCACGTCCTGTTCGATATCAGTACGGGACATATCGCCGCTGTGGATGTTTTCCATTAACGGACCGTTCTCGCCGAAGGTAATGTGCAGCACCTTCAGAACGGGCTGACCCAGCGCTTCGCTTTGCGACCAGCCGCTCATCTTCTCGGCGACCGGGTTCATAAAGGTGATGTTCATGTCGATATCGGTGCACAGCACCGCTTCGCCGATGGAGTCGAGGGTGATATGCAGGCGCTCTTTTTCCTGGAACAGCGCCTCGTTCAGCTGCTTCACCTCGGTCATATCCATGTTGATCCCTAATAGCCGCTCCACTTCGCCCTGTTTGTTCAGTACCCGGTTCGCCAGCGAACGAATGTGGCGGATGCCATCCTTGACGCGAATGCGAAATTCCAGCTTGAAAGGCACCCTGGCCTGAAGGGATTCTCGCAGCACCTGTTCGGCGTGGGGGCGATCTTCAGGCACCATGGCCGCATGCCAGAGCTGCCAGGTGGGTTTAATGTGCGGGGGGATCTCGTACAGTTCAAACATCCGCTTATCCCAGCTGATCACGTCCGGCTCGAGATCCCACTCCCATATCCCGATGCCACCGGCTTCGTTCGCGAGGGTGATACGCTCCATCAGACGCTTATTGACCCACTCGGTCTGTTTCAGGTCGTTGATATCTTCAATCTGGGCAATAAAGTAAAGCGGGGTGCCGTCGGCATGGCGCACAACGGAGACGGCCAGCAGCGCCCACACCACCTCGCCGCTGCGAGTGTAGTAGCGTTTTTCGAGGCTGTAGCTATTGATCTCCCCGTTAATCAGCTGTCCCAACTGCTCCAGGTCGGTATTTAAATCTTCTGGCCAGGTTAACTGCTGAAACGTGAGCGACTGGAGTTCAGACTGGCTGTAACCGAGGAAATTGCACAGCGCCTTGTTGGCCTGGAGCCACTGGCCCTCAATGCCCACCAGCGCCATACCAATCGCGGAATATTCCATCGCATTACGAAAACGTTCTTCGCTTTCCGTAATATGTTTACGCTCGGCCCGGAAGGCATACATCACCATCGTCATAATATTGGCGGGGAGCAGCATCATCAGGAAGGGGAGCCACGGCGCGTTGAAGGTGACGATCATGGAGGAGGGCGTCATGGAGAGCGGATTTCGCGCCATCATCAGGGACACCATCATGATGGTGAATAAAAATATCAGGAACGCTTCCATACGCGGCAGACGTACCGCGCTCCACATCAGCAGAACGATGATGCAGGTGAATGGCCACGGCAGCCAGGTGATTGCCGTCCAGCAAAGAACCAGCGTAACGACCAGGGTCACCAGCGTTTCCAGCAGCAGTTTCGGATTGCGGTGGCGCAGCAGGTAATGCGGTTTAAACAGCAGACCTAAAGGCACCAGCGCCAGCGCGCCAATGGCCTCTGAAAGTACCCAGACAAGGAAATTACGCAGCGGCTCCGCGCTCGGCACCAGAAAATGAACCAGAACGCCCCCCACCAGCGGCGGCACAAGGGCACTGCCGAGGGCAAGCCGGACCCAGTCGTTGAGGTTTTGCAGCGGATTATACCAGGGGAGCAGTTTACGCAGTAACAGCGCGCCAACCGTGGCCTCAATGATATTGATCGCCGTGTAGGTGATGTTGAGCGATTCCCATGAGAAGAGCATCCACGAGGCAAAGATATTGCCAAAAGAGCAGGCGAGGGCAATGCCGGGCCACATTTTTCCCGCGTGGCGGTAAAACGCTACCATCATTATTGAAGTCGGGAACCACAATGGCGCCAGCAGCGTACCGAAGCGAGTCAGCTCGAGGGAAAATAAGGTGAAGATGAACGTGACCAGACCCAGACAGACAAGCCGCAGTAAAGGATGTGGGGTAGTAACCAAAACCCGCTGGTATTGTTTATTCATTACCGCTCTATCCAGGGACGCCATGTTGTCAGGAGCCAGGTCCGGACGCGTGAAATTAATAATTTGGTTTATGCTAGTACAAACATTTTACAATTCATATGCCGAGTGCTCAGATTTTGACTTCATAGACTTATAAAATAGTTACTCTGCGAAGAATGGTGATGAAATGGTGAAAATCCGCGCGTAAAAATTTCGCTAAAGGCGTGAAACGGCGCTTTTCAGCCCGCCTCGCATAACCTGCGCATTCGACTGGTATCACGCCCCCGAAATCCCTATAATTGCCGCGTTTGACGCTCCGGCGTCGTCCTTCCTTACATCCAGGTTAATCAGGTCGCTAAATTTATGACTGATAAGTCTCATCAGTGCGTCATCATAGGCATCGCCGGCGCATCGGCTTCAGGTAAAAGTCTTATTGCCAGTACGCTTTATCGCGAACTACGTGAACAAGTGGGTGATGAGCATATCGGTGTTATTCCCGAAGATAGCTATTACAAAGATCAATCCCATCTTTCGATGGAAGAGCGTGTAAAAACCAACTACGACCACCCCAGTGCGATGGATCACAGCCTGCTGTTCCAGCATCTGGAAGCGCTAAAGCGCGGCGAGGCAATTGAGCTGCCCGTCTACAGCTACGTGGAACATACCCGCACCCAGGAAACGATCCGTATCGAGCCCAAGAAGGTGATTATCCTTGAAGGGATTTTGCTGCTCACCGACGCCCGTCTGCGCGAATCAATGAACTTCTCGATTTTCGTCGACACTCCTCTGGATATCTGCCTGATGCGGCGTATCAAACGCGACGTTAATGAACGTGGCCGCTCCATGGACTCGGTGATGGCGCAATATCAGAAAACCGTTCGCCCGATGTTCCTGCAATTTATTGAGCCTTCGAAACAATACGCCGATATTATCGTGCCTCGTGGCGGTAAAAACCGTATTGCCATTGATATCTTAAAAGCGAAAATCAGTCAGTTTTTTGAATAAGCCGTGTGAATTGTGTACCGTTCAGAGATAACCTGGTTTTGCCCTGACGCCGTAAGGCTTCAGGGCGCGATGCACGAAAGGAGAAAGTGCCATGCGTCTTTGTGACCGCGATATAGAAGCCTGGCTGGATGAAGGCCGCCTGTCTATCACCCCGCGTCCGCCGGTTGAGCGTATTAACGGCGTGACCGTCGATGTGCGTCTGGGGAATAAATTCCGCACCTTCAGCGGCCACACGGCACCGTTTATCGACCTCAGCGGGCCGAAAGACGAAGTCAGCGCGGCGCTGGATCGCGTCATGAGCGACGAAATCGTCATCGACGAAGGAGAGGCGTTTTATCTCCATCCTGGCGAACTGGCGCTGGCGGTGACCTTTGAATCGGTCACGCTGCCTGCGGATCTGGTCGGCTGGCTTGACGGACGCTCTTCCCTGGCGCGTCTGGGCCTGATGGTGCACGTCACCGCGCACCGTATCGATCCGGGCTGGTCGGGCCGTATCGTGCTGGAGTTCTTTAACGCCGGTAAACTGCCGCTGGCGCTTCGTCCGGGAATGATGATTGGTGCGTTGAGCTTCGAACCGCTGACCGGCCCGGCAGACCGTCCTTATAACCGCCGTCAGGACGCAAAATATCGCGACCAGCAGGGTGCGGTTGCCAGTCGTATCGATAAAGACTGATCTGTGAGTTCACTGAGGAAGCCATGAGAAGAGTTCTGACAACGCTGATGATTTTGCTGGTGGTGCTGGTGGCTGGCCTTTCAGCGTTGGTGCTGCTGGTTAACCCGAATGACTTCCGGGCCTACATGGTGCGGCAGGTGGAAGCGCGCAGCGGGTATGAACTCAAGCTGGACGGGCCCCTGCGCTGGCACGTTTGGCCGCAGCTCAGCATTCTCTCCGGACGTATGTCGCTCACCGCGCCGGGCGCCGCGCAGCCGCTGGTGACGGCGGATAACATGCGTCTTGATGTTGCGCTCATCCCGCTCTTATCCCATCAGCTCCAGGTTGAACAGGTGATGCTGAAAGGGGCGGTGATTCAGCTTACGCCGCAAACCGAAGCCGTTCGTCAGGCGGATGCGCCGGTCGCACCGCGTGAAAACACCTTGCCTGACGTCCCCTCTGATACCGGCTGGTCGTTCGATATTGGTAATCTGAAAGTTGCTGACAGCGTGCTGGTTTTCCAGCATGAGGATGACGAACAGATCACCGTACGCAATATCAATCTCAGGATGGAGCAGGACGCCAATCATCACGCCACCATGGAGTTCTCCGGGCGGATCAACCGCAATCAGCGCGATCTCAACCTGTCGATGAACGCAAACGTGAACGCTTCTGACTATCCGCACCAGCTGACGGCGGACGTTCAGCAGCTCAACTGGCAGCTGACCGGCGCGGATTTACCCGCGAAGGGGATTGCTGGCCAGGGCACGATGCAGGCGTTGTGGCATGAAGAGCGCAAACAGCTCGAACTGAACGCGCTCAACCTTCAGGCCAACGACAGTTCCCTGAAGGGGCAGGCGAGCGTCACGCTTGATGAGAAACCTAAGTGGGTGCTGGATCTGCAATTCGACAAGCTGAATCTCGAGAACCTGCTTCCGCTCCAACCGGTGAACGCGACCGATGAGGGAGCCACGCAGGTAGGGCAAAGCCAGGCCACGCAGTCGCGTCCGGTGATCTCCTCAAATCTCGATCTGCCTGACTACAACGGCCTGCGCGGATTTACCGCCGACATTCTGCTGAAAGCGAACAGCGTGCGCTGGCGTGGAATTGATTTTACCGACGTCAGCAGCCAGATGTTCAACCACAACGGCCTGCTGGTCATCTCCGAGCTCAGCGGAAAAATGGGAGCAGGGAACCTCTCGCTGCCGGGCACGCTGGATGTACGCAAAGACGTTGCCAGCGCCGCGTTCCAGCCGCGTCTGGAAAACGTTGAAATTGGCACCATCCTGAAAGCCTTTAATTACCCAATTGCCCTCACGGGGCAGCTGTCGCTGGCAGGGGATTTCTCTGGCACGAAGATTGATGCGGATGCCTTCCGTCGTAGCTGGCAGGGGCAGGCGCACGTTGAGCTGAAAGATACGCGCATGGAAGGGCTGAACTTCCAGCAGCTGGTGCAGCAGGCGGTAGAGCGCAGCAGCAGCGTGAAAGCGAATGAAAACTACGACAGCGCAACCCGTCTCGACAGCTTTACCAGTGAGCTTGCCCTCGACAACGGTCAGCTCTCGCTTGACGACATGCAGGGCACTTCGTCACTGCTGGCGCTGACCGGAACCGGCGCGCTGGATCTGGTGAAAGAGACGGCAGACACCCGCTTCAACGTCCGCGTGAAGGCTGGCTGGGAAGGCGAAGGCCAGCTTGTAGAGTTCCTGAAAGAGACGCCGATACCGCTGCGCGTTTATGGAAAATGGCAGGCGCTGAATTACAGTTTGCAGGTCGATCAGATCCTGCGTAAGCACCTTCAGGATGAAGCGAAACGTCGGCTGAATGACTGGGCGGACCGCAATAAAGAGTCTCAGTCAGGTAAGGACGTGAAAAAACTGCTCGATAAGCTGTGATGCCTGTTGTGCCGGGTGGCATGTACGGCCTGATGCCCTCACCCCGGCCCTCTCCGACGGGGAGAGGGAGCAAACACTAAAAACGGCAACGAGGTTGCCGTTTTGCTTTTTACCTACACCTCAAAATCCATCTCATCTTCACCGCGCAGCGGTATCAGCTGCACCTTCTGCACGCGATGGCTCTCAACCTGCAAGGTTTTGAGCATGTAATCCCCCACCTGGACCTCTTCCCCCGGCTGCGGAATACGTTGCAGATTTTCCATCAGCAAACCGGCGATGGTGTGATATTCGCGCTTCTCGTCCAGCGGAAGCGGAACGAACTGCACCAGATCTTCGAGCGGCATGTGGCCGTTGGCGGTCCAGCTGCCGTCGGCGTTTTTCTGAATATCGTGGCGCGCATCGATCTCATCCACCTCATTAGGCAGATTACCGGCGATGGTTTCCATCACGTCGCTGAGCGTCACCAGCCCTTCCACAGAACCAAACTCATCAACGACAAACGCGAAGTGGGTGCGCGCGTTGCGGAACTGCTCCAGCGCGGAGAGCAGCGGCAGCGCTTCCGGGAAGACCAGCGGCTGGCGCACCAGCGCGCGCAGGTTGAGCGGCTCGCCGTGAAGCTGCTGTTGCAGCAGGTCAATCACGTGTACCACGCCCAGCAGCTCTTCTTCCTCTTCACCGCCGGTCACGACCACGCGGGTGTGCTGGTTTTTATCCAGCAGGGCACGGATCTGCTCTTCCGGCGCCGTCAGGTCAATATGCTCAATGTCATGGCGGGAGGTCATGATACTGCTCACTGTGCGCTGGTTGAGGTTAAGCACGCGCTCTATCATCCGGCGTTCCTGCGGGTTGAAGATCTGCCCGTCGCTGTGGTCGGCAAGCATCGCCGCGGATTCAGCATCCAGCTCGGCATCCTCTTTTTTGCCGCTCAGCAGGCGCATCACCGTATCTGCGGTGCGCTGACGTAATGTCTGGTTCGCGGAGAGAAAACGGCGACGGTTGAAAATGGCCAGTTGGTTGAGAAATTCAATCAGCACCGAGAAACCAATGGCGGCGTACAGATACCCTTTCGGGATATGGAAGCCAAAACCATCCGCTACCAGGCTAAAGCCAATCATCAGCAGGAAGCTCAGACAGAGGATGACGATAGTCGGGTGACTGTTCACGAAGCGCGTCAGGGCTTTACTGGCGAGCACCATCAGGGTGATGGCGATGATCACGGCGGCCATCATCACCGCCAGATGGTCAACCATCCCGACGGCCGTGATCACGGAGTCGAGAGAAAAGACGGCATCCAGCACCACTATCTGTGCGACCACCGGCCAGAATTTAGCGCCGCGTCGCTGGGTGGGGTTTTCACTGTCTTTTCCTTCCAGCCGCTCATTAAGCTCAACCGTGGCTTTGAACAGCAGGAACAATCCGCCGAAAAGCATGATCAGGTCGCGGGCGCTAAAGCTCAGACCCTGCACGCTGAATAAGGGTTTGGTCAGCGTCACCAGCCACGAGATTGAGGCCAGTAACAGCAGACGCATCACCATGGCGAGCAGAAGACCCGTCACGCGGGCGCGGTCGCGTTGTGAAGGGGGTAATTTATCGGCAAGGATGGCGATAAACACCAGGTTATCAATGCCGAGCACTAATTCGATGACGACCAGCGTCACCAGCCCGGCCCAGATTGATGGATCGGCAATCCATTCCATAGTAAATGCAATACCTTCTGTTATATGACTAATGTCACACTTCGATCATGGATAAAGCCGACGGAAATTGCAATGCCGGGGTGAGATTTCTCTTAATGCTACACTCAGGTAAACCCCATTTGCCGGGCGGTGTAAATAAGTTAATTGCGAAGATTCAATTACAGAAGTCGTTATTTAGGAAATATCGCAATAAATGGTCCGGCGATCTATTTTGTCAATATAAAGAAAATCCGAAAACCTTAAAACTTTGCTCTTAATATTAATCTTAAAAACGAATATTAGGACGGTTGTCTCCTTGCCTGCTATTAGGTTAGCTGCAACAATTCTTCCAGCATCAAATGTTAAAACTCCTTGTTGCTATTTTTGTTTCGGTCTTTGGTGAAGGTTATACATTATCAATCGCCCCTGTGAGGCGTTTGATATATTTCGCAAAAGGCCTTATCCAAGAGGGTGTCTAACCATAACGCATTGTTTAGTCAGTGGATTGGTAACTGAAAGCCAAGGGCGGTAGCGTGCCTGAAAGCGTGTGAATCAGCCTCAATTATTCTGTCAATAGCCAATGGATGAATAAGCTTTTTTTAGGACTGATGCCAGTTATATTGCTAAATGATTAACTGCATTCTGATTGTCACCACGACCCGCGCTTATTTTAATTGCACAGGATAATTACTCTGCCAAAGTGATAAATAATCAATGATGAAATCCAAAATGAAATTGATGCCATTATTGGTGTCTGTGACCTTGATGAGTGGTTGCACGGTCTTTCCCGGCAGCAATATGTCGACAATGGGCAAGGATGTGATTAAACAGCAGGATGCTGATTTTGATCTCGACAAAATGGTGAATGTGTATCCATTAACCCCACGTCTGGTGGAACAATTACGGCCACGTCCAAATGTTGCTCAGCCAAATATGTCTCTGGACCAGGAAATTGCCTCTTACCAGTATCGCGTGGGTCCGGGTGACGTCATTAATGTGACCGTCTGGGATCACCCGGAGCTGACCACGCCTGCGGGCCAGTACCGCAGCTCAAGCGACACCGGTAACTGGGTACAGTCCGATGGCACCATGTTCTATCCCTACATTGGCAAAGTGCACGTCGCGGGTAAAACGCTTGCTGAGATCCGTAGTGATATTACCGGCCGCCTGGCGCAGTACATTGCTGACCCGCAGGTGGACGTTAATATCGCCGCGTTCCGATCCCAGAAAGCCTATATCTCTGGCCAGGTCAATAAATCCGGCCAGCAGGCCATCACTAACGTCCCGCTCACCGTTCTCGATGCGATCAATGCCGCAGGCGGCTTAACCGACGGCGCTGACTGGCGCAACGTGGTGCTAACCCACAACGGCAAAGAGCAGCGCATTTCGCTTCAGGCGCTGATGCAAAACGGTGACCTGACCCAGAACCGCCTCCTCTATCCGGGCGACATTCTGTACGTGCCGCGCAATGACGATCTGAAAGTGTTCGTGATGGGTGAAGTGAAGAAACAGAGCACCCTCAAGATGGACTTCAGCGGTATGACCCTGACCGAAGCGCTGGGCAATGCGGAAGGCATCGATCTGACTGCCTCCAACGCGAGCGGTATCTTCGTGATCCGTCCTATCAAAGGCGAGAACGCGAAGGGCAAGATTGCCAACATCTACCAGCTGGATATGTCCGACGCGACGTCGCTGGTCATGGCAACGTCGTTCCGTCTCCAGCCGTACGATGTGGTCTATGTCACCACCGCGCCGGTTGCCCGCTGGAACCGTCTGATCAACCAGTTGCTGCCTACCATCAGTGGCGTTCGCTACATGACGGATACGGCGAGCGACGTTCATAACTGGTAAGCCGCGATGTTTAACAAAATTCTGGTGGTGTGCGTGGGGAACATTTGCCGTTCCCCCACGGCTGAAAGGCTGTTGAAAAATTACCAGCCTGCGTTAACGGTCGACTCCGCAGGGCTGGGCGCGCTGGTCGGAAAAGGTGCCGACGAACGTGCCGCAAGCGTTGCCCTTGAGCATAACCTCTCACTCGACGGGCACGTTGCCCGTCAGGTCTCTGGCAGGATGTGCCGGGAATATGACCTGATCCTCGCGATGGAAAAACGCCACATTCACGCGCTGTGCGATATCGCACCGGAGATGCGCGGCAAGGTGATGCTGTTTGGTCACTGGGATGGTGAGCGCGAAATTCCCGATCCGTATCGCAAGAGCCGCGAGGCCTTTGAGGCGGTATACACCTTACTAGACCAGTCTGCCCGTCAGTGGGCGCAGGCACTGAAAGCTCAGCAGGGATAACAATGACAGAAAAAACAAGACCTTCTGCCGCCCCGACGTCGGGCAGTGATGAAATCGATATCGGTCGCCTGGTCGGGACCGTTATTGAAGCGAAATGGTGGGTGCTGGGTATTACCGCCATCTTTGCCGTGGCGGCGATCGTTTATACGCTGTTCGCGACGCCTATTTACAGCGCCGACGCGCTGGTGCAGATCGAACAAAATACCGGTAATTCGCTGGTTCAGGATATCGGTTCGGCGCTGGCCAACAAGCCGCCGGCATCGGAAGCCGAAATTCAGCTGATCCAGTCGCGCCTGGTACTGGGCAAAACGGTTCACGACCTGGGGCTGGATATCGCGGTCACCAAAAACACCTTCCCGGTGTTTGGCGCAGGCTGGGATCGCCTGATGGGGCGCAGTAACGATACGGTAAAAGTGACCGACTTTGTGATCCCAAAAGGGGCAGGGGACCAAACCTTTACCCTGACCGTGCTGGGACCAAAACAGTATCAGCTGACCAGCGACGCGGGCTTCAGCGCGCGCGGCGAGGTGGGACAGATGCTGACTAAAGAGGGCGTCAGCATCAAGGTCAGCGCAATTCAGGCGCATGAGGGCGGGGAGTTTACGGTCACCAAATTCTCGACGCTCGGGATGATCAACAACCTGCAAAACAACCTGACCGTCACCGAAAACGGCAAGGATACCGGCGTCCTGAGCATGACCTTCACCGGTGAAGACAAGGATCAAATCCGCGACATCCTTAATAGCATCACCCGCAACTATCTTGAGCAGAACGTTGAGCGCAAGTCAGCGGAAGCCGCAAAAAGCCTGGCGTTTCTCAGTAAACAGCTGCCGGAGGTGCGCGCCCGTCTGGATGACGCTGAGAACAAGCTGAACGCGTACCGTCAGGACAAGGATTCCGTCGATCTGCCGCTGGAGGCGAAATCGGTTCTCGACTCCATGGTGAATATTGATGCGCAGCTGAACGAGCTGACCTTCAAAGAGGCGGAGATTTCCAAGCTCTATACCAAACGTCACCCGGCGTACCGCACGCTGCTGGAGAAACGTCGTACCCTGGAAGAAGAGAAGGCGAAGCTGAATGACCGCGTGACCGCGATGCCGAAGACGCAGCAGGAAATTGTACGCCTGACGCGTGATGTGGAATCCGGCCAGCAGGTTTACATGCAGCTGCTGAACAAACAGCAGGAGCTGAAAATCACCGAAGCCAGCACCGTCGGCGACGTGCGTATCGTTGACCCGGCGATTACCCAGCCGGGCGTGCTGAAGCCGAAGAAGGCGCTGATTATCCTCGGCAGCATTATTCTCGGCCTGATGCTTTCCATTGTCGGCGTGCTGCTGCGCTCGCTGTTCAACCGCGGTATCGAAAGCCCGCAGGTGCTGGAAGAGAACGGGATCAGCGTGTACGCCAGCATCCCGCTCTCCGAGTGGCAGAAGTCCCGTGACAGCGTCAAAACCGTTAAGGGCGTCAAGCGTTACAAACAGAGCCAGCTGCTGGCCGTGGGTAACCCGACTGACCTGGCGATTGAAGCGGTGCGCAGCCTGCGTACCAGCCTCCACTTCGCCATGATGCAGGCCAAAAACAACGTCCTGATGATGACCGGCGTTAGCCCATCAATCGGTAAAACCTTCGTCTGCGCCAACCTGGCGGCGGTGGTGAGCCAGACCAACAAGCGCGTGCTGTTGATCGACTGCGATATGCGTAAGGGCTACACCCATGAGCTGCTGGGGACCAACAACGTTAACGGTCTGTCGGAAATCCTGCTCGGTAAAGGGGAAATCAGCGAGAGCGCCAAGCCGACGTCGATTCCGAAATTTGACCTGATCCCGCGTGGCCAGGTGCCGCCGAACCCGTCTGAACTGCTGATGAGCGAGCGCTTTACGCAGCTGATTGAGTGGGCGAGCAAAAACTATGACCTGGTGCTGATCGATACCCCACCAATTCTGGCGGTCACCGACGCTGCCGTGGTAGGGCGTCATGCGGGCACCACGCTGATGGTCGCACGCTATGCGGTGAACACCCTGAAGGAAGTTGAAACCAGCCTGAGCCGCTTTGAGCAGAACGGTATTGAGGTGAAGGGGGTCATTCTGAACTCCATCTTCCGCCGCGCGACCGGGTATCAGGATTACGGCTATTACGAGTACGAATACAAGTCTGACAGTAAATAACAAAATGCACCCCACACCCCTCACCCTAACCCTCTCCCCAAAGGGGAGAGGGGACTGTTCGGTGCTGGATTTGGGGGACGAACGTAATGATAACCACTGGATGCCTTTCACCCTCTCCCCTATGGGGAGAGGGCCGGGGTGAGGGGAAAATATGACCACACAACGCCCTTTGATTTCTATCTATATGCCGACATGGAATCGTCAGCAGCTGGCGATCCGCGCGATTAAATCGGTCCTGCGTCAGGATTACGATAACTGGGAACTGATTATCGTGGATGACTGTTCCTCCTCTTACGAACAACTGCAAAAGTTTGTAGAAGACCTGAACGACCCACGCGTGATGTACACGCACAACGCTATCAACTCCGGGGCGTGTGCGGTGCGCAACCAGGCGATTATGCAGGCGAAAGGGCAGTATCTGACCGGTATCGACGACGATGACGAATGGACGCCAAACCGTCTGTCGATCTTCCTGTCGCACAAAGCGCAGCTGGTGACCCACGCGTTTCTGTATGCCAATGACTATGTCTGCCAGGGCGAGGTCTATTCGCAGCCGGCCAGCCTGCCGCTGTATCCGAAATCACCGTATTCCCGACGCCTGTTCTACAAGCGCAACATTATCGGCAATCAGGTGTTTACCTGGGCATGGCGCTTTAAGGAGTGCCTGTTCGATACCGAGCTGAAGGCCGCGCAGGATTACGACATTTTCCTGCGGATGGTGGTGGAGTACGGCGAGCCGTGGAAGGTGGAAGAGGCCACGCAGATCCTGCACATCAATCACGGGGAGATGCAAATCACCTCGTCGCCGAAGAAATTCTCGGGCTACTTCCATTTTTACCGCAAGCACAAGGACAAGTTTGACCGTGCCAGCCGGAAGTATCAGCTCTTCACCCTGTATCAGATCCGTAACAAGCGCATGAACTGGCGCACGTTGCTGACGTTGCTGTCGGTACGTAACGGCAAGCGTCTGGCTGACGGGCTTCGGGGGAAATAATGTTTCTGGAAGATTGTCGCGCTAACAGCTGGAGCCTGCGCCCGTGCTGCATGGTTCTGGCCTACCGTTTTGCGCACTTTTGCTCGGTGTGGCGCAAAAAAAATGTGCTGAACAATATCTGGGCCGCGCCAGTGCTGGTGCTGTACCGCATCATCACCGAATGCTTTTTTGGCTATGAAATTCAGGCCGCTGCCACCATTGGCCGCCGCTTTACCATTCATCACGGTTATGCGGTGGTCATCAACAAGTTCGTCGTCGCGGGTGATGATTTCACCATTCGCCACGGGGTGACGATCGGCAACCGCGGGCCGGACAGCCTGGCCTGCCCGGTCATCGGCAATAACGTCGAGCTGGGCGCCAACGTGGTGATGATCGGGGACATTACCGTGGGTAATAACGTGACGATTGGCGCAGGCAGCGTGGTGCTGGACAGCATTCCGGACAACGCGCTGGTGGTGGGCGAGAAAGCCCGCGTGAAGGTGATAAAATGAACATTCTGCAATTTAACGTACGCCTCGCAGAGGGCGGGGCGGCAGGCGTAGCGCTGGATCTGCACCAGCGCGCGCTGCAAAAAGGATTACAGTCGCGCTTCGTTTACGGTTACGGCAAAGGTGGCAAGAAAAGCGTCAGCCATGATAACTATCCGCAGGTGCTGAAGCAGACGCCACGTCTGACCTCCATCGCCAATATCGCGCTGTTCCGCCTGTTCAACCGCGACCTGTTCGGCAACCTGAATAATCTCTACCGCACCGTCACCCGCACTCGCGGCCCGGTTGTGCTGCACTTTCACGTGTTGCACAGCTACTGGCTGAATCTGGAAGAGGTGGTGGCGTTTTGTGGCAAGGTGAAGGCGCATAAGCCGGATACCCGATTCGTCTGGACGCTGCACGACCACTGGAGCGTGACCGGACGCTGCGCCTTTACCGACGGCTGCGAAGGCTGGAAAGATAACTGCCAGAAATGCCCTACGCTCAGCAACTACCCGCCGGTGAAGGTCGATCGCGCGCATCAGCTGGTTGAGGGTAAGCGTCAGCTGTTCCGCGATATGCTCTCGCTCGGCTGCACCTTCATCTCTCCAAGCCAGCACGTGGCGGATGCTTTTAATAGCCTGTACGGAGCAGGGCGCTGCCAGATCATCAACAACGGTATTGATGTGGCGACGGAAACGATCCTGGCCGAACTGACGCCCGTAGCCGTTACCGCCGGTAAGCCGAAAATTGCGGTCGTCGCCCATGACCTGCGTTACGACGGCAAAACCAACCAGCAGCTGGTGCGCGACATTATGGCGCTCGGCGACAAGATTGAGCTGCATACCTTTGGCAAATTCTCCCCGTTTGAAGGCGCTAACGTGGTGAACCACGGGTTTGAAACCGACAAACGCAAACTGATGAGCGCGCTGAACGGTATGGACGCGCTGGTGTTCAGCTCCCGCGTGGACAACTACCCGCTGATCCTGTGCGAAGCGCTCTCCATCGGCGTGCCGGTGATTGCCACCCACAGCGACGCCGCGCGGGAAGTGCTGGAGAAATCGGGCGGTAAAACCTTCAGTGAAAACGAGGTGCTGCCGCTGGTGCAGTTGTCGAAGGCCGATATCGCGCAGGCTGTTTTTGGCACTGACCTGGAATCGTTCCGCAACCGCAGCCGTAAAGCGTACAGTGGACAACAGATGCTGGAGGAGTATGTCTCGTTCTATCAGAATCTGTAGTTATCTGCTGCTGCCGCTGATCTACCTGCTGGTCAACGTTAAGATTGCCCAGCTCGGTGAAAGCTTCCCGATCACTATCGTCACCTTCCTGCCGGTTCTGCTGTTGCTTTACGTTGACAAGCTTAACCTCAAAAAGCTGATGATTGCGCTGGGCATCGGGTTTGGTCTGACGGCGTTTAACTACATCTTTGGTCAGTCGCTGGACGCCAGCAAATATGTCACCTCCACCATGCTGTTTGTTTATATCGTTATCATTATTGGCATGGTGTGGAGTATTCGCTTTAAAACTATTTCTCCGCACAATTATAGGAAAATCCTCAGGTTCTTTTATATTGTCGTCGGGCTGATTGTTGTGCTTGCGGCAATGGAGATGGCGCAAATTATTCTCACAGGCGGAAGCAGCCTGATGGAAATAATTTCGAAATATCTTATATACAGTAACAGCTATGTACTGAACTTCATTAAGTTTGGTGGCAAGCGTACAACCGCGCTCTATTTTGAACCGGCGTTTTTTGCTCTGGCATTAATCTCAATTTGGCTCAGCATCAAACAGTTCGGTATCAAAACCCCCAAGACCGATGCTATGATTCTTGCAGGAATCGTTCTGTCAGGGTCGTTCTCCGGGGTAATGACGTTTATTCTGTTTTACCTGCTGGAGTGGGCGTTCCAGTACCTGAACAAAGAGGCGATTAAGAAAAAACTGCCGCTGGCGATAATCTCTCTGACGGTATTTTTAGTGGGCGTGATATTTGCGTTTCCGTACATTTCTGAGCGTCTGGGTGATTTGGGAACGGAAGGGTCATCGTCCTATTATCGCATCATTGGTCCACTGGTGATGGTGGGTTATTCCTTAACCCATATAGATGGCGTAGTAAGATTCGGCTCACTTTATGAATATGTTGCATCATTCGGAATCTTTAACGGTGCGGATGTCGGTAAAACCATAGACAATGGTCTGTATCTGTTAATTATCTATTTTTCCTGGTTCGCCGTACTGTTGACACTGTGGTATCTGTTTAAAGTTTTCAAAATGATGATTAACGCGTTTGGTGATAACCAGAACTTTCGCGTGCAACTTTATCTGTTCACACCGGTGTCGTTGTTTTTTACCGGGTCAATATTTAGCCCGGAATATGCATTCTTAATTGTATGTCCGTTTATTTTGCGCAAGGCGCTGAATATTACGAGCATATGACGAAATGAGGTGATTTATGTTTCTTAGCGTCATTACTGTCGCCTTTCGTAACTACGAAGGGGTGGTAAAAACCTGGCGCTCGCTGCGCAACCTGGCGCGCGATCCGAGCCTCACGTTTGAGTGGATCGTGGTCGATGGCGGCTCGAACGACGGCACGGCGGAGTTCCTGGAAAAACTCAACGGTGAGTTTAACTTACGTTACATCAGCGAGAAAGATAAAGGCATTTACGATGCCATGAATAAAGGCATCAACATGGCGCAGGGGCGTTACGCCATCTTCCTCAATTCCGGCGATGTGTTCCATGAAGATGTGGCGCTGTTTGCCCGTCAGCTGGCGCGCCAGAAAGAAGATGCCATGTTTATCGGTGATGCGCTGCTTGATTTCGGCGAGGGGAAAAAAGTGCTGCGCGGTGCGAAACCAGGCTGGTATATCTACCACAGCCTCCCGGCCAGCCATCAGGCTATTTTCTTCCCAATGAGCGGTCTGAAAAAACAGCCTTACGATTTGCGCTATAAAGTGTCATCAGATTATGCCCTGGCCGCCAGCCTTTACAAATCTGGCTACCCGTTCCGTCGAATTAAAGGACTGGTATCTGAATTTTCAATGGGCGGCGTGTCAACCTCGAATAATCTGGAACTGTGCCAGGATGCGAAAAACGTGCAGCGTAAAATATTACGCGTGCCGGGGTTCTGGGCGGAATTATCTTATTTCTTACGTCTGAAAACGACGGGTAAAGCGAAAGCCTTATATAACAAAGCCTGAGATATAAGGAAACGTAATGCAGGAATTAAATGGATTCTCCGTACCGAAAGGTTTTCGGGGCGGGAGCGGTATTAAAGTTCAACTGTGGTGGGCTGTACAGGCAACGTTATTTGCCTGGTCGCCGCAAATACTGTACCGCTGGCGCGCATTTTTACTGCGTCTGTTCGGCGCAAAAATAGGAAAAAACGTAGTCATTCGACCTTCGGTGAAAATTACTTATCCCTGGAAATTAACGCTTGGGGATTACGCCTGGGTTGGGGATGACGCGGTGTTATATACCCTTGGTGAGATTACGATTGGCGCAAATTCGGTGGTTTCACAGAAGTGTTATTTGTGCACCGGCAGCCACGATTTTATGAGCCCGCATTTTGATATTACCGCTTCGCCTGTTGTGATCGGTGAAAAATGCTGGCTGGCAACAGACGTCTTTGTTGCACCCGGTGTTTCTGTTGGCGATGGCACGGTAGTCGGTGCCCGCAGCAGCGTTTTTAAATCGCTTCCGGCAAATAAAATTTGCCGTGGCAACCCCGCAGTGGTGATACGCGAACGCGTTGAAACTGATTAAATTCATAAGTAGAGGAATATAAACATGTCTAAAGTCGCTCTCATCACCGGCGTTACCGGGCAGGATGGTTCTTACCTGGCAGAGTTACTGCTGGAAAAAGGGTATGAAGTTCACGGTATTAAGCGTCGTGCCTCTTCATTTAATACCGAGCGTGTCGATCATATTTACCAGGATCCTCACGCGGCGAACCCGAAATTCCACCTGCATTACGGCGACCTGACCGATACCTCCAACCTGACCCGTATCCTGCAAGAAGTACAGCCGGATGAAGTGTACAACCTGGGGGCGATGAGCCACGTTGCGGTTTCCTTCGAGTCCCCGGAGTACACCGCTGACGTGGACGCCATGGGTACGCTGCGTCTGCTGGAAGCGATTCGCTTCCTGGGTCTTGAGAAGAAAACCCGCTTCTACCAGGCATCTACCTCTGAGCTGTACGGTCTGGTGCAGGAAATTCCACAGAAAGAGACCACGCCGTTCTACCCGCGTTCTCCGTACGCTGTGGCGAAACTGTACGCCTACTGGATCACCGTGAACTACCGTGAATCCTACGGCATGTACGCCTGTAACGGCATTCTGTTCAACCACGAATCTCCGCGTCGCGGCGAAACCTTCGTGACCCGCAAAATCACCCGCGCGATCGCTAACATCGCTCAGGGCCTGGAGTCTTGCCTGCACCTCGGCAACATGGATTCCCTGCGTGACTGGGGCCATGCGAAAGACTACGTGAAAATGCAGTGGATGATGTTGCAGCAGGAGCAGCCAGAAGACTTCGTGATTGCGACCGGCGTCCAGTACTCCGTACGTCAGTTCGTTGAGATGGCTGCGGCACAGCTGGGCATCAAGCTGCGCTTCGAAGGCACCGGCGTGGAAGAGAAGGGTATCGTTGTTTCCGTGACCGGCCATGACGCACCGGGCGTGAAGCCAGGCGACGTGATTGTCCAGGTTGATCCGCGTTACTTCCGTCCTGCTGAAGTGGAAACCCTGCTGGGCGACCCAACCAAAGCGCACGAGAAACTGGGCTGGAAACCAGAAACCACCCTGCAAGAAATGGTATCCGAGATGGTGGCCAAAGATCTTGAAGCAGCGAAAAAACACTCCCTGCTCAAATCCCATGGCTACGAGGTTGCCATCGCGCTGGAGTCCTGAGAATGACAAAACAACGTATTTTTGTCGCCGGTCATCGCGGAATGGTGGGTTCCGCGATTGTTCGCCAGCTGGAACAGCGCGGTGACGTGGAGGTGATTGTTCGCACCCGCGACGAGCTGAACCTGCTTGACAGCAAAGCGGTGCAGGACTTCTTCGCCAGTGAACGTATCGACCAGGTGTATCTGGCGGCGGCGAAGGTGGGCGGCATTATCGCTAACAATACCTACCCGGCGGATTTCATCTACGAGAACATGATGATTGAGAGCAACATCATTCACGCGGCGCATCTGCACAACGTGAACAAGCTGCTGTTCCTCGGCTCATCTTGTATCTACCCGAAAATGGCGAAGCAGCCGATCGCCGAGAGCGAACTGTTGCAGGGCACGCTTGAAGCCACCAACGAGCCGTATGCGATTGCCAAAATTGCCGGGATCAAGCTGTGTGAATCCTACAACCGTCAGTATAACCGCGACTATCGCTCGGTGATGCCGACCAACCTGTACGGACCGCACGACAACTTCCACCCGAGCAATTCCCACGTGATCCCGGCGCTGCTGCGTCGTTTCCACGAGGCGACTGCCGAAAACGCCCCGGACGTGGTCGTGTGGGGCAGCGGTACGCCAATGCGCGAGTTCCTGCACGTGGACGATATGGCGGCGGCCAGCATTCACGTCATGGAGCTGGATCGCGAAGTGTGGCAGGAAAACACCGAGCCGATGCTGTCGCACATTAACGTCGGGACCGGCGTGGACTGCACCATTCGCGAGCTGGCGCAGACCATCGCGCAGGTGGTGGGCTACAAAGGACGCGTGGTGTTTGACGCCACCAAACCGGACGGCACGCCGCGCAAGCTGCTGGACGTGACCCGTCTGCATCAGCTGGGCTGGTATCACGAGGTCTCACTGGAGCAGGGGCTGGCCAGCACCTACCAGTGGTTCCTGGAAAACCAGCACCGCTTCCGGGGGTAATGATGTTTTTAAGTCAGGAAGATTTTGCCACGGTAGTGCGTTCCACTCCGCTGATCTCAATTGATTTGATCGTGGAGAACGAACGCGGCGAGTTCTTGCTGGGGAAACGAACCAATCGTCCTGCACAGGGCTTCTGGTTCGTGCCCGGCGGGCGCGTGCAGAAGGATGAGACGCTGGCAGATGCCTTCGAGCGTCTCACTCTGGCGGAACTGGGCCTGCAACTGCCGATGGCAGCGGGCCAGTTTTACGGGGTCTGGCAGCACTTCTATGACGATAACTTTTCAGGCACCGGGTTCACCACGCACTACGTCGTGCTGGGGTTCCGCCTGAAGGTGAGTGAGGCAGACCTGCGTCTGCCTGATTCTCAGCATGACGATTACCGCTGGTTAACGCCAGAGGCGCTGCTGGCAAGCGACAACGTCCATGACAACAGTCGGGCGTACTTCCTTGCGGAACGTCAGGCCGAGGTGCCAGGTCTATGAAAATCCTCGTCTACGGAATTAACTACTCGCCGGAGCTTACCGGTATCGGGAAATACACCGGCGAGATGGTCGAGTGGATGGCGAGCCAGGGACATGACGTGCGGGTGATTACTGCCCCGCCGTATTACCCGGAGTGGAAGGTAGGCGAACGCTATTCCAGCTGGCGCTACCGCCGCGAAGAGGGCGCCGCGACCGTCTGGCGCTGCCCGCTCTACGTGCCGAAACAGCCCTCGACGCTGAAACGTTTAATTCATCTGGGCAGCTTTGCCCTGAGCAGTTTCTTCCCGCTGATGGCGCAGCGTCGCTGGAAGCCGGATCGCATCATCGGCGTGGTGCCGACGCTGTTCTGCACGCCAGGCATGCGCCTGCTGGGAAAACTCTCCGGCGCGCGCACCCTGCTGCACATTCAGGATTATGAAGTGGACGCCATGCTCGGGCTGGGTATGGCCGGGAAAGGCAAGGGCGGCAAGGTGGCGAAGCTCGCCAGCGCCTTTGAGCGCAGCGGCCTGCACAACGTGGATTACGTCTCGACCATCTCGCGCTCGATGATGAACAAGGCGCAGGAGAAGGGCGTCCCGGCGGAAAAAGTGATCTTCTTTCCGAACTGGTCCGAAGTGGCGCGCTTCCGCGATGTGACAGACCAGGATGCGCAGGCGTTACGCGCGCAGCTCGGTTTGCCTGCTGAGCAAAAAATCATTCTTTACTCAGGCAACATCGGCGAAAAACAGGGGCTGGAGAGCGTGATTGACGCCGCGCTTCAGCTGAGCGAACACCCGTGGATGTTCGTGATAGTCGGGCAGGGCGGTGGTAAAGCGCGGCTGGAAAAAATGGCCAGCGAGCGCGGACTGACCAACATCCGCTTCTTCCCGCTTCAGTCTTATGACGCGCTGCCCGCGCTGCTGAAAATGGCGGACTGCCATCTGGTGGTGCAAAAACGCGGCGCGGCGGATGCGGTGCTGCCGTCCAAGCTGACCAACATTCTGGCAGTGGGCGGAAACGCGGTGATTACGGCAGAAGCCGCAACAGAATTAGGCCAGCTGTGCAACAGCTACCCGGGCATTGCCGTTTGCGTAGAGCCTGAATCGGTTCCTGCGCTGGTGACCGGAATTGAGCAGGCACTCGCCATGCCAAAAGAGAACACGGTGGCACGTGAATATGCCGAACGCACGCTCGAGAAAGAGAACGTGCTGAGCCAATTTATTGCAGATATACGGGGATAAATCATGAGTCAAACCACTTTGTATCCGGTCGTAATGGCGGGTGGATCCGGGAGCCGGTTGTGGCCACTGTCCCGCGTGCTTTATCCAAAACAATTTCTGTGCCTGAAAGGCGACCTCACCATGCTGCAAACGACGGTTAACCGTCTGCACGGCGTGGAGTGTGAAAGCCCGGTGGTGATCTGTAACGAGCAGCACCGCTTTATCGTTGCGGAGCAGCTGCGCCAGCTGAACAAACTGACCGAAAATATCATTCTGGAGCCTGCCGGACGCAACACGGCGCCTGCCATTGCCCTTGCGGCGCTGGCAGCAAAACGCAGCAGCCCGGACTGCGACCCGCTGATGCTGGTGCTGGCGGCTGACCACGTTATTCAGCAGGAAGAGGCCTTCCGCGACGCGGTTCGCGCGGCGATTCCTTACGCTGAGAACGGCAAGCTGGTGACCTTCGGCATCGTGCCGGATCTCCCGGAAACTGGCTATGGCTACATTCGCCGCGGCAGCGTTACGCCTGGTGAAGGCGACAGCGTGGCCTTTGACGTGGCGCAGTTTGTCGAAAAACCGAATCTGGAAACCGCGCAGGCGTATGTCGCCAGCGGTGAATACTACTGGAACAGCGGTATGTTCCTGTTCCGCGCCGGTCGCTACCTGGAAGAGCTGGAAAAATACCGTCCGGATATCTTAAGCGCCTGCGAAAAAGCGATGGCGGTGGTGGATCCGGATCTCGATTTTATTCGCGTGGACGAAGAAGCCTTCCTCGCCTGTCCGGAAGAGTCCATTGATTATGCGGTAATGGAACGCACGGCAGATGCGGTAGTGGTACCGATGGATGCAGGCTGGAGCGACGTCGGCTCCTGGTCGTCACTGTGGGAGATCAGCGCGCATACCCCGGAAGGTAACGTCCATCACGGGGATGTGATCAGCCACAAAACGGAAAACAGCTACGTCTACGCCGAATCTGGCCTCGTCACCACGGTAGGGGTGAAGGATCTGGTGGTCGTGCAGACCAAAGACGCGGTGCTGATTGCCGACCGTAATGCCGTGCAGGACGTTAAAAAAGTGGTGGAGAAGATCAAGGCCGATGGCCGTCACGAACACCATATTCACCGTGAAGTCTACCGCCCGTGGGGCAAATATGACTCCATCGACGCCGGCGAGCGTTATCAGGTGAAACGCATCACCGTGAAGCCGGGAGAAGGGCTGTCGGTGCAGATGCACCATCACCGCGCCGAACACTGGGTGGTGGTGGCAGGGACCGCCAAAGTGACCATCGACGGTGAAGTGAAGCTGCTCGGTGAAAACGAGTCCATTTATATTCCGCTGGGCGCCACGCACTGTCTGGAAAACCCGGGGAAAATTCCGCTCGACTTAATTGAGGTGCGTTCCGGCTCCTATCTGGAAGAGGACGACATCATCCGCTTCCAGGATCGCTACGGGCGCGTGTAGCACTCCGCATCATGCCCGGTGGCGCTGCGCTTACCGGGCCTACGAATGAAAAAAATAAATTTGGCCATTACATGGTCAGGGCCAACTGTTGCCTGAAAAAGGGGTCATCATGGAAAAATTAACCTGTTTTAAAGCCTACGATATTCGCGGCAAGCTGGGCGAAGAGCTGAACGAAGACATTGCGTGGCGCATCGGCCGCGCGTACGGCGAATACCTGAAACCACAAACTATCGTGCTGGGCGGCGACGTGCGTCTGACCAGCGAATCCCTGAAGCTGGCGCTGGCGAAAGGGCTACAGGACGCGGGCGTCGATGTGCTGGACATTGGCCTTTCCGGTACCGAAGAGATCTATTTTGCCACCTTCCACCTGGGCGTGGACGGCGGTATCGAAGTGACCGCCAGCCATAACCCGATGGACTACAACGGCATGAAGCTGGTGCGCAAGGGCGCGCGTCCTATCAGCGGCGACACCGGTCTGCGTGACGTGCAGCGTCTGGCCGAGGCCAACGACTTCCCGCCGGTGAACGAAGCGAAGCGCGGCAGCTATAAGCAGATTAACCTGCAAAAAGAGTACATCGACCACCTGCTGGGCTACATCAACGTGGCGAACCTCAAACCGCTGAAGCTGGTGATTAACTCCGGCAACGGCGCGGCAGGCCCGATTGTCGATGCACTTGAAGCCCGCTTTAAGGCGCTGAACGTGCCGGTGACCTTCGTCAAAGTGCACAACACGCCAGACGGCAACTTCCCGAACGGTATTCCTAACCCGCTGCTGCCGGAGTGCCGCGACGACACCCGCAACGCGGTGATTGAGCACGGCGCCGATATGGGTATCGCCTTTGACGGCGATTTCGACCGCTGCTTCCTGTTCGATGAGAAAGGGCAGTTTATCGAAGGCTACTACATCGTTGGCCTGCTGGCGGAAGCGTTCCTCGAGAAAAACCCGAGGGCGAAAATCATTCACGATCCGCGTCTTTCCTGGAACACCGTCGACGTGGTGAAGGCCGCGGGCGGCGAGCCGGTGATGTCCAAAACCGGCCACGCGTTTATCAAAGAGCGTATGCGTGAGGAAGACGCCATCTACGGCGGCGAGATGAGCGCCCACCACTATTTCCGTGATTTTGCCTACTGCGACAGCGGGATGATCCCGTGGCTGCTGGTGACCGAGCTGCTGTGCCTGAAAGGGCAGAGCCTGGGCGAACTGGTGCGCGACCGCATGGCGGCGTTCCCGGCGAGCGGTGAGATCAACAGCAAACTGGCGCAGCCCGCTGAGGCCATTGCCCGCGTGGAACAGCACTTTGCCATTCATGCGCTGGAGATTGACCGTACCGACGGTATCAGCATGGCGTTCCCGCAGTGGCGCTTCAACCTGCGCTCGTCCAATACCGAGCCGGTGGTGCGCCTGAACGTGGAGTCCCGCGCTGACACCGCGCTGATGGAAGCCCGAACGAAGGACATTCTGGCGCTGTTGAATCAGTAATAACTGCCCCTCCCGGTGGGAGGGGGAACCGAATACAGGAACAACGATGACAAATCTAAAAAAGCGCGAACGAGCGAGAACGAATGCATCGTTAATCTCTATGGTGCAGCGTTTTTCTGATATCACCATCATGGTCGGCGGACTGTGGGCGGTGTGTTGGGTCAGCGGGCAGTCGTTTTTATACATGCACTTGCTGATGGCGTTGATTGCGCTGGTGGTGTTTCAGATGATCGGCGGCATGACCGATTTCTATCGTTCATGGCGCGGCGTCAAAATGACCACCGAACTGATGCTGCTGCTCCAGAACTGGACCTTAAGCCTGATTTTCAGCGCAGGCCTGGTGGCGTTCAGCCATGATGTTGATAACCGTCTTGTGACCTATCTCTGCTGGTATCTGTTAACCAGCATTGGCATGGTGGTCTGCCGCTCGCTGATCCGCTTTGGCGCGGGCTGGCTGCGCAACCGCGGGTATAACCGTCGCTTCGTTGCCGTGGCGGGCGATCTGGCGGTGGGGCAGGTGTTGCTCGACAGCTTCCGCAAAGAGCCGTGGTTAGGTTTTGAAGTGGTCGGGATTTATCACGACGCGAAGCCCGGCGGCGTGCCGTCCGACTGGGCTGGTAACTACGAACAGCTTATTGACGATGCGAAAGCCGGCAAAATTCATAACGTCTACATCGCCATGCAGATGAAAGATGAATCCCGCATCAAGAAACTGATGCGCGAGCTGGCGGATACCACCTGCTCGGTGATCCTCATCCCGGATGTCTTCACCTTCAATATTCTCCACTCCCGTATTGAAGAGGTGAACGGGGTACCGGTTGTTCCGCTGTACGACACGCCGCTGTCGGGGATTAACCGCGTGCTGAAGCGCGTGGAAGATATCGTGCTTTCGTCTCTGATCCTGCTGCTCATCTCCCCGGTGCTGTGCTGTATTGCGCTGGCGGTGAAGCTCAGCTCGCCGGGGCCGATCATCTTCCGTCAGACCCGCTACGGCATGGACGGTAAGCCGATCATGGTGTGGAAATTCCGCTCCATGAAGGTGATGGAGAACGACAAGGTGGTGACCCAGGCGACGCAGAACGATCCGCGCGTCACCCGTGTGGGCAACTTCCTGCGCCGTACCTCGCTCGATGAACTGCCGCAGTTCATTAACGTGTTCACCGGCGGGATGTCCATCGTCGGGCCTCGTCCTCACGCCGTGGCCCATAACGAGCAGTACCGTACCCTGATTGAAGGCTACATGCTGCGCCATAAGGTGAAGCCGGGCATCACCGGCTGGGCGCAGATCAACGGCTGGCGCGGCGAGACCGACACGCTGGAAAAAATGGAAAAACGTATCGAGTTCGATCTGGAGTACATCCGCGAGTGGAGCCTCTGGTTCGATATCAAGATTGTTTTTCTGACCATTTTCAAAGGTTTCGTGAACAAAGCGGCGTACTAAGATGAGCTTACGAGAAAAAACCATCAGCGGTGCGAAATGGTCAGCCATGGCCACCATCGTCATCATTGGCCTCGGCCTGGTGCAGATGACGGTGCTGGCGCGCATTATCGATAATCACCAGTTTGGTCTGCTGACTGTCTCGCTGGTGATTATCGCCCTGGCCGATACGCTGTCGGACTTTGGTATCGCCAACTCCATTATCCAGCGCAAAGAGATCAGCCATCTGGAGCTGACCACCCTCTACTGGCTGAACGTCGGGCTGGGTATCTTCGTTTTTGTGCTGGTGTTCCTGCTGAGCGATGTGATTGCCGGCGTGCTGCATAACCCGGACCTGGCGC
The DNA here is from genome assembly GCF_049238125.1 of Enterobacter cloacae complex sp. IR5402. Lineage (NCBI taxonomy): Bacteria > Pseudomonadati > Pseudomonadota > Gammaproteobacteria > Enterobacterales > Enterobacteriaceae > Enterobacter > Enterobacter cloacae complex sp. IR5402. Next base: position 447,678 of record NZ_JBMKHO010000002.1, read on the forward strand.
CGCTGATGCGCACCCTGTCGTTCGCTTTCGTGGTGATCCCGCACGGGCAGCAGTTCCGCGCGCTGATGCAGAAAGAGCTGGAGTTCAACAAAATCGGCATGATTGAGACCAGCGCCGTGCTGGCGGGCTTTACCTTCACCGTGGTCAGCGCCCATTTCTGGCCGCTGGCGATGACCGCCATCCTCGGCTACCTCGTTAACTCTGCCGTGCGCACGCTGCTGTTCGGCTTTTTTGGCCGTAAGATTTATCGCCCGGGGCTGCATTTTTCGCTGGCGTCTGTTTCATCCAACCTGCGCTTCGGCGCGTGGCTGACGGCAGACAGCATTATCAACTACGTGAATACTAACCTCTCCACGCTGGTACTGGCGCGCATTCTGGGCGCGAGCGTCGCGGGTGGCTACAACCTGGCGTATAACGTCGCGGTTGTCCCGCCGATGAAGCTCAACCCTATCATTACCCGCGTGCTGTTCCCGGCGTTCGCCAAAATTCAGGACGATACCGAAAAGCTGCGCGTGAACTTTTACAAGCTGCTCTCCGTCGTGGGGATCATCAACTTCCCGGTGCTGCTGGGGCTGATGGTGGTTGCCAGCAATTTCGTACCGCTGGTGTTTGGCGAGAAGTGGAACAGCATCATCCCGATCCTGCAACTGCTGTGCGTCGTGGGGCTGCTGCGCTCGGTGGGGAACCCGATTGGTTCTCTGCTAATGGCGAAGGCGCGCGTGGATATCAGCTTCAAGTTCAACGTGTTTAAAACCTTCCTGTTTATTCCGGCAATTATTGTGGGCGGCCACACGGCGGGCGCCATTGGCGTGACGCTCGGCTTCCTGCTGGTGCAAATCGTCAATACCGTGCTGAGCTACTTCGTGATGATCAAACCGGTGCTGGGCTCCAGCTACCGTCAGTACATTCTCAGCCTGTGGCTGCCGTTTTATCTCTCCTTGCCGACGCTTGCGGTGAGCTACGGCCTGGGCGTGGTGCTCAACGGACATCTGCCGCTGGCGGCGCTGCTTGCGGTGCAGGTCGCGGCAGGCGCGCTGGCTTTTGGCGTGATGATTGTGCTGTCACGCAATGCGCTGGTGGTCGAGATGAAGCGCCAGTTTTGCCGTAACGAAAAAATGAAAACGCTGCTTCGCGCAGGCTAATTTTACGAGGCCATTATGAAATTACTTATTCTTGGCAACCATACCTGCGGCAACCGTGGCGACAGCGCCATCCTGCGCGGTTTACTGGATGCAATTAACACCCTTAAGCCTGAGACAGAAGTGGATGTGATGAGCCGTTATCCGGTCAGCTCATCCTGGTTACTGAACCGCCCGGTGATGGGCGACCCGCTCTACAGCCATATGAAACAGCACAACAACGCTGCGGGCGTGATGGGGCGCGTGAAGAAAGTGCTGCGTCGCCGCTACCAGCATCAGGTGCTGCTTTCTCGCGTGACCGACACCGGCAAGCTGCGCAACATCGCCATTGCGCAGGGCTTTACCGATTTTGTGCGTCTGCTGTCCGGCTATGACGCCATTATTCAGGTGGGCGGTTCGTTCTTCGTCGATCTGTACGGCGTGCCGCAGTTTGAGCATGCGCTTTGTACATTCATGGCGAAAAAGCCGCTGTTTATGATTGGCCACAGCGTCGGGCCATTCCAGGATCCGCAGTTTAACCAGCTGGCGAACTATGTCTTCGGCCACTGCGACGCGCTGATCCTGCGTGAATCGGTCAGCCTCGACATGATGAAGCGCAGCGAAATCGACACCACCAAAGTGGAGCACGGTGTAGACACCGCCTGGCTGGTGGATCATCAGGATGACAGCTTCCAGGCCAGCTACGCGGTACAGCACTGGCTGGACATGGCGGCAAAGCAGAAAACCGTCGCCATTACCCTGCGTGAACTTGCGCCGTTCGATAAACGCCTCGGCACGACCCAGGCGGCGTACGAGAAAGCCTTTGCCGACGTGGTGAACCGCGTGCTGGACAGCGGTTACCAGGTGCTGGCGCTTTCCACCTGTACCGGTATCGACAGCTACAACAAAGATGACCGTATGGTGGCGCTCAACCTGCGCAACCTGGTGAACGATCCGTCCCGCTATCACGTGGTGATGGACGAGCTGAACGATCTGGAGATGGGCAAGCTGCTCTCCGCCTGCGACCTGACCGTGGGCACGCGTCTGCACTCGGCCATTATCTCGATGAACTTCGGCACGCCAGCCATCGCCATTAACTACGAGCACAAGTCCGCGGGCATTATGCAGCAGCTCGGTATGCCGGAAATGGCCGTTGATATTCGTCATCTGCTGGACGGATCGCTGGGTGCGATGGTGGGCGACACGCTCGGCCAGCTGCATGCGATCAACGAACGTCTGGCGGTAGCGGTAAAAGCCGAACGCGAAAAAGGTATTGGCATGGTGAAATCCGTACTCGACCGCGTCCGGGAGGGGAAATGAAGGTTGGTTTCTTCTTACTGAAATTTCCGCTGTCGTCTGAAACTTTTGTGCTGAACCAAATCACCGCGTTTATCGATATGGGGTATGACGTGGAGATTATCGCCCTGCAAAAGGGCGATACGCAAAACACCCATGCGGCGTATACCCGGTATGGGCTGGAGGCAAAAACCCGCTGGTTGCAGGATGAACCCGCCGGACGGATGAACAAACTGCGCCATCGCGCCGGACAGACGCTGCGCGGCCTGCATCGCGCCTCGACGTGGCGGGCGCTGAATATGTCGCGCTATGGGGCGGAGGCCCGCAACCTGATCTTATCCGCCATTTGCGGGCAAACGGCCCAGCCGTACCGGGCCGATGTCTTTATCGCCCACTTTGGCCCGGCGGGCGTAACGGCGGCAAAACTGCGTGAGCTGGGGGTGATTGACGGCAAAATCGCAACCATTTTCCACGGTATCGACATCTCCAGCCGGGAAGTGTTGAACCACTACACACCGGAATATCAGCAGCTGTTCCGCCGTGGCGACATGATGCTGCCGATAAGCAACCTGTGGGCCGGGCGCCTGAAAACCATGGGGTGCCCGAGCGAGAAAATCACCGTTTCACGCATGGGCGTGGACATGGAACGCTTCACCCAGCGACCGGTCAAGGTGCCGGGCAAGCCGCTGCAAATTATCTCTGTTGCCCGCCTGACTGAAAAGAAAGGGCTGCACGTAGCCATCGAAGCCTGTCGCCAGCTGAAGGCGCGCGGCGTGGACTTCCACTACCGCATCCTGGGTATCGGGCCGTGGGAGCGTCGCCTGCGCACGCTGATTGAACAGTATCAGCTGGAAGACGTGGTCGAGATGCCGGGCTTCAAGCCGAGCCACGAAGTGAAAGGCATGCTTGATGACGCGGATGTGTTCCTGCTGCCTTCCGTAACCGGCGCCGACGGCGATATGGAAGGCATTCCCGTGGCGCTGATGGAGGCGATGGCGGTCGGCATTCCGGTAGTCTCGACCCTGCACAGCGGGATCCCGGAGCTGATCACCTCTGAGCATTCCGGCTGGCTGGTCCCTGAAAACAATGCGCTGGCGCTGGCGGATCGTCTGGCCGCGTTCAGTGATATCGATCAGCAAACGCTGATCCCTGTGCTGCAAAATGCGCGGCAAAAAGTTGAAGCAGAATTCAATCAGCAGGTGATTAATCGCCAGTTAGCGAGCCTGCTGCAAACGCTGTAACGCTGAGGTTGTATGCTGAAAAAGATTACCCGACGCCGATTTGTCTCTTCTTTATCCGTCCTGGCTGCCATGCCGCTGCTGTCGCCCCGCGCTGCGCGGGCGGCGACCGGGAAGACGGTTTCTGTCGATCGCTACAACAATAACGACTGGATCGCCGCCTTAAAGCAGGCATTTACCGAGGGCGATACCGTTGTTGTTCCCGCCGGGTTAACCTGTGAAAACATCAATACCGGCATTTTCATTCCTGATGGCAAAACCCTGCTGATCCGCGGTGCGCTGAAGGGCAACGGCCGTGGGCGGTTTGTGCTCCAGGAAGGCTGCAAGGTCATTGGGGAAGGAGAGGGGCGCACGCATAACATTACGCTGGACGTGCGTGGCTCCGACTGTGTCATTAAAGGGCTGGCAATGAGCGGCTTCGGCCCCGTCACCCAGATCTACATTGGCGGTAAAAAGCCGAGAGTGATGCGTAACCTGCTTATCGATCGCATTGCCGTGAGCCAGGCCAACTACGCCATTCTGCGCCAGGGTTTCCATAATCAGGTGGATGGTGCGCGCATTACCAACAGCAAATTCAGTCATTTGCAGGGTGACGCGATTGAGTGGAACGTGGCGATTAACGACCGTAACATCCTGATCTCTGACCACGTGATCGATAACATCAACTGCACAAACGGCAAGATCAACTGGGGCATAGGCATTGGGCTGGCTGGCAGCACGTACGACAATGACTATCCGGAACAGCAGACCATTAAAAACTTCGTGGTGGCGAATATCACCGGCAGCAACTGTCGGCAGCTGGTGCATGTTGAAAACGGTAAACACTTTGTGATCCGTAATATCAAGGCCAGCAATATTACTCCCGACTTCAGTAAAAAGGCCGGAATTGATAACGCAACGGTAGCTATTTATGGTTGTGATAATTTCGTTATCGATAATATCGATATGGTGAACAGCGCCGGAATGTTAATCGGGTATGGCGTGATCAAGGGCGATTATCTGTCGATACCGCAAAACTTCAAACTTAACGATATTCGCCTGGATAACCGACAGCTTGCCTATAAGCTGCGCGGGATACAGATTTCCTCCGGCAATGCTACGTCGTTTGTTGCTATCACCAACGTCAACATGCAGCGAGCAACGCTTGAGCTGCACAACAAGCCACAGCACCTTTTCTTGCGCAATATCAAGGTGATGCAGGAGTCAACGACGGGGCCGGCTTTGAAGATGAACTTCGATTTGCGCAAAGACGTGCGCGGGAAGTTTATGGCTAAAAACGAGACGCTGTTGTCGCTCGCGAACATAAAAGCGGTTAATGAAAAGGGGCAGAGCTCGGTGGATATTGATCGGGTCGATCAACATGTGGTGAATACGGAACGGTTGAATTTTGCGCTGCCGCACAGGTAATCATCCAGACTATTTTGCGACAATTCCTGGAACGAAATCGCGATCTATTCAGATTACAACTACTGTAATTTGTGGTGGGGTGACCTAGGATTACTTCATATTTACGGCAAAACATGCTGGCGAAAACAGGTTTAAAAGCTATAATTCGTCAACCATTTTAAGGTGGAAGAAATAATGATTAATTTGAAAGCAGTCATACCGGTAGCGGGTTTGGGCATGCATATGTTGCCCGCCACAAAGGCCATTCCTAAAGAGATGCTGCCGATCGTTGACAAGCCGATGATTCAGTACATCGTCGACGAGATTGTTGCTGCGGGGATCAAAGAAATCGTTCTGGTGACGCACTCTTCGAAGAATGCCGTTGAGAACCACTTCGACACTTCTTATGAACTCGAAGCGCTGCTTGAGCAGCGCGTTAAGCGCCAGCTTCTGGCAGAAGTTCAGTCTATCTGTCCTCCTGGCGTGACCATCATGAACGTGCGTCAGGCGCAGCCGCTGGGTCTGGGCCACTCAATCCTCTGCGCGCGCCCGGTGGTGGGTGATAACCCGTTCATCGTGGTTCTGCCGGACATCATTATTGATACCGCTTCCGCCGATCCGCTGCGTTACAACCTGGCGGCAATGGTTGCTCGCTTCAACGAGACGGGCCGCAGCCAGGTGCTGGCGAAACGTATGAAGGGCGATCTCTCTGAGTACTCGGTTATTCAGACTAAAGAGCCGCTGGAGACGGAAGGGCAGGTGAGCCGGATTGTTGAGTTTATCGAAAAACCCGATCAGCCGCAGACCCTGGACTCTGACCTGATGGCAGTCGGCCGTTATGTGCTGAATGCGGATATCTGGGCCGAACTGGAAAAAACTAAGCCGGGCGCCTGGGATCGTATCCAGCTGACCGATGCGATTGCTGAGCTGGCGAAGAAGCAGTCCGTTGATGCCATGCTGATGACCGGCGATAGCTATGACTGCGGTAAGAAAATGGGGTATATGCAGGCGTTTGTGAACTATGGCCTGCGTAACCTGAAGGAAGGGGCGAAGTTCAGAAGCAGGATTGAGAAGTTGCTGGCTAACGACTGATACTTCTTCCGCAGCCTGAAAGTCTTCATGCGCGGCAGTCATCATTTTAGTTATGTTGTTACATAACAAAAATGATGACTGCCGCTTTTTATTATTAATTCCTAAAATAACAGAGAGTTATCTGCTTCAAATCTGGGCTGATTTGTAACGATTTGTGCTTGTTTCCGAATCCATTTAAGACGACAATTAACGCCAGTTTTTGTCTGAAATCAGACAGTCAATCTTAAATTCAACATTCGCTCAGTGCACTGGTAGCTGTCAAGCCAGGGGCGGTAGCGTGCAAAATTTCTGAGCCCTACATTAATAAGAGGGTTCAGAACGCCAATATCTCGATATATCCAAAAGACGGAATAGATAACGTGAAAATTCTTGTGACGGGTGGGGCCGGCTTTATCGGCTCAGCGGTTGTACGACATATTATTACTAATACTCAAGATGAAGTCGTTAACGTGGATAAACTGACGTATGCCGGTAACCTGGAATCCCTTAACGATGTCAGCGCCAGCGAACGTTATGTGTTCGAGCATGCAGATATTTGTGATAAAGCGGCTATGGACCGTATTTTTGCTGAGCATAAACCGGATGCGGTAATGCATCTGGCGGCAGAAAGCCACGTAGACCGTTCCATTACCGGCCCGGCGGCATTCATTGAAACCAATATTGTTGGGACGTATGTGCTTCTGGAAGCTGCACGTGCTTACTGGTCAACCCTCGATGACGCAGCGAAAAAAGCATTTCGCTTCCATCATATCTCCACCGATGAAGTATACGGCGATCTGCCACACCCGGATGAACACCCGGCATCCGCAGACCTGCCGCTGTTCACTGAAACCACAGCCTACGCGCCAAGCAGCCCGTACTCTGCCTCCAAAGCATCCAGCGACCATCTTGTTCGTGCCTGGCTGCGCACTTACGGCTTCCCGACCATCGTGACTAACTGTTCGAATAACTACGGACCGTATCATTTCCCTGAGAAGCTGATCCCACTTGTGATCTTGAACGCCCTTGACGGTAAAGCGTTGCCGATTTACGGCAAAGGCGACCAGATCCGTGACTGGCTTTATGTAGAAGATCATGCGCGTGCGCTTTACACCGTTGTGACTCAGGGCAAACCGGGTGAGACTTACAACATCGGTGGTCATAACGAAAAGCAAAACCTGGACGTTGTGCACACTATTTGCGATCTGCTGGATGAGATCGTCCCGAAAGAAGGCTCGTACCGCGACCAAATTACGTATGTTGCCGATCGCCCAGGACATGACCGCCGCTATGCGATTGATGCGCATAAAATTGGGGTGGAACTGGGCTGGAAGCCTGAAGAGACGTTCGAAAGCGGAATTCGTAAGACCGTGGAATGGTATCTGAGCAACCAGGAGTGGGTTAATAACGTAAAAAGCGGTGCTTATAAAACCTGGATCGAACAGAACTACGGGGAACGTCAATAATGAATATTCTTCTGTTCGGCAAAACAGGGCAAGTGGGCTGGGAGCTTCAGCGCGCGCTGGCTCCACTTGGCAATCTGATTGCGCTTGATGTGCATTCTAAAGATTACTGCGGTGATTTCAGCAACCCGGAAGGGATTGCTGAGACGGTTCGTAATATTAAACCTGACGTGATCGTCAATGCAGCCGCACACACCGCAGTGGATAAAGCAGAGTCGGAACCAGAGTTTGCGCAGTTACTGAATGCGACAAGCGTTGAGGCTATCGCCAAAGAAGCTGCAAAAATCGGCGCCTGGGTTGTTCACTACTCCACGGATTACGTCTTCCCCGGTGATGGCGAAACCCCCTGGAGTGAGACAGATGCGACGGCACCGCTGAATGTTTATGGTCAGACGAAGCTGGATGGCGAAAAAGCACTGCAGGATAACTGCCCTAATCACCTGATTTTCCGTACAAGCTGGGTATATGCAGGTAAAGGCAACAATTTTGCCAAGACCATGCTGCGTCTGGCTAAAGAATGCAAAGAACTTTCCGTCATTAACGATCAGGTGGGTGCCCCAACAGGCGCTGAGCTGTTAGCCGATTGTACCGCCCACGCCATTCGTGTAGCGATGTCGAAACCAGAAGTTGCCGGGCTTTATCATCTGGTCGCTTCTGAGACCACCACCTGGTATGACTATGCGGCGTTGGTGTTTGAGGAAGCCCGAAAAGCAGGCGTTGAGTTGGCGATTGAAAAGCTGAATGCTGTACCAACTACGGCATATCCGACGCCTGCGCGTCGCCCGCATAACTCACGCTTAAATACCATGAAGTTCCAGCAGAACTTCAACCTGGTCTTGCCAGCATGGCATGTTGGTGTGAAACGTATGCTTGCTGAGCTTTTCACGGCGCAATCCATTTAATCAATTGAAAAATGCCCGTTTACGGGCATTTCGTGTTTATAGAGAAATTATAATGGCTACACGTAAAGGTATTATCCTTGCCGGCGGATCCGGCACTCGTCTCTACCCTGTGACTATGGCGGTAAGCAAGCAACTGCTGCCAATTTACGACAAACCCATGATTTACTACCCACTGTCTACGCTCATGCTGGCAGGGATTAAAGATATTCTGATCATTAGTACGCCGCAGGATACTCCGCGCTTTGAGCAGTTACTCGGTGACGGCAGCCAGTGGGGGTTAAACCTTCAATATAAAGTCCAGCCAAGCCCGGACGGACTGGCACAGGCTTTTATCATTGGCGAAGAGTTTATTGGTGACGATAGCTGTGCGCTGGTGCTGGGCGATAACATTTTCTATGGTCATGACTTGCCGAAACAGCTGGAAGCCGCAGTAAACAAAGGTGACGGTGCAACCGTATTCGCCTACCACGTCAATGACCCTGAACGTTATGGTGTGGTGGAGTTCGATAAAGATGGTACGGCAATCAGCCTGGAAGAGAAACCGCTCGAGCCGAAGAGCAATTATGCCGTTACGGGACTCTATTTCTATGATAACGATGTAGTGGAGATGGCGAAGAACCTGAAGCCTTCTGCACGCGGTGAGCTGGAAATTACCGACATTAACCGTATTTATCTGGAGCAGGGTCGTCTATCTGTTGCAATGATGGGGCGCGGCTATGCGTGGCTGGATACAGGAACCCATCAGAGCCTGATCGAGGCGAGCAACTTTATTGCGACAATTGAAGAGCGTCAGGGGCTGAAAGTTTCCTGCCCGGAAGAGATTGCGTATCGCAAAGGGTTTATTGATGCTGAGCAGGTGAAGAAGCTGGCTGAACCATTGAAGAAAAATGCCTATGGCCAATACCTGCTGAAGATGATTAAAGGTTACTAAGACATGAATGTAATTAAAACTGATATTCCAGATGTGCTGATTTTTGAACCAAAAGTATTTGGTGACGATCGTGGTTTTTTCTTTGAAAGTTTCAGCCAGAAAGTATTTGAAGAGGCGGTAGGGCGTAAAGTTGAGTTTGTGCAGGATAATCACTCAAAATCTTGCAAAGGCGTTCTGCGTGGCTTGCATTACCAACTGGAACCGTATGCACAGGGCAAACTGGTACGTTGTGTTGCTGGTGAAGTTTTTGATGTTGCGGTTGATATTCGTAAATCTTCGCCAACGTTTGGGAAATGGGTTGGTGTCAATCTTTCTGCTGAAAATAAACGACAACTTTGGATCCCTGAAGGGTTTGCACACGGATTTTTGGTGTTGAGTGATACGGCTGAGTTTGTTTATAAGACGACTAATTATTATCATCCTGAAAGTGATAGAGGACTAATTTGGAATGATTCAGACCTCCAAATTGACTGGCCTCTTCAAAATGCACCTTTACTTTCTTCGAAAGATATGCAACAGCCATCCTTCAAATCCCTCTGAACAAAGCATAAACCCTACAGATTTATTTTTTGTAGGGTTTAACCTTTTAATAAGATCATGAGAAAATTTATCAGAGACGTCCCACTTAAATCTATTTTTCATCTTTTTTTAGTTAGAGGCAGTATTTATCTCTTTCCATTTATCACATTACCAGTAATAACACGCAGCCTTGGTGTAACACAATTCGGTATTTTATCAATGTTTTTGGCTGCTCAACAATATCTGATAATGCTGGTGGAATATGGTTTTACATTAACAGGCGCAAGGGATATTTCCAGAGCGGTACACAAATACGACGAAAACAAAATACTAAGCGAAATTTTAAAGTGCCGCTTTTTGATTTTTCTGGTTTGTACTATCTTTGTTGTTTCTACTTATTTTTTACTCCCTGAGTATGGATATTCATTCTGTTACCTAATATTATTAATGGCAGTTTTAAGTTCTGTATGTAACCAAACTCACTTTTTTATTGGGAAGGAGAGGACAGGTTTTATAGTTATATCAACTGCCATAGCAAGAATTCTATCAATCTTAATTGTGGTTCTATTTGTAAGAAATAAAGATGATATATATATTGCGATGCTCGCATATTCATTAAACGTAGCGTTACCCAATATTCTTTCTATTTTTTATTTGCAATTTGTATTAAAATATAATTCTTTCTATAAAACGTCCTGGGAAGGATTAGTATTAAGGTTTAAAAGCGGTTTTGATATTTTTATCTCAAATGTATTTACTAATGTATACAGTACATTAACGCTGATTTATCTAGGTTCTGTTCGCGGGCCAACAGAAACGGGTTATTATTCGAGTGCGGAAAAATTAAAGGCCGCAGCACAAGGGGTACTTTCACCTATTGCGCAAGCTTTTTTCCCAAGAATATCTAGAAAAGAAGGTCGGGAGTTTTATCTATTGTGGCGTAAGTCAACGTTAATACTTGTTGGCTTTTCGGTGTTTATTGTTACTGGCTTATTATTATTTAGTCAGCTAATTTATAAAATATTTTTAGGGCAGCAGTATTTCGCTGGTTTACCTATTTATTATATTTTGTCATTTAGTATAATTTCTATATCTTTCGGCATAGCCTATGCACAGAACTTATATTTGACACAAGGTAAAACCAAACTCTTAAGAATGATATATTTTGTGGTTTCGATCCTTCACATAATACATATGCCTTTGTTTGTTCATTTCTTTGGAGCTATCGGCGCAGCACTATCGGTATTAATCACTGAAACTCTTGCTTCGTTGCTCATGTTTATTTTCAGAAAAAAATGCTTCTTATGGAGTCAAACTTGAAGATTTTCGCATTAATTGTGACGTATAATCCAGACTTAAATTCCTTTAGCAAAAACCTTGATGCTATTAATAATCAAGTAGAAAAGGTAATTATTGTCGATAATAGCAATGATGCTACTTGCCAGGATAACCTCAAAGCCTATCTTAAAGAAAAAAATGACACTATACTCATTCAACCAAAAGAAAATTTAGGTATCGCTTATGCACAAAATATTGGTTTTGTGCAAGCTATTAAGGATAATGCAGACTATATTGTAACTTTCGATCAGGATTCATCTGTAGAAGACGGTTTAATTGCAGAGCTTTATAACGAGTACAAAAAAGTCGAAGCATTAAATGGCATTAAAATTGCGTGTATTGGACCATCAGTTATCAATGAAAGAAACAATACCCGGTATGATAAATATTTCCGAAATAGTACTAAAGTAAATGATTCTGTATATAGTGTTAAATCTATTATTTCTTCAGGTACACTATATAATGTAAATGTCTTTGCTGCCATAGGCTTAAACAAAGCAGAATGGTTCATTGATTCTATCGATATTGAATGGTGTTATAGAGCAAGATATCTGGGTTATCATGTGTTAATGACAACTAAGGTTTCTATGAAACATAATCTTGGCGCTAAAGATATGCATCTTCCGTTAGGGAAATCTATTAATATCGGCTCTCCATTTAGATTGTATTATGTTTATCGTAATTGGGTTTTTTCACTTCGAGAGCCTCAATTCGAATTAGCCTATAAACTTAAATTATTGATTTTGATGCCTATTAAGTTCATTATTTTCGCTAACGTTTCACCACGCAAATCAAGGATGACCTTTATGCTGCGTGGTTTTAAAGATGGCGTGATGAAAAAACATTCTTTTTTAAAATAAGTTTATTAAATGAAAATTTCGATCACTGCAAACACCAGTTGGTATATTTATAATTTCCGCAGAAATACTATTTTGGCACTAATAAATAGTGGGCATGAAATAATTGCGGTATCATCTGATCTTGATTATAAAGACAAATTAGAATCATTGGGCTGTAAATATGTTCAAATCGAAATGCAGAGATGGGGTAAAAACCCGTTCTTCGATTTAAAAACAATCTATGATTTCTATAAGATCTTCAAAAAAGAAAAGGTAGAACTAACATTAAATTTCACACCAAAAAATAACATATATGCAAGTTATGCTGCGAGCTTTCTTAATATTAAAATTATTAATAACATAGCTGGTCTTGGCGTAGTCTTTATTGAAAATAACCTTTTTTCTCGGCTTGTTTCATTTCTGTATAAAACAAGTCAAAAAAAAGCGGACTATATCTTCTTTCAAAATAATGATGATAAACAGCTTTTTATCGATTTAGGAATCGTGCGCTCCGAAAATTGTGATCGGTTGCCTGGGTCAGGTGTTGATCTATCGCGCTTTGAATATTCTGCTATGAGTACTTCTAATAAAATTAGATTTTTATTAGTAGCACGATTAATTGCAGAAAAAGGTGTCCGTCTATATGCTGAAGCAGCCAAAGAATTAAAAAAACGTTATACTAATTTAGAATTTTGTTTGTTGGGACCATTAGATACATGTAGTGCTTCCGCTATAAAAAGTGATGAAATTGAAGCATGGCAAAACCAAGAAATAATCAATTATTTGGGGTTTACGGATCATGTTGAAAATGAATTAAAACTTTCTGATTGCATAGTACTTCCTTCATATTACAGAGAAGGTGTACCTAAGTCGCTTTTAGAAGCAGCCGCGATTGGTAGGCCAATAATTACTACAGACAATGTAGGATGTAAAGAGGTTGTTGATGATGGCGTAAATGGTTTCCTGTGTGAACCAAGATCTATGACTAGCCTCATGTATAATCTTGAAAAATTCATTTTATTATCGCCTATTGAAAAAGAAAAAATGAGCGCGAAAAGTAGAGAGAAAGTCCAGAAAGAATTTGATGAAAACATTGTTATTAAAAAGTATTTAGATGTTATAAATAACTTATCGAAGCATATTTAAGAAGATGAGTGTTTCTATTAGAAATTTTACATCGTCCTTTTGAGAAAATTGGGTGACCTTAAATAGAATTAATGTACATAGAATGATTTTATATAAATCAAAAATACCTACAGCTTGATTTGTATCTGTCGTCAAGATTTTATGTTGTTAATTTTATTAAGGAATTGATTTTTTATTAATATAAGAAGAATAAATTTCGATGCCTTTGTGTTGTATTCATTGTATTTATTATTCTCAAAGATTTTGCTACTAATATTATATTTTTCAACCATATATATTTATGCAATAACTTTTGCTAATACAAGCTATTAAATAAGAATAAATGCTCTGAATGAGAGACGACGTCTAGAATCACTATCATACGAATAGATATGCTATAACCTACATTAAGTAATTCATCAGTTATTTATTTTTTAGGTATATGGGCTTGCCAAAACAGCATGGAGTCGGAAATATGCCCTGGATTTTTTTAATTATATTTAGTTTATTCTGTGTGGCTGTATGCGCGATTAATCAAAGTTATTCAAAAGTAATGTCTTTTGCTCTAACTGCAATGTTCACTGTATTTTTTACTATTTATTACTTTAATGGTGTGGATTGGTTAAATTATTATTATGTCTTTGATTATTTCAAGGGCGCTTTTGATATTCGATATGATTTGCTTTTCAATACTTATTTATATATCGCTGCAAATTTTATTGGTGTATTTCAGCTTGTAATATTTATTTTTTATTTCTTTTCTTTCTTGTTGCTCTATAAATTGGCAAAAAATAGCTGTATTGTCATAAATGGACCTGCATTTATTACTTGCGTTGTCTTTTTAGGTGGCATGGCTTTAGTTTTAGACCAAATACGGCAGTTTGTGGCGATTTGTATTTCTTTCTTTGCCTTCAATCATCTCCTACAGGGTAATACAAAAAAATTCTATAAGTTTATATTATTTGCTGCTCTGTTCCATTATTCCGCACTGTTTGTTCTGTTGTTTAGGATGTTAATCAACTTAAAGAAAAAAAGAATTATTATTGCTGGCCTAGTTGTTGTGGTTTTCTTTGTTTTTCTCGGCGGTGTGATAATTTTTAATTTAGGATTTGTATCTAACATTCCAGTAATTGGTTTAGAGCTTTATAGAAAAGTTGCTATATATGTTCGTGAGTTGGATACCTTTAAGGCAGAGATAGGTTTTGGTGTATGTGCTGATATTCTTATTATTTTTTACTATTTAATGCGAAGGGAAAGATACAATCAGTTAGATAAACTGTGGGCGTTGGCATTTATGTCTGCATGTTTTCACATAGCATTCTACTTTATGCCTGCATTTTCACGATTTAACTATTTTTCAATTCTACCTTTATCTTATATATTTAGTCATGCTCTTACAAGCCGAAGAAATAGAATGGGGGTCGCACAGTTTGGGACCATTTTGGGGGCTGTCTCGTTAACTATACTAATAGTGACAGTGAAGACATTCACTGATCCAAAGAGGCCGTCATGGGATGAATATTCACCAAGTGCGATCCTTTTCAATTCTCAGGAATTAGATAATCTGAGAAGCATTCGATGCGCAGCATTAAAGAATGAAATTGAGGATTTTTGCGCAACTTATTAAAAATGATTTCGCATTAAAGGTCATGATAGCTAACACTACGCAATTTCACTTTTTTTGTGCTATCCATGGGTTAGCTACCTGGGTTAATATTTATAATACATTTCAAGCCGCGCAACAGTCGCGGCGACCACACCTGACAGGAGTATGTAATGTCCAAGCAACAGATCGGCGTTGTCGGTATGGCAGTGATGGGGCGCAACCTGGCGCTCAACATCGAAAGCCGTGGTTATACCGTCTCCGTTTTCAACCGCTCCCGTGATAAGACCGAAGAAGTCATCGCTGAGAATCCAGGCAAAAAACTGGTTCCTTTCTATACGGTTAAAGAGTTCGTTGAGTCTCTGGAAACACCTCGTCGTATCCTGTTAATGGTGAAAGCGGGCGCAGGTACCGATGCAGCTATCGATTCACTGAAACCGTATCTGGATAAAGGCGACATCATCATTGATGGCGGTAATACCTTCTTCCACGACACCATTCGTCGTAACCGTGAACTGTCTGCTGAAGGCTTCAACTTCATTGGTACCGGCGTATCCGGCGGTGAAGAGGGCGCTCTGAAAGGTCCATCCATCATGCCTGGCGGTCAGAAAGAAGCGTACGAACTGGTCGCGCCTATCCTGACTAAAATCGCAGCCGTAGCTGAAGACGGTGAGCCATGCGTGACCTATATCGGTCCTGATGGCGCTGGTCATTACGTGAAAATGGTTCACAACGGTATTGAATATGGCGACATGCAGCTGATTGCTGAAGCCTACTCTCTGCTAAAAGGCGGCCTGAACCTCTCTAACGAGGAGCTCGCAGAGACCTTCACCGAGTGGAACAAAGGCGAGCTGAACAGCTACCTGATCGACATCACCAAAGATATCTTCACCAAGAAAGATGAAGAGGGTAAATATCTGGTCGATGTGATTCTGGATGAAGCCGCGAACAAAGGTACCGGTAAATGGACCAGCCAGAGCTCTCTGGATCTAGGTGAGCCGTTGTCCCTGATCACCGAATCTGTATTTGCACGTTATATCTCTTCTCTGAAAGAGCAACGCGTCGCGGCATCTAAAGTGCTGTCTGGTCCACAGGCTAAACCAGCCGGCGACAAAGCTGAGTTCGTTGAGAAAGTCCGTCGTGCACTGTACCTGGGTAAAATCGTCTCTTACGCGCAGGGCTTCTCTCAGCTGCGCGCGGCATCTGACGAGAACAACTGGGATCTGAACTACGGCGAGATTGCGAAGATCTTTCGTGCCGGCTGTATCATTCGCGCTCAGTTCCTGCAAAAAATCACCGATGCCTATGCTGAAAATGCGGGTATCGCCAACCTTCTGCTGGCGCCTTACTTCAAGCAGATTGCAGACGACTATCAGCAGGCGCTGCGTGATGTTGTTGCGTACGCCGTGCAGAATGGTATCCCGGTTCCAACCTTCTCCGCTGCGGTGGCGTACTATGACAGCTATCGTGCTGCCGTTCTGCCAGCGAACCTGATTCAGGCACAGCGTGATTACTTCGGTGCGCATACCTATAAGCGTACGGATAAAGAAGGTGTGTTCCACACCGAATGGCTGGATTAATCTGATTTAACTCAGTCTGATAGCATGGCCCGGTGAGACTCACCGGGCTTTTTTTATCGCTTTCAGTCCCATGTTGACTTACTTTCTCCAGCCAACCACTTTCATTGCCGCATAAATCACTACGTTTATCCCTTTCTGAAGCAAGGCATTCGCCTTGACAGTCCCTCAACTTAAGAGGTAAAAACCTCAACAGTTGTTTATTGCGGTGGTGTGCTTACGCCTCCAGAAACTCAAACTTGAAGAAGTTAAACGAATGAAAATAACCATCTCCGGAACAGGCTATGTTGGTCTCTCAAACGGTATTCTGATTGCACAAAACCATGAAGTGGTTGCGCTGGATATCGTGCAGGCAAAAGTGGACATGCTTAACCAGAAGAAGTCCCCGATCGTCGATAAAGAAATTGAAGAATACCTCGCGACCAAACCGCTGAACTTCCGCGCTACCACGGACAAAGAAGATGCTTACCGCGATGCGGATTTCGTCATCATCGCCACGCCAACCGACTATGATCCTAAAACCAACTACTTCAATACCTCAACCGTTGAAGCGGTGATCAAAGACGTTACGGCAATCAACCCGAACGCAGTGATGATCATCAAGTCGACAATTCCAGTGGGTTTCACCAAATCGATTAAAGAAGAGTTGGGTATTGATAATGTCTTCTTCTCACCGGAGTTTCTTCGCGAGGGCAGGGCGTTATACGATAACCTGCACCCATCCCGTATCGTGATTGGCGAGCGTTCCGAGCGTGCGGAGCGTTTTGCTGCATTACTTCAGGAAGGCGCAATCAAAAAAGATATTCCGGTGCTGTTCACCGATTCCACTGAGGCAGAGGCGATAAAGCTTTTCGCTAACACCTATCTGGCTATGCGCGTGGCCTACTTCAACGAGCTGGACAGCTATGCCGAGAGCTTAGGTCTGAACACCCGTCAGATCATCGAGGGCGTGTGTCTTGACCCGCGTATCGGTAACCATTACAACAACCCGTCCTTCGGTTACGGTGGTTACTGCCTGCCAAAAGATACCAAGCAGCTGCTGGCTAACTATCAGGCGGTGCCGAACAACCTGATTTCTGCCATTGTGGATGCCAACCGCACGCGTAAAGACTTCATCTCGGATTCCATTCTCGCGCGTCAGCCGAAAGTGGTGGGTGTTTATCGTCTGATCATGAAGAGCGGTTCCGATAACTTCCGCGCTTCTTCCATTCAGGGGATCATGAAGCGTATTAAGGCGAAGGGCGTGCAGGTCATTATTTATGAACCGGCGATGCAGGAAGATGAGTTCTTCCATTCGCGTGTGATCCGCGATCTGGATGCGTTTAAGAAAGAAGCGGATGTAATTATCTCCAACCGTATGGCGGAAGAGCTGGCGGACGTGAAAGATAAAGTCTATACCCGCGATTTGTTCGGCAGCGACTGATCAAAATCGTGATATAAAAAAACCCGGCACTTTGCCGGGTTTTTTGTTTTTAAACGTTATAGAAGTTGCGGTACCAGTCGACGAAGTTTTTCACGCCTTCTTTGACTGAGGTTTGTGGTTTAAACCCAATAACGTCATACAGCGCTTTGGTGTCCGCACTGGTCTCCAGCACGTCCCCCGGCTGGATCGGCATCATATTTTTCACCGCTTCCTTGCCCAGCGCCTCTTCAAGCGCGGTGATGTAATCCATCAGTTCGACAGGTGAACTGTTACCGATGTTATACACGCGATACGGGGCAGAACTGGTTGCTGGCGAACCGGCTTCAACCGTCCAGTCGGCATCGGCCTGAGGAATAACGTCCTGTAGGCGGATAATCGCCTCCGCAATATCATCGATATAGGTGAAGTCGCGCTTCATCTTGCCGTAGTTGTATACGTCGATGCTGTTGCCTTCAATCATGGCTTTGGTGAATTTAAACAGCGCCATGTCTGGGCGTCCCCACGGGCCATAGACGGTAAAGAAACGCAGGCCAGTGGTCGGCAGATTGTACAGATGCGAATAGGTATGCGACATTAGTTCATTGGCTTTCTTGGTTGCGGCATACAGGGATACCGGATGGTCTACGGAGTCGTCAGTAGAAAACGGCATCTTACGGTTAAGGCCGTAAACAGAACTTGATGACGCATACAGAAGATGCTGAACCTTGTTGTGGCGACTGCCTTCCAGCACGTTCAGGTGACCTACCAGGTTAGCATCTGCGTAGGCATGCGGGTTTTCCAGCGAGTAACGCACGCCCGCCTGTGCGGCAAGATGGATTACGCGGTCAAATTTTTCATTGGCGAAGAGCGCAGCCATGCCCTCGCGGTCCGCTAAGTCCAGCTTGTGGAAGGTGAAACTCTCGGATTTGAGCAGCTCGAGGCGAGCGAGCTTGAGGTTAGGGTCATAGTAATCATTCAGGTTATCAATTCCAACAACCTTATGCCCTGCATCAAGCAGGCGCTTGCTGACATGAGAACCGATAAAGCCCGCCGCGCCCGTAACCAAAAATTTCATAATATCCCTCATTAACACTTGTACTTGTTATGCCCTTAGGCAGCAAAATACGGCTATGATAGCGCGTTGTGAGAGAGTTACATAACCCATCTTTCCGATATAACTCATCGGATTCTTATAGAAATATCGCCAGCAATAGATACACTATGTAAACATGATGATTTTGCCCTTTTTCATTTGTTAGGGATTGTATGACGCAAAACAACAATAACCTGGTCACTCGCAGCAATGACTCGGAACAAATTGATTTTCTCGATTTATTGCTGCAATTGTGGAGTGGTAAGTGGGTAATAGGGACGTTCGTCGCTATATTTATCGTTCTTGCTGCTGTATACATTACCGTTGTTCAAGAAAAATGGACATCATCTGCTATCATTGCCCAACCTGATGCAGCACAAATTGCAACTTATTCTAATGCATTGGACATCCTTTATCGCGGTGCTGGCCCGTCAATGACCGACATTCAAAATCGTGCCATTGGTCGTTTCAACTCATCCTTTTCTGCACTAGCCCAAGCCCTGGAAAACCAGGAAGAACCTGAAAAACTCACTATCGAACCTACTGTTAAAGGGCAGACGTTACCATTAACCGTAAGCTATCAAGGTGAATCGGCTGAAGCCGCGCAAAAGCAGTTGGCACAGTACATTCAACAGGTTGATGAGCAGACGGCAAAAGAGCTGACGCTTGACCTTAGTGATAACCTTAAACAGCAGATAACTACCTTAAACGACTCCCTTCAAAACCAGGAGAAAGTTGCACAGGAGCAAAAAGATCTGCGTATTAAGCAGATTACTGAGGCATTAAAAAACGCAGAAGCTGCGAAAATCAAAGCTCCGCAGATTCAGCAAACACAGGATGTGACCCAAGAAACCATGTTCCTGCTGGGTAGTGAAGCCCTGAAATCGATGATTGAAAACGAAGCGTCTCGTCCGCTGGTTTTTACTAGTCTCTATTATCAGACCAAACAGAATTTACTGGATATTCAGAACCTCAACGTTAACCCAGACACTATTCATGTCTATCGTTACGTTATGAAACCTAATCTACCTATCCGTCGTGACAGCCCGAAAAAGGCCATCACCCTCATCCTTGCCGTTCTCCTCGGCGGGATCATCGGTTCTGCTGTCGTCCTTGGCCGTAACGCGCTGAGAAACTACAAGCCACGAGCCTGATTTACACACAAAAAAAGACCGGGTTTCCCCGGTCTTTTTTATTTATGCCGTTTCCGCAAATTCTCAATCACCGTCGTTAAATCCAGCTCCTGATCCTGAAGCAGCACCAGCAGGTGATACATCAAATCCGACGCTTCGTTCGTCAGCTCCTCACGGTCATGCACGGTGGCCGCCAGCGCCGTTTCAACGCCTTCCTCACCCACCTTCTGCGCAATACGCTTGGTGCCGCTGGCGTACAGTTTCGCCGTGTACGAGCTCTCGGGATCCGCTGATTTACGCTCTGCCAGCAGCTGTTCCAGCTGATAGAGGAACAGCCACTGGTGGCTCGCCTCGCCGAAGCAGCTGCTGGTGCCTTTGTGGCAGGTAGGCCCAATCGGGTTGACCAGCACCAGCAGGGTGTCGTTGTCGCAGTCTGGCGTAATGCTGACCACATTCAGGAAGTGACCCGAGGTTTCCCCTTTCGTCCACAGGCGCTGTTTGGTGCGCGAGAAAAACGTTACCTTGCCGCTGTCGAGCGTTTTTGTCAGTGCCTCCTGGTTCATGTATCCCAGCATCAGCACTTCGCCTGAAACGGCATGCTGTACAACCACCGGCAGTAATCCGTCAGTTTTTTCCCAGTCCAGCTGCGCCTGTTGTTGCTCTGTTAACATACCCTGATCTCCACGCCCTGGTCGGCCAGGTACGTTTTTAACTCACCAATATTGATAATATGTTTATGGAACACGGAGGCGGCCAGCGCGCCGTCCACGTTCGCATCGCGGAAGGCTTCAAGGAAGTGTTCCATGGTGCCTGCGCCGCCGGAGGCAATCAGCGGAACCTGGCAGACCGCGCGCACTTTTTTCAGCTGCTCGAGGTCGTAACCGTTACGAACGCCGTCCTGGTTCATCATGTTCAGCACGATTTCACCTGCACCGCGTTTTTGAACTTCCTGCACCCAGTCCAGCGTCTCCCATTGGGTGACGCGCGTGCGGCTTTCATCGCCGGTGTACTGGTTAACGTGATATTTGCCCGTCGCGGTATCAAACCAGGTGTCGATCCCCACGACAATGCACTGCACGCCAAAGCGGTCCGCCAGACGCGTAATCAGCTCCGGATCTGCAAGCGCAGGGGAGTTAATCGAAATTTTGTCCGCACCGAAAGAGAGAATTTTCGCCGCATCGTCAGCAGATTTAATCCCGCCCGCCACGCAGAAGGGTATATCAATCACCTCTGCCACGCGCGCCACCCAGCTTTTGTCCACCACGCGGCCATCGCTGGAGGCGGTGATATCGTAAAATACCAGTTCGTCTGCGCCTTCTTCGGCATAGCGTTTTGCCAGCGGAACGATGTCACCAATGATCTCATGGTTGCGGAACTGCACGCCTTTTACAACCTGACCATCACGCACGTCCAGGCAGGGAATTATCCGTTTTGCCAGCATTGAATCGCCTCCTTCACCGTAAATTTGCCTTCCAGCAGCGCGCGACCCACGATCACGCCGCGTACACCGGTTCCGCGCAGAGCGGCGATATCCGCCAGGTCGCCGATACCGCCAGAGGACTGAAACGCCACCTGCGGATAACGCGCGCAAACCTCTTCATACAGCGAGACGTTAGAGCCTGCGAGCGTACCATCGCGTGAAATATCCGTGCACAGGACGTGCTTCAGCCCTACGGGGAGATACATCCCGACCAGCTCTTCGAGCGTCACGCCGGAGTTTTCCTGCCAGCCGCTGACCGCGACCTGCTTGTTACCCTGTTCGTCAATGCGCACATCCAGCGCCAGCACCAGCGCATCCGCACCGAAGCGGCGGAACCAGCCCTTGACACTCTCAGGATCTTTCACAGCGGTCGAACCGACCACCACGCGCGCCACGCCCGCGTCCAGTAAGGCGGCAACATCGGCTTCCGTACGCACGCCGCCGCCCACCTGCACCGGGACGTCCACGCCAGCCACCAGTGTTTTAAGCAGCGGGATCTGGCGCTTCGCCGGATCTTTCGCGCCGGTCAGATCGACCAGATGCAACACCTCAGCGCCCTCGGCGGCGTAAGCCTGTAATCGCGGCAGCGGGTCGTTGCCGTAGTCGCGCTGCTGCCCGTAATCGCCCTGGTGGAGACGAACAACCGTGCCGTCAATTAAATCTAAAGCGGGAATTATCATCACATCTCCAGGAAATTTTTCAGCAGTTGCGCACCGGCGGCACCGGAGCGTTCCGGGTGAAACTGCACGCCGTAAAAGTTATCTTTCTGCACGGCGGCGGTGAACGCCTCGCCGTAATTGCACTGGGCGATGGTGTAGGTATTCACGGGCATGGCGTAGCTGTGGACGAAATAGAAGTACGCGCCGTCTTCGATACCCTGGAACAGCCTGTTGCCCGCCTTCGGATAAACGCGGTTCCAGCCCATGTGCGGCAGTGGCAGGCCGTGGTCGGTCATTTTCGGCACGTCTTCTTCTATAATGCCCAGCAGATCGACACCGTTGCTCTCTTCGCTGCGGCGGCCAAGCAGCTGCATCCCGAGGCAAATGCCCAGCACCGGTTGAGTACAGGCTTTGATGAGATCAACCAGCTCGCGCTCGTGGATCTGATCCATCGCCGCCTGGGCGGTGCCTACGCCCGGCAGAAAGAGTTTATCCGCACGCAGCACCACGTCCGGGTCGCGGCTCACCACCGGCTCGTAGCCGTGGCGCATAATCGCCGACTGTACGGAGTTCAGATTGGCGCATCCGGTGTCCAGAATCACCACGTTCATTACAGCACTCCTTTCGACGAGGGCAGGGCGTCACCTTCCACGCGGATCGCCTGGCGCAGGGTACGGCCAAAGGCTTTGAACAGGCTCTCGACGCGGTGGTGATCGTTTTTGCCTTTGGTTTTCAGGTGCAGCGTCAGGCCCATAGTGTAAGAAAGCGAGCGGAAGAAGTGTTCCACCATCTCGGTGCTGAGATCGCCCACGCGCTGGTAGGTGAAGTCAGCTTTATATTCCAGGTGCGGACGTCCGGAGATATCCATCGCGCAGCGCGCCAGGCACTCGTCCATCGGCAGAACAAAGCCGAAGCGGTTGATGCCGCGCTTGTCGCCGAGCGCCAGCTTCAGGGCTTCGCCCAGCGCCAGGCCGGTATCTTCCACGGTGTGGTGATCGTCGATATACAGGTCGCCCTTAACCGTGATCTCCATACGGAAGCCGCCGTGAGTGGCGATTTGATCCAGCATGTGGTCAAAGAAACCGACGCCGGTGTGGATCTTGCTGCCGCCTTCGCGGTCGAGCCAGACCTTCACGTCGATCTGCGTCTCTTTGGTGTTGCGTTCAACGTGGGAATAGCGGTCGCGTCTGGTGAGCTGCTCGCCAATCATCGCCCAGTTTAGCGTGTCGCGGTTATAGCGCAGACCCGCAATGCCCATGTTTTCCGCCAGCGTGATATCCGTGACGCGATCGCCAATCACATAGCTGTTGGCTTTATCCAGCGCCTCTTCAGCCAGATAACGTTCAACAAGCTTCAATTTTGGCTTGCGGCAGTCGCACTCGTCGGCAGGCATATGCGGGCAGATCAGCACCTCGTCGAAGGCGATGCCCTGCGAGGTCAGCACCTGCATCATCAGGTTGTGCGGGCCGTCAAAGTCCACCTGCGGGAAGCTGTCGGTGCCCAGACCATCCTGGTTGGTGATCATCACCAGCTTATAGCCTGCTTTCTGAAGCTTCAGCAGCACCGGGATCACATCGGGTTCAAAGGCCAGCTTGTCGAAACGATCGACCTGAAAATCGCTGGGTGGCTCCGAGATGATGGTGCCGTCACGATCGATAAAGAGATACTTCTGACTCATACTTTCTCCGCTTTCAGGGCGTCAATCACGCGCTGGCTCTCTGCACGGGTGCCGACGGTAATACGCAGGCAGCCGCTCAGGGTAGGTTGTTTATTCTGGTCTCGTAAGATAATGCCCTGATCCCACAACGATTTAAATATCGCGCTTGAGGCGGTGAAGCGCACCAGGATGTAGTTGGTTTCCGAGTCGAACACCTCTTCCACGCACGGAATCGTTTTCAGGGCATCGACAAGATACTGACGCTCTTCCAGGATCTGCGCCACACGCTCGCGCATCGCGCTGATGCCCTGCGGGGCCAGCGCCTGTGCCGCAATATCGGCAACCGGCGTTGAGAGCGGATACGGGGCGATGACTTTCAGCAGCAGGTCGATAATCGCTTTATTCGCCAGCGTAAATCCACAGCGAAGGCCGGCGAGGGCGAAGGCTTTGGAAAGGGTACGCAGCACAACGAGATGCGGATACTCTTCAAGCCAGCCTGCCAGTGTCGCCTGTGGGCAGAACTCAATGTAGGCTTCGTCGGCCACGACCAGCGCTTTGCCGCGCGTCATTTCCAGCAGGGAACGGATATCCTGCGGATTGATAATCTGCCCGGTCGGGTTGTTCGGGCTACAGACAAACACCACCTTCACGCCGTCGAGGTTATCGGCGATGCCCTGCAAATCCAGCTGCCAGTTGTCCAGCGCCTGCACGTTGCGGCAGGCCACGCCAAAGGTTTCGGCGCTGACGCTGTACATCCCATAGGTGGGCTGGCAGTACATCACCGCGTCTTTACCCGGCTCGCAGAAGGCGCGGATCAGCAGCTCAATCCCTTCATCCGCCCCACGGCTGACCAGCACCTGCTCAGGCTTTACGCCTGCATACTGCGCATAGTTCTCGATCACCGCTTTCGGCTGACACTCCGGGTAGCGGTTCAGCGTCTGCTGCGAGAGCTCAAAGGCCACCGCCGTGGGATATTCGTTGGCATTCAGCCAGACGTCGCCGTTGCCGCCAAGACGACGCGCAGACTGATAGGGCGTCAGGCGACGGACATTTTCGCGGGCTAATTCTTCGATGTTCATGCTTGCTCCTTCAGGGCGGCAACGCGCAGCGTCACGGCATTTTTGTGGGCAGTCAGGCGCTCGGCGGCGGCCAGGATTTCAATGGTCGACGCCAGCGAGGCAAATCCCTCGCGGGAGAGTTCCTGCACGGTCATGCGCTTCTGGAAATCCGCCAGCCCCAGGCTGGAGCAGGTTGAGGTATAGCCATACGTGGGCAGCACGTGGTTGGTGCCGGAGGCGTAATCCCCGGCGGATTCCGGTGACCAGTCCCCGAGGAACACTGAGCCTGCGCTGGTTATGCTGTCGACCAGATCGCGCGCGTTACGGGTCTGAATAATCAGGTGCTCAGGACCGTACTGGTTGGAGATGGCGATGCACTGGTCAAGATCGCGGGCCACAATCAGGCGGCTGGCGGATAACGCCTGACGCGCCGTTTCCGCACGCGGCAGGTCAGCCAGCTGACGCTCAACGGCGTCGCCCACGCGTTTTGCCATGTCGGCATCTGGCGTCAGTAAAATCACCTGCGAGTCAGGGCCGTGCTCGGCCTGCGAGAGCAGGTCAGAGGCCACGAAATCCGGTGTAGCGCCGCTGTCGGCAATCACCAGCACTTCAGACGGACCGGCAGGCATATCAATCGCCGCGCCGTCCAGACGCTGGCTGACCTGACGCTTCGCTTCGGTTACGTACGCATTGCCCGGACCAAAGATTTTGTCGACCTTAGGAATGGATCCCGTCCCGAACGCCAGGGCGGAAATCGCCTGCGCACCGCCCACTTTATAGATCGCCTGCACGCCGCACAGCTTCGCCGCGTACAGGATCTCGTCGGCGATCGGTGGCGGAGAGCAGAGCACAACCTTCTGACAACCGGCAATACGTGCCGGGGTGGCCAGCATCAGGACGGTCGAAAACAGCGGGGCAGAGCCGCCGGGAATATAGAGGCCAACGGACGCCACCGGGCGCGTCACCTGCTGGCAGCGCACGCCGGGCAAGGTTTCCACATCCACCGCCTGCAATTTCTGCGCGGTGTGGAAGGTATCAATATTTTTCACCGCGATGGCCATCGCCTGTTTGATGTCATCACCCAGACGATTGCTGGCATCAATGATTTCCTGCACGGTAACTTGTAAAGCGCCGACTTCCGTCTTGTCAAACTTCGCGCTGTACTCGCGCAGCGCGTCGTCTCCGCGGGCTTTGACGTTATCGAGGATCTCCGCCACGGTGCGGGTGATGCTCTCCGAAGCGGAAATTGCCGGGCGCATCAGCAGCTCGTGCTGTTGCGCGTCGCTACAGGTATTCCAGTCGATGATTGTGTTAAAGCTCATGGTCGTTACTCCATCATCTTCTCAATTGGCAGCACCAGAATGGAGCTTGCGCCCAGCGCCTTAAGTTTTTCCATGGTTTCCCAGAACAGGGTTTCGCTGCTCACCATGTGCATCGCCACGCGCTGCTGATCGCCCGCCAGCGGCAGAATGGTTGGACGCTCAGCGCCCGGCAGCAGGGCAATCACTTCCTCCAGACGCTCGGTTGGCGCATGCATCATGATGTATTTGGATTCACGCGCCTGAATCACGCCCTGAATGCGGGTCAGCAGTTTGTCGATGAGCTGCTGTTTGGCGTCGGCCATCTCGCCGTCGCGCTGGATAAGGCACGCTTTGGAGCGGTAGATCACCTCCACTTCGCGCAGGCCGTTCGCTTCCAGCGTGGCGCCGGTGGAGACGAGGTCACAGATGGCATCGGCCAGGCCCGCACGCGGCGCCACTTCAACGGAGCCGTTCAGCAGACAGGATTTAAACTGCACGCCTTTTTGATCGAGGTAACGCTTCAGCAGGTGAGGGTAAGAGGTGGCGATACGTTTGCCGTTCAGCGCGGCCGGGCCGTCCCAGGCTTCATCGACCGGCGTGGCCAGCGACAGGCGGCAGCCGCCAAAGTCCAGACGACGTAGGGTAAAGTAACGCGGATCTTCGCCCTGCGCGCGGCGGGTTAATAACTCTTCTTCCAGTACGTTTTCGCCGATGATGCCGAGATCAACGACGCCATCCATCACCAGGCCCGGGATATCGTCATCACGTACGCGCAGAATGTCGATCGGCATATTTTCAGCCAGGGCGATCAGGCGCTGGGTGTGCAGGTTGATTTTAATCCCGCAGCGGGCCAGCAGTTCGCGTGAATCGTCGCTTAAACGGCCTGATTTTTGAATAGCTATGCGTAAACGTGAGTTATCTAACATTCTGTGTTCCTCGTTAACCTGTTTTAACCTGTCTGAATGCGGTCCAAAAAAAAGCCCCCGGAAGAAGATCTTCCGGGGGCTTTTTCATGCGTTCATGCACCACTGGAAGATCCAAACGTCTTCCAGCACACATCGCCTGAAAGACTAGTCAGGATGATGGTGATGATGGTGGTTTTTAAAAGGAACGCGTGTCATATAAATTCTCGTTGAATGCTTATGCATTTGATGTCTTTTAACCTAAACCAGTTGTACGCCATAAAGCAAGGGCTTTTTTTGATCATTAATTCATTTCATATTGATGGTATGAATTGTGCGTTCCACCAGGCTGGCGTAGCCTTATAACAGGCATCGTTAAGCGGAGAATGTAATGAAAAAGGTCGCGATTGTCGGGTTAGGATGGTTAGGAATGCCACTGGCGATGTCATTAGCCGCGAAAGGCTGGCAGGTGACAGGGAGTAAGACCACCCGAGATGGGGTTGAAGCGGCACGCATGTGCGGCATTGATGGTGTCGAGCTGCGTCTCGAACCCGAGCTTATCTGCGATACCGACGAGCTGGATGAACTGATGAATGTGGACGCGCTGGTCATTACCTTACCGGCGCGGCGCAGCGGCCCGGGCGAGACGTTTTACTTGCAGGCGGTGCAGGAGATTGTCGACAGCGCCCTGGCGCACCATATCCCGCGCATCATTTTCACCAGCTCCACCTCCGTCTATGGCGATATCGACGGTACGGCGAAAGAAAACACCGAACGCCGTCCGGTGACCGCCAGCGGACGGGTACTGAAAGAGCTGGAAGACTGGCTGCACAATCTGCCTGGCACGCAGGTGGATATTTTACGCCTCGCCGGGCTGGTGGGGCCGGGGCGTCATCCGGGACGCTTCTTTGCCGGTAAATCCGCGCCGGATGGCCAGCACGGGGTTAATCTTGTGCACCTTGAGGATGTTATCGGTGCAATAGAACTGCTTTTACAGGCTCCGAAAGGGGGGCACATCTATAATATATGTGCGCCTTCGCATCCGCCGCGTAGTACCTTTTATCCGCTGATGGCGCGCCAGCTTGGCCTGGCGCCGCCGGTATTCAGTGATGCGCAGGGGGAGCGCAAAGGCAAAATTATTGATGGCAATCGTATTTGCCATGAACTGGGATTTGAATATCAGTATCCCGATCCGCTGGTAATGCCCATGGAATAATTGCGCCGGCGGAGACAATCGCACACCGCAAGGGGGCGAAGATGAAACCGCTGCTGGATGTTCTTGTTATTCTGGATGCGCTGGAAAAAGAGGGGAGCTTTGCCGCCGCCTCGGCGAAGCTCTATAAAACCCCTTCGGCTCTGAGCTACACCGTGCAAAAGCTCGAGAGCGATCTTAATATCCAAATCCTTGACCGCACCGGGCATCGCGCGCGTTTCACCCGTACAGGGCAGATGTTGCTGGAAAAAGGGCGTGACGTGCTGCATACGGTTCGCGAGCTGGAAAAACAGGCCGTCAAACTTCATCAGGGCTGGGAAAATGAGCTGGTGATTGGGGTTGATGATACATTCCCTTTCTCCCTGCTTACCCCGCTTATTGAGGCGTTCTATCAGCGCCACAGCGTCACGCGGTTGGTTTTTATCAATGGCGTGCTGGGCGGTTCCTGGGAGGCCCTGACGCAGGGCAGGGCGGATATCATCGTTGGCGCGCTGCATGAGCCTCCCCAGTTGAGCGAATTTGGTTTTGCGCGGCTGGGTGTTCTGGAGCAGGTTTTTGCCGTTGCGCCTCATCACCCGCTGGCGAATGAACCGGAGCCGGTTACCCGACGCGTCATTAAAAACTATCGTGCCATTGTGGTTGGAGACAGTTCTCGCCCCGAGTGCGGCATTTCATCGCAGCTGCTGGATGAGCAGGAGGCCATCACCGTTTTTGATTTTAAAACCAAGCTAGAGCTGCAAATAAGCGGCCTGGGGTGCGGTTACCTTCCCCGTTATTTAGCGCAGCAGTTTATTGACAGCGGAGCGCTGGTGGAAAAAAAAGTTTTAGCGCAGAGCAGTAACGAATCGGTATGGGTGGGCTGGAATGAACAGACCGCCGGCCTTGCCAGCGCCTGGTGGCGAGACGAAATTTTAGCAAATAGTGCTATCGCGACAGTTTACACTCAGGCAGATGATGGTAAATCAACCAGTTAGAAAAATTATTTTATGGGCAGGTTTCTCAATGTATTGCCTTTTGTATCTTGAATAGGGCAAAATGCCGCCGCTGCAAACAAATAAATAATCGACGATATAAAAGGCGTCGGTTATTTTTTTTTGCATGTACGAAACGAAACTAAAAACCAAGAGGCCGGGCTTCGTACCGGATAGATACTTACTAAAATCCGACAGTTGTTGTCGCTGAGGAAGAAAGAAATGGGGCAATTTTTCGCTTACGTGGCGGTTATCACCGTAAAGGAGAATAACTATGTCGCATAACGCAACTCCAAACACCTCTCGCGTGGAATTACGTAAAACGCTTACGTTGATTCCGGTTGTCATGATGGGCCTTGCCTATATGCAACCGATGACGCTGTTCGATACATTCGGTATCGTATCAGGCCTCACGGACGGTCATGTGCCGACGGCTTACGGCTTTGCACTGATTGCGATCCTCTTTACCGCGCTCAGCTACGGTAAACTGGTGCGCCGTTATCCGTCTGCCGGTTCCGCCTACACCTATGCCCAGAAATCCATCAGCCCGACGGTAGGCTTTATGGTGGGCTGGTCTTCGCTGCTCGACTATCTGTTCGCGCCGATGATCAACATTCTGCTGGCAAAAATTTATTTTGAAGCGCTGGTGCCATCGATTCCATCCTGGATGTTCGTCGTGGCGCTGGTGGCCTTTATGACGGCCTTCAACCTTCGCAGCATCAAGTCCGTTGCCAACTTTAACTCCGTTATCGTTGTGCTTCAGGTTGTACTGATTGCCGTGATCCTCGGCATGGTGATTTACGGTGTGTTCCACGGTGAAGGCGCGGGCACTCTGGCGAGCAGCAAGCCGTTCTGGTCTGGTGATGCGCATGTGATCCCGATGATTACCGGGGCGACGATTCTGTGCTTCTCCTTTACCGGTTTTGATGGTATCAGCAACCTGTCTGAAGAAACGAAAGATGCAGAGCGCGTAATTCCGCGTGCAATCTTCCTGACGGCGCTGATTGGTGGCCTGATCTTTATTTTCTCGACCTATTTCCTCCAGCTGTACTTCCCGGATATCTCTCGCTTCAAAGATCCGGATGCTTCTCAGCCGGAAATTATGCTCTATGTGGCGGGTAAAGCGTTCCAGGTCGGCGCGCTGATCTTCTCCACCATCACCGTACTGGCGTCCGGTATGGCCGCGCATGCAGGCGTTGCGCGTCTGATGTACGTTATGGGCCGCGATGGCGTATTCCCGAAAAGCTTCTTCGGCTACGTGCATCCAACTTGGCGTACCCCGGCGATGAACATCATTCTGGTCGGTGCGATCGCGCTTCTGGCGATTAACTTTGACCTGGTGATGGCAACGGCGCTGATTAACTTTGGTGCGCTGGTGGCGTTTACCTTTGTTAACCTGTCGGTGATCTCTCAGTTCTGGATCCGTGAAAAGCGTAACAAGACGCTGAAAGACCACTTCCAGTATCTGTTCCTGCCGATGTGTGGTGCTATGACCGTGGGCGCGCTGTGGGTTAACCTGGAAGAGAGCTCAATGGTGCTTGGCCTGATTTGGGCAGGTATCGGCCTGGTTTACCTGGCCTGTGTGACGAAGAGCTTCCGCAACCCGGTTCCTCAGTACGAAGACGTCGCGTAAGACTGCGTCGGGTGGCGGCTACGTCTTACCCGACCTAAATACCCCGCAGGCCCGCGTAAGCGAAGCGCCATCGGGCAAAAAAAAAGCCGGAGACATCGCCTCCGGCTTTTTTGTACCCGCTATTCAGACAATCTCTTGCGCATACTGGAACAGCGCTTTCAGCAGCGCCTGCTTCTCAGCATTCCCTTCATACTGACCGTAAAGCATCTCCAGCTCCTGGGCGTAGCTATTAAGAAACTCCGGCGTAAACACGTTGCGCCGATGCTGTAACCAGCGCTCCTGCTCTGCTTCATCCAGCGTGCCGGGATAGTTGCGCGCGCGATAATTAAACATCAGCTTCTCAATGCGCTTATCTGCGAAGGTGATATCCAGCGCGGGCAGGTTACGCGGGTCGGTTTGCAGCACGATATTCATCGCCGCGCGATCGGCGTCGCTGAAGAAGCCGTTATAAAGCTGCGCATCCACATTCTCAGACGGCACGAACGGCTCTGCTTCGGCAAAAATGGCGACGACTTTCTCGCGCACCTGCGGGTTGTCGCGCAGCACTTTCAGGTTATCGAGGCAGTGCTGACGGTTAATCCCCAGCCGGTCGGCGTCTTCCGGGCGTAGCGTGTTGGCCTGCGCCAGCACCGGGCACTTATTAATGTGCACCAGTTTTACCGGTACGGCTGGCAGGTCACCCAGCGCCTCTTTCGGCGTATAGAGCCGTTCACGTAAGGTGTCGCTGTCGAGCTCAAGCAGCGGGGAGATATCTCCGGCGAGATCCACCATGATGACGGCGTTACGGTTGTCCGGATGCCAGGCAAGCGGCGCCACCCAGCTTGTATTCCCGCGCCATGCACCGAACATCCCTGAAATATGCACCAGCGGTTTCATCTGCGGCACGTCAATTAGCGTCATCAGCTTTTGCTTGCTGCGATGGCTCAACAGATACTCAAACAGGCGCGGCTGCGCGGTTTTTACAAGTTTCGCCATAGCGATGGTCGCGTAAACGTCTGCCATCGCGTCGTGGGCATTGCTGTGCTCAATGCCGTTGGCCCGCGTCAGGTGCTCGAGCCTGAAGCTCGGCAAGCCGTCGTCGTTCTCCGGCCAGTTAATCCCCTCCGGGCGCAGCGCATAGCAGGCGCGCATGATATCCAGCAAATCCCAGCGTGAATTACGGTTCTGCCAGCTCCAGGCATACGGATCGTAGAAGTTGCGGTAGAAGATATTGCGCGTCACTTCATCGTCAAAACGGATATTGTTGTAACCCACCACGCAGGTATTGGGCACCGTGAACAGGTCGTGGATGCGACGGGCAAATTCTGCTTCGCTAACGCCTTTATCCCGCGCTTCCTGAGGCGTGATGCCCGTCACCATCACCGCGCCCGGCTGCGGCAGATAGTCATCGGCGGGCTTACAGTAAAACACCTCGGGTTCGCCGATGACGTTAAATTCGTCATCGGTACGGATAGCCGCAAACTGCGCCGGTCGGTCCAGCGCCGGATGGGTGCCAAAGGTTTCGTAATCGTGGAACAAAAAAGTCGGGCGCGCGGCAGAGTCAGACACCAGTAATCTCATCCTGTTAAAAGTTGACGTCTCTATGGTAAACGATTGGGGTGAGCAGTCCGAACAAAAAGCACCGTCAGGCAAGAAATTTGCGAGATTTGTTCCGAAAAAATCTGCGTTCTGTCACATTTTTTTGCAATTAAGGCAGGTAACGACATCAGAACTCCCGTAAAAAGGTCATCGATTTTTACTGACCTGAGGATATACCGTTGAAACGCCGTCTGTTTATTGCTGTTTCTTTACTCGCTTCGAGTATTTCATCCGCGCTGGCTGCCGAGCCGCTGGATTTTTCACCTCAGCCGCCTGCCATCCAGGCTGGCTCCTGGGTATTGATGGATTACACCACGGGTCAAATCTTAACGGCGGGCAACGAACATCAGCAGCGCAATCCGGCGAGCCTGACCAAACTGATGACGGGGTACGTTGTCGATCGCGCCATTGATAGCCACCGCATCAGCCCCGATGACATTGTGACGGTCGGACGTGACGCCTGGGCAAAAGGCAATCCGGTCTTTGACGGTTCGTCGCTGATGTTTCTGAAGGAGGGCGATCGGGTTTCCGTGCGCGATCTCAGTCGCGGCCTGATTGTTGATTCCGGCAATGATGCCTGCGTGGCGCTGGCGGATCACGTGGCGGGCGGTCAGCCGCAGTTCGTCAGGATGATGAATGACTATGTTGAAAAACTGAACCTGCGCGATACCCACTTCGAAACCGTACACGGGCTGGATGCACCGGGTCAGCACAGCTCCGCCTACGATCTCGCCGTGCTTTCCCGGGCCATCATTCACGGCGAGCCTGAGTTCTACCACATGTACAGCGAGAAGAGCCTGACCTGGAACGGCATCACCCAGCAGAACCGCAACGGCCTGCTGTGGGATAAGACCATGAACGTGGATGGCCTGAAAACGGGACACACCTCGGGCGCGGGCTTTAACCTGATTGCCTCAGCGGTGGACGGTCAGCGTCGACTGATTGCGGTGGTGATGGGGGCAGACAGCCCGAAAGGACGTGAAGATCAGGCGCGCAAGCTGCTGCACTGGGGACAGCAAAATTTTGATACGGTGCAGATCCTGCATAACGGTAAAAAAGTGGGAACCGAGCGCATCTGGTACGGCGATAAAGAGCAGATCGCGCTGGGCACGGATCAGGACTTCTGGCTGGCATTACCCAAATCGGAAGTGCCGAACATCAAGGCGAAATACGTGATGGATAAAAAAGAGCTGGAAGCGCCGATCGCCGCGCATCAGCGGGTAGGGGAGATCCAGCTGTACGATCGTGACAAGGTGGTCGCGCACTGGCCATTGGTTACGCTGGAAAGCGTTGAAAAGGGTGGGCTTTTCTCCCGTCTTGGCGATTATCTGCATCATAAACTCTGACCTTTTCGGGCAGACTGGCAGTGTTGCGAGTCTGCTCACATAATAAATACTCCTGGATTGCCGATAATCTCGATTCTGCTTTACAGTGTATATATATACAGTAATAAACGGAGGCAGCATGGACTACAGCATCAGGCAGCAACAGAAACGTACGATTGCAGGCTTTCATCTCGTGGGGCCGTGGGAAAAGACGGTCAAGCAGGGGTTTGAACAGCTGGTCATGTGGGTAGATGGTCGTCATATTCAGCCGCAGGAGTGGGTGGCCGTTTATTATGACAATCCGGATGACGTGCCGGCAGAAAAGCTCCGCTGCGTTACCGCCGTAACGGTAGCGGACGATTTCACTATTCCTGAAAACAGCGAAGGGGTGATGATGACCGAAATTGCTGCCGGAGAGTATGCTATTGCTGCCGCGCGCGTCGAAAATCATGATTTCGCCACGCCGTGGTATCAGTTCTTCAACTCCCTTCTGGAAGACAGCAAATTCCAGATTGCAGCAAAACCCTGCTTCGAACGCTATCTGAACGATGGCAATGCTGACGGCTACTGGGATATTGAGATGTTTGTACCGGTAGAGCACAAAGTGGGATAATCCTGCGAAACGCAGGGTTTTTCAGCCGGGCGCGATCCACCCGGCTGAAAACACAGTACAATTGTGGTTTGCCGTAGAGCTGGAGACGGGTGTGCGCCCCGACAAGTCATTAACCCCTTTTGAAATTCGGTTATACAAACATTATCGCGTGGTGCACGGTTGCCGCATTGCGCTGGCGTTTGTGTTGACCTTCGTACTGGTTCGTTTGCTGGATATCCCGGAAGGGACGTGGCCGCTAATCACGCTGGTGGTGGTGATGGGGCCGATCTCATTCTGGGGGAACGTGGTCCCTCGCGCTTTCGAACGCATAGGCGGTACCGTTTTAGGCTCAGCGCTTGGGCTTATCGCCCTGAAACTGGAGCTGATCTCGTTTCCGTTCATGTTGCTGTGGTGCGCGGTGGCGATGTTTCTTTGCGGATGGCTGGCCCTTGGCAAGAAACCGTATCAGGCGCTGCTGATTGGCATTACGCTCGCGGTTGTGGTCGGCGCACCGGCGGGCGATATGACCACCGCATTGTGGCGAAGCGGGGACGTGATCCTCGGCTCGTTGCTCGCCATGCTGTTTACCGGCATCTGGCCGCAGCGCGCCTTCCTGCACTGGCGCATTCAGATGGCAAACTACGTCACGGCATTTAACCGGGTCTACCAGGCCGGGTTTTCGCCGAATCTGATTGAGCGTCCGCGGCTGGAAAAGCATCTGCAAAAAATCCTCAATGATGTGGTCAAAATGCGCGGGTTAATTACGCCAGCAAGCAAAGAAACCCATATCCAGAAAGCCATCTTTGAAGCTATTCAGACGGTCAGCCGTAATCTGGTCTGTATGCTTGAACTGCAAATCAATGCCCACTGGGCCTCACGCCCCAGCCATCTTCTGATGCTCAACGCGCATACGCTGAAAGAGACGCAGCAGATGACGCAACAAACCCTGCTGACCATCGCTCATGCGCTCTATGAAGGTAACCCGCAGCCGATACGGGCGAACAGCGAGCGGCTGAACGAAATCGTCGCCGAGCTCAAACAGCTGATGAATGAGCGCCAGGGCGACAATGTGGCGGAAACGCCCATCCATGGTTATGTCTGGCTGAGTATGGAGCTGGCGCGGCAGCTGGAGTTGTTATCGCAGCTGATTTGCCGGGCTCTGCGCAAATAAAAAGCGTATGTGATGCCTGCTGCTTCGATTCAGCAACAATTAGGGTTATGATGGTTTTAAACGATATACTCATTGTCATTCGCAGCCGCTGTCTGTTAAAACGGTTGCTTTAACGAATCCGAATCTCACATTATCAGGGGTGTAAAAATGGAAACTACCAAGCCTTCGTTCCAGGATGTTCTGGAGTTCGTCCGCCTGTTCCGCCGCAAAAACAAGCTACAGCGCGAAATCCAGGACGTAGAGAAGAAGATCCGTGACAACCAGAAACGTGTCCTGCTGCTGGACAACCTGAGCGACTACATCAAGCCAGGTATGAGCGTTGAAGCTATTCAGGGCATCATCGCCAGCATGAAGAGCGATTATGAAGATCGCGTTGATGACTACATCATCAAAAACGCTGAGCTGTCCAAAGAGCGTCGCGACATCTCCAAGAAGCTGAAAGTGATGGGCGAAATCAAAAACGTCGACGCGAAAGGCGAGTAATCGCACACTCTGTTGCCCGGTGGCGCTGCGCTTACCGGGCCTACAGGACTGTTATCACGTAGGTCGGGTAAGGCGAAGCCGCCACCCGACAATTTTACCGAACGCAAAAAAGCAAAAAGCCTGCTCTAAAAGCAGGCTTTTTAAATTTGGCTCCTCTGACTGGGATCGCCTTTGCCAGTAACTGGCTAATATTCAAGCTAAACCTGAATCCACTTTCTGTCAAGACCACCAAAATGACCACCAATAGTAGCGGGTTACGTAAGGCTGGGTTGAGTGAACCTCGGATATGCTGATCGTTACTTTGGTGTTCCATGGATGGGGTGGATATGAAAGTTATCTATTCGCAGAACCGTATGGGTACAGCAATTGACGCACGTAATGCAGTAAATACTGGCCGGACTCTCCACTTTTGAGTGAAGCCGCAGTTGTGGATTTTATTAAAGTGGCAAATGCGTAAAAATAGATCAATGAATAGTATAGGTTTAGGCCCTATTGTGTAATATGTCCGCAACTCTAGGTGTTTAGGTAAAGTACAGAATGAAGACGCTTAAAGCATCGTTGCCCAATGCTCTGCAACAGATGAGGGAGGCCGTGGTGTGAGTCAAGAGGTATTTTATCTACCTTATTTCGATGGAACGCGACCTTAAAAGTCCTACCTCGAACAAGTTAGCCTACTATGCGATTTGATGGAGATCCATCCGCTCACGCTGTTGGTTTATGCAGGTTTCGGACTACTTGAAGTCTCCAGCTTTTATAAATTGTTCGGTACTAGTTGGATATCCTCGTAGTGAACAAGGAGTGCAAAAGAATGACTTACTCTGTTTCGCCGTCATCACTACTCACCGAGTACGGCAACGACAACATATGCCGTGTTCTCGCACTTGATGGTGGCGGTGCAAAGGGCTTTTATACGCTGGGTGTCCTCAAGGAAATTGAGGCTATGCTTGGGTGCCCATTATATAAGAGGTTTGATCTTGTATTTGGTACTAGCACCGGTGCGATTATTGCCGCGCTCATCGCTCTAGGATACGAAGTAGATCAAATACACGCACTGTACACCGAACATGTACCACGAGTTATGTCCAGCCGGTCGGCTGCGGCAAGAACAATGGCGCTCCAGGATTTGGCTAAGGAAGTTTTTCAAGACAAGACATTCGAAGATGTTCTGATGGGTATTGGCATCGTCGCAACTCGATGGATGACCGAAAGACCAATGATCTTCAAAGGTAATGTTGTGCAGGCCCATGGTCGCAAGGGAACCTTCAGTCCTGGATTCGGGGTCAGCATCGCTGATGCAGTGCAAGCGTCTTGCTCGGCTTATCCGTTCTTCGAAAGGAAAGTGATTGTTACCGCAGCAGGAGATAAGGTTGAGTTGATCGATGGAGGTTACTGCGCAAACAACCCCACCTTGTTTGCAATCGCCGACGCCACTGTCGCTCTGAAAAAAGATCACAAGGATATCCGGGTTATAAATGTCGGTGTTGGTATCTATCCAGAACCTAAACCAGGTCTCCTTATGCGGATTGCTAAGAAATGGCTCGCAGTCCAGCTGCTTCAAAAAACTTTAGAGATCAATACACAATCGATGGATCAACTACGCGACATTCTATTCAAAGATATTCCGACGATTCGGATCAGCGACACATTCGAACGGCCTGAGATGGCGACAGATTTACTTGAGTACAATTTAGATAAACTGAATACCCTTCGACAGCGTGGTAGGGAGTCTTTTGGAGCTCGTGAGGCACAATTAAGAGAGTTTCTGATATGAGTGAGGCGAAATAATATGGGAATACC
This sequence comes from Enterobacter cloacae complex sp. IR5402, assembly GCF_049238125.1. Taxonomy (NCBI): domain Bacteria; kingdom Pseudomonadati; phylum Pseudomonadota; class Gammaproteobacteria; order Enterobacterales; family Enterobacteriaceae; genus Enterobacter; species Enterobacter cloacae complex sp. IR5402. The sequence goes on from NZ_JBMKHO010000002.1 coordinate 485,532, forward strand.
TGAATCACAGCTCGATACATGGTCCCACCAAGGATCTATTGCACAGTCTGCCTCGACTTATAGCATTATAAAGAATGCATTAGAGAGCGCAAACACTAAGTATCATGGAAAGAATTTTAAAGTATTCCTTCAGGGCTCCTATGGAAACGATACTAACATTTATGCTGAAAGTGACGTTGATGTAGTCATATGTCTTGATGATGTCTACTACAGTGACCTCACACAGTTATCACCAGAAGACAAAGATGCGTATGACCGTGCATTTGTTCCTGCAACCTACTCGTATACTCAATTTAAGCAAGATGTGCTTGAGGCTCTTACAGAGCGCTTCGGGTCTGATGTTAAGGTCGGAGATAAGGCCATAGTTGTAGCGGCAAATGGAAGTAGGCGCAAAGCTGACGTTATCGCATCAATGCAGTTTCGTCGTTATTGGAAATTCAAGGGGCATTACGACTCACAATACGATGAGGGCATCTGTTTCTTTAATGGCGCTGGTGAACGGATTGCCAATTACCCCAAGCAGCATTCAGAAAATCTCACCTTAAAACATCAGGCCAGTAATAAATGGCTAAAGCCCATGGTTCGCGTACTGAAGAACCTTCGAAGTAAACTCATTGCTGACGGAAAATTGAAGTCAGGACTTGCACCTTCCTATTACCTTGAAGGTCTACTCTACAACGTGCCAAATGAAAAGTTTGGCACCAGTTATGCTGATTGTTTTGTCAATGCCATGAATTGGATTCAGACAGAAGCAGATAAAGACAAGCTGGTATGCGCCAATGAACAGTATTACTTGCTTTGGGAGGGGACACATACCTCATGGGAGAAAGCCGATGCGGAAGCGTTTATCGACGCTGCAATAAAAATGTGGAATGAATGGTGAAGTGAGTCGACAAAACTGCTGGTCTTAGGGCACGGCAAACAGCAAGCAGGAGAAATCGAGGTGGCAGGTAGCATCATTAACCTTTTTATGTGGGGATATCAGGACAGCTACAGAATTCACATCCAGATTCTGGCACGTAATGTACTGAAAAAATTGGGTGCACCGGCTGATGCAGAAGTGCTACTTGTTGGTGCTCGCCGCCCTGGCAGTAAAAATGCGAATCCGATATGCGTAGAGCCAGAAGATGGTAAGTGGCATCTATCTTTGTTTGAAGGATTGCTGGATTCAGTTGAATCGATTTACAAGAATCATCGGTTACAGAGTATGATTTTTGGTGATGGGCCAAGCATGCGCGACAAGCCAGAGTGGATACGTCGCGACTCAGTGCGAACATCGGTTAGTAAGGCACTTGATGCTTTTGATACCGAGCAAAACGTAACGTCATTTTGCGGAGAGTCTAGGCGAATAGACGACTATTATGTCACCCCAGTCATACAGATTCCAAACGACACTTTCGAGAAATTCCCTCCTTTGCTCTCCAAGTCTGTTGACGAAAGCCAACAAGGACATGGATTTCGTAGTCTGATACATGCAGCGATGTATGCGGTTCTTCGTGAGGCTACCGAGGAATTGCATAACCCTGATCCAGGAAGATTTATCCATGGCAGTATGAGAGATGCCGAGGAAATAATACGGATTGCTGCAAACGACTTTCTGCACACCGCAGGCCTCTCGATCGAACGAAGATACATTCATACTGATCTTTTCGATGCTTTGAACCTTGTCTCCTCTCTTATGTACGAGGGGGCGAAAGGCATAGGTCAGCTCATTCTCGTCGATCCAGATAACGAGGCGGTTGAGTTCCTGGCGAAGTTTGTTGAGCCAGTTCCCTTTCGTGAGCCACGATGGGTTCGGAAAGTCTTGCAGATGGCGGCATCAGGTGTCGGCATTATCGCAAATAGTCAGTACATCTATGGACTTGGGAGACTGAAGAAGTCGCACGATCCCAGTGCACAAGATGCGTTCACGGTAGATTTTATAGATCATTATCACTGGCAGTTGTACTGCGGTAACCAAGCACTGCTTCTCAGTCAATATGCTGTGCCCAAACTTCCACAGGAGCCTTTTGACAAAGCTGCCTTCCTGGCAAATTACGCGAGACTATTTCCGTTGTCTTCACAAGATAGTGGATTGCACTTGTGGAACCTTCTGATGACCCAAACCAGTCAGGGGCATGGGAGCATGATTGTCGTTGCGGAAGATGCGGCCTGCGAGGCGAATCGACTTTGCAAGCAAGGTACTAGAATCGTGCCAACTAAGCTCACTGAATCACTCCTTCGAAGTGTCAGCGGTATTGATGGCACAATACTGCTTGATCCTGCTGGTCTTTGCCATGCTATCGGGATTATTCTCGACGGTGAAGCGACCGATGAGTGTACGCCATCAAGGGGATCTCGGTATAATTCCGGAGTGCGTTACGTACAAACGAGCGGCACTCGAAGGCTTGCGATCGTCGTGTCGGATGATCGAACAGTCGATATCATTCCTCAAATCAAGCGACTGTGCAGTCGTTCAAAAATAGAACAATGTGTCGTAACACTGGAGGCGGCAACGCTCGACAACTATCATGATTCTCGGAATTGGTTAAACGACCATCGCTTCTATATCAACGCTGAGCAATGCGCTCGAATTAATGCCGTACTCGACAAACTAGATGCCGTTCCAAAAGAAGTAGGTCTTATCTATTTTGAAACTGAGAGATTTGAAGTTGACCCAGAGATGGACGAAAGCTATCTCATAGACTGACCGAATACCGTTGCGTGATGTCAATATTAGGTACCTCGTGCCAATATCATGGCCTAACGTTTGTTGGTGTAAGTAGGGATGTTATCGTCGTTGGCCTTATCGTTAGGAATTATCTTGCCTGTGGGGGCTTCACTTTAGGTCAGGCAGGCTTCAAGAGTTTGGTTCATCGGACACTGCCTGATAGTGCCAGTGGATGTCACGTACCGCAAAGAGTCATCGAATGATTCTTCTTCGTTTCAAATGAAGACCTTCCTTTGATTGGATATAAAATGTAAAAATTCTAACTTTACAGGTTAAATCAGTATGTTTTATAGAATTAAAAGTGTTTTATACTAATTACAAAAACACTGATTATTTGTACATTGAAAAGAATAAAAACAGACATATCTTATAGCTATATTCTCTGGTTATGGGGTTTTCAATGTCTGAATTGCATGTAGTCAATGACCATGGAGTACGGCTACTCTGCCTAAATGGTGGTGGGGCCAGAGGGATGTTTACAATCAGTGTGCTTGCTGAGATTGAGAGGATACTTGCCTCTAGGCACCCTGACCAAGAAATCAGAATTGGCGATTACTTTGACCTCATCGCAGGGACATCGATAGGTGGGATCTTGGCTCTCGGCCTTGCTAAAGGCAAGAGTGCTCGCGAGTTGGAATGTGTTTTCTTAGATAAAGCGAATGATATTTTTCCACCAAGATGGTGGCTATTCAATCTCCTTAAATCACTTGTTTCTCCCATTTATAGTAGTAAACCACTTCGACAAACAATTGAAACGATGATCGGTGGTGAGACTACCTTTAATGACCTGGCCCGGAGAGTAATGGTCCCGGCAGTCAATCTTTCAACAGGAAAACCTCAGTTCTTCAAGACACCACATAACCCAGATTTTACCCGCGACGGTGCACTTAAATTGATTGATGCCGCACTCGCAACCTCCGCTGCACCGACGTTCTTTGCACCACACCATTGTGAAGACCTTGGTTCTTATTTTGCTGATGGAGGTCTGGTCGCCAACAACCCCAGTTATATCGGATTTTTGGAAGTTTTCAGGGACATGAAGTCTGATTTTCCTGATGTTGCTCATAAAGACATACACATACTTAATATCGGTACTACCGGGGAAGAGTATTCACTTAGCCCAAGGCTGCTGAGCAAAAAATGGTGGAATGGCTACTGCCGACTTTGGGGCGTAGGTAAAAAACTGGTCCTTACAACCATGACGGCTAACCAACATCTCCATAAAAATATGCTCCTGCGCGAGCTTACGCTCCATGGTGCCTCCGATAACTACACCAGTCTGGATGAAGTGATCCCTAATGAAGCAGCCAGCGACATCACTCTGGATAATGCCACGAAGAGTTCCATTGAAAACCTGCGCGCAAGGGGAAGACAACTCGCTACTGTGCAGTTCGCTCAGAACCAGAAGCTTAAGAGCTTTTTCACTACACCTGCAAAACCCTTTAAGCGCGCAATCGCGCAGGAGAAACTCTGATGCCTTGGGATTTTAACAATTACTATAGTCACAATATGGATGGCTTAATCAGTAAGCTCAAATTGAGCAAGACTGAATCCGATAAACTCAAAGCACTTCGTCAGATCGTACGTGAAAGGACGAGAGATGTATTTCAGGAAGCTCGCCAAGTCGCAATTGACGTGAGAAGGCAAGCGCTGACACTTGAAAGTGTCAGATTAAAACTTGAGAAAACAAACGTTCGCTACCTCTCCCCCGAAGAACGTGCTGATCTAGCGCGACTTATTTTTGAAATGGAAGATGAAGCACGCGATGACTTCATCAAATTCCAGCCTCGTTTCTGGACTCAAGGAAGTTTTCAGTACGATACGTTAAACAGGCCTTTTCATCCGGGGCAGGAAATGGATATTGATGATGGCACCTACATGCCCATGACGGTGTTTGAATCCGAACCGAGCATTGGACACACTCTGCTTCTCCTTCTCGTGGATACATCACTGAAATCACTAGAAGCTGAAAACGATGGCTGGGTATTTGAAGAAAAGAATACCTGCGGACGCATCAAAATCTATCGGGAGAAAACACACATTGATGTACCGATGTATGCGATCCCTAAAGAACAATTCCAGAAAAAACAAACAGCAGCAGATTCAGCACACCTCATAAAGTCAGATTCGGTGTTTGAATCTTTTGCATTGAACCGGGGGGGACGCGAGGCTTATGCCGTTGAGTCCGACAAAGTGAACCTGGCACTTCGCGAAGGGGTCAGAAGATGGTCAGTCAGCGACCCCAAAATTGTTGAAGACTGGTTCAACGAAAGCTGTAAACGTATCGGCGGGCATCTGCGTTCAGTTTGCCGGTTTATGAAGGCTTGGCGGGATGCACAATGGGAAGTTGGGGGCCCTTCATCAATCAGTCTGATGACTGCAGTCGTCAACATCCTCGATAGAGAATCTCATAATGGCTCCGACCTCACCGGGACGATGAAACTTATTGCCAGGTTGCTGCCTGAGGAATTCAATCGCGGTGTGGAAAGTCCCGACGATACTGACGAAAAACCATTGTTCCCTGCGGAAAGTAACCATAACGTGCACCATAGAGCTATCGTTGAAACTATGGAAGGTCTGTACGGTATTTTACTTGCCGCTGAGCAATCAGAAAGTCGGGAAGAAGCGTTACGTAAAATCAACGAAGCATTTGGTAAACGTGTGACTAATGCCCTATTAATCACGTCAAGTGCTGCAGCTCCGGCATTTCTCAATGCACCATCCAAAGAGCCATCATCTAAACCAATCAACAAAACGATGGTAAGTGGCTGATGAAGGACGGGCAGCTCCATCAAGTGATGACGGGATGCGGGTATCGCTATACGCGTGCCCGCAATCTTCCTGAAAAATCGATTCTGCACAGCAGGGAGCGAGGTGCAGGATATTACACGAAAGAATACGCGACTGATGCCGGTAATTTTAATGTTGCATTGGTGATTCATCCCGACCCTTTCACAGAACTGCCGACAGCATTCATTATTGAGCAACCTGAACAGTTCAAAAGTTGCCTTATGCCCCATGTCGCCCTGGAAGGGTTCCTTTGCTATGTTGAGCAGATGGAAGCAGACTGGGATTCCAACGATCTGGAAGCGACATATAAAGAAGTTGATGCACAGATACACCAGACCCTCATTGATTCGGTATCCGCTGCTACGCAAGGGGTAAATGATAAGAGAGAACTGGAAGGGGAGTTTGCTGCATACTGGCGTCCCAGCGAGACACTCTTTCTTCTGTCAAACGCAAGTCGGGGGACCACACTTAAAACCTCTTTGGCAAAATTACTTAAGTCTGATGGAACTACCAGACAGGAGTACATAACGGTTGAGGAATCATCCCCGGAGGACTCGGAAGCCGTTATGACCAAGTGGCTCAAACAAAGGTATTTCCCCAGAACTTCGTTAAAAGAAATACCCATCAGCACGCATTACATTTCTGTAAATCCCAGCCGTCTAGCCGGGATGAAATGGCCACCGGCTTCATTCCGGGACTTACTGGAATGGCTTGAAAAATCAGACCACAATGCCAGAGATAGAGTCATTGAAAACATCAAAGCCGAAGGGAAGAAAAGGTACATTTTTCTCTTTGATGTTTTAAACCAGGACATCTTAGCTATCTATGTTGAGTTCAATGCGCAGTCTGTTGATTTCAGAAGGTACCGGAAGTCAGCCAAAAACTCAACGGTCAAGCTTGCGGCGATGTTGGGTGGCAAAAGTGTTTGCACGGAATATCAAAGGCTGGGTGTCATTCGTGCTGACATTGCGACGCTCCTTAGCCGGAATACACGACGGAAGGGGGCAGTAAGTCTTTCAACAAAGCGTATAGCGTTGATAGGTTGTGGAACAATTGGAGGGTATCTGGCCGAATTATTACTACGCAACGGAGCCGGATGTGGTAAGGGTTATCTGCATCTTTATGATGATGATATCTACAAACCCAGTAATTTTGGCCGTCATACCCTATCGTCACATGATTTCGGGTGGCCTAAATCCCTTTCACTTGCGGCAAAGCTACAGGAGTCTGTGCATTTACAGACAAAGGTTGTAGGATTTATGGAACAATTCCGTATCAGCGCAGATGAAATGCAGAAGTACGACATCATTATTGATGCGACAGGACGCCCACCTGTGTCAAAACGCATCGCTGCGGTGGTTAGACAGATTCCACTGGAGCAAAGACCATATATTATTCACGCGTTCAATGATGGCAACGGCCGGGCATCAAAAGTCTTTATTGATGATGGCCGAAGCTGTTACGGGTGTATGGTTTCTAACCCTGCAAAATACCATAAAGGAACCGATTCAAGGTTTAATGATCTTGATATATCAAGCGAAAAAAATAAAAGTTGTGGCAGCACTTACACCCTTTATGATGCAGCAGTTAGTAGCATAACGTCATCTCTGGCCCAGATGGCCGTGTTAAGTACTCTAGAACCAGAGTTAAAGTGGACTTACAATGAACATATCCTTGAGGGGGGGCGTTCGCTCAGACCTCAATTTTTGCCACATCAGCCGAATTGCCCTGTGTGTAATGAACATAAATGAATTGGTATTCATCGATAATTTTGACAATCATGTAGTGGTCATGAGCGAAGTCGTTCGACTGCTCAAGTCATATCGCCAAATGCAATATGTCAGCACAGAAGCTGGAGGAGTTCTGATAGGAGAACGCCGGGGACCTCACATCGTTATTACTCACATTTCGGAACCAGGGCCGGGTGACATCAGGACACGTAATCGGTTTGAAAGAAAAGGTGACCATCATCAGCTGAAAGTAGATGAACTGTTTGAACAGTCAAATGGCTTTCTTGTTTATTTAGGCGAATGGCATACACATCCCGAAGATTTTCCTCAACCGTCTTATACAGACATGAAATCTTGGCTGACTGGACTGATCGCAACAGAGACAATGCTCCTGATTATTGTAGGCAGAAAATCTGAGTGGGTAGGAATAAAAAACGGAAATGATATAAAAAGTATAAGAGAGAAGTAAAAAAATAGATGAAATTGTTGAGTTGCACTCATTTTTCAGATATTAGTCATTTTTAACAGTATAGTTTATGTGTTAAAATAAATTTAATATGATGGCTATTTTGGGGGCATCTAATGGGGAGAGGATGAAAAAAACACCACTCGAATTTCCCTCGCAATTCTTTATAAGTGGAGTCTCCCATAATAATCAGTTTCGATGGAGTATATGAGGTATGCAGGGGTATTTTTCTAGGGAAAATGGCTACTGAAAGGAGTTTTTCCATGATTAATATATCAGTAGCGCGAATTATCCTTCTATTTTAAAAGAACGAACATGGCTGATTGTGGTAATTAAACATTCCGAAAGTTAATAAAAAGATATATCGGAGTCAGTGTTAAGTGATATTCTTTTTATTGATATTCTCCCCACGGATTTTCTGTCTGTATAATATCGACCGGAAAGTTGGAGCGCATTGTTACTTTCAATTACGTCGAATATAGTCGAGCCAATATACTCGCTCCAACTAGGGTTTTTAGGGGTTGATTTATATACATAATACAATTTGTTGTTATCCAGTTCCTTAGTTGGCGTTGCTTCTAGCGTAACAGATTTAACTGTGGGGCCGTGCATTTCTATCTTTGTTACAAGGAGTGCTTGCTTTATTTTTGCGCGGACTTCAAATTCATCATTTGTTTCTGTGATTATATGTCCAACCCAAATTCCATTTAAGTCAGGATATATGTCTTTCTTGAAAAACCTTATTGTTCCCCATATTAGTCTTGATATCTTTGATGAAAGGAGAAAGAAGTTTATGATAATGGATGCTAATGATGATATTGATAACAATTTGAGCAGGCTTAAGTCAGAAGACAGAACTGTCTTAAAGATCCAAAATGAAAGTATTGTGACAAACAAAGAGATTAGTGATACCGTTTTTAACAACCAGTCAAATCTTATTATTCTAAACATTTCGCACCATTATAATATGTCTTTGTAAATAGAAATCATATTCTTACCGTTGCTTTTAGAATTTAACAGTGCAACATAGGCTTCTCTTAGATTCGCTCCCACACCAGCTGAAAATGTAATTTCGTCAAAGGAATAGGATTTTATCTTATCAAAAACAAAGTTAAGATTGACCTCGTTGTCTGTTTTCGCTGTAACACCATCTGCGGCTTGGAAAATTATCTCAAATCCATTGGATAAAAGCATTTTAGATATTTTTTTTGTGGTATCATTTAATTTGTTGCTTATGTATGTCAACCTCTCTTCTGAGTTGGATAAGTATGATGAGGTTATTTTTCTCCCCACATCATCGCCATCTATCGCTATGTACATATTAACTCCAAACTAACATGGATTATTATCTAAGTGGTTATATTATATCAACCCTGAATGCTTAGTTGCAAATGAATTTATTTACTTAAAAACGTTGCGGTTTAAATTGTATTTATACCCGGCCAAAACGAGGTTTGTATTTTAAATTTTTTTAATTTTAATGGGTTTAATCCTATGTCTTGTTAAATACATCAAGTGTGTTGAGGTTTTATATTTTCAATGTGGCGATTAATTCAATTGTTCTGCTTGTAATCTACACTTAAAGGATAATTATTAAATCTTTACACTAAAGATTTCTCATGACATTGGCATTATAATTAAGTGAAATAATATACCTGTTAAGCCCTTTGAGAATGATTCTCCGGTTACGGTGCTGTGGCCATTTCCAAGAAATCTCTCACCCCAGATCTAGGTGGTGGTGGATAGACTGGATGCTGCGTTCAATAATGAGACAGCCCGGCTCCGGTTGTAAGTGATGCCGGAACGAGACAATTAATTTAAGAACAAACCGCCCCCGGTTAGCAGGATCGTCTCGTCCGGCAGGAAAGCATGCTAACACCTACATGAAGTCCCTGTCAGTGCAGGCCCCAGACTCAACACCACCAATTTACTTTTCACCACTGCGAAGTAAGGGGCGCTACGCCCGGCTATGCAGGGGCAGTTTTTCTCCTGTGCGCTTTTCGTTCCTGTATCGGCTTCCTGTTAATCGTTTCCCAACACAACCCGTCCTGCAAGGGTAAATGGCACGCTTGCTGCGCCCTTGCAGGACAGAACGATGCCGGGAAAGCGAACCGTCAGGCGATACGAAGACGAAAAAAACACACTGACGGAGAAAAAATCATGACAATTTCCCTGCATAATCCCCGGACAAGCGCCCCTAACACCGCAGCGGCGACCAGCATATCCCCGCTGGACCCGTCAGGCTCCTCAAAAACGAAATTTTCTAAAACCAGAACGGATATTTATCAGACCGTTACCGACAGCATCATTGCAGCGCTAGAAGCCGGTGTGAAACCTTGGTCATGCCCGTGGCAGCGTGTATCCGGCATGTCTGGTCTGCCATCGAATTACGCCACCAGCATAGCCTACAGCGGTATGAATATCATGTTGCTATGGTGCAGTGCATCAAAACAGGGTTTCAGCGATTCACGCTGGATGACCTACAAACAGGCACAGGCAGCAGGTGGACAGGTTCGCACACGTGAACGTGGCACAACAGCCATTTTCTACACCACCCTGGAGAAGGAAAACGCCGCCGGAGAAGTTGAACATATTCCGATGCTGAAAACCTTTACCGTGTTTAACGTTCAGCAAATCGACGGCCTGGCCCTGACAACTGAAACTGTCAGCCCGGAAGCAACCTTTGACCCGGTGCCGCAGGTTGAGAACCTGTTACGGAAGAGTGGCGCAAACATCATCGAGAAAGGACAAAACGCCTTTTTCAGCCCATCAATAGATGAAGTCTGGCTACCGGAGCGCCATCTGTTTTCAGATGCGGCTAATTTCTACGCTACAGGTCTGCATGAGCTGATTCACTGGAGTGGTGGCAAAAAACGTCTGAACCGTGAAATGAAAGGGAAGTTTGGCAGTGCGGATTATGCAGAGGAAGAACTGATAGCAGAGCTGGGAAGTGCCTTTCTGATGGCTGATCTTGGCATTGAGGGAGAGGTACAACATGAAAGCTATATTGCTTCCTGGCTGAAAGAGCTGAAAAACGACAAGCGTTATATTTTCAAAGCGGTCAGCGCAGCCTCTAAAGCACATCGTTATTTGATGGACAAAATCTGAGCCGCAAGGTCTCAGGGCCGCAAAGGAGTGTGGCTTTCGGTGCTGGGATAGGCTTAACCGGTAACGCTGTAGAGGTATGAGTGAGACGGAGCGGAGTCGGAACGAGCACCGAACAATCATACCTCTACAGCGGAATAGTGCATTCTATGCGTTGATTATGGTGTCTGGCATTAGAACTTCTTTTAAATCTGAGAGTTGAAGCTCTGAAGTTATGTTGATCGGACGGTTGACAATAAGATATTCTGGTGTTTCTCCCTCCTTGGTTCCGTACTACCAAAAAGAAGACCATATAGAGGAATTAGTATGGCAAATTTCGAGGACTGGTGTGATTCGACAGAGCGTAATATCAGCGACCATTATTTGCAGTCAATAACGGCCAGGGATGCCGAGTGTATGTTCGGCGTTCAGGTTATGGCCGCGCTAATACCTGAACACTATGCGTCACCAAGAAATATCGCTAACGCATTTGAAGCTCTAGGTAAACCGGGGCTGGCGGCATACATTGCTGGAAAATTGCCTGAAACGAAACAGATTCGTTCCGGTGATTTGGGTGAGATATTTGCAACTGAATGGATAAATGCACGTAGCAATGGCTATAAAACGCCTATAAAAAGATTGCGCTGGAAAGATCATCGCAATATGTCGATGCGTGGTGAGGACGTCATTGGTATTTACATAGATCAGTCTTCTCAACAACTTTTTTTCCTTAAAACCGAAGCGAAAAGTCGCGCCAAAATGACGGGAGAGGTGGTTTCTGAAGCCCGCGATAACTTGAATAAAGAGCAAGGGCTGCCATCTTCACATGCCCTAATGTTCATAGCAGATCGCCTGAATGAACAGGGTGAGGAGCTTTTGGCTAAAGCGATCTTAAATGCAACGCTTCGGCAAGGAATTGTTCCAGGATGCGTCCGGCATCTTATCTTTCTATTATCGGGCAACTCTTCAGAAACTATGCTGACCACTTCAATTGAAAAGTATACAGGTCAAAATAATCAGTGGGGTGTTTGTCTAAGAATTGCTCGCCATGGTGAGTTTATTGCCGCAACTTTTGAAAAGGTGATTAGCGATGCCAGCAACAGCTGATGAAATTATCGAAGCTATTAAGGAAGCTTCAGCTGTAGGTTTTCGCGGGCGCCTGATTGCACGCGGGCAAGCCCGGTCGGTGATCTGGCGAGACGGTGACTTGCCGCCGGATGCACCGGAGTTTAGCGCACTGCTCAGTCAGGACCTTCAAGGCTATGCTTATGCCCTAATCGATCTCGGCCTTCGTCTTCGAGAACTTAATGGAGACGACGCCTATGCGCGAATTGCTTTTGAACAGGCCGGAACCGCACTCGAGTCGGCTATTGCTAAAGGAAAACGCGACAGCCGGGATACAGATTTTCACTTCGTAATGGCTGCTGCAAGCTATCACCTTGCGCATCTTTCAGCACGAGCCTATTCGTTACTCGCAATGGTTGGTCAGGATGATAATTTTTCACCAATAGAGAGGGCTCTTACACAACTGATCCGGCGTGATTTGCGTACTCTGCGCGATAATGCGTTGGGCTTTCGGCTCAGAGGTGATGGCAGTGACGTGAAAATTACTGAAATCCTCCAGGCTCGCCTAAACTTGCCGCAAGACGAGAACGGTGACAGTGAGTCAGAGGAGGACATCCTTTTTGATGGGCTTGATTTGGCACTGACTGACGCCTATATGTCGGCCATTTCTCTCTACCTTCTCGCTGTAGAAAGGGGAGAATCACGTTTGCTTTCCAGGGCTATTGAAAAATTAAGAATTAGTCTAAGTATATGTGCTCAGTTTAATATGCTACCCCAGTGGTGGCTAAACTTTATTACCATTCATCTGTTATCTGACCTTTGGTCAGATACATTCCATGAAAGATTGCCACTGGTTCCAGTTGGTGGTGACGCTGCTGAATGGCCCGCGCTTCGGGAACTGTTTATTGCACTGCTTCAAAGACGACCTCGAGCCGAAATTGATCTCTGGCCATCGCAGAGAGAGGCCGCCGGACGCTCTGTTAATGACAATGACGATTTGGTTGTTTCGTTGCCAACCAGCGCTGGAAAAACTCGTATTGCTGAATTGTGTATTCTTCGCTGTCTGGCGGGTGGCAAGCGTGTTGTTTTCATCACCCCGCTTCGTGCGCTTTCTGCACAAACAGAAGCCACTCTCTCCAGAACATTTGGGCCGCTTGGGAAAACAATATCAATGCTGTATGGCAGCATTGGCGTAAGTGGTATGGATGAGGATGCAATTCGCCAGCGTGACATCGTCGTCGCCACGCCTGAAAAACTTGACTTTGCTCTCCGGAATGACCCGTCAATTATTAATGATGTAGGACTTTTTATTTTTGATGAGGGGCACATGATTGGGGCCGATGAACGAGAGGTTCGGTATGAAGTTCAAATTCAACGGCTGTTGCGCAGACAGGATGCCGATACGCGCAGAATTGTCTGCCTCTCGGCAATTCTACCTGATGGTGAGCAACTCGATGATTTTGCCGGTTGGCTCCGTCGTGACAAGCCCGGAGGACCAATCAAAAATAATTGGCGACCGACCCGCTTGCAGTTTGGCGAGGTCATATGGTCCGCTCCAGCAGGTCGGCTTAATCTCAGCGTCGGTTATGAGGCGGCTTGGGTATCGCGTTTTATCGTCAGCAGACAACCGCCAAAGGTTAAATTACCTAATAAAAAGCAGCGAACAAAAATGTTTCCCTCTGATAACAAGGAGCTCTGCTTAGCGACAGCCTGGCGTCTAATTGAAGATGGACAGACCGTACTTATCTACTGCCCACTTCGCCGGAGCGTCGAACCGTTTGCCGAGACAATTGTCGATCTGCATCAGCGCGGACTACTGCCATCTTTATTTGATGCTGCCCCGGACATTCTGGATACGGCTATCTCGCTGGGAGAAGAATGGTTGGGGGCACACAGCCCGATACTTGCCTGCCTACGGTTGGGCGTGGCTCTTCATCATGGCGCATTGCCTACGGCTTACCGCAAAGAAATCGAACGTTTGCTGCGAGATGGGGTACTTAAAGTGACGATCTCATCACCGACGCTAGCACAAGGTCTTAATCTTTCGGCAACAGCTATCGTCATGCATTCTCTTCATCGGAATCGCGAGCTTATCAAAGTGTCCGAGTTCAGAAACGTCATAGGCAGAGCAGGGCGCGCATATGTAGATGTTGAAGGGCTGGTGATTTATCCAATATTCGATAAAGTAAATAAACGCCAGACTAACTGGCATACCCTCACATCTGACACGGGGGCCCGTGAGATGGAGAGCGGACTAATACAGCTTGTCTGTGTGTTATTGATTCGCATGCATACACGGCTTGGTGGGGATTTAAAAGCACTCACTGAATATGTGACCAACAACGCCGTAGCGTGGGAATTTCCAGAAATTATGACCGAATCTCCGCAAGAAAGAGATATTGCGCAGGCCATCTGGGAAAAACAACTTTCAACGCTTGATACTGCTATTCTGAGCCTTCTTGGTGAGAATGATATCCCGGATGACCAGATTGAAACTGCTCTTGATGACATTCTTCAGTCTTCACTTTGGCAACGCAGTTTGCAGCGTTATAGGGATGAGAATGAACGGATTTTGCTGAAATCGGGACTCCTGTCCCGCAGCCGCTACATCTGGCAGCGCTCAACGGCAGCAGGGCGCCGGGGGTATTTCCTGTCGGGGGTAGGACTTACAACCGGGCTACGACTTGATGCTATTGCCGCTAAGGCCAACCAACTATTGATTGATGCGAATGCGGCTATAATGGGCGGTGATGCCGAAGAGGCAATTGCTGCTATCACGGCGCTCGCTGAAGAGGTCTTTACCTTCTATCCGTTTATACCCGATCCATTGCCTGGCGACTGGAGAGGTATTTTACGTTCCTGGCTATTGGGTGAACCCATGACTAACGTCGCGAATACGCAGGCGTCTGAAACGCTTCAATTCGTCGAGAATGGGCTGGTGTATCGACTTCCGTGGGCAATGGAGGCTATTAGGGTACGTGCAACAGCTAATGGAGACCTCATAGGTGATACAGATACCACGCTAGACGATTATGAGTTAGGTTTTGCGGTTGCTGCTGTTGAAACAGGTACCTTGAGCCGTTCGTCTTCACTGCTTATTCAGGCGGGTTTTAGCTCTAGGCTTGCAGCCATAAAAGTGGTTACAGACACTACTGCCGATTTTCAATCCGGCCAGGAGCTTAGAAGGTGGCTGAACTCTGAAGAAGTGATAAGCCACACGGATAATCATGACTGGCCTACACCTGAAACCAGAGTGATGTGGCTGGAATTCTTGGGTAGTCTCAGCCCCAAAGGCAGCCAGGTTTGGAGTCGTCATCGTTATAACGGAATGGTGGACTGGAGAGATACTCCGGCAGTGATCGGCACACCATTGCAGCTTTACACTGTTGATGGTATTCATCACGTACTGGCTGATGATGGCACTCCTCTGGGAAGTATAAATGGCAGAATTAACACAAACAGAAGAGGTCTTCTTAGAGTTGAGGTGGATGATGAGAATGGTCGTGCCATGTTCGATTATTTAGGACCGGACGACTTTATTTCTACCTGATTTCTGGTTCGAGCGACTTATGATTGGTGCATGCATCTAGCGTAATCGGTGAGACCGTAGCTATATATTGTTATCCAAGTTGAGCCGTTGCAACTCGTCGAGCGTGTAGACGCGGAAGACATTCCGGTGGCGGGTTTCCAGCGGGATGTGTTGATGGTTAACGATAACGTGTCTGATGCTGTCAAACAGCCGTTCAAGGCCGCGCTTTTTCTGCGGGTCCGGCACGATATAAAAAACGTAAATCCAGTCTTTCCGGGTCCGGGCCAGTAAATGGCTTGCGATGATTGACTGGTAGCGAGCTCTGGTTTTCAGACGGCGCTCGGTCTCAATGGCGATCACGGTTCCGCAAGGGAGAGTGATCAGCCCGTCTGGCCGGTGATTGACCTGATAACGGCTGAGGAAGGTCGTGCGATCGCCGTTTATCCAGCCGGACGCGCCTTTTTGCTCAAGGATGATCCGTGCCGCCTGATTATCAAGGTGATGTTCCAGCGTCCAGCCGGTAATCTTTGAAGGCTCAAATCGTGCGGGGAAAAGCGCATCGTCGGGGGTTAACACAACGGCCAGTCCGTCACTGGTTATGCCCCACAATGAAATTTTTATTGTGCGTGATACCAGGACATGCTTTTGTATTAACCCCATTCTCTCGACTTTTGAAAGAAGGGTATAAAGCGATTTATGATCCCGGAAACCAAATAGCAGTATCAGCGTTTTAAAATCGCTGTAGGTTTCTTCTTTCAGGAAGTTCAGCAGTTGTTTTATTTTTTCTCTGTTGCGTGTCTGGCGCTCTTGATATGTCGAAATCAGCATAACCGCTCCTTAAAAATCCAGCGGGGACAGGTCTTTTTCATCATCAGGTTTTGGCTTTGTCGGTTTTACTTCGCTTTTGTCGAAGAAAAGAGCCGGGTGCGATGCCATCACATCCAGCGCGGTTGGTTTATCATCGTCGCCAAAATCCAGTGCGATCTTCACCGGTGCCGCCGCTGCGGCAATATCAGGGGAAACAGAAAAGGTTTTTAACCGGCGCTTTCTGACCTTTATCGGTGAAATCAGGGAGGCAGAAGGTAGCGTTGTTGTCGTAAAGATAAAACTGACAAAATCAGGCAGGTTCAGGATCATATTGCTGTCAATAAAAAAACGCTCGGCCTGGCGGATTGTGCGCTCACTGTCGATGGTTTCAGTGAGCATATTATCCGTCTTAGCCTTACGGAGTTCGTCATCCACCAGAATCGTTCCTGACATTCTCGCTATCCAGTCTGCTGTATCCGGATCCATAACCCGGTAAACCATTTTAAATTTGGCATTTTCAACGACCGCACCGACAACGGCGTCGCCTTTCAAATCTGCCGGGCAGTCTTTTAAATCGGCAATGGACTGGTGATCCATAATAATATGCACGCCTTTATCCCGAGCCGCGCCTAAACCTTCCAGCGCTGGCCTGGATAAATGGTATTTCAGTTCGGAAAGATAAATAGCAATGGGGCGGGGTACGTCTGTTACACGTTCGCGCCTTTCTGCTAACTGGTAAAGGCGAACCAGCAGCATACGCTGAGCGGTAATGATTTTGCTGTTTCGCATGGAGCCGATAACATAACAGCAGCCACCTTCATCAAATATTTTTTTGAGTGAAAACCCCTCCGGTGAATTAATGGCATTGAGTAATGCCAGCTCCTCAATCTTGCCAAAAAATGCTTTGATTTTTTCGGCAATACCCTGAACGTAATCACCGTTATAAACATCCCGGATTGTTGTCGATGGATTATCGCTGACAAATTGTGCGGCCATACGGGCGGCTTTCCGGTCGTCGATCCGATAAAAGTCAGATTCCTGACCTTTTTCCGCCAGACTGAAACCTGCAACGAACAATTCTTCCAGTTCATCTGGCGTAATATCTTCAATCAGGTTTAGCTGGTATTGCTGTTTTCGCAGGTCAATTAAGGCAAAGGGTTTTCCTGCATCCTCGCAGGCTTTCCGATAAAGGTGTGGAGCCCATTCATCATCCTTGGGGTCCATAACAAACACACCTTCACCGGCCAGAATACTTTGATAAAGCAATATGCCGGTGGCAACACCTTTCCCAGCTCCAGTGGTGCCGATAATATCCGCGTGTTGTTTCTGCCAGTCTTTTAACGGGAGATACATTGGTTCGTTCTCCCTGTCCATGCCAGTAAAAATGCCTTTATTCAGGTCAATATAATCCAGCGGATCATAATGCAGTGTTTCCGGCAGCAGGGACTTTACGGTGCGGACATCGGTGCGCAATTCGCGTTCAAGGGTAGTTTTTTTAACAAGATGTTTCTTTATTTTGTCCAGTTCCGGCGTGAATACCCGGCGAAGCATAATATGAAAAATAATTCCGGTTACAGTGAAAGCAATCCGTACTGACCAGACCAGTACCGTATTATCACTGGTGAGTCTGGTTTTATACAGCCACTGGAAGGATCCGATAACTATCGGGGCCAGTGTGCCAGAGAGAAAACACAGCAGGGAAAAAGCGATAATCAACCTTTTCCATAACGGGGCTTTCTGCCGTTCATCGCTTTTCATTGATGCAAAAAACGGCATCGTCAGCCCCGCTAATAATGCCAGCACCAGTTGTTTCTGTTGCACAAAAGCCAGCACCGCCAGCATCCCGTTCACTATCGGGGACAGTGAAGCGGTAAGCTTATTTAAAATCATCATGCCTCCTTCGTCAGCGATTCGCCCCATGACATCGCCCCATCAATTCGCCCCACGGTGTCGGGCGAAAAGACGGGGCGAGCGTATGGGGTAAAGAAGGTGGCCGCTGTGCGGCCATGTACCGGAAAGCATGCTTCCCTGCACGAGACGGCGTGCGCCAGTACATGCGGGCTGGACGCCCTTATTGCCTGTCGCATGGGGGTAATGTCGCGGCTGGACGCCACGCCAAAACCCCCAGGGTCAAAGGCGGCACACCGTCGCACGCTACGCGCGACCAACCCCTTTAAGACGCGCGTTTAGCCTATTTTTTCTTCGCAAGCTCGAAAAAATGGGAACGCTGCTTTAAAGGGGTTGGTCGCGCCTAATCGGCATATTCCCCGCCGGGGCGGGAAATATAGCCTGGCTGCGACGGTGTGCGGGGCAAGCCCCCCACAAAAACCGGCACGTGGGCGTGCCTTTTTGCTCGCTGGGGCGGCAAAATTTTTGCGGCTCCCCCCGGCCCGCTTCAATTCGCTGGGGCGAATGTTCGCGGGTGGACGTGGATCCTGAAAATTAGCAATTTCTCCGAAATTGAATTTTCTGTCCACGTTCCACTTCATTATTTTTCGTCTTAACAATTTCTTCGAAATTGAAGCCAAAAATAATGAAGCCTTAAAATCCCGTCGCCTGTTAGTCTCTGTATTGTACAATACACTTTTGTTTTGTGTGATTACATTTGCTCGCGGTATATTTCAGCCCTGCACTCCCTTTCAGCTTCCAGTGCTTCACTGTAGGACGCATCATCAATTTTCGTACCTTTACTCTCGGCATAGCGTCTTAATCTATTTGCGTCAGCTTCATTAAGTTCTGAAAGATGATCGCGCAAAAGACCGATAAAACAGCTTTCGTATATTTCGTAATACAGCCCACAACCTCTGTGGGCTTCTTTTGATAACGTGTCATATACCATGGCTACAGATATTCTGTCCTGTTTTTTTGAGTGTATATTCTTAATGAATAAATCTTCGTTTATCATTTCGAACCTCTCATATCAAAATGGATATGTCAGTTATCCTTTCACTCTGCCAAATTTTGAAAGGATTTTACTTATTGATTCAGGGTCTGCGGCTTTGCACTCCCCTAAAAATTCTTTTCGCATATCGAATGTTTTACCCGGATTGAAACGATGGTGTTTTTTAAATGCGTTGATTTTAAAAAATGCGCGTTCTGCTGAACTGCATTCACTCCCACCACTATTACCTGTAGCTTTTCCGTACATGCAAAGAACAACTTCGCACGGGTCAGCGGCAAAGGAATAAATCGGCGTTCCTGCGGTCAGGCATAATACAGTCGCCGCGATAACGGTTTTTTTCATGATAAATCCTTATTAGATTGTGTTGCTTAAATGGATTAGCGAGAGAAATAAATAGTGGTTTCTCTGCACGTCAGGCAATTAAATACAGGCTGGTATTCAATAACGCCTTTTGCGCCATTCTGGCGAAGCCAGTTTTTGGCATTAAAGAAATCAGTGCCGGATTGTGCAGTGACGACAATTCGTGTTGAATGGGCGACTGCGTAAAATACTGCTGGAGTCCATATTGTATCGTAGAAACTTTGTGCGCTGATTGATGATGTCCATTTACCGTTAACTGTCGGGGAAGGGACTATAACGTTATTGTCACTCCATTGCGGTAAACTGGTATTTAATGGGTCAGCGGCTTTATCCCACTCCACAGGAACGGGAGGCGGCGGCGATGAACATCCGGTAACTATTGCTGCCAACATGATGACTTTAAGTTTCTTTATCATGCTTTCATTTCCTCAAAATACTGGTTTCGATGAATTGGACGGAAATAGATGTCATTCATACGGCGAACATTTCCGTCTAAATCAATGCTCACAATCACGTCCAGGCTATCCAGAACCTTACGTAACATAAATGTATAGGGGAGCTGGGCGCACTGTGGATTTTCATAGCAACGGGTAATAAACCCATCTATAGCTTCTTTCGCTGATCCTGCATGAATGGAGGTCATACTCCCTTCATGGCCGGAACCTGTTATTTTAAGGAAGTCCCAGGCTTCCGCACCGCGAACCTCTGTTAATAAAATGCGGTCAGGGTTCATACGGTAATTCCAGCGTAAAAGGCTCGCCGGGGTAACGATAGAACCTTTTTCATCTGATGATTCTGACGGATAAAAAAGATGGACGTAGTTTTTATGGATAAAGAACGTGATTTCCGGGTTGTCCTCAATGGTTGATATCCGAAGATGTACAGGAATATACCCTATCAACATTTTCATATAGGTGGTTTTCCCGGTGCTTGTTTCCCCGGCGACCGCGAGAGTTTTACCGTACTCGACGCATTTCTCCATAAACAGAGGAATATTTTTTGTATTGTACAATGCAATTAATTCCTCGTCGTGCGTCTCCGTTTTTTCCTCGCCTGTTACCCGGTTATAAAATCCCGCATCGATGTATGACTGATGCGGGATTTGTACCTTCGATGGCTTACGGATGGTGATAGACACCGTATCGCGCTCACAGGCCGGGGGAACAATCACCTGGCACCGTTCGCCAGATTCCAGCGTGGCTGACAGCCCCGGCTTAATATCTTCGATATTGTCGCCGTGGTGCTTTGCCAGGCACCGGGCAAAGTTGTAGCAATCCTCATAGGACAAAGGAACGGCGTGCTGCTCCCATACGCCGTTGATTTTGGTATACAGCTCACCTGGACGATTGACGGCGATCTCCGTCAGGCCGGGAAGCTCTAGAAAGTCGCCAAAGAAACGCTGTTTATAGCGGTCGAGGGAAATATTCTTAGCGGTCATTTTTCAACCTCAGTGTATAGATGTTGGAAAAATCAATATCCTCGCCTGTGATTAGGTTGATGATCTCGCCCTGATTCTTATAGAGCGTTGGGGGAATATTGATGCTGTTCTCCAGCGTGGTACGTGCCATATCTGCCATAGCCTGGCGGCTGTTTTCCGTATAGTCCGTATTGCGGTCTTTTTTACCCGCGCTGTTGGATGCCCATGCGCCAATATCGGGGATCATGCCGACCATTAACGCGCCGCCGAACCGTTCCCAGAAGTGCGAATCTATCCAGCCATCAACGCCAGCCTCGCCCAGATCGCCAGCCGCGCTGGTATCAACCAACGGGATATCGAGATAAGGCGGCTGGCGGGTGCGTAGCTTCGTCGCAATGATGAATGCCCGCCCTTGCCCGTGCTTCATACCTTCTTCCGCTATGGCGCGGTAAAGTAATGATGCGGTGGTGCCTTTCTCTATCAGCTTCGTGTTGCCGCTGGCGCTCCAGATGTCAGTAGTGACCGTGCAGCGAAGTTTCCCCGCCCGGTCAGATACAAAGCGGCGATCCAGTGAGCAGGGGATCGAGGTATTTTCCGGGATGTACAGGTCAGGGTTATAGGGTATGCGGCGCACTGGTGCGGGGCTTTGTCCCGGCGGCGGTGCGGCGGTATTTGTGGCCGCGCTGCTGTCCTGTTGTCCGGTGGTCGTTGCCGATGTCAGCGTCATTTCCTGCTGCCGGGTTTTTACCGGGTTCTGTGTGGTGGCCGAACCATCATGGCGAATAAGGAAGCTGGCTTTGTTGAGTTCTGGCGGGGCGGCCGGAGCCACCTGCCCTGTTCCCCCCGTGCTGCTCTGGCCGTTATCCTGTTGCTCTGGCTCTTCTTCGGCTGTATCGGTGGACATACCGAGATCGTTACGCTGCCGGTAATCGGTTTTGTTCGTCTGCGGGGCTGTGTCCTGTTTCTTTTCTTCCGTAGGCTGCCACAGGATATTGCGATAAACCCAGTTACCACCCCATGCCAGGAAGATAAGCGTGACCGCGACAATGGCAAGAAAGGCGGTTGCTTTGCCCCGTTTGCGCTTTTTCAGCTTGTTAACGGCGGGTTGTACCGGGTCTTTCTCTTCGTCGTCCTGCGCATTGAGAAGCTCGGCCTCCCTTTTAGCGCGGGCTTCCCGCTCAAGCGTGGCAATATCATCCTCAGCGTGTGCCGGGAATGCCTGCGCTTCATCCGGCACAGGCATTTTGTTTTCGTCGTTCATATGCACGTTTCCTTTTATAAAAATATTTTTATAGGTTAATTGGATTCCGGTTTTTCCACTCTTTCCACCTGCCGGGATACGGTGGAACCATCGGCGGCGTGTACCTTGCCAAATCCGCTATTTTCCAGACCCACAACGGCATTACCGGAACGCAGTACTAGGCGTGGCGTCACCTCCTGAATCACCAGTACGGTGAAATCGCCTTTCTTCTGGATACTGCTGTTAACCACATGCTCTTTGCCGTTCAGCTCTTTGGTGACGGAAGGAATGGACTTAGACGGGGAGAAGCCCACGAACGTAAAGCGGCCATCGTCGTAAGCAAAATCGGGAACAATGTTGAAACTGCCTTTGCCCGGATATTTGGTGTAACTCCAGTTGCGGGGCGTCTGCGCCGAGTTCAGCGCTTTCTGGACGCTGGCCTGTTGCTGTTTCTGCTCCCACTCGCGCTGTCTGGCCGTCGCCTCCCGGCTCGCTTTGTCCCGTTCTTCGCCCGGATAGCGATAGCTCACCTGGAAAGCGGGTTGTTGTGCCGATTTATCATCGATGACGTTCAGCTCGACGTTGTACAGGCGCTTACTGGTGACAACCAGCATATTGGTATGCCAGTCCCGGCTGTTCGGGGGGATCACGACCTGCGTTGTGTTGCCATCTTCTCCGGGCGCTCCCTGCGTGAGCGCGACCGGGCGAACGTTGACCCGGTTTGCATCCGGCGTGGCTTCCCACGCCTCATCAAAGCCAGGTTTGGCGCTTATGACCGCCTCATCGTTATCAAAGACTAGCGTTGTCATAAAGCCGGGTTTGGTGTTAACGACAGTGACGTTCTGCGGGTTATAGATAACCTGCTGCACGCGGGAGTCATAGCGGCTTGCCTGCGGTATGGCCGCAGCCCATGCCGCGCCGCACATCATCAGTGCCAGTGCGGTAAACGTTAACTTTTTCATCATTCACCTCCCCGGATTTCGCGGTCGGTCTGCCAACTGGTGACGGTAAAGCCGAAGTAGTTGATCTCGCGTTCCGCATCGCTCATTTCCTTGTCAGGGTTAGAATGGAACGTGAACCGGGCATCCCAATATTCGTTGCGGGTGCTGTTATCAGCCAGACGGCGGATAATCTTCTTGTAGCGGATGGTGGCGACCCTATCAGGGGCTGTCGCATCGGTGATCTGGTTGGACAAGATCTCCACTTTCACGGTGTGCGCCCCGTTCTTATAAACCTTGTCTGGGGCGTTTTTTCCGGCGTAAAGCGCCAGATAGTCATCGTTTACCTGGGGAGCGTTGTAGACCTGTACCGTCTCGTAGTCGTCCTGCAAAGAGGGATAGACATACCGCTCACGCACTTTGACGTAGTTTGCGGCCATCGCCTTTTGATAGGCTTCTGTTGCGGTCAGGCTGGTTTTCGATGTCCGGGTAACGTGTTCCACCCGTCCTGTGTGGTTATCCAAGGTATACAGCTCAACGTCCGTCTGTTTCAGCGGCAACATCACGACCACGGCGACGAGCGCCAGTACCGCAATCAGCAGACCCATACCGCCAACAACAAAACCGGCTTTTGTGGCGCGTTTATCCCGCTCAATCATTTGCTGCTCAAAAGTGCGGGATTCAGCTATTAATTTCTGTTCACTCATGACTGTTTAACTCCGCCATAATTTGAGGGGTGTTTACGGGTTCTCCCTTACCGCTAAAGGCAGAGGGAGGCGTGTTCTGGGCGCAGCCAGAAAGCGCGCACAGCAAAGCCAGCGCAATCAAGCGTTTCATCAATGATTTCCTCAACTAAATTAGATATATGAAAATATAATTATATTTTCATATGATGATATTTCGGGGGGATGGACGGGAGACGTCTGGCCTAGCTGTTGAACTTCTTAACCGCGGATTCTCTCGACTGTGCCAGCCTCCGCGCTTCGTTCCGGGCTATCATCTGCTCAATCGCGTACTTCCGCGCTTTAGATGCGTTATAGCCTAACTCACCTCCGGGCTTGCCGGGCTTACCTGCATTCGCATCCTTCCAGCCCTGAATGTTGTCCTGGGCGGAACGTTTGGTTTCTTTAACTGCACCCCCGGCTAGCTTCCCGGCACCAAAAGCAGCCGCACCGATACCTACAGCGGCCAGCCCCTGCATGGATACGGTAGCGCTTGCCCCGGCCAGAGCTGCGGCTACCTTAGCGGAAATATACACCAGTATTGCAGCGAAAATACCTGCAAGGCAGACTTGAGCACCAAGTTCAACAATTGTTGAACTGTCTGCTACCTTCGTCGCCTTATTAAGAACGAGATTCAAGTAATTCACTACAATTCTCAATGAGAGAGCGGCAAATAGAATTGTTAATATCCCTGCAAATATATTTTGCAACCAGTTATTGAACATGGGGCGGAGGAAACCATACATAAGGCAGAATATGAAAATAGGTGCAGTTATTCCTAATAGTAGAATCATTACTTCGGCAACCATTGAAACAAAGCCCGCTAGAATCATAAGTGCGAATATTCCAAGCCATACACAAAATTGAGCAGTCATTCCCTCATCTTTTACATATGTAGAATTATCCATGTCATGTAGCGTTTTCCCTAACACTTTAGCCTTATTCCATAGGGTGTCTAATAACTGCCATATATTATCACTACCAGAAAAACCCTCCTTTATTCCGTTTATGGCATCAATAACGCCATCGAGGTAGCCGCCTAAATTAGCCACAAAGGACAGGATGATCGCCATCCTCATGATGTCCCACATCGTGTCTTCCATAGGCGTAGATAGCTTACCAGCCAAAGTCTGGTATCCACGCCACATGATGTAGATGGTAGCTGACGCTGCTGCCAGCCCCATCATCATAGAAGAGTACGACATCATCAATCCCTTTGTGGCGTCTGTAATTCCTCCTATCAGGTATTTCTCAACCCCAACAAAAAGACCGCCACTCATATATTACTCCTCTAAATTATTTAAGTCTGGAGTTGGTGCGTTTAGCTGCTTGATTTGATAGTGGGCTTCATTTGCATTCTTGCAATTTTCAGAAGCGTCACCACTCTTTTGGCACTTTTCATAAACTAGTTTTAATTCGTCAGGGTGATCCCTATACCATTTTGTTGTTTTAGCTTCCTCTTTGCATCCAACAATAGAAAAGCACAGGGTGATCGTCGAAATTAAAATAATTTTTTTTGATAACATAAATACCTCATAAATTATTAAGGTCAGCAGTTGGCGCGTTTAACTGCTGCTGATTCCACTGCTTAACACGCTCCGCTTCTAGCGCATTTTCGCGCTTCTCTGCTGCTTTCACGCTCATTTCCCATTGGGTGGTAAGCGTGTTCAGCATGACAGATTTTAGCTGAATACTGTTTGCAAGGTCTTGAGATTCTTTCGAATCTTTGGCTAACGCTACCCTGTTGGAGAGACTGTTTATTTCCCCCAGGGTCTGGCTTACCTGGTTCTGAACCTCGTCGGTTTGCTCAAGCTGGATAGCCTTGTTGATGACCTGCTGCTTGCATACGTTGGCATAACTCCCCGATTGCGCAGTGTTGCAGGTGTCGAAAATTTTATACTTCTCGTACAACGCATCGAACTGCCCGGAGGAACCGCCGGAGAGAAGCAGGTCATTCAGTGCCTGTCCGGGCTTACGCAGCTTTTCAAGGTCAGCTTTCAGGCCTTTGGCCTGGTCAACAAAATCAGCAATATCACGAACGCCAGTGGCCGTCGCCAGTTGGTCTTTATATGCCTGTATTTGTGACTGGTAGTGTCTGGCCGTTTCCATCCAGCGTTTTAACTCCTGCGCCCACTGCACGTCCCGCATAGGGTCAGCATCAACAGCGACGGGAATACCAGCATGAGCCAGTGGGCTTGCAATGACGCAAGCCAGAATAAGAGTACGAAAGCGAGTTTTCATCGTATATCTCCTTTGGGTCAGAGCGCTTTAGCCAGGTAGGTATCGAGCCATTCATGAGGCTGCATTCCTTCCCGGTAAATCGATTCGAATATTTCGAGGTTGGGGGCATCGCCGCTCATGACTTTGGTGTATCTGCCGATACCCGACAGGTCGAGCGTGACACGAGCGGCAAAACGTTTGGTATCGCCGCGCTTGAACTGATTTTTCACCACAACATACTGGCGGGCTTGCGGGTCAAGCCCTTTCACCACGTCGAACACTTCCGGTTCAAACTTCATACCGTCAACATAGTGTGCGCGGTCGGCGTTGGGGTTCGCCGCCAGAATCTGTGTCCCGCACTGCTCAATCACTGCCGGGGCGATATCATCTTTGATGATCTCTGCCGGGGATTGAGTACCGACGACCAGCATCCCGTTCAGCTTACGGATGGTTTTCAGCTTGTTATAAGCAAAGTCCTTAAACACCGGGTCGCGTAACCACTTCCAGAATTCATCCATGAAAATGACCAGGCGTCGCCCGTCAAGCAGGCTGGTAATGCGGTACAGCAGATAAAACGAGATTGGCGCACATACGCTTGCATCGTCCAGGAACTCCGTTCCGTCGATGCCGAAGTTATCGCAGTTGCTGATATCGAACGTGTCAGACTCGTTATCAAACACCCAGCCGAACTCACCGCCCTGCGCCCACTGTGACAACCGAATGCTAAGGCCGTTTTCCTGGGCTTCTTTCGTAGCCGGCTCAGGCAAATTTTCCAGCATTCGGGTAATGCCGTAGACGCGATATTGCGGCTCGTCATTCATCACAGCATTGACCGCATCACTCAGACGTCGTTCATCGCGTGGGGAGATCGTCGAGCCGTTACGGGTACAAAGGATTTTCATCAGTTGCTTGATGAAATTGATATTGCGTTTGGTTGCTGGCAACGAGAACGGGTTCCACCCTGTAGACTCACCACTGATAACCCGATAGTAACGGCCACCCAGCGCCCGGATGTTCATCTCTGCGCCCCGGTCTTTATCGAGGTAAACGGTTGTCAGCCGTTTGGTTTTGGCATCCGGGGAGAAGCTATCCTCGCGCCCGTATTTCTGCTGCATGATCTCAAAGAACGTCATCAACATGGTTTTACCCGAACCGTTCGTACCGAGGATGCAGGTACTGGCCGGGTTCTTCTCGTTGAATTCGTCCTTATCTGCCAGTGTGTTATGCAGGTTGATATAGTAGCCATCGCCTGACGGGGTGCGCAGTAAAGCCATCGCATCCCCCCAGGGGGCTTTATCGCGCTTGCCCGGATAGAAATTATGGAGCGCGGCCAGCTCCACAAAGTTCTGGCTACTCAGCTCCCCTTTACGTGGCCTCAGGTTGTAGTTGCCTGGCAGTTGCGCCATATACGCCGCTGAAAGCGATATTTCTGCCGGAACAGGCGTTATCCCTATGTTGTTCAGCGCGTTACTGATTTCATTCGTATCAGCAACCAGGCTTTCCAGCGACGGGGAATACACCATGATGGAAAAATGGTGCTTGCCGTAAGCGATTTTCCCCGATGTCAGCAGGTCAAGCGCCACATCCAGATCCAGCCGCTGGGAAACAGCATCGTCGTCGGCACTCATCAAAAGGCGACGGGTACGCTTAATGGCTTTCTTCGCTTCCTCGCGTGACATGCAGGTATAGGACTGCGTGATCACGTAATCGCAGGGGGCGTAAAGAAGGGAGTCCATCATCCCCGTGGCGGTCTCTTCGGAGAACTCTTTAACCTCTAGCCCCCGGAAATATTGCGTACCGTTGGCGTGGTTTATCTGCCCGGATTCAGCCGAAAAGAACAACGCCGCCGCCCCCATCACGTCATAGGCTGGGGTACGGGTGACGCGCACTTTTCGCCACTGGTGCGTTAGCAGATATTCATAGAAAGCCAGTTGCGACGAAAACACCGCGTTTCCTTCGGTAAACGTACCGAGAGGTCGCGCACCATAGCGCGACAGCGCGGTATCGAGCGTGCTTTTTATTTCCAGCATTTCCAGCAAAGCACCGTCCAGCTCCTTTAGTTTCTGGCTGTCTTTCATCCGTTTGCGTTCTGCTTTTTCAAGGCTGACAAACGGGCGATAGCAGACCGTCAGGAACAGGCGGTTGCGCCGGAACAGACCGACAGAAGCGTAGTAAAGACGGCTAACTTCATCGGCATACGGGTTGCCGGAATCTTTATGAAGATTGTCGGTAAACGTATTGCGGTCGTTATGGATATAGAAAGTAACTGGCATACCTTCGAATGAGCGGATTAGCCCGTGTAACTGGTTCGTCCCGAACTGGAGCGACTCGTCAGACTCGCAGTCGAACGGCGTTCCCATCAATTCCCAGGTGCAGTACAGATCGCTCTTAGGGGAACGAACCACATGCTGATGAATGTGCGATGAGTACGGGATGTACTTCTTGATGGTGGCACACTGATTTAGTTTCATGGCGTCGAGAAACTCCTTGATATCAACATCATCATGCTCAACGGGCATAAATGTTGTTGCGCCAAATAAACGGTTTGCTACCGGCTTTCCCTTCGCTCTCAGCCATACGGCAATCAGATTGAACCGCATCGGTTCATTTCTGGTAAGGGACTTCATCACCAGAAATTGCACAGGAAGTAAGAACAGGAGAGCGACGGAAGTCCAGATAGCAACGATGATGGTTACACCCGTGACAGCCAGCAGGGGCACCATTGGCACCCCCCACAGCGCCGCCGGGCGTTTCATTGCCTTGAGCAGCTTTGCCATATGTTCAGCCTCTTAGCTCATCAGCAGAGCGCCGATTTCACTGCCTCCGCCAATTAAAATGCCGCCAATGATGATGTAGCCGCACTGCGACAGGCTCTCGCCTTTCCACAGGGTCTTATAGCCAATCCAGATCACGGCCACGGTGATCGTGATTGCCGCCAGACCATGCAGCCCGGTTGACACTTTTTGCATGACAGTATTTGCCCGCTGAAATCCGTCGGCCAGTGCCGGGGTTGCAGAAAAAGTCGTCAGCGTACAGGCCGAAACGGGGGGGACCACAGCTTTTAGCTTGCGGAAAAGTATCATTATTCCTCCTCCTCACGGGGTGACAGGGAGAAACTCCGGCGCACTGACGGCGCGGAGAACGGTGCGATGAAGATTTTTTCTTGGCGGAGTTTCGCAGGGACGCCACGGACGACGACTCCGGGCCAGATCACGTGGTGACGGGATGAGTCACTGGCAGGGGCGGTTTTCAGGGGAACGGCAACTGATGATTTGTCCTCACGGGTTCCGGGGACCGCATAGCGGGATGATCCCGGCGGATAACCGATTCGCTGGATATAGCTCGTTCCGGAAAACGCCGTTTCAGGTTGTTGCCCGGTACTGAAATTGCCGGAATAATAACAACTCAGCGCCCTTTTCAACGTGCCGCCGCGCCGGTAGCAGTCTCTGAGAATGTGTTCGAAGACGGACAGATTGGTACAGGGATCAAGCAGCTCTGTGGCGGACACACCATAATGGCGGAAATTGGTGCTGGTGATTTGCATCAGCCCGACAGAGTAACGGCGATCCTGTGCTGACAGGCGACGGAGAATATGCTCTGCATCTCCCCGGCTGGCTGGCAGGTGAGAAATAATGTGTTGATCGCCGAAAGAGGGGCCGGCCTTCGGGACAATCTCAGCGATGGCATAAGGGTTAAAACCGGATTCCACCCGTGCCACGTCGAATGCCGTGGACGG
Source organism: Enterobacter cloacae complex sp. IR5402 (assembly GCF_049238125.1). Classification (NCBI taxonomy): domain Bacteria; kingdom Pseudomonadati; phylum Pseudomonadota; class Gammaproteobacteria; order Enterobacterales; family Enterobacteriaceae; genus Enterobacter; species Enterobacter cloacae complex sp. IR5402. The sequence goes on from NZ_JBMKHO010000002.1 coordinate 515,248, forward strand.
ATGAATGCTGGCGGCGCACTGCATGGCTATCGACAGAAAGGCTGTGGTGGAAAGCATGGTGACCTCAGTAAACAAGTGACATGCAGGGTCTGCTGATACTGCATGCTGTGGGAACAGAATTAAGGGTGGTTACGACACGGTTTCGATGGGGCCCGTATTCTGTGGTGGATTATTTTCCTCCCGGGGCTCAAGCAGGACCAGTTTGCCGGAAACGGCAATACCGGGCGTCAGGACAATATTCAGACCGGATTTACCGTGGTGGGGAAAGGCGACTCCGACCTTTGTCCACCAGGTATTTTTCTCACCCTGAGAGTCCGGATGACTTTCCTGGGCAACATACGCGTAATAAACAGGCTTTCTCATAGTGTCCTCGTTTAATTAAAATTGTTGAAGATGATTTCTTCGATCACATTCCGATCCTGCATTCCGGTTTTAACGGGTCAGCGAGAACATTCAGCGGCACCCTGAATTATGGTTGTGTGACAGCCCGCTCCATATTGTTAAAGAGCATGGTCAGGATGCAGGAGGGGTAATGAAATTTTAACGGGAAAATAAATACCGGAAGGAATGATAAAAAAGTATGTGAAATTAACGTATTACTGGCACGGTGTGTGTGTGCATGAATGATGACGGGCGGGCTGATAATAATATTTGTTGATTATTATCAGGTTAAATTAAACATCCGGAGGAAGACTTTCTTTATATGTCAGATGGGGTTGTATGCTGTCTCTGTGGCTGAATTTGGTAACGACAATAATGTGTAAGGCGTGAAAGACAGGAATACAGTAGTCCCTTTTGTTGTAAGGAACGGTCTTTAATCTGGTTAAACGTTTCCCGGCCACTTAGGCCGATACTTACCGGGCCGGGTGGTGAAATTCGTTTTCATGCCGCAGTGGTGTCCGTCTGTACCTGTTGCATAAAAAACACAGAGTTATCTGACATATTTCCAGACATTACCGGGAACCTTATCAAAGTACTGGTTCATTACAATCTCTGCGCGGCGATAATCTGCTGCGGCATAAAGCATTTCAAGCTCATTCCCTGTGAGCTTTTCTTCCATATGCCCGACAACCTTTTCCAGCAGGCTGCCGTCATTTATTTACCGCAGTTTTCTGACGAATTCCATCTTGTTTGCCGGTTTGTTCATGTCTGACCTCTGGTGTACTGACTGTAAAAAAGGATTGCCACAGCAGGAGATGTGAGCAGGTTATTCATCCATGACATGGAGGCACGGGAACCTGAAAACAAGCCGGCTGGTGCATATTAAAATGTGCGGAGCTATTCTCCTCCGCACATACAGATTTAACGTCTGCGTTTCTCCAGTATCGACTGACAGTCAGTACAGGTTGTTACACCCGGCAGCGTCTGACGGCGTTTTTCCGGAATAGCCTTGCCGCAAAATCGACAGTGCTGCAGGGAAGGTGTCGGTGTGGGTCTTAACCGGCTTTGTTCAATCAGTGCTTCTAGGCACCGTTCATTAAACGCCTGATCGCGATCGATTTCATCTGGCACGTTGTATTCTCCTTACCGTGTTCTTTCTTTCGCAATGCGTGATGCAGTTCCAGACAACGGTCAGCGAGGGGGCAGTACACGCTGAAAGGTTTTCTGTAACCTGCATCATGGCGTCCAGCGCCTCCGGGGAATCAATGTTTTCGACCCGATATTTTTGCCACTGATGCCAGATTGCAGCATCGGTTTCTTCATCCGGAATGGGTGTTCTCCCGTTTGGAACGGAGACACCGAGTAACCGGCGGCGTGCACAGGTTTCTCTGGAGCCAACCCCGAAATAACGGTTCATCAGTGCGATTGAGCCCCCCAGCCTGACAGCTCTGTTCAGTTGTTCCTGACGCCTGTTTTCCTCGTGGGATGATGCCAGTAATTTTTGCAGGACATCATGGCGGATAGTAATATCGACAAGCGGTAAAGGTGCCTGACTGAGGGTGATAAGATCGTTTATTGATAAGCAACCGAGCAAATTCATTTCATCGTAAGTGAATCCCATAGTTTCGCAGTGATGAATATTTCCTTCCCGTAGCGCCTGAAGAGCAACGGTTAATATAATATGATTCAGGGATGGAAGCATGAAATTGACTCCTTAACTGAATAAGTGCTCAGTAATTCAGCTGAATATTCAGTGAATGGTATAGTGTCATATAGCACAATACCGGGCAGGTCTGAAATATACATGCAGGTGCTTTTTTTATACCTGCAGGATCGAAGTTTATGAGTGCCGGGATATTAATGTTCATCATCTTCTCCTCATTGCGTCTTTATCGGTCAGATAACTTTTTGTTGATCCACTCGTCAATCTCAGACTCGAGCCAGGCAACACTAGCAGGGCCTATTTTTATTGAACGGGGAAATGCACCCTCTTTCATATAAAGGTATATCTGTGAACGCTTCAGCCCTGTTTTTTGCTCAACCTGTCTGAGGCGTAGTAACTGATAAGATGTCATATATCCTCCTGTGACTGAAATAAACGGTGGCCGGAGAATAAAAAAACACAGTGGAAGCCTGAGAGAAAGCTGGTGAGCCCTAAATAAGGGATGCAAAACCCTTATTTAGGGTTGTCGGCCATTACAAATGGGGATGGTATTAGCCGGATAAGGATGTCGAAGATGGCGAACCACGCTTCAGCGCATTTTTCAGTGTTTCAGCGTCCAGTTTTTCCCCGATGCCATCGTCTGATGCCCATTGTTCAAAAATAGAAAGGAGCTTATAGGGATGATTCAGCAGTGGGCTGATAGTATCATTGTGCTTGCAGGCCAGCCAAAACAGGCGTGATAACGGTGTTGTCATACGGGAAGGTGAAATGGGATGACTCTCCCTTTTTTTGTATAAATTAATTAGTCTTTCGACTTCGGTGTGGCGAATAACAAAACAGGCATCAGGCGGTAATGTATAAAGAGGAAAGCACCCATTGTGATTATATTTTATGGTCGTCACTTCTGTTAGTTTTTTTATGACATCTAATGCTGTGTTTTTAGGTAGTCTGGAAATTTGTTTTTCTACGCGTTCTTTCCAACTCATCGTTTCGAAAATTTGAAAAAGCTCCTCTGAAAATCTTACTATAATACCATGGTTAGTTTTTCTTGCCCCCACAATTGGGGAGGGGAATTTAAGTTCACGTGCCAGTATGCGCTGAATCAAAACATATTCATAGCCTATCAGGGGGGTATCTATAATTTGTTGCACAGGACAAACATATCTGGCTTCTGTACAGAGTCTTAAATTTTGACCATAAATAAAACCGTCCCTGTCAAGCATGCATAGTTTATCAAGTAGGTCTCCCTCAAACTGCCTGAATTTTATTTTTCCATTAAAAGTTTGTATCTTCTTAAGTATCACAGGAGACTGGAAATAGACCGATAGTAGGATGTTGCCACTCAAGGCATGACGATAAATATCGCTAGGAGTAATTTTTTGTTTTATGGCTTTGGTAGTGATCTCAACTGCTTCCGTTATAGTGACCCATGTTGACATATAATGAGTTATAAGCAATGGCTGATATTTTTTTGACATAATATTATCTCCTTCTACACAACAATTCGTTCCGTTAAGGAAAAAGATTGGTGCCACAAGTATTTATTTATGATTAATCAGAGGGTTTATGAAAGAGAAAAGGATGTATATTTCTGAGTGAACATGTACAGGCCTATGGGGTGACTATTTAATGAGTAAATGCCGAATGATTTTCGGGGTGATGATTATAACTTGAGGAAAAATCCCAGCGTGGTTTGAGTAGTGTACCTGAGTGATATTTGTGTTATGTATGCATTGATTGCAGAAGAATAAATATAGTTCAGGCTAGTATAGTTTGTGGTAGCTATGAGAATATATAATCTATTTTACCTATAAAATAATTTATATGTATGGGGTGGTTTTTTTTGTGGCGAATTGGTTTTACTGAACCCTAACTTTTGATTTTTAAGTTTGCACTTATTGATATGTTAATATGATAAATGCTTTATATCAGTTTTACTCTACAGAATTTCAAAAAAATAGATGTGTTAATGACTGTTTTTGCCGATGAAATCTTTGAGTTTTCGAAATTGTTTTGAGTTGAGGGTGTGTAATTGTAAAGGTTTTATTAATTCGGGTTGTTTTTTTTAGGTTGTTTGTCTGTGCTTTTATATTCTGGAGATGTGCCTTGTATATAGGATTGTTTGTTGGTTGTGTTTTTAATGTTGCACTGTTGTGAATTTTTATTTTGATATGATTATTTCTTTAGTATAAGGAGAGAAAGGAACGAGAAAGTTAAATCTATTTGTCCTAATCGCAATTTCATTGTTTAAATAATCACTATGGATTAATATTTTTTGCGACTCTGCTGAGTTACTGGTTTTAACTAGTGGTGTAAAAGGGATACCTTTTCGGTATCCCTTTTACAATAATCAGAAGAAATCAATTCGCGTATTGATACCGACGGTGCGACCCATATTGACCTGCGCGACGGCGCTGCTGCCGTTCATGTAGCCATAGGTACGGTAACGACGGTCGAACAGGTTATCGACATAGACGGAAATGTTCATCCGTTCAGTCGCCTGCCAGCCCAGGCTGCTGTCCAGGGTGGCATAGGTGCCTTGCCGCAACTGGTTGTCGCCATCGAAATAATGCGGCCCGACCAGATTAACCACCAGTCGGGGCATCAGTGCGCCATAGCGCGTATCAATCACGCCGTTCACGCTGCTTCCCGCGCCATAACGTGGTACGAACGGCACCCGGTTACCGTGATACAACTCACTGTCATTGGTGAATTCGGAACGGATCACGTTGCCATTGATATCCCATGACCAGCCTGGCGCAAACCGCCACTTCGCTTCAAGCTCAACGCCGGTGGCGTCGGCTTTACCCGCATTGCTTAATGTCTGCATCCCGACCGGGCCAGAGTAAAGCTGCATGTCTTTGGTGTGGGTATAAAACGTCGCGGCTTGCAGCGTGACGTCAGCGGTTTCGTAGCGGGTGCCAAGTTCATAGTTGATGGATTTCTCGGCGACGAACGGTTTGGCATCAAGACCCGCAGTAGGCACGATGTTGTACCCGGAAGGTTTATATCCCTGGGCTACACGGGTATACACTCTCCAGTCATCGGTCAGCATATAGCCTGCGGATAGCTGCCCGAGCACCTGATCGTCATTGCTCTTACCCTGGTCGCCAAACGGGTTGCCGAGCATGCTGCTGTGATATTGTGTACTGGATTTATCATGCGAGAAGCGCACGCCGCCGCCGATATCAAAACGATCGGTTAAATGCCAGGTCAGGTCACTGTATGCGGCCAGCGTTTCAGCGGTGGTATAGCCGGTACTGCTTAAATAAGGCATTGTCGGCATGTCGTAGGCTGAATTTAACTTCTCGCGGGTGTTCTGCCGGTACAGCCCAAACACCATATCAACGGTACGCGCATCGCCCAGGGTTGCGGCGCGCAGCTCCTGCACATCCTGATTCCAGCGCTGAGGCATATTGACGATTAACGAACCGGAAGGGAAGGTGCGCGAATAATGCTGCTGCTGCCAGGCGCTGATCAGGTTGAAAACCCAGTCATCGGTGGTGTATTTCCCACTCAGGGTCTGGCTGTCAGTGCAGCGCCGCATGTACGGGTCTGGTGAACCATCGCTGATCGACAGCTTACGGCCCTTAATATCATTCCATCCCACATAGGCGTCCTGGGTGGCGCGGGTACATTCGCGTGAGGCGGCAAAGCCCATTTCCCAGGGCTGATCGTCCGGCGCCAGACGCAGTTTCACATTCCCTATGCTGGCGCGGGTGCCGCCTAAGTCATCGCTTCCCGTCGCGGGGTTAATCATGTCGCCGTCATCAACCTGGCGTAACAGGGTGACGCTGCCGTACAGCAGGCCATCCTGAATGGGGCCGCTCAGGTTGAACTTACTTCGATAACTGTCGCGGCTACTGACGCCGCCTTCAATATAGCCGCGCGGCGTGCTGTCCGGCTGCTGGGTGACGATGTTGATGATCCCGCCCTGAGCGCTTTTGCCATATAACGTTCCCTGTGGGCCTCGCAGCAACTCCACGCTTTGCACATCGGTAAGCGCCTGGATGGTGTTGGTGGAAAGCTGAGGGACGCCATCGACATACAGGGTGACGGCGGGGTTATAGAAGTCCTGCGCTGAAGAGACGCCGCGTAGCGAGATCGTCGAAAAAAGCATGTTGCCGCTATTTTCAATATTGAGCCCGGGCAAGACTCTGGGGAGTTTGTCGCTGGCGGTGACGCCGGCGTCGCTTAATTCCGGCGCGCTGACAACAGTAGACGAGACGTTGTTGGCTGATGCCGAGCGGGAAGATTGTTTACTGGCGGTAACCACCAGCGTGCTTTCGTCTTGCTGTGAAGTCTGGGCATTAGCAATGGCGGGGAGCAATAATCCCCCCAAGGCCAGAGGATAAAGCCGTGTCATTTTCATTGTTGTGAGTCCCTGTAAGACGGCGAAACGCCAAAAATACCGACAATGGTGAATTGAAAATGATAACTATTTCTAATAGTGGTGCTACCCGAAACGGGTTTATTTCAACCTGTTTCGGGTCGGTTTGCGCTTATTGGGCAGAATGGCGATAACGGTCGACGGCGAGAGCCGTCAGGCGTTTTTTGTCTATCTTGCCGACGGCGGTGAGCGGCCAGTGGTCCAGAAACTCGATTTGGTCAGGAATTTTCCACGCGCTGAGCCCCATACGGGTCAGTTGTTGACGCAACTGCTGATAGTCAGTTGGCACCTGCTGCGCGATGATAAACGCGCAAATCCGCTCGCCAAGCAGCGTGTCCGGCGCGGCGACCACCGCGCAATCTTGCACTTCCGCTAAACGCAGCAGTGCCGATTCCACTTCAGCCGCGGCTATTTTTTCTCCGGCGCGGTTGATCTGCTCTTTTATGCGTCCCTCAACGTGCAGGTTCCCCACCTCATCCAGCCTGACATTGTCGCCTGTGCGGTAAAACCCTTGCGCGGTAAAGGCCTGCGCGTTGTGGGCAGGGGCGCGGTAATAGCCCGAAATGGTATAAGGGCCGCGCGTTAACAATTGCCCGGTTTCGCCCGGCGCGACGTCGTTCTCGTCTTGATCAACGATGCGGATTTCATCCAGAGGGGACAACGGGCGCCCCTGGCTGTGGAGAATGGTGGCATGCGGATCGTCCAGCCGGGTAAAACAGAGCAGGCCTTCCGCCATACCGAAAACCTGTTGCAGGGTACAGTCAAAGGTGGCGATAACCTGCTCAGCAAGCGTCGGGTCGAGCCGGGCGCCGCCTGCCTGAATGACGCGCAGCGACGAAAGGTCGCTGTCTTCCCACTCCCTGGCCTGCACCCATAATTGCGCCAGCGCCGGAACCAGGGCGACGTGAGTCACTCTTTCCTGCGCGATTAAAGGCATCACCTCATCACAGCTGGCGCTGTCGGTCAGCACCACTTTTCCGCCGCAGGCAAGCGTTCCCAGAATACCGGGGCAGGCCAGCGGAAAGTTATGCGCCACCGGGAGGACGGCGAGATACACGCTCTGTTGGCTGATGCCGCACAGTTCAGCAGAAGCGCTGAAGTTATAGCTATAGTCGGCATGTCGGCGCGGGATGAGTTTGGGCGTGCCGGTTGTGCCGCCTGAGAGCAACAACAACGCGGTGGCGGAAACATCAGGCTGCGGCCATGCCTGTCGCTCACCGTGAAGGGAGAAGAACGGCGTAAAATCGTCGCTCACGGTCTCTCCAGCGACCAGAACATGACGCAAGCAGGCGTGTTTGTGCGCCATCTGTCGGGCCAGCTCTGCGTGGTTTTCCCCGTGAATAACGTAAGCGACGGGTTGCGCCAGCTCAATCAGCGCGTCGATATCCAGCGCCCGTTGCGAGGGCATCGCCAGCACGGGGATAACGCCCAGTCTTAACAAGGCGAACAGCAGGGTAACAAACGCGTTGTCGTTGGGAAGCTGCACAATTACATGCTCCCCCGAACGCAAACCCAGTGATGACAGACCTGCGGCAAGTTCGTCAACTTGTGCATCAAGCGCGCTGTAGGTTAACGACCCCTTTGCATCAACGACGGCAATTCGCGAGGCATAACGGGCCGCCCAGTGGCGCAACTGTTCGGCAATGGGTAAGGGATACTGTTCAATCAGAGATTTAAAGGAAGAATTCATGCGTCACCTTTCTGAAGTACTGGGCTGTTTTTGCAACGCGGTCATTGCAGAAAATGCGTGGGGAAAATGGCGGACAATCTGCGTAAAAAAGGACCGGGCTTGTTGAATGGGATAGAAATGATCGCCGTCAATCACCACCGGGCCTGTAACGTGGCTCAGCCACTGACGCCAGGCATCGACCTGCTGCCAGGAGGCTTCGCGATCGTGGCTGCCGCACAATAACAGCGCAGGCGTGCGCAGCGGCGGACAGACGTCGGGCGAGTCGTAGTGATAGCTCTCGGTGGCGTAAAAATCAGCGCGCAGAAGAGGAAGAAACAGCGACATTAATTCCTGGTTTTCCCGCAGTTCAGGAGAACATCCGCCAATGTCTATCAGCTCAGCGATAAAGTCGGCATCATCCCGATGGCTGAGCTGGCGTTCAGAATGCAGATGCGGGGCATGGCACCCGGAAATAATCAGTCCTTGTGGCGCAAGCCCCCGTTGCTCCAGAAGTCGGCAGGTTTCAAACGCCACCTGCGCCCCCATGCTGTGCCCGGCGAGTAAAAGCGGCGTGTCAGGCGATACGGATGCTTCCAGCTCGTTCGCCAGCAGTGCCGCCAGTTGTGTAATGCTTCTGAGCGGTTCCAGATGGCGAAGGCGATCGCGCCCCGGCCAGGTCACCAGAGAAAGCGCGCAATCAGCCAGTTGCTCAGCTTGCCAGTGGCGAAACGCGCTACTGCTGCCGCCAGCGAAAGGGCACATGACCAGATGCGCAGTATTGCCGTTCCGGGCGGGCCACAGCGGGATGCACATTGCAGATTGCGTCACAGCGCCTCCTTATCATCATCGTTGTAGAAACCGGCTAACCGGTCGTGGTGCGGCGGTGTCAGGCGTCTGATCTCCGCATTGCCGGTCTTACGTAAAATCTGCTGCCATAAACGTGATAACGCGATCTGATGTACGCTTTGGCAGGCCGCTGGTGGATGTTCGCCCGCCAGATGGCTGCGCAACTGGTGTAGCAACCAGCTGACGCCCTCCGGCCCGACGGTTTCGCAGCAGTCGCGCCAGCTCAGGGGCGCCGCGCTGCGCGTCAGACCCGGCAGATCGCGCAGGATCTCCGGTCTGCGGTAGAGGCTGTGGGCGTTCTCCTGATGGTCTGCGACAAACAGGCTGGATGACCAGATGACGGGGCCGTAGCTCGCCTCCAGCGAAAGATGACCTTCCGGCCAGCCCAGCAGCAGGCGGTGCATGATAAGGCTATGCATATCTGGATCGTCAGGATCGAGATAGCGCTGAAGCAGCAGGCAGGCTTCTCCCTCCGGCCAGAAGAGTCTCAGACAGTGAAAATCGCTAAAGCTGCCAACCACGTCGCACTCCACGGCGGCGGCATCAACGCCCAGAGCCAGCAACAACAAATCCAGAGTGGAGTAGAGCAACTGTCGGCTGGTGGTGGCGTGGACTACCGGCGGCGTCTTAGCCAGGCAGCGACGCAGCTGCTGAGCATCGCGAAGCCATGTGCGTCCCGCGCGCGTATGCGGATAAAACGTGTTTACCCAATAGCAGCAGCCCTGTTCCTGCGCCAGCGTTTGTAAGGAACTGATGTCATCCGGGTGGAGGGGATGCTCCTGAATGACGTGTACGCCGCGCGTCAGAAAGTGTCTGGCAAGCTGCGTACCGGTTCCTCCGGCGACGGTCGAACGCACGACAATACAGGCGATATCCGGCATCTTGGTTATCTGTTCCGGCGAGGTATACAGCGGAATGCCAAACGCATGAGCCAGCTCTCTTGAACGGGCGCTTCCCTGCGCCAGCAGGCCGACCAGTTCCAGCCCCTCCGGGGGCTGCATAAAGGCATTCAGGTACATTTCGCCAAATTTGGCGCCCACAATCAGTACGCGTTGTTTTGGGGAGGCGGACGGCATCATAACGTGTTCTCCGGTTGCGTTGAGGTTGCGCAAAGCCAGCGCGTAATGTGTTGCGCACAAGCCTGAACGTGGGGGGCTTCCATCATGATTTGCCAGTGGCTGGCTTCAATCACAGCGTCGTCGGCGTTGTTTATCCAGCCCTGCCACTCGGTTTCTGCTGGCGTCCAGCGCGCGGGTCTCCCGGCGGCATACACCATGAGACAGGGGACCGGAACGCTTTCGCCCGGCGTATGCTCAGTCAGTAAACGCAGCAGATGCGCGATGTTGTCGAGCCACGTTTCTGCCGCTTGCAGCGTCAGGTTTTGCGACACCATACCGGCCGTTTTAGCGAGGCTGATAAAGTCGGCAAGCTGGCTGTCGGGCGTCTGCTGGTCGAAATGTTCGGGCAGTGCCAGAGGCGTTTGTCCTTCGGCTAACAGGCGCAGCAGGGCCGCCCGGTTTTCGCAACAGAAATCCTGTCGGCACACGGGATCGATTAACACCATCCGAACCTGCTCGCCTTTGGCGTACAGGCGCTGTGCGGCGCCCGCCGCAAGAAACGCGCCATACGACCAACCCGCCAGCACATAAGGGCCGTGAGGCTGCTGACGACGGATGCACCCGACATACTCATCGATCATCTGGTCGAGCGTGGCAAAGCGCTGCGGCGATTTTGCTTGCAGGCCGAAAACGCGCCTGTTCAACGCGCTAGCGAGCGGCAGCCAGGCGCTGATATCGCCGTCTGAAGCGTGGAAGACAAACAGGGTTTCCTCACCGTCGCCCTGGCAAAGGGGTATCGGGTTGTCCTCTCCTGACGTAGCCGCCTGTAGATGGGCGCAGAAGTCGCTCAGCGTCGAATGGCTGAACAGATCCTGAAGGTTAGCCCTGGCAATCCCTCTCCGGTTTAGCTGCGCGACCATCCTTGTCGCCATCAGGCTGTCGCCGCCCAGTTCGAAAAAGTCGTGATGCCTTGCCACGGGGCGAGACAGCAGCGATTGCCAGAGTTCAGCCACCTGTTTTTCCAGCGCCGGATTCCCCCCGGCAACTGGCGTGGGTTTGGCTGGCTCAGTCGGCGTATCAGACGGGGCATGCAGCGGTGTAAATAACGCTTCTCTTTGCCGGATCTGTAAAATGGGCAGACCGGTGCCAAAGCGCTGCTGTAAATAGCGGCTCACGGCTTTTTTATCCGGGCGATTTACGCCAGGCGAACGCGCCACCAGCAGATGCTGGCGCAGCGGCGACGATTCCTGCGCGGGCCACGCCAGCTCGTTTGCAAACCCGGCCTGAACGAGAACCTCCTGCCATGCGGAGCGGGTGAGCATCGGTTTCTCATCCCGGCGGCGGAAATCGCGGTATCCGCTTAATCCCTCAATAAAGCCCACGCTCGCCAGCTGGAATACGCTGTTTCGCTCCGTCGCTTCAACGATCAGCAAACGTCCGCCGGCTTTCAGCAACAGTTTTAATCTGCGCAACGTCTGGACGACATGGCTGGCGTCGTGGAGCACATTGACGGCAACGATCAGGTCGTAACCCGCCTCCGGGTGGGCGGTGAAATCCAGCGGCTGGTTGATGTCGAACAAGGCATAAGACACCTGCGATTCATCATGGAAACGGGATCTGGCGTCATTGAGGAACTGCGCGGAGACGTCCGTGAAGTGGTACGACTGCCGCGTGTTCCGCGTGGCCTTCAGCACCGGCGCGGTAGTGGCTGCGGTTCCGGCGCCAACCTCCAGAATCCGTTCTGCGCTGCACAAGGCGGCAATCTGCGCGGTATAGCGATTCAGACAGGCGCTGGCGGGGTTGTCGCGATACAGCGCGTCGGTAACGCGATGCTGCTCGTTGAACAGCAATTCCAGCGGAGAACACCGCCCGGAGAAGAGGGCGTCGTGCCGGGCGATGCAGGTTTCCAGATACTGCGCCAGCGCCTGGCTCCATTGGCTTTGCGGGCACGCTTCCTGAGGCTCAGGAATCTCGCTGAGCGGAATGCGGCAGCGCCAGCTTTCACCTTCGCGGATTAACCACTCTCTTTCCGTCAGACACTGTAGCCACTGGCGCAGCAGACGCTGGTGAGACGCTTGCGCGGACAGCGCCTGTACTATTGCGCTAAAGCGATGGGCGATCTCCGGCGTGGTAAACAGGCCGTGACGATTTAGCGTAGCCGCGATCCCCTGTAGCGCACGCGCCTCCAGCCAGCGCCAGGTCGCCTCCAGCTCATCAAGCTGCGCCTGCTCAGGCAACGGCAGCGCCAGTTGGGTAAGTTCGTGCTCATCAGGCATCGCCGCTGATGGCGACGGATCGTCGGCCATCACGATATCCAGCGTCAACGCGCCCTGTTCGGTTATTTCCGCTCTGGCCTGCCGGATGCCGGGGTATTCGAGCGTCGCCTGCTCAATATCCCGCAGGTCGTAGTCCGCCTGCGCGTTCAGCGGCCAGCGTCGGCGGGGAATGTGCCCGGCGATGCCGCTGGCGAGAGTCTTCAGGCTTTCAGGGGCGGCGATGACGGCTTGCAGGATGGCGCAATAGTCATTAAACATCGCCTCGGCAGCGCCGGGTTCCAGCACGTTGTCCATGCAGTACCAGCTAAACATCAACTCGCCGTCGCTCTCCATGACCTGATGATCCAGCCAGACCTGCGGCGTTTGCGTGAATACATAGCAGGGTTCGCCGAACAGATGGCTCATCGCCTGATCGATAGTCATGCCTTCCAGCGTCATCCCCAGCATACTGGTAAACACTACCGGCATCAGCGGTTGACGTTGTGATCCGCGCAGGCGGCCCAGCTCACGGATCACCTCAACACCGTTCATTTCACTGTGCGCCATGTTTTGCCAGAGGCGCTGTTGGGTCTGTTGCATCTGCTCTTGCAACGTCACCGGCGCTGAGAAGTTAAAATCAACCAGCGTGACGGAGGTAAAATCACCAATCAACTGGTTGATTTGCGGATGGATCGGCTGGCGATTGAAGAACGTCAGGTTCAGCGTAAATGTTGTGGTACGGCTCCAGCGCTCAAGGGTGGCGGCAAACAGCGTGAGCAGCGCGGCAGACGGTGTGACGCCTTGCTGCTGCCAGCGCTGTTTCACGGCCTGCCATTCTGTCTTGCCGATCGTCGAGTTGAAGGTGGTGAAGTGTGGCGTTTCCGGGGGCGTCTCAACCACCGGCAGCTCTGGCGCTAAGGGCAGTTGCGGCAGTTTTTCCTGCCAGTAATCCCAGGCTTCGTGCCATGCCGATGTCTGTCGGCGCGCCTGTTCAGCCATCACATAATCACGGAAGGTAATAGCGAGCGGCGCCAGCGTTTCACCGCGCCAGACCTGCGCCAGGTCGTCCATCATGACTTTAAAACTCTGCACATCAAACTGCAAAAGGTCGAGGTTCATATGCAGACGGTAATGGCAATCGTCGATTTCGCTGACCACCAGCTCAAAAAGAGGCCACTGGTCGGCAGGCAAAACGCGATAGCTCAGTTCATGCCGCCGTTTTTCCAGCGCGATGCGCTGTTCTTCCGGGGAAAGCGCGCGCAGATCGTCACGCGGGATGTGATACTCCGGCGTTGTCGCCAGGATTCGCTGCTGCCCGTCGGCATCAACCACCATACGCAACATATCGTGGCGTGCGATGAGCTGGTTCCATGCTTTCTCCAGTATGGCGAGATTGAACTCATCGTGGCGTTTATCCCACTCAAACAGGACGTGACAGGCGACGCCGCCATAGCCAATGAGGTGGGTTCGCCCCAGCCAGTAGGCGTGCTGAATGGGCGTCAAAGGGAAGGGCGCATAACGCTCGTCGGCGTCGTGCCGCAACACTTCCGGCTGCGAAGCGGCAGGCGTCGCCTCTGGCTTAGAACAGATAAGCTGCGTGAGTCCATGAGGAGACAGATCCTGCCATGCCCGTTCCGCATTGATGCGTACGCCCAGGTAGTGCTGAATATCGCTACTGAGTTCAAGGAAGAGCAGCGAGTCCATGCCGAGTTGCAACAGATCCTGGTTTGGATGCAGTGACGCCGGATCGCTCAGCCTTAGCTGAACCGCAATCCGCTTTTTCAGCCATGCCATCACCGCTGTTTCATCGCTCAGGCTGCCGTTAAAGGCGTTGTCATCAGCAGGAGGAATGACCGGCGTTGCGGCTTTTTCTGTGGCGCTGATGTTAAACAGAGCCTGTTGTAACGGGGGCATTTTGTCGGTAAAAACGCGCATCGCCAGTCGCCACGGGGCGCCGCGCATCACCGCCTGTTCCAGGTGCCAGCAGCCTTCGGCATCGCTTAACGCGCCCATACCTCGGCTGGCGAGCGTCGCCAGCATTTCCGGCGTGGCCGCCCGACCGCTTTCTCCCCATGCGCCCCAGGCGACAGAGAGCGTTTTCGGCGCATCAAGGGTGGAAAACTGCTGGGCCAGCCCGTCCAGGTAGCCGCAGGCCAGCGCATGGGCGCTCTGACCCGGCGCGCCGAGGGTGGCGGCAGCGGAAGAGTAGAGAATAAGATAGCGTCCGTCGTGGTTGCGCAGGGTTTGCAACAGCTGGCTTGCCGCCTGCGCTTTTACCGCGAAAACGGCAGCCAGCTGGTGGTCATCAAGCTCCTGCAAGGGCGCGTCAGCCAATACGCCAGCGGCATGAATCGCTCCGGCAATGCCGCCGTTGGCCGCCAGATCGTCAAGAACCGTGGCCAGTTGCCCGGCATCGCCCACATCACAACGGCAGACGCGCGTCTGCCCGCCCTCCACGTCGCGTAGCCATGACTCATCCACGCGCGGCGCCAGCAGGGCGATGCGTCGCGCCCCTTTTTCTCTGAGCCAGTTCACGGCAAGGCGGCCTAATCCGCCAAACGCTCCGGTCACCAGATGCCAGCGGCTATCGCCGGTAAACACGTTTGCCGGTAATTCAGCGGCGCATCCCGTATTGGGCGCCAGTGAAGGGAGCCAAAGGGTGTCACCCCGTGCGGCGAGCCAGCGCTGTGATAGTGAGACTGCGCTCAACCCTTGATGCAGCGTTTCCCACGGGGGGTTTTCGGCGAGATCGATGGCGGCAAGCAACCGTTCCGGCTGTTCGTTGGCCGCGACGCGAAGCAAGGCCCATAGCGCGTGATGGGATGCAGAGAGTGCTTCATTTTCCTCGACTCGCCACGCGCGGCGAGTAACCACAATCAATCCGGCTGCGCTGGCGGTGAGCGCTGCTATCACTTTCTCCGCTAAGGCCAGCGTATCCTCGCTCTCCTCAACAATCATCAGTCGCGAAGAGGCGTGCGGATCGTGAATGATGCCGTATTGCGCCAGCTCGTCGCTGCGCGCAAGCGTACCGGCGCTGAAGCTAAAGGTAAGCGGTTGGTCAATGCTGGCGACGTTGAGGGGCGTCCAGCGCCATTGATAATGCGTCTGCGGCGCAGGAAGAGGCGCGGCGGGCGATAGCGGCAGCCACTCGCCAGCAGGATGACGGGCTTCAACGCGCATCTGACCGCGGGAAAAGGCTTCGTTTTGCCAGCTTAAGCGAACCTTCCCCAGCCACTCCGGGGCGGCGACGGGGGGCGGTTCCACAGGCAGAGCGTCGCCATGACGCTGTGAAAGCAGACGCCAGGCCTCCTGCCAGCGGGCGTTAAACCGTTCGGGCTGACCTGCGCAATCAGACCAGTCGGCGAGATAATCACCGTTATCCGTCAGCGCCTGCCCCAACACGGGTTCTGATGGCGCGGTGAATGTTACGGCGCTAACCGCCTGACCGGGCAGCGTGGCGAGAATGATATGTTCGCTCATCCCGGCGGTCGGGCTGCCATCCTGCGGTAGCCACGCCACTTTGCTGAATCCGGCGTGGCGGCACTGTTGTTGCCACTGAGCGGTGGTGAGGAATAACTCACCTTCGCGGGCGTCGAGATCCTGTAGCGGAAGAACCAGCGGGCCGAAAACGAAGTCAAACAGACGCATTGGCTGGGTGATTTCGCGCATCAGCAGGCGCCCGCCCGGCTTGAGCAGGGGGCGCAGATTATCGAGCGTGCGGCCAATATGGCGGGTGGCGTGAATCACGTTCGCTGCCACGATAAGATCGTAAGACTGTGCCTGGAAACCCTGAGACTGCGCCTCTTTTTCGAGATCCAGCTCGCTATACTTCACAAAATCATAGTCGGCGAATTTCTGCTGGGCGCGACGGGTGAACAGCGCCGAGATATCGGTGAAATGGTACTCCAGTGCCGGAACGCCGTTGAGTTCCGGCAGCAGCCACGCGGTGGTGCCGCCGGTTCCGCCGCCAACTTCAAGAATACGCAACGGCTGGCGGGGCTGACGCGTCTGGACAATGCCGCGTAATACCCCGGCGGCGATTTGGTTGAAATAGCGGCCAAAGCTGAATTCCTGATACAGCACTTCCACGCCGTCGGAGGCGCTTTGCGGGAAGATAATCGCCACCGGTTCTTCCGCGCCGCTCATCATTTCATATAACCGATCGCCGGCACGGGCGATGGTGTCGGGAATAGCCTGAAAACCTTCACAATAACCGGCAAGTTCCGTCAGCAGTGATTCCCGCTGTTGATGTTCAATGGGGCGGGCGCGGACGTATCGCCCGTCGGTGCAGCGGTAATCGCCGTCGACCACGCAGTTATTCAGCAGGCGCTGGAGTAGCTGCTGGTAGCGGGGCAGCAGACGTCCACGGCGCATGATGGTCATGGCGTCCACGCCGTTCTCAATGGCATCGCCGGTACAGCGTTGTACCAGTTGATCGACGTAGATGGCGTGCAGTCGCGTGGCGCACTGTTTAAGCGCTTCCAGGCGAGGGAGATCGAGCGCTGTCGCGGCGCGACTCGCCACCTCCAGCCCGGCAGACAGCGCTGCGTCGGCAGGCTCGCAGGCCGGGGAGACGCGCTCTTTCCAGTAACGCTCAGTATCAAACGGATAACATGGCGCAGCGATACGTTGTCCATCGCCCGCCAGCAGGTCGGCCCACGGTAGGGCGACGCCGGCAGCGTAAAGCTGGAGCAGGGCCTGATTGAGGACATCGCTCGCCTCTTTGTTACGCCGGGCGCTGGCTATCCAGTATGCGTTATCGCGGTATTCGCGCTGCCCGCAAGCAACCAACTGGGCATCGGGCCCCATCTCCAGAAAAACGCGGGCGCCGAGCTGATGCGCCACCTGAATACTCTGGATAAAACGCACCGGCTGGCGCATGTGTCGGCGCCAGTAATCCGCCTGGTTGAGCGTTGACTCATCAATGACGTCGGCGGTGAGCGTGGAAATAATCGGTATTTGCCCCGGCTCCGCGTGCAGTCCCGCGCAGGCGTCCTGGAACCGATCGAGTATCGGCTCCAGTAAAGCGGAGTGCGCCGCACCGGTTACGCTCAGGCGACGATAGTTAATGTCATGCTGCGAGAGCGTGGCGCAAAATACTGCGAGACGGGCTTCCGGCCCGGAAAATACCGTATGTTGCGTACCGTTATTGGCGGCGAGATCCAGCTCAAACTGGCGAGCCAGCGGCATCAGCGTGTCTTCGTCTGCAAATACCGCCACCATCGCGCCGCTTGCGCACTGCTGCATTAGCGCGCCGCGCCGACAAACCAGTGGCATGACCTGTTCAATCGTATAGTGTCCGCAGACAACAGCAGCGGCAAATTCACCGACGGAATGCCCAATGGCGAAGTCTGGCTTCAGTCCTTCAGCACGCCAGTGCGCCGCCATCGCGATTTCAAACGCGACAATCGCCGGCTGCGCCCAGGCCATATTGTCCAGTTGCGCCGAATCGGGGTTAAACATCGCTTCGCGCAGTGACGGCGTGAGCATTTCGCTACAGGCGGAAAAACAGCGATCCAGCGTGTCGGCAAACGCCGTTGAGTGCTGGTACATCGTTTGACCCATAGTGCGCCAGTGCGAGCCCTGGCCGGTAAACAGCCACACCTGCTTGCCGCTGGCGCCGTGGCCGCTGTAAACCAGCGCCCCCGATTTCTCACCGGCCCAGGCGCTGAGCGCCTCGGCGGTTTCACGGTTTAATGGCGCCGCCAGGCGGAAGGGGAGATCGAGACGGCGCGCGTGCAGGGCTGTGAAGGCCAGAGAGCTGGCATCCGCATTCTCTCTCAGCGCCCCGGCATAATCCGTCGCCAGCCGCCGCAACGCGCTGTCGCTGGCGGCGCTGAGCAGCAGCGCGGTACTTTTTCTGCCGCTATCCGTATTGGGGAGGCGCGCGTTGAGCGCGTCGGGCAGCGAGGCGACGATCATATGGCAGTTGGTGCCGCCAATACCAAAGGAGGAGACGCCCGCATAGCGCATTTCGTCCTGCCATGCCTGTGCCGACACCGGTATGGTAAAGGGGCTCTCTTCAAGTTTCAGCGCCGGGTTGGGGGTGTGAAAATTCAGTAAGGGAGGAATTTGCCCGCGACTGACTGCCAGAACGGTTTTCAGCAGTCCGGCAATGCCCGCCGCGGTATCCAGATGGCCCATGTTACTTTTCACGGAACCGAGCGCACAGCGCTGATCCTGCGGGCGAGGCGCATAGACGTTGCGTAACGCTTCAATTTCAATCGCGTCGCCCAGCGGTGTGCCGGTGCCGTGGGTTTCAATGTAACCTACCTGCCTGTCGTCGATGGCCGCCAGCATTAACGCCTCTTCGATGACTGCCTGTTGCCCTGCGACGGAAGGGGCGGTATAGCCGACCTTTCTGTTGCCGTCGTTGTTGACCGCGCTGGAGAGGATCACCGAGATAATCGGATCGCCTGACAGCAGCGCGTCTCTCAGGCGACGCAGCACCACGCAGCCGAGACCGTTACCGGCCCAGGTGCCCTCAGCCGAGGCGTCAAAGGGACGACAGTGACCATCAGGAGAGAAAATCATTCCGGGCTGGTAGCGGTAGCCTGCCTGCTGGGGGAAAGAGAGCGCCACGCCGCCGGCAACCGCCATATCGGATTCGCCTGCGCGCAGGCTTTCACAGGCCAGATGCACGGCAACCAGCGAGCTGGAGCAGGCGGTCTGTACCGATAACGCCGGGCCGTGCAGGTTGAGTTTGTACGCGGCGCGGGTGGCAATATAGTCTTTATCATTGCCCATCAGAGATTGCAGACCTTTTACCTGCGCGACTTCTGTCACGTTCAATGCTTCGCGACCGGGGTAGGTACTCATCCGGGAAGAGGCGAAAACGCCGGTCTTATGGGGGACGGCGCCGGGGGCATAACCGGCATGTTCCAGCGCATGCCAGACCGCCTGCAAAAATAGGCGCTGCTGCGGGTCCATCGACTCCGCTTCCTGTCGCGAATAGCCAAACAGGGTGGCGTCGAAGCAGTCGGCGTTGTCTAACACCGTACCGATATTGACATAATGAGGATCGTCAATGATGGCGGCATCCAGACCGACGGCCAGAAGCTCTTCGCGCGTAAAGCGTCGGCTGCATTCACGACCTTCCAGCAGATTTTGCCAGAACGTTTCGCCATCCGGCGATTCAGGAAAATGGCAGGCGTAGCCGATAACCGCGACAGGTTCGCAGTCCGGGTAGTGTTGAGCGATCGATGCATCAATGGAATCTGCTGTCGGCGCAGAAGAGAAGCGCAAGTTATCCATAATCGGTCCCGTTTCCTAAGATTCACAAAGTCAATGGAACGCCATGCGTTCGCGATGGCGTTCCGGGGAAAATCAGTTTGCTTCGCGCTAGATCCGCCGCTGACGACGGCGAACAGGGCGAGGTCGTTTTGTTTTCTCCACCGTGGCGACGCCGGCCAGATAATCGGCCAGGGCAGCAGGAGAAGGGTGGGTGAAGAGGTCAAGCAACGTCAGGGTGGAAAATTCGTGACGTTGTAACAAAACGTGCAGTTGCACCAGATTCAGCGACGTTGCGCCCGCCTCAAAGAAGTTTTCTGCGGGCGTGACAGACTCGCCAACCACCTCGCGGAAGGCGTCGCAAATCAGGCTGACGGTGCTCTCGTCCGCCGCAATGTGTGGCTGAGATTGCTCAGGGCATACGCGCGGTGAGCGCTCTGCGCATTGCCCTGCGTGTTTAACGGGAGGCACCAGCGCGGCGAGCGGCAGTTGCCAGCCGCTTTCATCCTCGGCCATTCGGTTTAGCAATGCGCAATACTGTTCAAACTGGCGCTCCACCTGCCCGGCAGGAAACAGCGCGGCGACAAAATCCCAGTTAAAGCGCAGTTCGCCTTCGGATTCATAAATCTGGTGATCGAGCCAGACCTGCGGCGTCTGGGAGATGCCCCAGACCGGTTTGAGCAGATTACGCCGGGCGAGGAAGTTATCCTGCTCAAAGCCCAGCGCGCTGGTAAAGACGACGGGCATCGGAACGGCAGGCACGTTTTGCTGTTGCGCCAGTTGACGCATCACGCGGATGGCTGACACATCGCGGTGGTTGAGGTTCTGGCTCAGCCGCTGCTGTAGTGACTGCGCGCTGTGCAGCCAGCTTTCGCCGGGATGCCAGCTCAGCAGCATCAGCGAGGTGAAATCGCCCAGAATCTGGTTGATTTGCGGGTGCAGCGGTCGCCTGTCGAAAAGCGTAAGGTTAAGCGTGAACTCAGGCTGTGCACTCCATGCAGAGAGAACCGTTGACCACACCGACAACAGTACGGCCGACGGGGTGAGATGGGCGTCAGCCGCCCGTTTTTTCAGCCGATGCCAGCGCGTGCTGTCCAGCGCGCCGTTCAGGCGGGCGAAGCGCGGTGTTTCAACCTCCTGAGGCAAGCAGCGCAGCGGCAACGCAGGCGCCGGAGGAATATCATCAAGCTGCGCCTGCCACCATGCCAGAGAATCTGGATTGGGCGACTGTAGCGAGGGTTGTTGCAGATAATCCCTGAAGGTGACGGGCAGCGGCGGAAGCAGCTGTTGCGGGTAGCGGTAGCCGTGCTCCAGCTCCGCCAGCAGGATCTGCATGCTCAGACCGTCAAGCAACAGGTTATCCAGACACAGCCACAGGCGGGCAGGCATCCCGTCCACGTATCCGACCTGGAGATCGAATACCGGCCACACTTCGGGGTTGAGTACCTGATGCGCCAGTTTTTCGCGCACCCGCAACGCCTCTTCAGGCGTATGGAGGGTGTGTGCGGGTATCACCCAGGGGGGCGTCTGTTCGAGCACCTGTTGCTGTCCATCACGCACGATGGCGCGCAGCATATCGTGGCGGGCGATTAATCGGTTCCAGACCGTCTCCAGCCGGGTGAGGTCCAGATCGGCAATTTCAAATTCAACAAAGAAATGTGAGCCGACGCCGCCCAGGGCAAAGCCCGGCTGACGCCCCACCAGGTAAGCCTGCTGCACGTCGGTAAGCGCAAAGGGCTGGTAGCGATCTTCAGGGGAGTGGACGAATGGTTGTTCGACCGGGACGTCGGTTTTCCGCAGCGTGGCGGCAAAATCCGCCAGCCGGGGATGATTAAACAGGTCGCTTAATTGCGCTTCATAACCTGCCTGATGAAGTTGCCCGGTCAGACGGGTCGCCAGCAGGCTATCGCCGCCTTGCTGGAAGAAGTCGGTTTCTCTGGTGACATTGCCAGTTGATAAGAGTTGCTGCCAGAGGGCGGCAACCTGTTTTTCAATGTCGCCCTGGGGTAAATCCGCTTCGGCCGGGTTTTCCGCTTCAGGGGTATGACGACGCTTCAGCGCCTGGTAGTCAATTTTCCCATTAGCCGTCAGCGGTAAGGCGTCGAGGAAGACGATCCGTTGCGGCACCATCCACCCCGGCAGACGTCCAGCGAGGGCGGCCTGAAGTTGACGGGGATCGCGGCGCACCTGCCTGTCAGGACATTGTACGAGGAAGCGTTGTAACCCCGCGACCTCATCGCCATGCTGACAGTTGAAGGCGGCCGCGCTAAATAATGCCGCCCAGTCGGCGCTGTTATGCAGCAAGGCCTCCGGCTGCCCATTGGTTAACAGGAGCGTGCTGAGCAGGGCGGACGGCGTTAACTGGCGAAACTCCATCACGTAGAGCAGCGCGCCGGGAACGGCAAGCTGTTGTAATGTCGCAAGAAGCCCGGGATCTTCCGGCAGCAGACGATGCAGGGCGTTATTAAGCCAGATAATGTCCGCCGAGTGAGCGTGCGCCGCCAGCGTGTCTGCATTCCAGAGGGACAGACGGGCGCCAGGCCAGGGGGCGAGCCTCTGCCGGGCGCTCAGCAGCATCTCCTGGCTCTGCTCAAGCCCGACATACTCAATCTGTCCGGCGTTGAGCTGTGCTAACAGCGATTCTGCGGCGCGGCCAGTGCGGGTTCCCACCTCAAGCAGGCGTATCGGGCGCTGTAAGCGCTGTGCAAGCTGTTGGCAAATTGTCGCCAGTTCCTGAATATACGGGGCGCTGGCCGGATGGTTAAAGGCCAGGCTTTCCGGCGACCACTGCGCGTCGTTCAGTAACGACAGTTCGTTACGGGCACCGCGAAGAATTTGCGATAACGTTAAATCATGTCCGCTGAAGTGCGGGTGCTCATCCTCGCGTTCTTCACCAGCGCAGACCTGATAACCTTCAGCAGCGGGCTTCAGTCGCCGTTGTGTCACCAGAAATGCTAACCAGCGTTCCACCACGGCCTGCCAGCGCGGCTGGATAGCGAGTGAGTTCATCAGGGGGAGAGGATCGGCGCCAGCGGTGTGACCCGGCTTCAGTTTTAGCAGGCGATGCTGAAGGAAATCGGCTACCTGTTCTGCGGAGATCTCTGGCGAGATGGCGCAACAGGGCAACGTTCCCGCAAGCGTGTGCCACGCCTGCGGCAGTGCCGGGTTCCGATGATCGGTAATGCAAAAAGCCTCGCCTTGAGGAACAACGTATGCCGCCAGCGTTTTTTCTTTTTCGCCGATCGCCAGAACGGTTGCTTGTTTCACCCCCGCCAGCTGGCTGAGCGCGCTTTCGATTTCGCCCAGCTCGATGCGATATCCTCCGACTTTGACCTGCTTGTCGCGACGACCGAGGAACTCGATTGTGCCATCTGGCCAGTAGCAGCCGAGATCGCCGGTGCGATACCAGCGCTCGTCCGGGAGCGTCAAAAATTGCTGCTCGCTACGCAGGGGATCGTTGAAATAGCCTTCCGCGACCCCAATGCCGCCAATCCATAATTCACCCGGCACCCAGTCAGGGCAGTCCCGGCCCTGTTCATCCACCACCCGGTAGCGTTGGTTGGTTAGCGGAAAACCGTAAGGGATGGAACGCCAGTGGGCGGGGACGTCGTGAATTTCGCAGGCGTTAGACCAGATAGACGCCTCGGTGGCGCCGCCCATCGCGATAAATTGTCCTTGTGGCCGGAAGGCCCGATAACGGGCGGGGAGGTCAAGCCCGATCCAGTCGCCGGAAAGCATCACTGCGTGCAGGTTTTCCGGCGTGGCGTCGGCGAAACCTTCACACCAGGTCAGCAGCATATCGAACAGCGCCGGGACGCTGTTCCAGAGCGTGACCTGATGGCGCTGGATCAGCTCACACCATGCGTGAGGATCGCGCCGTTGATTTTCCATCACCATCACCAGCGCGCCGCCCGCGCGCAGTACGCCAAAAATGTCGTAAACCGATAAATCAAAATGTAGGGCGGAGAGGGCCAGCACCCTGTCATGCGGGCCAACCTGATAGCGGGTATTGATATCGCAACAGGTGTTAAGCGCTCCCCGGTGAGAAATGACTACCCCTTTCGGCGTACCGGTAGAGCCGGAGGTGTAGATAATGTAGGCCGGTTGCGTGGGGGCGCGTACTACCGGGTTGGCGATCGGCTCCGCCTCAATGGCCTGCTGCCAGGCAAGGACGGGAATATCGTCTGACCCGGCGCTGGCGTCGTGCTGACAAATGAGCACCAGCCGGACGCTGGCGTCAGCGTAGATTTTCTCGCGCCGTGCGGCAGGCTGATCCAGCGAAACCGGAACGTAAACCGCCCCGGCCAGCAGGACGGCCAGAACCGCAACAAGTTGTCCTGCGCCTTTCGACATCGTGATAGCCACATTATCGCCGGGCTGAACCCCGCACTCGATTAACCTGCCCGCGCAACGGCGGGCATAGTCTGTCAGCTCATGATAATTCCACTGATAACGCATGTCCGTTACCGCCAGCGCCTGCGGCTGTTGCAGAGCGATACGGAAAATGCCTTCATGCAGCAAGCCTTCGGGAATGGGGGCGCCGGTGGCGTTGACCCGTTCGCGTATCGCGCGCTGGCTGGCGGGCATCATATCTGCGAACGGCTTTTGCCAGGCGCTTTCGTCATCGCAGAGTTGGTTAATCAACTGGCAGTAGGCGTCGAACAATGTTTCGACTAACGCCGGAGGGAACAGCGCGTCGTTGCTGTCCCATTGTAGCCAGACCTCGCCGTGATGCTCGAACGCCAGATGATCTATCCAGACCTGCGGCGTTTGCGAGATGCCCCATTCCGGCTCGCCCAACGGCGATTCTGCGCGGCTGCTGTAGAGGGAACGCCCCAGATTGCTGGTAAATACCACCGGGGCGCCGTGGGGGTAGCGCTGCTGGCGTTTGAGTTCACGGAGTAATTCGACGCCGGACCAGTGGCGATGCTCCCAGTCCTCCGTAAACGTGAGCTGGTTTTTACGCGCCAGGTTGCTGACGGTATCGCCATCGCAGGCGGTATCCAGCAGAAGAATATTGGTGAAGTCGGCAAGCATCGCGCCAACCGCCGGGTGCAGCGGCTGGCGGTCGAATAAGGTGATGTTAAGCAGCAGACGCGTCAGGCCGCCCCAGCGAGCCAGCACGGCAGAAAAACAGGTCGCCAGCGCCATTGTCGGCGTCACGCCATACTCGCCGGCCCGGTTGCTAAAGGCGTGCCAGCGTGTTGCCGGGACAATCATGCGGCGTCGGGTATTACGGACTTCACGTAGCGTGGCGGGTTCGCAGGCCAGCGGCAAGACGGGCGCGGGGGGAAGCGTCGATGCTTTCGCCAGCCAGTAAGCGCGCGCGTCGTCTCTCAGTGGTTGATTGATCTTCTGCTGGTGCAGCAAATACGAGCGGAAATCATAGCGGGTGTCGATAGCCGGCAGCGATTCTCCGGCCAGCAGGGCGTTAAGCTCATCGAAGAAAAGCGTAAAGCTGGAGGCATCCATAATCAGCAGGTCAATATTGACATGGAGGCGGTGGCGATTGTCCGGCAAGAGCGTCAGCTGAAAATCAAACGTTTCGCCGATTTCCACGCGTAAAAGACGGTGGCTCAGGCGCTGGCGCAGTGCGTCCAGATAGGCCTGGCGGCTTTCAGCGTCGTTATGGCGTAAATCATGAACGGTGACGCCGTTCCAGTAAGGTTGCGGTAGCCAGACCTGCTGCCCGTCGGGGCGAAAGGCGATATGCAGCATTGGGTGGCGTTGCAGCAAGGTCGTGATGGCCTGCTCCAGCTGCGACGCCGTCAGACAATGGCCTTCAAACTCCTGATACAGGTGGCAACCCACGCCGCCAAGCTTCTGCCCCGGCATGCGGCCCGTCAGGTAGGCGTGCTGTACTGGCGTCAATGGGAAGGGGGTACTTTCGGTCATGTTCGGCCAGGATGATTCGTCGGGCGGCGTTTCTTCTTCCGCGTTCTCAGGCGACCGGCTGAGCATTAACTGGTTCCATGCCGCCAGCGTGGGGGCGGCATACAGCTCGCGAAGGGTAAGGCGGTAGCCATTTTTACGAAACCAGTGTAACCATCTCATCAATCTTATGGAATCCAGGCCGGCCTGGATCAGGTTGCTCTCTTCATGTAACTGCTGCGGCGTTAAATTCAGTTCCTGTATGAGCCGCTCGCGTAATTGTTGGTAATCAGCCGCGTGGCGGTTGTCCGGTAACAGCGAATCCTGAGATGGTGCGCCAGAAATCATTCTTCCTCCTGATGGCACGTCTTACCGAAAAGCATTGCTCATATGAGAATAATAATTATTAACAATTGGATGCTACCCGAAACGGGTTTATTTATGCCCGTTTCGGGTTGGTAACAGGCGGAAAGAACAGAGGCCCGGATGGGGTATCCGGGCCTCTGTCAGGGAGGAGTTTAGGGGGGCGCGACCCCGGTTACATCACGCGTTTAAAGGTCGAAGGGGTTACGCCAAACTGTTTCTGGAAGGCGGCAGAGAAATGGCTGGCGTTGGCATAGCCCAGATCGGCCGCCACCGTCATGACGGAGGTATTGCCGTTGGCCAGGCGTCTTCTGGCTTCCTGCATTCGTTCAGCCTGAAACAGGCCATAGACGCTGTTGTTGAACAGAACGCGGAAGCCTCGCTTAATTTTGAGAACGCTCAGACCGGACTCTCTGGCCAGCTCCGCGACGCCCGGCGCTTGCGTCAGATCAGCCAGCAGCAGATCCTTCGCCCGCAGCAGTTTCTGGCGTTCCATCGGGTTGAAGTGGCAGGAGAGGCAACTGGCGTCTTCGCGATGTTCATCCAGCACCAGACTGAGCATGACCAGACTTTGCCCCTGCAACCATAGCGTCGACGGCTTTTGTTCATGACTGAAGCCGCCGTGCATGCGCATCAGCGCGTGACGCAAGGCCTGAGCCGTTAAGTGGGTTTCAGCATTACAACGCTGCTGCTGGCAACAGCAGTGGGAGTCGATCTTATTCTTAATGACCGCGCTAATATCCGGCACCCACAGCGCGAGGGTTTCAGGGCTGAAGGAGAGGGTAATGCTCTCGAATCGGCCACAATAGGAGGCGCTGCCGCGACAGTCTGGCGTATGGGTAATGTAATGGCGATTGCGCGCAAGCTCCCAGTCGGTGTGGCGCCGGAGTCCCTGAATCGCAAAGCGCGATGTGCCTTCCAGGATGCACGAGAAGTTAATCCTGCCCAGATCGTCGTGTAGCTGCAACGTCTCAGGCCGCGCAAAATGGCCCCTCCAGAGCAAAATATCCATACCTTCCTGCAACGAACAGCGCAGCAGTTCACACTGAGCAGGAATATTGCCATCGTTTGCAGGTTTCCCGACCACCAACTGGTGAATAGAGATTTCAGATTGCGTTTGCGGTGACTCCGTCATGACCTGGTTATCTCCCTGTGGCTTAGACCAATGCGGGTATAAATAGAACCGAATGGGGTAGATGAGTTATTGATAATGGTTATTATTCACATTAATTCTCAGAACGCCACCCTGAATTGTCGTTTTTGGCGTCCGTAAAAATTCATCAGGAAATTCAGTTACTCCCATGTCATCTCAATCATCCAATACTGAATCGCTGTCCCGATTTCCTCTCTGGCAGGTGATTACACCGGTTCGCAGGAAGGTTATTTTAGCTATGGCGCTGGCGGGGCTGGCGGCATTAACCAGCCTGGGGGCGCTCCTTTTTCTGGCGTGGAGCCTGCGTGACATTCGCGCGACGCCTGACGCTATTCCGGCCTGGCCGCTGGGCGGCGTGATCGGCTGCGTGGTCTTAACTTTTGTTCTGCGCTTACAGGCGTTCAACACCTCTCATTACGCGGCTTTTCATCTGGAGAACATTCTGCGCAGCAGGTTAGCCCGTAAAGCATTGCAGCTTCCGCCTGGCGTGTTACAGCAAATGGGCAGCGGGTCAGTGGCGAAAGTGATGCTGGATGACGTGAAGTCGTTACATATTTTTGTGGCCGACAGCACGCCGCTCTATGCCCGCGCGATCATCATGCCGCTGGCGACAATCGTTATCTTGTTCTGGCTGGACTGGCGGCTGGCAATCGCGACGCTGGGGGTACTGGCGTTTGGATCGGTTGTTCTCGTGCTCGCCCGCCAGCGTTCGGAAGATATGGCTCAGCGTTATCATAAGGCGCGCGAGCAGGTTAGCGCGGCGGTGATTGAGTTCGTGCAGGCCATGCCCGTGGTGAGAACGTTTGATAGCGGCAGCACCAGTTTTTTGCGCTATCAACGCGCCCTTGAAGAGTGGGTCGATGTGCTCAAAACCTGGTATCGCAAAGCCGGTTTTTCAGCGCGTTTTTCCTTCTCGATTCTGAATCCTCTCCCGACCCTGTTTGTCCTGATCTGGTCGGGATACGGCCTGCTGCACTATGGCAGTTTCGATTTTATCGCGTGGGTGGCCGTTTTACTGCTGGGCAGCGGAATGGCCGAAGCCGTAATGCCAATGATGATGCTCAATAACCTGGTCGCGCAAACGCGTTTAAGCATTCAGCGTATTTATCAGGTTCTCGCGATGCCGGAGTTATCGCTGCCGCAGTCTGACCAGCAGCCGCAAGAGGCGAGCATTACCTTTGAGCAGGTGAGCTTTCATTATCCGCAAGCGCGTACTGGCGCCGCGTTGCAGGAGGTGAGCTTTCATGTGCCTGCCGGGCAAATTGTGGCGCTGGTCGGGCCAAGCGGCGCCGGAAAAAGCACCGTGGCGCGCTTGCTGCTGCGTTACGCCGACCCGGACAAAGGCCATATCCGTATTGGAGGCGTGGATCTGCGTGATATGCAGACGGACACCCTGATGAAGCAACTCTCGTTTGTGTTTCAGGACAACTTCCTTTTTGCCGACACGATAGCCAATAACATTCGTCTGGGCGCGCCGGATACGCCGCTGGAGGCGGTAATAGCGGCGGCCAGAGTGGCGCAGGCCCATGATTTTATTAGCGCTCTGCCAGAAGGTTACAACACACGAGTCGGGGAACGTGGGGTATTTCTCTCCGGCGGCCAGCGGCAGCGCATTACTATCGCCCGGGCGCTTTTGCAGGATCGCCCCATCCTGGTGCTCGATGAGGCGACGGCGTTTGCTGACCCGGAAAACGAAGCGGCGCTTATCAAGGCGCTCGCGGCGGCCATGCGTGGCCGGACGGTCATCATGGTCGCGCATCGTCTCTCAATGGTGACTCAGGCCGATGTGATATTGCTGTTTTCCGACGGACAGCTCAGGGAAATGGGGAACCATACGCAACTGTTGGCGCAGGGCGGCCTGTATCAACGGCTCTGGCAACACTATCAGCAGGCGCAGCATTGGGTGCCGGGTGGAACACAGGAAGAGGTGGTGGAAAATGAAAGACAATAATCCTGCGGATAACCTGGCCTGGCGCGTCAACTGGCGCCAGCTTATCTCCAGCGTTGGCAGTCAGGCCAGGATGCTGCGACGCAGTATGCTGGCGCTGTTGCTGGCGGCATTCATGCAGGGGATCGCCTTTGCCTGTCTTTATCCGATCATTGATGCGCTGTTACGGGGAGACGCGCCGCAACTTCTTAACTGGGCTATGGCCTTCAGCGTCGCCGCAATTGTGACGCTGGTGCTACGCTGGTATGGCCTGGGCTTTGAATACCGTGGTCATCTGGCGCAGGCCACCCATGAGTTGCGCCTGCGACTTGGCGAGCAGTTACGCCGCGTGCCGCTGGAGAAGCTCCAGCGCGGCAGGGCGGGTGAAATGAACGCCTTGCTGCTGGGCAGCGTGGATGAAAACCTCAATTATGTTATTGCGATAGCCAATATTTTGCTGCTCACCATTGTCACGCCGCTGACGGCGTCGCTGGCGACATTGTGGATAGACTGGCGGCTGGGGCTGGTGATGTTGCTGATCTTCCCTCTGCTGGTGCCGTTTTATTACTGGCGCCGCCCGGCGATGCGGCGACAAATGCAGACGCTGGGGGAAGCGCACCAGCGTCTGAGCGGCGATATCGTTGAATTTGCTCAGGGGATGATGGTATTGCGCACCTGCGGCAGCGATGCCGATAAAAGCCGGGCGCTGCTGGCGCATTTCAATGCGCTGGAAAACTTACAGACCCGCACTCACCGTCAGGGCGCTGGCGCGACGATGCTGATCGCCAGCGTCGTGGAGTTGGGCCTACAGGTGGTGGTGTTATCCGGGATCGTCTGGGTAGTGACGGGCACTCTGAACCTCGCCTTTTTGATTGCCGCCGTCGCGATGATTATGCGCTTCGCAGAACCGATGGCGATGTTTATCAGCTACACCTCGGTTGTGGAACTGATCGCCAGCGCCCTGCAACGGATTGAGCGGTTTATGGCGATAGCACCGCTTCCCGTCGCAGAGCAAAGCGAGATGCCGGAACGTTACGATATCCGCTTTGACAACGTCAGCTATCGCTACGAAGAAGGCGACGGCCACGCGCTTAATCATGTTTCTTTGACGTTCCCGGCAGCCAGTATGAGCGCGCTGGTGGGTGCCTCCGGCGCAGGCAAAACTACGGTCACCAAACTGTTAATGCGCTATGCCGATCCGCAGCAAGGGCAGATTTCTATTGGCGGCGTCGATATTCGCCGCCTGACGCCGGAACAGCTCAATAGCCTGATTTCTGTTGTTTTCCAGGATGTCTGGCTGTTTGATGACACGCTGCTGGCGAATATCCGTATCGCGCGCCCACAGGCGACGCGGCAGGAGGTAGAAGAGGCCGCCCGCGCGGCGCAGTGCCTTGAGTTTATTTCCCGTCTTCCGCAAGGCTGGCTGACGCCAATGGGAGAGATGGGCGGCCAGCTATCGGGCGGCGAGCGCCAGCGGATTTCCATTGCCAGAGCGTTATTGAAAAACGCGCCGGTCGTCATTCTCGATGAACCGACTGCCGCGCTGGATATTGAAAGCGAGCTGGCGGTGCAAAAAGCGATCGATAACCTGGTTCACAACCGGACGGTGATTATCATCGCTCACCGTTTATCCACCATCGCCGGGGCCGGAAACATTCTGGTGATAGAAGAGGGACAGGTGGTTGAGCAGGGTACTCATGCGCAATTGCTCTCACATCATGGACGTTATCAGGCGCTGTGGCAGGCGCAAATGGCCGCGCACGTGTGGCGCGACGACGGGGTTTCCGCGTCTGGAGAGTGGGTGCATGAGTGATGTTCAGTCGAATGTGAAACCGCTGACGTTGACGACCGGGCGGGTGATTTTTGCTATTGCCGGCGTCTATGTGACGCAGAGTCTGGTATCGGCGCTGTCTATGCAGTCCTTACCCGCGCTGGTGCGCGCTGCTGGCGGATCGCTGGCGCTTGCCGGTGCGACAACCCTGTTCATGCTGCCCTGGGCGCTGAAGTTTATTTGGGCGCCGTGGATCGAACGCTGGCGGCTTCCGCCCGGTAGCCAGGAACGCCGTTCGCGGATGTTAATCCTGCGTGGTCAGGTCGCGCTAGCGGCGATCCTGATGATTGCCGCAGCGATTGGCTGGTTTGGGCGAGAAGGAGGATTTCCCGATACGCAAATCGTCGCGTTATTTGTTCTGTTTATGGTGGCAGGCACGGTCGCTTCCACCATTGATATCGCCAGCGACGGCTTTTGCGTCGATCAACTGACTCGCGCGGGTTACGGCTGGGGAAACAGCGTGCAGGTCGGCGGCAGCTATCTGGGAATGATGTGCGGCGGCGGGGTGTTCCTGATGTTGTCGGCAGCATCCGGCTGGCCTGTCGCCATGCTGATGATGGCGATGCTGATGATGGCGCTGTCATTCCCGCTGTGGCGCATTACGGAGCCGACGCGAACAGCGCCTATCCCGCATGTTCCGGCGTTAGGTTATGCGCTAAGGAGGAAGCAGGCGCGCCTGGGCTTACTGCTGGTATTAATGCTGAATTCAGGCATGCGGTTTGTGCTGCCTCTTCTGGCGCCGCTGTTGTTGGATCATGGGTTGAGCATGTCTGCGTTGGGCGCGCTGTTCAGCGGCGGCAATATTGCAGCGGGCATAGCAGGAACGCTGGCCGGCGGATTACTGATGAAATACACCTCACCCGGCAGAGCGCTGTTGACGGCTTATGGCGTCCAGGGGATCGCGCTGCTGGCGGTGGTGATGACGTTCATGATGGCGCCGGGTCATCTGTTGCTGCCGATTCTCCAGTGTCTGGTCATTGTCCAGTCCATTTCGCTGGCCTGCGCGCTGGTCTGTCTTTACGCCACGCTGATGTCGCTTTCATCGCCTTTGCAGGCCGGTGTCGACTTCACCCTCTTTCAATGTACTGACGCGGCAATCGCCATCCTGGCTGGTGTTATCGGCGGCGTTGTTGCTCAACATTTTGGCTATGCGGCCTGCTTCCTGTTTGCCGGGGTATTCACGTTGCTGGCGGCGTGGGTTGCTTATATCCGGCTGCATTCGGCAAGAGAACTGATGACAAGCGCAATTGATTGATCCGGGAATAACACAGAGAGGTAAGGGATGAAAATCAGTGAATTTTTACACCTGGCGTTACCAGAGGAACAATGGCTGCCGACGATTTCTGGCGTTTTACGCCAGTTCGCAGAAGAAGAGTGTTATGTCTATGAGCGTCAACCCTGTTGGTATTTAGGCAAAGGGTGCCTGGCACGGTTGCACATTAATGCCGACGGAACGCAGGCGACATTTATTGATGATGCCGGGGAGCAACAATGGGCGGTGGATTCCATTACCGACTGCGCGCGTCGTTTTATGGCACATCCTCAGGTCAAAGGACGTCGGGTTTATGGACAGGTTGGGTTCAACTTTGCGGCGCATGCGCGGGGGATTGCCTTTAACGCCGGGGAGTGGCCGCTGCTGACGTTAACCGTTCCCCGTGAAGAACTTATTTTTGAAAAGGGAAATGTCACCGTTTATGCGGACTCCGCCGACGGGGGCCGACGTTTGTGTGAGTGGGTAAAAGAGGCCAGTACAACGACGCAGAACGCACCACTGGCGGTGGATACCGCCCTCAATGGCGAGGCGTATAAACAACAGGTTGCACGCGCCGTTGCGGAGATCCGCCGTGGCGAGTATGTCAAAGTGATTGTCTCGCGCGCTATTCCCCTGCCATCGCGGATTGATATGCCCGCCACGCTGTTATACGGGCGGCAGGCAAATACACCTGTGCGCTCGTTTATGTTCCGTCAGGAAGGACGCGAAGCGCTGGGCTTTAGCCCGGAACTGGTGATGTCAGTGACGGGCAATAAAGTGGTCACTGAACCGCTTGCGGGCACCCGCGATCGCATGGGAAACCCGGAGCATAATAAGGCGAAAGAGGCAGAACTGCTGCACGACAGTAAAGAGGTGCTTGAGCATATCCTTTCTGTCAAAGAAGCGATTGCTGAACTGGAGGCCGTTTGCCTGCCGGGCAGCGTGGTGGTTGAAGATTTAATGTCGGTTCGCCAGCGTGGCAGCGTTCAGCATCTGGGGTCCGGCGTGAGCGGTCAGCTTGCGGAAAACAAGGATGCCTGGGATGCGTTTACCGTGCTGTTTCCGTCGATTACCGCCTCAGGTATCCCTAAAAACGCTGCCCTGAACGCGATTATGCAAATTGAGAAGACGCCGCGAGAGCTCTATTCCGGCGCAATTCTGCTGCTGGACGATATGCGCTTCGATGCGGCGCTAGTTCTGCGTTCCGTATTTCAGGACAGCCAGCGCTGCTGGATACAAGCGGGGGCGGGAATCATCGCGCAATCTACACCGGAACGCGAACTGACGGAAACCCGGGAGAAATTAGCGAGCATTGCGCCCTATTTAATGGTGTAGGAGTAACTGTTTTCTAACCTCACAACCAGACTGTCCAAAGACAATTGAGTCGCTCTTTGATTCCTCTGTGACTCTATTGTCTTCTTTTTGGATAAAATAGGTGTTTTTCGTCATGAAGTTGATAAAAGTCTATATAGAACCACCTCCTGTAGAGGTGGTGGTAATTTGCCAGAGTGTGGGATTCGTTAGTATACTATGGGATAAACTTATTTTTACCAATTGTATAAGGCGGTGCATAAGATTCTCGGCATGCTTCCAGATAATCCGACCACCACTGCATCATCGCTTTGCGGGCTTCTAGGTGCTCTGCCTTATGAATATAAGCCATGCGCACGGTATTGCGCTCCTGATGACTCATCTGGCGTTCTACTGCGTCCTTTGCCCATAAACCCGATTCCATCAGCGCACTGCATGCCATTGCCCGGAAGCCGTGACCGCAGATATCCTTTTTCGTGTCGTAACCCATCACCCGCAGTGCCTTATTGACCGTGTTTTCACACATTGGCTTATACGGGTTATGGTCGCCGGGGAAGATCAGTTCATTATTACCGGTGATATCCTTAATCTGTTTCAGAATGGCGATGGACTGTTCTGAGAGGGGGACGATATGCGGCATTCGCATTTTTGCCCCGCGGCCGGAATAACGCACTCCAATAATGGGTTCTCGCGTCGCGGGTATCGTCCAGACTCGGTTTGTGAAATCAATCTCTGACCAGCGGGCGAAACGCAGTTCACTGGAGCGAATGAACACATGCAGCATCAGCAGGACGGCCAACCGCGTCAGTTCACGGCCCTGATGATATGCCTCAATACGTTCAAGCAGTTCAGGCAGCCGCTCCAGTGGCAGGGCAGGATAGTGCCGTCTGACAGGAGGTGTGGTCACGCCGCCAAGATTTGCTGCCGGGTTCGTATCGATTAACCCCTGATGAACCGCATGGCGCATTATGTTACTCAGGTGCTGCCGCGTGCGGGACGCAACTTCCAGCAGACCTTTTTCCTCGATCCTTTTCAGCAGGTCAATGAAATGACGGGGTTTAAGTTCTGATACAGGCAGGTTGCCAATGACCGGAAAGATGTGATTGTTCATGCTGGCAAGCAGACGGTCAGCGGTGTTCTGCGACCATTTTCGGTTACTTTTATGCCACGCCAGCGCCACGTTTTTAAAAACTTTATCCGGTGTTCGTGAGCCACGTTCAGCAGCCCGCTGCTGTACCGGGTTGATATTCAGCGCCAGCATTTTACGGACACCTTCACGCTGCTGTCGCGCATCAGAGAGGGAGACGGCAGGATAGGCACCCAGCGCAATGCGCGATTCTTTACCGTTAATACGGTACTTGAGATACCAGTGACGTGAGCCACCCGGCTTGACCAGCAGATACAGACCGTGGGAATCGGAGACTTTAAAGGGTTTATCAGAAGGCTTGAGAGTGCGGATTTTCGCGTCGGTAAGGGACATATGGGGGTCGCTCCATTATCGAACTAACCTGACCCCAGATTTGACCACCAATTTTTCCCGATGCGGAGGGTAAAATCAAAATGCACCGGGAAGAGTTTTCACGCTAACCTGTTGAACCAACATCATATAATGATTCGCAAGGATGCATGAAAACAGCAAATTGGCTCCTCTGACTGGACTCGAACCAGTGACATACGGATTAACAGTCCGCCGTTCTACCGACTGAACTACAGAGGAATCGTTGTGGAGGCTTATCTTAGCGGCGAAAAAACTTTTGTCAAACCTGATCTCAGGCAAAAGCGTTTGTTTGATGATTCTGTCGTCATTTTGTTGTAAATCCAAACATAATTTTATGGAAAATACTTTGCAGGATACGCATTTCTGCCCCATCATTTGAAATGGAGTTTCAACTTTCTCGCTAAGGTCCATTTTGAACGTCACCGCACCCCTACGCCAGGCGATTATGCGCACGCCCTGGTATGCAAAACGTAAGAGTTATCGAGTTCTCTTCTGGCGTGAAATCACCCCCCTTGCTGTGCCTATTTTCCTGGAGAATACCTGCGTCCTGTTGATGGGCGTGCTGAGCACATTCCTGGTGAGCTGGCTCGGTAAAGAAGCTATGGCCGGGGTAGGGCTGGCGGATAGTTTCAATATGGTGGTGATGTCCTTCTTTGCCGCTATCGATCTCGGTACGACGGTGGTGGTGGCGTTTAGCCTGGGTAAGCTCGATCCGAAGCGTGCCCGCGAAGCGGCCAGACAGTCGCTGATGATCATGACCCTCTTTTCGATCATCCTTGCGGCGGTTATCCATTATTACGGCAAAGAAATTATCGACTTTGTCGCGGGAGAAGCGACCAGTGAGGTGAAGGATCTGGCTCTCACCTACCTGGAAATGACGGTGCTGAGTTATCCGGCGGCTGCCATCGCGCTGATTGGTAGCGGTGCGCTTCGTGGTGCAGGGAATACCAAAATCCCGCTGCTGATCAACGGCGGCATGAACATCCTGAACATCATTATCAGCAGCGTTTTGATTTATGGCGTCTTTTCCTGGGAGGGGCTGGGCTTTGTCGGCGCGGGTTTAGGACTGACCATTTCCCGCTATATTGGTGCGGCGGCGATAATCGGCGTACTGATGGCGGGAATTACGCCATCGCTGCGCCTGACGCTGAAAAGTTATTTCCGTCCGCTTAACTTCGCCATCATCTGGGAAGTGATGGGGATCGGGATTCCGGCCAGCATCGAATCCGTGTTGTTTAACGGCGGGAAACTGCTGACGCAGATGTTTGTTGCCGGGATGGGAACAGACGTCATCGCCGGCAACTTTATTGCCTTCTCCATTGCCTCACTCATTAACCTGCCGGGAAA
Organism: Enterobacter cloacae complex sp. IR5402; assembly: GCF_049238125.1. Classification (NCBI taxonomy): domain Bacteria; kingdom Pseudomonadati; phylum Pseudomonadota; class Gammaproteobacteria; order Enterobacterales; family Enterobacteriaceae; genus Enterobacter; species Enterobacter cloacae complex sp. IR5402. The sequence goes on from NZ_JBMKHO010000002.1 coordinate 551,293, forward strand.
CGCGCTGGGGTCGGCGTCGACGATCATCACCGGCAGACGTCTCGGAAAGGGGCAGATAGGGCAGGCGGAACGGCAGCTTCGGCATGTCTTCTGGCTTTCAACCATTGGACTGACGGCGATTGCGTGGGGAACTGCGCCTTTTGCCGGGCTGATGGCCTCGTTCTATACGCATGAAAATGACGTGAAAGAGGTCGTGAAGGTGCTCATTTGGCTCAACGCGGCGTTTATGCCAATCTGGGCCGCGTCCTGGGTACTTCCTGCCGGGCTGAAAGGGGCGCGCGATGCCCGGTTTGCGATGTGGGTCTCCATGCTCGGCATGTGGGGCTGTCGCGTCGTGGCGGGCTACACGCTGGGGGTAATGTTAGGTATGGGCGTTGTCGGCGTCTGGCTGGGGATGTTCCTTGACTGGGCCGTGCGCGGCGCGCTGTTCTACTGGCGCATGGTGAGCGGGCGCTGGCTGTGGAAATATCCGCGAAAAAAACCGGAGCAGGAGGTTTCGGAAACGGCAAGTGCCTGACAAATGTGCGAAGTGGAGAATAAATCGGCAAACGATTGAAAATCTGCATTCACCCTTTGACATCCTCAGGGCGCATCGATAATATGCGCCCCGTTCACACGATTCCTCTGTAGTTCAGTCGGTAGAACGGCGGACTGTTAATCCGTATGTCACTGGTTCGAGTCCAGTCAGAGGAGCCAAATTTAAAAAGCCTGCTTTTAAAGCAGGCTTTTTGCTTTTCTGCGTTCGGTAAAATTGTCGGGTGGCGGCTTCGCCTTACCCGACCTACGAAATCCCAGGCCGGGTGAGTGGTATGCGTGATGTGTCCTTGTTATCAGCGGAACGGTGGCTCATTGAAGGTGCGCAGCTTGCGGGAATGCAGTTTGTCGCCCTCTGCACGCAGTAAATCGATGGCGCGAATACCAATCTGAAGGTGCTCTGAGATCGCCCCTTCGTAAAAACGGTTCGCCTGGCCCGGCAGTTTGATCTCGCCGTGCAGCGGTTTATCGGACACGCACAGCAGCGTGCCGTAAGGGACGCGGAAGCGGTAGCCCTGCGCGGCAATGGTGGCGCTTTCCATATCGATTGCGACCGCACGGCTGAGATTGAAACGCAGGGCGGAGGCGGAATAGCGCAGCTCCCAGTTACGATCGTCGGTGGTAACGACCGTACCGGTACGCAGGCGCTGTTTCACCTCTTCACCCGGCATGCCGCTCACCTCTTTGGTGGCGTCGTACAGAGCGCGCTGCACTTCCGCGATACTCGGGATAGGAATATCCGGCGGCAGAACCGCGTCAAGAACATGGTCGTCACGCAGATAAGCGTGGGCGAGGACGTAATCGCCAATCAGCTGGCTTTCACGTAGGCCGCCGCAGTGGCCGATCATCAGCCAGACGTCCGGGCGCAGTACCGCCAGATGGTCGCAGATGGTTTTCGCATTCGACGGGCCAACGCCGATGTTAATCAGCGTAATGCCCTGACCGTCGGCGGTGATCAGGTGCCAGGCGGGCATCTGGTGCTTTTTCCACGCCAGGTCGGAGATGGCCTCTTCCGGTGCTTCGGTTTCGGCGGTGATCCAGATCCCGCCCGCGCAGGAGAGGGCGACGTAAGGACTGTCCGGATCGAGGATCTGGCTACAGCCCCAGCGGACAAATTCGTCTACATAGCGGGTGTAGTTGGTAAACAGCACGAACGGCTGGAAATGTTCGGCTGGCGTGCCGGTGTAGTGGCGCAGGCGTGCCAGCGAGAAATCGACACGGCGGGCATCAAAGTGCGACAGCGGTGAAAACTCTGCCGGGTGATAGATCCCGTCCGCCGTCTCATCGCCAATCTGCGACAGCTCAGTGGTCGGGAAATGACGGGTCAGCCCTGCGCTCATGGAGCGATCCAGCGTCAGCGCTGAGCCGTCTATCACGTACGGGTAAGGGATCTCGTGCAGGGACGGCTCAACGCTGATATGCGCGCCGTAATCCTGATACAACAGGGTAAGCTGCTCTTCCAGGTAGGGGCGGAACAGCGCAGGTCGCGTGATGGTTGTGCTGTAACAGCCGGAGTGGGTGAAACGCGCATAGGCGCGGGTTTTCGGATTGCTGCTGGCGCTACCGTCCCAGGTGACAGAGAGCGATGGATAAACAAAAAGGCCCTGGGTTCTGGCCTTTTCATCGGGAAGTTTCCCTGTTTCGATATAGTCACTGATGGCGCTGCGCAGTGCATTGACGGACTGTTCATACAGCGCGTCGAGTTTTTCCAGTGCCTGAGCCGGGGTCAGGCTGGAGCCCTTATTATTCATGTCTGTCTCCTTGTTCCACAGGTGTGCGGCTTTACCCGATAGTATGTCACACGCCTGTGAAACAAAAGTGAGGAGATCAGCTATGCGCGGTTTCCTTCATCAACAGGGCGGTGGCAGCAGAAAGCAGGCAACCCGCCAGCAGATAAATCGCCACGCTATGCCAGTTACCGCCGGAGAACGTCACCAGCGCGGCGGCGATAAACGGCGTAAACCCGCCGCCGACCACGCTCGCCACCTGATATCCCACGCCCGCGCCGCTGTAGCGGTAGCTTGCGCCAAACAGCTCGGTGAACATTGGCTGCTGCACGCAGACCACCATGTCGTGAGCGATGTTCGCAAGCATGATCGCGAAGAAGACAATCCAGAAGACCGACTGTGCCTCCAGCGCCATAAAGAACGGCCAGGCGCTAAGTGTGCCTATGAGCGCCCCGGTGATATACACCCGTCGACGGCCAAAGCGATCCGCCAGCCAGGCGAAGCAGGGGATGGTCAGGCAGCTGATCCCGCCCACCACCAGGCCAATATTCAGGAACAATTCCCGCGGAAGGCCGAGGTTTTGCGTGGAATAGTTGAGGGCAAAGGCGGTGACGATATACATCGTCAGCAGTTCGCACAGGCGCAGGGCGATAATTTTCAGAAAAGCGCCAGGGTGCTGCACCAGCGCTTCCATCACCGGCAGCCGTTTTTTGGCGACCGGTTTTTCGCGCTGCTGCCGCTCAAACTCAGCCGACTCTTCCATGCCGTTACGGATCCACAGGGCCACCACGACCAGCACAATGCTGAAGATAAACGGAATACGCCAGCCCCAGCTCAGGAACTGCTCGTCTGTCGTGAGCTGGCTTATTAGCGACACCAGGCCCGTGGAGAGCAGCAGACCCACGCCATAACCTACCTGCACGCCGCTGCTGTAGAACGCTTTCTTGTTCTTCGGCGCGCTTTCCACGGACAGCAATGCCGCACCGCCCCATTCGCCGCCAACGGCAAAGCCCTGAATGGCGCGCAGCGTCACCAGCAACACCGGGGCCCACCAGCCAATCGATGCAAAGGAGGGCAAAATACCGATTAGCGCGGTGGCAATACCCATCATCCACACGGTGAGCATCAGCATACGTTTACGGCCAAGGCGATCGCCGAAGTGGCCGAAAATTATCCCGCCCAGCGGACGAAACAGAAAACCGACGCCGAAGGTGGCAAACGCAGCAAGCGTGCCCATGGCGGGGCTGATCTGGGGAAAGAATTCACGGTTAAAGACCAGCGCAGCGGTAATACCGTAGAGCAGAAAGTCATACCAGTCGACGACGGCGCCTGCGAAGCTACCTAAAGCGGCGCGGCGGGCGCGGTTAAGCGAAGGTGTCTCCTCGTTGCGGCGAGCGGAGATAAGGGTGGAGTCCATAGTTGTCCTGTCTGTACTGATTTTTAATTATTGGTATAAGAAAAGGTCACTCACATCACGGCCGTCATATTGGCGGAACGTATGAGACTACCGCGACACGCGGCCTGAGAAAACGTTTTTATCTTTCCTGAAAGCGCAGAATAAATAAATTTCATCTTATCGGGCGACAACATAAATCAGCCTGTTTGGCTCCGGTTAGGGCTGAATGGTTTACAGTAATAATGATCGCTGTATGACGTAAGCTGAGGGAATAACGATGCAACGCCTCTTTCCTGCACTGTGGGTAGTCCTGTTTTTAGTCGTATCTCCGCTGCATGCGGAGCCGAAAGTCTATGGCGAACAGCGTATTCATCGCTGGTGGGATGCAGTAACGGACGATATTGCGCAAACCTGGGAACAGCCGGATCGTTACGATCTCTACCTTCCGTTTTTGAGCTGGCATGCACGCTTCATGTATGACAAAGAGAAAACGGATAATTACAACGAAATGCCGTGGGGCGGGGGGCTGGGCGTGTCTCGCTACAACGACGAGGGCAACTGGAGCGCGCTGTTTGCCATGATGTTTAAAGATTCCCACAACGAGTGGCAGCCCGCGATGGGTTACGGCTGGGAGAAGGGGTGGTATCTGGATAACGCAAAAGATTTCCGTCTGGGGCTCGGGGCCGCCGCGGGGATCACCGCGCGCGACGACTTTGCCAACTATGTCCCGCTGCCTTTTATCTTCCCGCTTTTCTCTGCCGGATATAAGCGCGTCACCGTCCAGTTCACCTATATTCCCGGGACCTACAACAACGGCAACGTGCTGTTTGCCTGGCTGCGCCTGGGCTTTTAGAGGGTGATCACTTTTTTGGCCACTGTGTTGGACAGGATCAGCAGCGAAAACAGGACCGACGTAACAAACGTAAGCACAATCAGAGCAAGTTTGGTGCTCAGGGACGTCACCGGAATGAGCGCGGTCAGCAGGTGAAACACCGAGTAGTGCATGATATAGACCCCGGTCATCGTTTTGCTAATGGTGGCCAGCACGGACTCTTTAAACTCCGCATTGCGGCGAAACCGTACGCCATTTGCCGCAATCACCAGGGCAATAATCAGAATGTAAATTTGCGATCCGGTGAGGATAAAGGCGTTTCTGTCTGCTTTAAATAGCGCAAAAAAGAAGTGCCGTTCGTAAAACCATGTGAAGAGATAGATAAACGGTATCGCAATCACCGCGGCCCTGACCACGTTTTTGCGGCCGATCCACGCCGCGATCTGCGGATCGCAAAAGAGCTGGCCTGTCAGATAAAACAGCAGCCACGTCCACAGGCGATACTGCGGCGACAATGAAAGGACGTGGGCATCAGGATAGAGGGCCGACAGCAAATCGTACCCGTAAGAGAAAAGCAGCAGGGCGGTAATCACCCCGCAAAAGAGCATTCGTCGCTGGCTGAGCCGCTCCACCACCGGGTGAAACGTGTAAATCACGATAAACGCGAACACGAACCAGGGCTGGATCAGATATCCGCGCTGATAGGGTTCCCACAGGTAGTAAATCGTTACCCAGAACAGAAAGACGATCACCAGGCGTTTGATCTTATCCAGCTGCCAGCGCGTGCCGTGTCGGGATTGCCCGTCCAGATACCCTGCAACCACAAAAAACAACGGCGTGGCGATGGTCGAAATGAAGGTTAAAAAACCGAGGATCCAGTGATAGTCATAATCGTAATGATCCCAGGTGTTGTAGATGGTGAAAAAGGTAACCGCCGTCATACAGCCCAGCGTCTTGATGATATTCAGCCCTGTCGCATTCATTGTTGTTCAGCTTTGTCCTTACGATGGAAACACGCGTAAATTACGGGGAGTACCAGCAGCGTCAGGATTGTAGCAAACCCAAGCCCAAACATAATCACAACGGCCATGCTCTGGAAGAACACATCCAGCAGCAGAGGGGCGAGGCCTAGTACGGTCGTAAAGGCGGTGAGGAGGATGGGACGCAGGCGCGACGTGGCGGCGTAAACGATCGCACTGTGCTGATCCTGCTGCGCTTTCTGCTGTTCTATCTCTTCCACCAGCACAATGCCGTTGCGGATCAGCATCCCGCTCAGGCTCAGCAGGCCAATCAACGCCATAAAGCCAAAGGGGATGCCGGTAATTAAAAACCCCGGCGTCACGCCGATCAGCGCCAGCGGCACGGTCAGCCAGATAGCGACGGCGTTTTTCACCGAACTGAACATCAGCACCGTGATCACAAACATCACCAGATACCCGATCGGCAGCGTGGTAAATAGCCCCTGCTGCGCTTCGCTGGAATTCTCCGCGTCCCCGCCCCATTCAATGCTGTAGCCGTGAGGCAGGGGCAGGGCATCTATTTGCGGCTTCACGCGGGCGAGAATATCGCCGGACGTTTGCTGGCTTAGCGGGTCAGGGTCGGTCTGCACGGTCAGCACGCGCGAGCGGTCGCGACGCAGGATCAGCGGATCTTCCCACTCCAGCGCGAAGCCGCTGACGACGTTGCTCAGCGGAATATACTGCTGCCGGGTCTGGCTCCAGACCAGGACGTTGTTCAGGTGGTTGGCGTCCACCCGCTCGCTTTCCGGCGGGCGCACCACCACGGGTAACAGATCGCTTCCTTCTCTGTACAGGCCTGCCCGGCTGCCGGAGAAATTCATCTCCAGTGCGTTATCGACGTCCTGCTTATCCACGCCAAGCTCACGTCCGAGCGCGGTGACGTACTGCGGGCGGATCACTTTGCTGCGGTTTTGCCAGTCGTTCCTGACGCTGTCCGTCGCCGGATCGCGCGTAAGAATGTTGTCTACCTGGCTGGCGATCAGACGCAGCCTGTCGGGATCGGGGCCTTTAATACGCACTTCAATAGCGCTGTCGCCGGAGGGGCCAAACATCACCCGCTTCGTGCTGGCGTTAACCTGCGGATAGTTCCGGGCGATGTACTCATCAACGTGGCGGGTCAGGGCGGGGATGTTACGCTGGTCGTCCATTCTCACCATGATTTGCGCATAGTTGCTGTACTGCCGCTGTCCGCTGTAGGTCAAAATAAATCGCATACTTCCCTGACCAATCGTCGAGACCGTGGTTTCCACTCCAGGCTGGCCGTTAATGGTTTTCTCGATATCACTGGTCATCTTCTCGGTCCATTTAATGTCGGTACCGTAAGGGAGCCAGAGGTCGACAAAGAAAATCGGCGTGCTGGAGGAGGGGAAGAAGTTCTGCCGCACCGAGCCAAAGCCCCAGATGGCGGCTGCCAGCAGTGCGGCCATCACCACCAGCGTTGGCGCTTTACGCCGTAACAGCGCGTTGAGCACCGCCTGATAGATCCGATAGATGCGTTTGTCATAGGGATCCGTTTCGTCAGCCTCTGGCGGCGCAGCGTCCCGTTTAAACAGCCACCATTTGATCAGCACCGGTGTAATGGTGAGGGCAGAGAACCAGCTCAGCATGAGCGAAATCAGCAGAACCTGAAACAGCGACTTACAGTATTCGCCGGTAGAGTCCTGCGACAGCCCGACGGGCGCAAAGGCCAGGATGGCGATCACCGTCGCACCCAGCAGCGGCAGCGCAGAACGGCGAATAATGTTGCTAATGGCGTTCATCAGGGACGAGCCCTGCTGCCGGGCTATCAGTACCCCTTCGACAATAACAATGGCATTGTCGACCAGCATGCTGAGGGCGATGATCAGCGCGCCCAGTGAAATGCGCTGTAGTTCAATACCCCAGAGATACATGATCAGCAGCGTACCCAGCACATTAAGCGCGAGGGAAAAGGCGATAATGATCCCGCTGCGTAAGCCCATAAAGATCAGCAACACACCGACGACAATCGCCAGCGCCATCAGGAAATTAATGATAAATCCGTTGACGGAATGCCCGACCTCCGCCGCCTGATCGTAAAACAGGTCGATGTGGATACCTGCCGGTTTCTCGGCTGACATCTGCTCAAGCTTCGCCTCCAGGGCATCTCCCACGTCGATCACGTTAACGCCGGGGATAAAGGAGACGCCCATGGTGACGGCTTTTCTGCCGTTGGCATGGTAGATGCTGGCAGGGGAGGCATCCAGCCCGCGTGACAGGGTGGCAATATCCCGTAAGCGGGTAGCCGCCCCAACGCCCGGCGGGGTCACGATGAGATCGGCCAGCTCGTCAATACTTTCGAATTCACCGGTAGGATGCAGACGAATTGACTCAGTACCGGAGGGGATCTCTCCCGCGCTGGAGACCACGTTCAGCCTGCTGAGCTGGGCAGAAAGCTGGTTCAGCGTTATCCCGCGCGCGGCCATTTTGCTCAGAGAAATATCCACGTTAATCTGCTGGGTGAGGGTTCCGCCGATGGCCACTTTGCCCACGCCTGGCACGAGGACCAACTCCCGGCGCAGCTGCTCGGCATACCGGACCAGTTCCGGATTGCTGAATTCATCGCCGGAAATGGCAAAGAAAAAGCCGAACACATCGCCAAAATCGTCATTCACAAACGGGGTCACTACGCCGGGTGGAAACTGTCGGGCGGCATCTCCCACCCGGCGACGCAGTTCATCCCAGATTTGCGGCAGCGCATTTGAGTGGTAGCGCGAGGCTATATTGACCGTGATCTGCGACAGGCCGCTGGAGGAGATGGAGCTGACGTTATCCAGGTAAGGTAATTGCTGAAGCGCGTTTTCCAGCGGCAGGGTGACCTCTTCCTCAACCTGCTGCGCCGACGCGCCCGGATAATGGGTGATCACCACCGCCGTTTTGATGGTAAACGCCGGATCTTCCAGTCTGCCGATGTTCAACAGGGCAATAATGCCACCTACGCCCAGCAGCAAAATCGTCAGCCAGACGCGAACCGGGTTGCTGATAAACTGACGAGAGATATCCATTATAGTCCCCGTTCACGCGTCCAGATACGTACCGGCTGGTTGGGATGTAACTCCCCAACGCCTGCGGCCACCACGCGTTCACCCGCCTTAAGCCCACCGACGATGATGACCCCCTCAGCGCTGACTTGTCCCACGCTGACCTTACGATCTTCAAGGTGCAACGTATCGCCTTCGCCCGTCACCACCCAGACGTGTGGCTCATTGCGCGGGCGGTTATCCGGGTTAAAGACCGCTTCAACCGGCACCACCAGCGCCTCACTGCCGACGCCCGCCGGTAGGTTGGTTAAATTGATGGTGACCGTTCCGCTGACGCCGCCCACGACGGGAAAATCATCCGGGCGGGGCATGGTTAAAATTACCTGCCAGGTCAAAGTGTTGCTGTCGCTACTGCCTGAGTGCTCTTTGTACACAGCGGTAAACTCGCGACCGGGCAGGGCGTTGATCTTCACTACCGGTTTGTACTGCGCATTGCGAATATCGAAGGTGTTAAACAGGTTCTCTTGAAGGCTGAACACCACGTCCAGTAGATCGGTACGGGTCAATGTGACGACGGGCTGGCCGGCTGAGACGACCTGATGGTTTCGCACATGTACGCTGGCCGCTGTCCCGCTAAAGGGGGCGACGAGCGTCATCTGACTCAATTCTTCGCGTGCAATCTGAAGCGCGGCGTTTGCAGAATCGCGGTTTGCGCGCTGGACATCCATCTCGGCCTTCGACACGGCCTGGCGTCCTGCCAGGGTCTGGAAGCGGTCGAATTGCCGCTGAGCCAGGGTCGCCGCCGTTTGCCTGTCGTTCAGACGCTGCCGGGCTTCGCGATCGTTAAGACTGGCGAGCCGTTGCCCCTGTTTGACAACGACACCCTGGCGAATGTCCAGGGTCTCAATCTGCCCGGCACGTTTGAACGCAAGATCCGTGGCGTCGCCGGATTCGATACGGGCGGGAAAGACGCGCTGCTGCGCGTTGCCAGCCTTCACCACCTCTGCGACTTTTACCATTTTCGGCAGGGGCGCGGCGCGGTCGGATTTCGGATCGCACGCCGTCAGCAGCAATAAAACAGCAGGCAGAAGAGAGAGGTAGCGCTTCACAGTATTCCCCTGATAATAATTGTTTTATTTATTTCGTCATCAATGCTGGGGTGGCGCTATTCTGCCAGGGCCGAGACGACCACATAGGTAAATAAACCGATTGCTGTGCTGGCGATAATGGCGAGCGCAATAAACAAACCAAGGCGAATCAGGCTTAAACCGTACATGCATTCCTCCATGAGGTTGAAGGTGGCGCGGGATAAAGAGAATGAACGTGTTGCATGCCTGACTATGAGCATAGTCGGTGAATAAATAAATGTTAAATAACCATTATTAGTGGCGTGACATACTCAGGCGAAACAAGCGTTACAATAGCGTATCCCCTTTGAATAACATCCTGATATTCCTGTGCTACGTTTAATAGCATCCATTCCTTTTTTCCGTAAAAGGCATTCACGCCTGTACCCATGGGGTTGATGCGATCTCTCCTGATTCACTCACTGTTGTGTTGGTTATAAAAAGGATGCTTGATATGTATAAAACGATTCTGGTGCCGGTGGATGTATACGAAACAGCGTTGTCTGATAAAGCGCTACAGCATGCCCAATTCCTGGCGCAAAGCGCATCGGGTAATGTCCATCTGCTGTACGTTATGCCAAAGTTCTCGGCGGAACTGACCCGCGGTTTTATTGCAGACGCGAGAAAGATGGATGAATATATGATTAATAATGCTAAAGAAAAACTGGCTGCGCTGGTAAAAAAAATCAACCTGCCGGAAGCAAATGTCCATCTGCATGTTCGCAGCGGGAATATACGTGATGAGGTAATCAAACTGGCGGATGAACTTAACGTCGGTGCGATTATTGTGGGATCGCGTAATCCCAATATTCAAACCCATTTATTAGGGTCAGAGGCGGCGAGTATCGTTCGTTATGCGCATGTTCCTGTTTTCGTTATTCGTTAATGACATGAAAGCAAGGTGATTTCTGAAAAGAACCCGAGGAAGGAACGATGATAACAGAAAAGCCTCACCGCCCGTATTATCAACAGACCGTTGATGAAACCCTGACAAATATCCAATCCAGCCTCGACGGACTCAGCAGTACAGAAGCGACCGCCAGGCTGGAAAAATACGGCGAAAACGCCTTACCGCAAAAACCGGGTAAACCCGGCTGGCTGCGCTTTCTGGCCCATTTCAACGATGTCCTTATTTACGTCCTTCTGGCGGCGGCGCTGCTGAAGCTGATAATGGGACACTGGGTGGATATGTTTGTCATTCTTGGGGTGGCTATCATTAACGCCCTGATTGGCCATATTCAGGAGAGCAATGCGGAGAAATCGCTGCAAAGCATTCGTAATATGCTCTCCAGCGAGGCTGTGGTCATCCGGCAGGGCAACCATGAAACTATCCCGACGACAGCGCTGGTGCCCGGAGATATCGTGGTGATACGCGCCGGGGATCGCATTCCTGCCGATCTTCGCGTGATAGAGGCGCACAACCTGCGGGTGGAAGAAGCTATTCTCACCGGCGAATCCACGGTAGTGGAGAAAAGCAGCGATGTGCTCAGCGGCGAACTCCCGTTAGGTGACCGTTACAATCTGCTGTATTCGGGCACCACCGTCAGCTCCGGCGGGGGAAAAGGGCTGGTGGTGGCAACCGGTGGGGAGACCGAACTCGGCCATATCAACCAGATGATGTCAGACATTGAAAAACACCGTACCCCGTTGATGGTGCAAATGGACAAGCTCGGCAAGACCATTTTTATCACCATTCTGGTGATGATGCTGGCGCTGTTCGTTTTCAGCCTCATCTTCCGCGATATGCCCGTTTCAGAGCTGGTGCTGTCGCTGATTAGCCTTGCGGTGGCGGCGGTGCCGGAAGGATTACCGGCCATTATCTCGATCATCCTCTCGCTGGGCGTGCAGGCGATGGCGCGTCGCAAGGCGATTATTCGCAAGCTGCCTACCGTGGAAACGCTGGGGGCGATGACGGTTATCTGCTCGGATAAAACCGGCACCCTGACCATGAATGAGATGACGGTAAAAGCGGTGATTACCGCGGACACCACCTACCGCGTGGAGGGAGACAGTTACGAGCCGGTGGGCGCTATTCACCCTGTTGACGATCCAACACCGGTCACCGTGACCCAGGGGTCTGTGCTTGAGCGCTATCTGCGCACCGTCGATCTCTGTAATGACAGCCAGCTGATCAAAGATGAGCAGGGGCTGTGGAAAATCACCGGCGGGCCCACCGAAGGCGCGCTGAAGGTGCTGGCGGCCAAAATCCCGCTTCCGACAATTGACGCCGAATTGCGCAGTAAAATCCCATTCGATTCGCAATATAAATACATGTCCACCCTTTATCACCTGGGCGACGAAGAGGTGATGTTAATCACCGGTGCGCCGGACGTCCTTTTCCGTCTTTGCCAGCACCAGCAGACCCAAAACGGGCTGGAGCCGTTCAACCTGCACTATTGGGAAGAGAAGATTGAAGAGTATGCGCGCGAGGGATTGCGCATGGTGGCTGCGGCCTGGAAACCGGCCGCCAGCGGGCAGCGCGAGCTGACGCATGCGGATCTGCAAGAAGGGGTCATACTGCTCGGCATTGCGGGCATGATGGATCCCCCGCGCCCGGAAGCCATTTCGGCCATTGCCGACTGCTTGCAGGCGGGCATTCGCGTGAAAATGATTACCGGGGATCATCCACAAACGGCGATGAGCATTGGACAGATGCTGGGTATTGGCAACGCGGCGAGCGCCATTACCGGGCGCGAGCTGGAGGCGATGGACGACCACCAGCTGAGCGAGGCGGCGCAAAAATACGATATCTTTGCCCGAACCAGCCCGGAAGATAAATTCCGCCTGGTGCAGGCGCTGCAAAGTAAGCAGGAAGTGGTCGGAATGACCGGGGACGGGGTGAACGATGCGCCTGCGCTGAAGCGGGCGGATGTCGGCATCGCGATGGGGATCAAAGGTACTGAAGTCACCAAAGAAGCCGCCGATATGGTGTTAACGGATGATAACTTTGCCACCATTGCCCGGGCGGTCCATGAAGGGCGTCGGGTCTACGACAACCTGAAAAAGACCATTTTGTTCGTTATCCCGAGCAACATCGCCCAGGCCCTGCTGATCATTATTGCCCTGCTGGCGGGGAACCTGATCCCGTTAACACCGGTACTGATCCTGTGGATGAACATGGCAACCTCGGCAACGCTGTCGTTTGGCCTGGCGTTTGAAGCGGGTGAGAAGGACATCATGAACCGGCCGCCGCGTAAGTCTAACCTGCATGTGATGGACGGATATGCCATCTGGCGAGTGGTGTTTGTCGGACTGATGATTGCCATCAGCGCCTTTGTGCTGGAGGCCTGGCTGCAACCACGCGGTTACTCGCCGGAGTTCATCCGCACCGTGTTGCTGCAAACGCTGGTCACCGCCCAGTGGTTTTACATGCTCAACTGCCGCGTCACCGACGGTTTCTCCCTGAGTAAAGGTCTGCTGGCTAATAAGGGGATATGGATCGTGAGCGGCGTACTTCTGGCCCTTCAGCTTCTGATCATCTATGCGCCGTTCATGCAAATGCTGTTCGGTACCGAAGCGCTACCGTTCCGCTACTGGATCATTACCTGCCTGATTGGGTTTGCGATGTTCATGATTGTTGAAGCAGAAAAAGTCCTTACCCGGAGATGGCGCACGACGAAAAGATGACTGAATGAGCAGGCTAAGCCTGCCCACCGGCAGGCTTTCTCTTTGACTGAGTACAGAACACTATGATTCGATTTGCCTCGTTCGTTTTTACGCTTGGTATTCTGGTTCCCGCTGCATCTGCTGTAACCTACCCCCTCCCTCCCGAGGGCAGCCGCCTGGTGGGGGCGCCGATCACCATCACCGTGCCTGAGGGCAATACTCTGCCGCTCGAAGCGTTTGCAGCGCAGCACGGACAGGGGTTGAGCAATATGCTGGAAGCCAACCCGGGGGTGGATCCGTTTTTACCGCGAGCCGGAACACAGCTTGCGGTGCCGCAGCAGCTTATTCTGCCGCCAACGGTGCGCGAGGGAATTGTGGTGAACGTCGCGGAAATGCGACTTTACTATTATCCACCCGGCAGCAACACGGTTGAGGTGCTGCCTATTGGCATCGGTCAGGCCGGGCGCGAAACGCCGCGTAACTGGGTAACCGCCGTTGAGCGCAAACAGGAAGGCCCAACCTGGTCACCCACGCCAAATACGCGACGCGCTTACGCGAAGGAAGGGAAAACGTTGCCCGCGTTCGTTCCCGCCGGGCCGGATAACCCGATGGGGCTGTATGCCCTTTATATCGGCAGGCTGTACGCGATCCACGGTACCAACTCAAATTTCGGCATTGGTCTGCGCGTCAGCCAGGGCTGCATTCGCCTGCGTAATAACGATATCAAATACCTGTTCGATAACGTTTCGGTGGGGACGCGGGTACAGCTTATCGATCAGCCCGTAAAAGTGACCACGGAGCCGGACGGTAGCCGTTGGGTAGAGGTTCACGAGCCGCTTTCACGCAATCGCGCGGAATTTGAATCGACAAATAAGGTGCCGCTGCCCATTTCAGCCGCACAAAGGACGCAGCTGATAAGTGAAGGGGCGGGCGCTGAACTGGAACGGCGGTCGGGGATGCCGGTGAAGCTTGCTATGACTGGTAGCGCTTCGCTTGCCGGGCCTTGAGTACCGTAGGTCGGGTAAGCGGAGCGCCACCCGACAAACTTACCGAACGCAGAAAAGCAAAAAGCCTGCTTTAAAAGCAGGCTTTTCAAATTTGGCTCCTCTGACTGGACTCGAACCAGTGACATACGGATTAACAGTCCGCCGTTCTACCGACTGAACTACAGAGGAATCGTGTGAACGGGGCGCATATTATCGACCTCCATACGCCTTGTCAAAGGATGGATCGCCCACTTCAGACTGTTTGCTGACAAAACCAGCAAAGTGACGTTTTTGCCAACGGAATGCACCATCATTGTGCAGATATACCCCGAATGGGGCAGATCGGAAACCGTTGTCCCCATCTCAAAACAGGCATCAGTGATTGGCTTTCCTTATTTTCAGCCGCTTAGCAGAGACATACACCCGCTGCAAAAAACTGGCATCCATATTGCAAAACCTGTTTAACAACACAGCCGTTACCGGCACGCTATTTTCGAACAGGGGGCAACATGAACTTAAGACGACTGAAATACTTCGTAAAAATCGTCGATATCGGCAGCCTGACCCAGGCGGCTGAAGTGCTGCATATCGCGCAGCCTGCGCTGAGCCAGCAGGTCGCGACTCTGGAAGGCGAAATGGACCAGCAACTGTTGATCCGCACCAAGCGCGGCGTAACGCCTACCGAAGCGGGAAAAATTTTATATACCCATGCCCGCACGATCCTGCGTCAGTGTGAACAGGCGCAGCTGGCCGTGCACAATGTGGGTCAGACCCTGAGTGGCCATGTCTCCATCGGGCTGGCGCCGGGAACGGCCGCATCGTCGGTAACCATGCCGCTGCTTCAGGCGGTGCGCGCAGAGCTACCGGAAGTGCTGGTTTATCTGCATGAGAACAGTGGTTCCGTGCTCAATGACAAACTGCTCAACGGTCAGCTGGATATGGCGGTGCTGTACGATCGCTCCCCGGTTGCCGGGATCACCAGCCAGCCGCTGCTGAAGGAAGATCTTTATCTGGTCGGTACCCGTGATTGCCCTGGCCAGAGCATTGATTTAACCGCTGTGGCAGAGATGAACCTGTTTCTGCCGCGCGACTACAGTGCCGTGCGCGTGCGCGTTGACGAAGCGTTCTCGCTGCGCCGTCTGACGGCGAAGATCATCGGCGAGATTGACTCCATCTCCACGCTGACTGCCGCCATTGCCAGCGGCATGGGTGTAACGGTTCTGCCCGAGTCTGCCGCACGTTCACTGTGCAGCGCGGCAAACGGCTGGATGGCCCGTATCACCACGCCATCCATGAGCTTACCGCTGTCGTTAAATATGTCCGCGCGCGGCTCCCTGTCACCGCAGGCGCAGGCGGTGAAAGAGATCCTGATGTCTCTGGTCAGTAAGCCGTCGCTGGAAAATCGCGAGCTGCAACTGGTCAGCTGATATTCCAAATACGCATAAGATGCTGGTTTTTATTATTTGTTCTCCAGCCCGGCTGACTCTAACAATAGCCTTATGTCAGATGCGCCGGAGTGAATTGTGAATTTCCAGCAACTTAAAATTATTCGTGAGGCGGCCAGGCAGGATTACAACCTGACCGAAGTCGCCAATATGCTTTACACCTCTCAGTCGGGCGTCAGCCGGCATATCCGCGAGCTGGAGGAGGAGTTAGGCATTGAGATTTTTATCCGTCGCGGCAAGCGCCTGCTGGGTATGACCGAGCCAGGCAAGGCATTGCTGACCATCGCTGAGCGCATTCTCAACGAGGCCAGCAACGTTCGCCGGCTGGCGGATCTCTTTACCAACGACGCTTCCGGTGTGCTGACTATCGCCACCACCCATACACAGGCGCGCTACAGTCTTCCGACGGTTATCAAAGCATTTCGTGAGATCTTCCCGGACGTACGTCTCGAACTGATCCAGGGCACGCCGCAGGAAATCGAAGTGCTGCTGCATAACGGCGGGGCCGATATCGGTATCGCCAGTGAACGGCTGAGCAACGACCCGCTGCTGGTGGCGTTCCCGTGGTTCCGCTGGCACCACAGCCTGCTGTTACCCGCCGATCACCCGCTGAATCAGGTTTCGCCGTTGACGCTGGAAGAGATCGTCAAATGGCCGCTTATCACCTACCGGCAGGGCATTACCGGGCGCTCGCGCATTGATGAAGCGTTCAAGCGTAAAGGGCTCACGCCGGACGTGGTGCTGAGCGCGCAGGATTCCGACGTGATCAAAACCTACGTCGAGTTAGGGCTGGGGATTGGCCTGGTGGCCGAGCAGTCTGGCGGAGAATATGAGGCCGGAAATCTGGTGCGTCTGGATACGCGTCACCTGTTCGATGCGAATACCGTCTGGCTGGGGCTAAAGCGCGGGCAGCTTCAGCGTAACTACGTGTGGCGTTTTATTGAGCTATGCAACGCGGGCCTGTCGGTGGATGAGATCAAACGCCAGGTGATGGAGCCGGAAGAGGTGGCGATTGATTATCAGATTTAGTCGCTAATCAGTAGGCCGGGTAAGGCGCAGCCGCCACCCGGCAAATTTACCGAACCCACAAAAGCAAAAAGCCTGCTTTAAAAGCAGGCTTTTCAAATTTGGCTCCTCTGACTGGACTCGAACCAGTGACATACGGATTAACAGTCCGCCGTTCTACCGACTGAACTACAGAGGAATCGTGTGAACGAGGCGCATATTATCGACCTGCGTGCGCCTTGTCAAAGGGGAAAACACCGTTTTTGTTCGTTTGTCGACAATTTCAGCAAATCGATGATTTAATAGCAAATTTGCTTTCAAATTGCACAGCAAATCGCGCCGCCCGCAGACAGGCGGCGCGCAGGATCAGAACAGAACGGAGTAGTTCAGACCAAACGTACGTCCACGGCCTTTATAAGTATAAAGACCCGGTGCGCCGTAGGTTGGGCTATACAGCCCCGGTGCGCGCTGGCCCCAGGCGGTGGTGTAGTCTTTGTCCAGCAGGTTCTCCACGCTGAAGCTGACTTTGCCCACCGGCAGGGCGTAGCTACCCAGGAAATCAACGGTGTTATAGCCATCAATCTTCTTACCGTCGGCGTCAGACACGTCAAAGGTTTGTGTGCTCTGCACGCGTAGCGTCCAGTCGCCCGGCGCCCAGTTGACCCATGCGCTGGCTTTAGACGGGCTGGCGCTGTCGACCGTCAGCTTCTCCCATTTACCGTTTTCACGCGTTTCGGACTTGATGGCGTTAAAGTTCGCCCCGGTGCTCCAGTCGCTGTCGGTGAAGAAATAATCCACCTGGCCTTCAACCCCATAGATACGACGTTTGTCGTCCTCCAGGTTGATGGTCATGTCGCTCTTGTTGATGGTGATGGTTTTATCCGAGAGCGAGTAGTATGCCGCCACCTGGGTACGCAGGTTATCGCCGGTGAAGCGCCAGCCGAGCTCGTAAGCATTGACCTTAATCCCGTCCAGCGTTGAGTCGTTCACATTGACGCTGTTTTGCAGACGATAGTGACCATCGACCAGCTGATAGGTGCCGGAGCCGTAGTACTTCGCCAGGTCCGGGATCTCGAAGCCCTGGGAGAAGTTAAACCACAGCTGTTGCTGTTCGGTCAGACGTCCAAGGATCCCGGCGTTAAACAGGAAGTTGTTGTAGTCGGTTTTCCCGCCCGGCACCGCGTCAGCGGAGGTGGCTTTGCCCGTGGCGATTGCCTGCTGCTGGGCGTAACCGACAAAATCGTCCACCTTGTTTTCGGTGTACTGATAACGCACGCCGCCGCTCAGGGTGATGGCGTCAATGTCATAGCTGGCTTGCAGGAACGGCGCGAGGTTGGTAATGCTGTAACCCGGATAACGGCCCACATTGTAGGCATTGTCCAGCTCCATGCCGCCGCTCGCCGCCGCTTTGCTTAAGTCGAAGAACTGCTGGTTGGCATCGAACGTTTCATGGTCGGCATCCACGCCCCAGGTGAGGGTCAGGTCGTCCATCGGCTTGCTGTTCAGCGTCAGCTTGCCGCCGTAAAAATCGGTTTTCTGCTGGGACGCGCCAATGCTGGTCACCGCGCCTTTGCTCAGCGTCGGGAACGGGTAGTAGGTCAGACTCTCATCACGGTAGTAAATCTGCGCAACCAGATCCTGACCCCAGAAATCGGTGTTCGAGTATTGCAGGTTGATCAGGTGACGCTCTGTGCCCGGGATACGGTCAGAGTTCAGGTTGTCTTTGTTATAGGCTTTGGCATCGCCCGTGACCGCAGCGAAATTCTCCCCAAGGAACAGGCCGTGCTTGCCGTCAGATTCGCTCTTGTAGTACTGCGTGGTTAACTGGAGCTGCTGATGATCGTCGATGTTGATGGTGCCTGTCCCCATCACGTCGATACGGTCGGAATACTGCAAGCCGGTCTGGGTGTTATCGATAATCACCTCGTCGCCGTTGCCGTCATACCAGCCGCCGTAGCGCTGATAGGAGACCGACAGACGACCAGAGGCGTTGTCATTGCCGCCGCTCACGGCTGCGGAGACGTTCTCATCATGGTCGTTATGGCTGTTAAACCCGCTTTTTGCCCCGGTCTGGAACTCCACTTCGGTCTCCGGCTGGCCTTTTTTGGTGACGATGTTCACCAGCCCGCCGGTACTGCCGCCGCCGTACAGCGAGGTGGCGCCGGAGATCACTTCGATGCGGTCAATGTTGAACGGATCGATAGAGTCGAGCTGGCGGCTGTCGCTGCGGGACGAGTTCAGACGTACGCCGTCCACCATCACCATCATGGAGCGACCGCGCAGGTTCATGCCGTAGTTGGTACGTCCCTGGCTGCTGACGTCCATGCCGGGGATCAGCTGGGCCAGAACGTCTTTAATCTCTTTCCCGCCCTGAACCTGCTGCTCAATTTCCGCCCGCTCAATAACCCAGGTGGTTTGCGCCATCTCTGCCACGCTGCGATGTGCCCGGCTGGCGGAGACCACAATATCTTCTTCCTTTTGTTCTTCCGCCCACGCAGAGGTAGAAAGCATGGCAAGCAAGCACGGATTTAAAACCCAAAGATGAGAACGTTTCATTGTTATGTTGATCCTGAATGTGTGTGTCAGTACTCGGTGGTCTTTATTAATGATTTAATAACCTGGCTGCTCTCCGGGCTGGTGGTGCTCCGCCAGTGGATCACGCCGGGGGTGGTTGCCAGCTCAAACGGCTCGTCATCGTGAGCGCGATTCAAAATTCGCGCCGCGCGCCAGGCCATCAGGCTGAGCTGGGGTTCGGCAATACCGAGACGGTGCATCCCGGCATTCACGGCAAACAGGCGGTTGCTCTGCGGGCCGTCCCATTCAAGGGTAAAATCGTTGTTGATGCAGAAGGCTTCATCCTCATCCAGACGCAGTCGGGAAGAGAGCGGGGCGAGAAAAGCAGGCTGCACGGCGCGGTAGCCGGTGGCGAAAATCACCACGTCGCTTTCAAGCTGTTCGCGCCCGCCGTCCAGGTGATGCTGGATGCTGAGGCGAGGTCCGGTTTCCTGGCGCGTCAGCGCCGTCACCGAGCGGGACGGCATCAGGTGCGCCCAGGGTTTTTCACGCAGCACTTCGAAACGGTGGTACATGGCGCGGTAAATCGCCAGCAGGGACTCGGTGGTGATCCCGTCGGAGGTCATTTTCTGCTCCTGCAACATCTGACGTCGGGCGTCGTCACCGAGGGTCGAGAAGCTGTCCACATACTCTGGCGTGAAATACTCGTTAGCAAACGCGGCTTCATCCAGCGCGTTGTAGTTGTTGCGGCGCGACACCCAGTTGAGGCTCAGCGGCTGGCCCCATTCCCCACGGAAGATATTCAGGAACAGATCCGCACCGCTCTGGCCGCCGCCGACGACGGTGACGCGCTTGCCCGCTAAATCCGGCGTGCGCAGCATCATTTCGCTGGCGTGGAAGCAGGTATCGTCCTGCGCGGTGACGCAGTCTGGCAGATTGATCTGCTTCCCAATCCCCACGCAGACGTGCCGCGCCAGGAAGCGATCCCGCTGGGTCACGATCTCAAACAGGCCGTTTTGCTCATCAAAGCTGACCTGCTGTACCTGCTGGCTGAAGGCCAGGTTGGTGAGGTTATCCGCCGCCCAGCACAGGTAGTCGGCAAACTCCTCGCGCGACACGGTGCGCTGCTCGGTGGTGAGGAAACGGTAGAACTTTTTGCGCTGTACCAGGTAGTTCAGGAAGCTGTGGCGGTTGGTTGGCTCTACGGCGCTGACCAGATCCTTCAGGAAGCTGGTCTGCATATGGCAGTCCGGCACCATCATCCCCGGGTGCCAGGAGAAGTGCGGCTTGCGTTCAAGAAACAGCGAGCTAAAACCGTCCAGCCCCTCCGCCAGCGCGGCAATACTGAGGTTGAACGGACCGATACCAATGCCGATGAAATCATAGGTTTTCATTGCGCTGACTCCCGGGAGGCCAGAAAAAGAGGGTTATCAAGATCGCAGACGTAGTTCGGCAGCATGCGGCTGCCGCCGTCGTGTTCAGAGAAGGTCAGTTTGACCGGGTTGAGGATCACGCGAATAATCTGCGGCTTAAACAGGTCGAACTTCGCGAAGCGCGCCGCAAGATCCGGATGGGCGGCCATATAACGATGTAACACCAGCGCCAGGATCTGATAGAAGCGGGTTTCATTCACGCCGCATTGCAGGGTGAGGCGGGATATAAAGCGCAGCACCGTGACAAAGTTGCCGGTTTGCAGGTCGTGGATGATGTAATCCGCGCTGAGGCGCGCCGTCACCGCTTTTACCTGCTCCGGCAGGCTCTGCGCCTGCGGGAAATCTTCATCCACCAGGCGCATATCGCCCTGGAAATCCTTCAGCAAAATGCGCTGCGGAACGTAATCTTTCATCACCAGCGTGACGTTCTGGCCGTGGGCGATGAGCGCCACCCCGTAGCGACAGAGCAGGTGATAGAAGGGGATCACCGTCGCCTCAAACAGCTTTTCCAGCCATGCGTCAGCGGTTAACCCCGAGCGTTTGATCCATGCGTCAATCAGCGGGCGCCCCTGATTATCGGTTTCCATCAGCGCCGCCATCAGCACCGCCTGTTCACCATCCTGTAAATAGCAGGATGGGTTCTCGCGCCAGATCACCCCCAGCATCTCCTGATAGCGGTACGGCGCCTCAGGCAATGCGGCATAACCCGGATGCGACAGATATCCGGCAGCGGGTTCGCCAAGCACCTGCGCCCCGGAGCGAATCAGCGTGGCATCGCTGGCAAACTGCTGCTGTAGCCAGCGCGAGGCCAGCGGACCGGCGGCAATATACTTGCCCGGAATACCGCGATAGCAGGAGGTGTTGTAGATGGTCAGCGGCAGCTTGATGTCATACGGCGCGCGACGGCTGGCGTTGGTCAGCGTGCGCAGGGACTGCTGCGCCAGATACTCATCGCCGAACTCACCCAGCTCCACCATTTCACCGCGTGCGAGCTGCGCCAGGAAATGAATGGCAATTTTTTGTTGCCACTGCCACGGGTGCAGCGGCACCGGCAGCCAGCTATCATCCAGATCCAGCTCCTGCCAGCGGGCGTCGAACCGCTCGCGCTCGGCATCGTCCATGGCGCTGGAGAGCAGGGCGTTAATATCGCAATCGGCGTCGCTGCTCCAGACCAGACGATCGCGCTGCACGGCGACCCAGTGCAGACGAAAACGCCCGCGATATTCCGGTGCGTACAGGCGCAGGGCATCCAGCCCCCAGCCGCGGCGTCCCTTGTTGAAAATAAACTTCGGGTGACCGCGCATCAGGCACTGTAGCTCGTCCGGGTCAAGGTGGATCAGCGCATCGGCATCCAGCGTTTCACGCGCCTGCAACAGCTGCATGTCGCCCCGCAGCGTGGCGTAGAGATCTTCCATGTGCTCCGCCGTTTGCGCGTCGCTCATCTCCAGTACGGTGGCCAGTTGCAGCAGCGCGTTTTCCGCTTCGACCGCCGCGCCGCTGGTGGTGGTCAGGGTATCAGGGTCAATATGCAGCCAGCCCCAGATCCCACGCGTGGCGCGAAACTGCCAGCACGCGTTGCCCATACTGATGCGCCAGTAGTCCGCCGAATCCGGCTCGGCGCGCAGGGTGCGTTCATATTCCAGTTCGGCGAGGATCTTCGCCACCATCTCGCGGTTCACTTTCTGCCAGAGCGCGTTCACAGTTCCACCTCGTGGAAGAAGCGATGACGCTCGCTCATGATGAGACGGGAGCGTTTGTGCGGGAAGTCGAACTCTTTCACTGTGTCGAAACCGGCGGACGCCAGATGGCGGAACAGACGCTGGTTGTCGAAGCGCGGTTCCGCCACAATGCGCGCCGTGCGCGGTTCATCGAGATACAGATAGTGGCTCAGGCCGCGCAGCCAGCTGCGGATATACTGCGCTCCGCGCCAGTTCTCTTCGCCCACCAGCATATGCAGCCCGCGGTCAAAGGGCTGCCAGCGATAGTGGCGGCCAATGCGGTCTTCCGCCGCCCAGTAGAGTTCAAAATAGCCGAATGGCTGATCGTCAAAGCAGCCGATCACCGGATAGCAATAGGTCGAGTCGAGCTGGCGACGCAGGTAGTTCTCCTGCTCGGCCTGCGGGCCGGCCATCTCCCAGAAAGCGTTCACGCGTGGGGTGTTCATCCAGCGGGTAAAACGCTCGCCGTCCAGCGCCACGTCCGCCACGCGGAAGCTCAGGGTGCGCTTAATCTGTGGATCGTAACGGCGATACACTTCGCCCTGCGGGCGGTGAGGGCGCAGCGGGAAGTACAGCTGACGGCTTTCATCAAACTGCATTCCGCCGCTCGCCTGCGGACGCTCGCCTTTCAGCCACAGCGGCAGCTGCCAGAAAATTTCACGCGCCAGATAATCTCCGTGAACGAGGCTAAACAGCGCCTGCGCCTGAGGTTCATCCTGCCAGGCTGCCCACGGCAGGGTAATGCCGGTCAGGGCGGGCGCGGCAACAAACAGCTGGTCGAGGGCGTCCACCAGCCAGCCGTCCGGGAGCCCGGTCAGCCGCTCCAGCACCGCGCAGCCGTCGAGACCCAGCGTCAGCGGCAGGTTTTGTTCCGTGACCGTGCAGCGAAAGCCGTAGCCGGAATGGACGATATTCGCGTTTGCCATCACGCCTTCTCCTTATAAAACGGGTTGCTAAAGTCGAAATAGATCACCGCCGGATCGACGATGGTGTTTTCGTTGCGATCGTGCAGGTAGCAGAAGAAGTTGCCTTTGCAGTTCCAGGTCGGGCTGTCGAGCACATAATCAAGGCAGCGGGTCTGCTTCGCCGTCGTGCGCAGTTCGGCCAGCGCGTCACGCACGCGGGACATCAGGTTCTCTTCGCTGTCGAAACCGGCAGCGGCGAGCGCGGCGGTGACGGCAAGGGTAGAGTTCAGCAGCAGGTAATAAGGGAAGTAGCGCAGCAGCTGGCTCTCACCGAAGCGGTTTTCAACTTCGGTTTCACCTGCCTCATTCAGCCACGCGTCGGCCCCTTCGGTCCAGGCGCTGCCCTGGCAGTCACGGTAGATCAGTCCAACGGGGAAATCCTGCTGCATCTCAACGAGGATATTTTGCTGGTGCGCCAGCAGGACCAGACCGTAGTCCGCCTCGGCGCTGAACAGCGGAAGCAATACGCGGTCGCAGTAGGCATCCAGCCAGCAGCGCGCGGCCTGGGCGAGGGGTAAGTCCAGACGCTGGCTCAGACGACGCACCGCCGCGGCGAGCAGACTGTCGCCGCCGTCCGGCGCGGCCTGGGTCAGGCTCACCAGCACGTTGGTTTGCGTTTCAGGGGTATCGAACAGCAGATTGACGCGCAGGGCCATCAGGCTCTCTTCCTGAATGACGCCGTGCTCATCGCGCAGCCCCGCCCAGCCGTCCTCCTGCATCACGCGCATGGTCGGGTAGCGCGCCTGGAGCCCTTGCCAGCGTGCCGTTTTCGCCAGCCGCGCCAGGCGCATGCCGCGCTTAACCTCTTTCACCGACAGCGTGCGCACGGAGTTGGTTAGGCGCACGCTCAGGGAAAACTTAATCATGTCGCTGTTGGTTTCACTGTACAGCGAGCGGGAAGAGCTGGTGGGTAGCCATGGCGCACCGGCTTCGCCCAGATCGCGCAGGGCGCCTTTTTCTACCAGACGCTGGCACCAGTCCTGCTCCAGCAGATAGTCGGCCTGCCACGGGTGCATCGGCAGTAGCCAGCAGGTGTCGGTGAAGTGACCGAGAAGAGCCGGCGCGCTCTGCGCTGCAAAGCGCAGCAGACGTTCCCGCAGGGAGACATTCAGGCTGTCGCCGGTAATCAGCTCATGCTCAACCGCAAACCAGCGCAGCGGGAAGCGGGAGGCGAAATCCGGCAGATAGCGACGCGCCTCGGCCTCGTTAAACGGCTCGTGCGACTTTGGGGCAGGATGAAAAGCATGGCCGACCAGCAGCGCCTGTTCCGCTTCGGCAAAGGTCAGCGGCTTATCGCGCAGGTTTGCCCAGTTGTGGCGTAAATCAATGGCCTGCCAGGTGTGTGTATGGCTTTCCAGGACGCGCTGCTTAAAGCGAGCCAGCGTATCGGCATCCAGAGCGCCTTTAACCGTCTCTTTTTCAATAATTAAATCAATCAGTTGATGGAATGTGACCGTGTCACCGCCGTCGCTGTCGGCCTGAATCAGCGTTGCCGGGAAAAGATACTGGTGATGCTGTGTGGGGGAGAAATAGCGTACCGGAACCCGAATGGCCTGGGTTGGGGAGAGCGGGATATGAATCAGTGATAACTCATCCGCACGGGTTGCGGGAAGATAGTGCCAGTCCTTCGTTTCGCGCAGCAGCGCGTTCAAAAAACACTGGGCCGCAACATCTGTACCGGCGGAGCGGAGCAGAGTACGCATAGTTGTACCTCATTCCATGACTGATAATAATTCTCGTTATGATATTCATTCTGTTTACAGTGGCAACTATTTTTGCAATATTTGTTTTCATAAACTTCATAATTTCCACACATTTATTGACATTATCTTCACAATTTTATGCGCACCCGTACCGAGAATCTCACTGACGTTGTGGCCCCCAAAGCTAACTGGTCCCTGGCACTGGGCGCCGGTTTATTAGGTATTGGACAAAACGGTTTGCTGGTCATGCTGCCGCAGCTGGTCTCCCTGACCGGATTGTCGCTCTCCGTCTGGGCCGGGCTGTTGATGTTCGGCTCGATGCTCTTTTTACCCGCATCGCCCTGGTGGGGACGCCAGAGCGAGCGGCACGGCTGTAAGATCGTTATGCTGGCCTCGCTGGGCGGCTACCTGGCGAGCTTCGTCGTGATGGCGCTGGTAGTCTGGGCGATGGCGAACGGCGCGCTGAATGCCCTCTGGGGAATGGCGGGCCTGGTTCTGTCGCGCATGCTGTACGGCCTGACGGTATCAGGGCTGGTGCCTGCGGCCCAGACGTGGGCCATTCAACGCGCGGGGTTGGATAAAAGGATGGCGGCGCTGGCGACGATAAGCTCTGGCCTGAGCTGCGGGCGTCTGCTGGGACCGCCTCTTGCCGCGCTGATGCTCGGCGTCAGCCCGGTCGCACCGCTCTGGCTGATGGCGCTGGCGCCGTTGATCGCGCTGCTGCTGGTGCTGCGCGAAGCCGCCGATCCCCCGCTGCCGCCGGTGGCGCACCAGTCGACGCGGTTACAGGCCTCCATGCTGCCTTTCCTGGTGCTGGCGCTGCTGCTGGCAGCGCTGGTCAGCCTGATGCAGCTTGGCTTATCGCCGCATCTTCATCCGTTATTCAATGGCGATGTCGTGCAAATCAGCCATCATGTCGCGCTATTGCTGAGTCTGGCCGCCCTGGCGACCCTGGCGGCGCAGTTTCTGGTGGTACGCCCGCAGCATTTTACCCCGAGAGTTTTACTCTTAATTGCCGCAGTGCTGATGGTGGCGGGTCTTGGGCTGATGTCTCTCGCCAGTTTAGCCCTGTTCTACGTGGGCATTGTCATCACTTCGCTGGGGGCCGCCATGGCAACGCCGGGATACCAGCTTTTGCTCAACGATCGGCTGACGACGGGCAAAGGCGCAGGGGTGATCGCCACCAGCCATACGCTGGGCTACGGGGCCAGCGCGCTGCTGGTACCCGTGGTGACGCGCTTTTACGGTGAGCAGTTTTTGATTACTGCCGCATGGGGAATGGCGCTGCTGTTTCTCGCGGTGAGCGTGTGGGTACGATCGACCGATCGTACCCCTTAAACATTAGTGGAACGGATGAGAGGATGTGCTGGCTGCGTCCTCACTTTGCCGCAGACGCTGGAGTGGATCCTGCTGATAAAACTGGCAAAAACGCTGCCATAGCGCCGGGAAGCGCGGGGCAAAAAGCTCAGGTGCGCTAAAGAAATACTCGGACAGCACCGCAAAGCACTCGGCGGGATCGGTCGCGGCGTAGGCATCAATGCTGGCCGCGCTTTCACCCACCAGGTCGATCTCATCCTGAATGTTTTCCATCGCCGCGTGCAGGTCGTGCTCCCATCCCGCGACTTCACGCAGCGGGATCAGCGGCACGCCGCTGGCGCGATCGCCGTTACGGGTATCCAGCTTATGCGCCACTTCGTGAATGATCAGGTTGAAGCCCGAGGCATCGAACGAGTCTTGAATATCCAGCCAGTTGAGGATGATTGGCCCTTGCTGCCAGCTCTGCCCGGACTGCACCATACGCTGGTTGTGCACCAGCCCGATGTCATCCTCCCACTCATCATCGACGATGAACGGCGCCGGGTAGATCAGCACTTCGTGGAAGCCATCCAGCCATTCGATACCCAGCTCCAGCACCGGCAAGCAGAAGAGCAGGGCGATGCGCGAATTTTTAAGCGGATCCAGTTCGAAGCCCTGTAGCGGTACCAGCCGTTTTTGCTGTAAAAAACGCTCGGCCAGCTGAATCAGCTTTGATTGCTCTTCAGGCAAGAGATTCGCCAGCACGGGGATCGCCAGAGCCTCATCCCAGGGGAGCGCCATATTTCGACCAGCGTCGTTCGTTTTCCAGGGCCACTTAATCATCGCTTTGCTCGTTACTCGCACGTGAACAAAATGGAAAGGTCAGGGGCTGTTAGCATGCCAACATACTCTGTTAAGCAGTATGACACTCCTCATCGGCTGCATGCAGAGTGGCGGCCTGTTTAAGAGGAATCCAGCCCGCATAAACTATCACTATGTGCCGTCATGTTGATAGCGCTTTAGGGGTATCCCCTTCATTTTGTGAAGTATGTCGTGCGCGGCTATGATAAATCTCTTCTTACCCTACCGTGCTTAAGGATCCCGTCAGTATGCCCGTCAATTTTGACCTCAACGATCTCTATGCCTTCCG
Organism: Enterobacter cloacae complex sp. IR5402; assembly: GCF_049238125.1. NCBI lineage: Bacteria > Pseudomonadati > Pseudomonadota > Gammaproteobacteria > Enterobacterales > Enterobacteriaceae > Enterobacter > Enterobacter cloacae complex sp. IR5402. The sequence continues at coordinate 578,748 of NZ_JBMKHO010000002.1, forward strand.
CGCTTTACTGGAATACGGCAATTTCCGTCTTGCGGCAGAATCTATCTGCCTTTCCCAGTCGGCGTTGAGTCGCAGAATTGAAAAGCTGGAGGCGGCACTGGGGACAAAACTGTTCGACAGAACCACCCGGCGCGTCACGCTGACCCTGTATGGACAGACCTTTGCCGACCGGTGCGGGCAACTGCTTGCTGACGTGGAGTCCATGCTTTCGGATATCGATAAGGCCAGCGAAGAGCGCACGGGGCTGATCACCGTGGCGACGGTGCCGTCAGCCGCCTGTTACTTTATGCCGGATGTGATCCGCCGCTTTCAGTCCCGTTACCCCCGCGTGCGCATAAAACTGATCGACAGCAGCGCCGGAAATGTTATCGAGGCCGTCACCCGCGGACAGGCGGATTTTGGTATCTGCTTTGCCCGGAGTTTGCAGCCCGACATCGAGTTTGTCCCGCTGGTGGAGGATGTCTACGTGGCCGCCTGCCGACGCGACAGCCCGCTTGCAAAAAGAAAAAGCCTGACGTGGCAGGCTTTTTATCAGCAGGATTATATCGGTCTGGATAAGACCTCCGGCAACCGCAATCTTCTCGACCAGCGGGTCGGGCATATTCGGCCTGAGCGCCCCAGCATCTGCGAAACGCGGCACGTGACGACCATGCTGGGGATGGTTGAAGCCGGGATCGGCATTGCGGCCGTTCCCGCCATGTCAATGCCCCGCGCAGAGCATTCGCTGCTGACGTCGGTACCTTTAACCGAGCCTGAAGTCAGGCGAACCGTGGGGCTGATCCGCCGCCGCGGTCGGATCCAGTCCTATATTGCTGCCGAACTCGAAACGCTGATTACCGAGCAGTATCGCGAGGTGCATTGACGGGCGTTAAGCCCGTTGCCGTAATGACGCTGGCGGCCTGTGGCGAAGAGAGAAAGGCCAGCAGCGCTTTTCCCTGTTCGGGATGGTCAGCCTTCTGCGTTACGGCTCCGGCGAAACGGGTAATGTACTGAATGTCGTCAGGCAACTTACCGACAAACGTCACCCCCGGGACCGGCAGAAGCTCGCTCACCTGCTGAAAGCCGAGGTCGTATTTCCCTTTTGCCACTTCAGACGCCACCGGGATACGCTCAACCCGGTGCGCTTTATCGTGGACCTGGCCGTCTATGCCCAGCTTACGGAACAGCTGGCTCTCAACATACCGGCCGCTGGCGCTGTCGGAATAAGCCATGGAATGCGCCTTCAGCAGCGTTTGCCGCAGGGCAGGCACCGTACTGATATCCGGCACCGGCGCGCCCGCTTTGACGACCATCCCGACGGGCGAATCCGCCAGCTCCACGCGGGAGCCCGCCGCCGTTCTGCGATCCTGTTCCAGTTTCGCTAGCGCATCGCCCACCATAATCACCACGTCCGCTTTTTCGCCCCGGGCGAGCCGGGCCGGAATGGCCTGCGGCGTTTTGCCCATCGACGGGCCGGAGATCACAATGAGCCTGTCGCCGCTTTGCGCTTCGTACTGCGGCGTCAGCTTCTCCAGCGCCGCTTTGAAGCCGCCAGAAATCATCACCGTCACATCCTGCGCAAGCGCGCCCGCGCTGAGGGTGGCGAAGGTCAGGGCGGCAATCACCGTTCTGAATGTAAGCATGAGGGATCACTCCTTAACGGCAGTTTGCAGGATTAACGTGCGACGACGATAGAGATAGAGCGTTGCCAGCAGGGCGCAAACGGCGGCAAAGCTCATCCAGTAGTCCGGGGAGGCTTTGTCGCCGGTGTACTCAATTAAGGCGGTCGAAATCACCGGCGTGAAACCGCCAAAGACCGCCGTTGCCAGGCTGTAAGCCAGCGAGAAGCCCGCCACGCGCACCTCTGCTGGCATGATCTCAGTCAGGGCCGGGATCATCGCGCCGTTATACAGACCGTAGAGGAAAGAGAGCCACAGCAGCACGGTCAGCATCATTGAGAAGCTCGGAGCTGCCGCCAGCATCGTCAGCGCCGGATAGCTGGTTGCCAGCGCCAGCAGCGTCATGGCGATCAGCACCGGTTTACGCCCGAAGCGATCCGACAGCGCGCCGCCCACCGGCAGCCAGATGAAGTTGGACACCGCCACCAGCAGCGTGACCAGAAGACTGTCCGACGCGCTGAGCATCAGGACTTTTTTACCGAAGGTCGGCGCGTAAACGGTGATCAGGTAAAACGCGGTGGTGGTCATCGCCACCATCAGCATGCCCGCGACGACGACCGGCCAGTTGGCGAGCAGCGTTGTGAAGACCTGACGCATCGCCAGATGGTGGCGACGGGCGCTGAATTCCTCGGTCTCTTCGAGCTTGCGGCGCAGGAAAAAGATGAACGGCACAATCAGACAGCCAAACAGGAACGGAATACGCCACCCCCATTCGCGAATAGCACTCTCTTCCAGCACCACATTCAGCGCGAAGCCCATCGCCGCCGCGATCATAATGGCGACCTGCTGGCTACCTGACTGCCAGCTGGTATAGAAACCCTTGCGGCCCGGCGTGGCGATCTCCGCCAGATAAACCGAAACCCCGCCCAGCTCGGCACCTGCCGAAAAACCCTGCAACAGGCGGCCGGTCAGCACCAGCAGCGGTGCCCACAGGCCAATGCTCTGATAAGAAGGGATCAGCACAATCAGAAAGGTTCCGGCGGCCATAATCGACAGGGTGACGATCAGCCCTTTACGGCGGCCCACTTTATCAATGTAAGCCCCCAGCACAATGGCCCCGATCGGACGCATCAGGAAGCCCGCGCCAAAGACGGCGAAGGTCATCATCAGTGACGCAAATTCACTGCTTGCCGGGAAAAAAGTATGGGCGATGTAGGTGGCATAAAAGCCGAACAGAAAGAAGTCGAATTGCTCAAGAAAGTTGCCCGACGTGACGCGGAAAATCGCGCCCGCTTTCGCACGAACCGTTGCAGGTGAGGTTGAGGAAACCATGATTATCTCCAGTTTTATAGCGACGTTATGCTCGTCTGTTTCTGAAAACTGGATCAGGAAGTGGAAATTAATAAGCGCAAATAGCGCATAAACCGATGCGTGTGGTGCATTAATGACAATGCGTTGACCAGTATTTACATATTCAACAATAACTTAACATTTCGATGATCTTTTATTTACCACGTTTCGCTAAGTCGCTGATATATCAGTTTTGTGACACCGCGCAGATGAGAAGCCAGGCGGGGCCTGGCTTGGGATTATCAGCGCAGCGCGTTCGCAATCGCGCTAAACATCAGCGACGCTTCCAGCGGCTGGGCGCTGAATGACGGCTCTGCCTGCGGCCAGGTGGACCACTGGACGATAACCAGATTTTCTTTATGATTAACCATGATCATCTGCCCAAAAATACCCAGCGCCCACAGGGAATCCTTCAGCGAATTTTCGACTTTCGGCTCCACATTTGTGGCGGTGGCTGGCACTTCATTGTTCCACCACTGGTAGCCGTACAACCCCTTCGGATGCGCCTCGGACACCGATCCTTTGGCCTGTGTCCAGGCTGAGGACTGTTTCACCCAGCCCTCGGGGAGGATCTGCTTTCCGTCCGGCAGGGTACCGTTATGCAGGATAAACTCCCCGAAACGCCCCCAGTCTTCCAGCGTGGCGTTGAACCCATGCGCACCCACGTCGTGCTGGCCTTTGCTGTAGGCATGCCACACGCCGTCGCTCGCCATACCGTACGGCTGCCAGATGCTTTTCTCCAGATACGCCGCGAGCGTCATGCCGGTGGCGCGCTCAAGCACATCGCCTAACAGCCAGGCGCCACCCGAGGAATAGGACCAGTTTTCGCCCGCCGGGTGTTCACGGTGTAACCCCTTCACCAGGGTGCGCACACAGTCGTAGGTGCCCGGTTTCGCTTCGCATTCGGTAAGCCGGGCGAAGTCAGATTGCGCGTTGGTGTAATCTTCAGTCCACGCCACGCCCGAGGTGTGGGTGATGAGCTGTTTCAGCGTTACGCCCTCCCAGGCGGTGCCTTTTAAATCCGGTTCGTATTGGGTGACAAGGTCGTCCAGGGAGTGGATTTTCCCTTCTTTAATCGCAACACCCACCAGCGCGGAGACCACGGATTTGCCCACGGAACGCGACGTCCAGAGCGTAGAGTCGGTATTGCCTTCTCCCAGATATTTATAGGCCACTTTGCCATTTTTCAGCACCAGCATGCCGCTGACGTTCTGGCGTTTCAGGTAATCCTGAAGATTGTAAATCTTACCCTTCACCTGATAGCGGGCATCGGTGAGCGGTTTTTCTGCGGGCAGCAGTGGCGTAGCGTTGCCGTGGCGGAACACATCGCCCGCGTAGTTGCGGTAGTCATTGCGAAAGCCCACCACGCGATCGGCCTGGCTCCAGGTGAGCATGGTATGTGCGTCCGGGAGTCTGGCATCGAAAGGCGCCGGACAGGTCGTGAGTTCGGTACCGTTGCAGGCAGCCATGACGGCGGGCGAGAGCAGGCTGCTGATAACCAGCGCCGCGAGCAGTGTGCGGTTTGTTTTGATTTTCATATTTATCTCGTTTGGCTCAGGAAGGACTTCAGTTTAAGAACCTGAGGCCTATAATAAAAAACGCGTTATGGGGGAAAATCCCCCGGAAAAATCGCGTGGAGAATGACGTGGCATCACTGATCTATTCCTTTGCCCAGCTTGAGGCGTTCACCGCCGTCGCTGAGCACGGCAGCCTGATGAAGGCGGCCAGTAAACTCGGCAAAGATCGTACAACCCTGCGGGATCTGATCGATTTCCTTGAGGATGGGCTGGGCTACGCGCTGTTCCTGCGGGAGGGGCGTAGCCTGCGCCTGACGCCGGAGGGGGAGCAGCTTCAGCGGCAGGCGCACCTGCTGATGCGGCAGGTCAAAGCGTTTGAGGCGTTTGCCCGTACGGTGCCGGACAGCGCGACGCAGGACATTGCCCTCGTTTACGATCCGTTCACCCCCAGAGCCTTTTTGCAGGCGCTGATCGCTACGCTGGCGACGAAAAAGATCCGCCTGAGCCTGACCAGCGCATCGCGCGATGAGGCGGAAGCCATGCTGGCGAACGGTCAGGCCGATCTGGGGATCTGCCAGGCGCGCAACCGCAGCGTGGGCAATGAGATGGAGTGGCGGGCGCTGGGGGCGATCGAAATGGATTTTTACGCCGCAACGGCGCTTTTTGCGGAGGTTGCGTCGCCGGTGTCGCTGCTCGATCTCTCTCTGGTTCCACAGGTGATTATGCATGCCGCGTCAGACGAGCCGGTTGCCCGTCGCCTGCAAATTTCAGGGCACACGCTTTTCACTAACGAACTGGAGATGCTGCGCGGCCTGCTGGAGCAGGGCTGCGGCTGGGGATTTTTGCCGACCCATCTTCACGCAACGCAGTGGAAAAACGTAAAAAGGCTGCCCACCGAAGTGGGCAGCCAGGGGATAAGCCAGACGATGGTCACCATCTGGAAGCCGGGCAGCGACAAGCGCGGGTTGATCAACGATACGCTCTCGCAGCTTCCGGCGTTATGGAAACGCTCAGAGCTGTGAGCACCCTTTGCACTGTTTATTCTGGATCTGATGGAAGAAGTCGTTGCCTTTGTCATCCACTAGGATAAACGCCGGGAAGTTCTCCACTTCAATTTTCCAGATCGCTTCCATACCCAATTCCGGATAGGCCACGCACTCCAGACTCTTGATGCTGTTTTGCGCCAGTACCGCCGCAGGGCCGCCGATGCTGCCGAGGTAGAAGCCGCCGTGCTTATGACAGGCGTCGGTGACCTGCTGGCTGCGGTTACCTTTGGCCAGCATGATCATGCTCGCACCGTTGGATTGCAGTAAGTCTACGTAGGAGTCCATACGCCCGGCGGTGGTTGGGCCTAAGGAGCCAGACGCGTAACCTTCTGGCGTTTTCGCCGGGCCTGCATAGTAAATCGGGTGATCTTTAACGTACTGCGGCAGTTCTTCCCCGTTGTCGAGCAGCTCTTTCAGCTTCGCATGGGCGATGTCACGCGCCACGATGATGGTGCCGCTCAGCGACAGGCGGGTGGATACCGGGTGCGCGGAAAGCTGCGCCAGAATGTCGGGCATCGGCTTGTTCAGATCAATGCTTACCACGTCGCCTTCTCCCTGCTGGCGCAGGGATTCAGGAATATACTGGCCCGGATTGTGCTCCAGCTTCTCAATCCAGATCCCCTCGCGGTTAATCTTCGCCTTGATGTTGCGGTCAGCGGAGCAGGAGACGCCCATGCCGATCGGGCAGGAGGCGCCGTGGCGCGGCAGACGGATCACGCGAATATCGTGCGCGAAGTATTTCCCGCCAAACTGCGCGCCCAGGCCGAGGTTTTGCGCTTCCTGAAGCAGTTCCTGCTCGAGCTGGACGTCGCGGAACGCCTGGCCGTGCGCGTTGCCTTCGGTTGGCAGGCCATCGTAGTAGCGCGCAGAGGCGAGCTTGACGGTTTTCAGCGTGGCTTCCGCAGAGGTGCCGCCGATAACGAAGGCGATATGGTAAGGCGGGCAGGCCGCGGTGCCCAGGGTCCGCATCTTCTCAACCAGATAATTTTTCAGCTTCGCCGGGGTGATCAGCGCTTTGGTTTCCTGATACAGATAAGTTTTGTTGGCGGAACCGCCGCCTTTCGCCATGCACAGGAATTTATACTCGTCACCATCAACGCTGTAGAGGTCGATCTGCGCGGGCAGGTTGGTGCCGGTATTCACCTCTTTATACATATCCAGCGCCGCGTTCTGCGAGTAGCGCAGGTTGTCTTCAATATAGGTGTTATACACGCCCTGACTCAGCGCCGCTTCGTCGCCGCCGCCGGTCCAGACGCGCTGGCCTTTCTTACCCATAATGATTGCCGTACCGGTATCCTGACAGGTGGGCAGCACGCCTTTCGCCGCAATTTCGGAGTTGCGCAGGAATTGCAGGGCAACGTACTTATCGTTCTGGCTGGCTTCCGGATCGTTAAGAATGGCGGCAACCTGCTTCTGATGAGACGGACGCAGCATAAACGCGGCGTCGTGGAAAGCCTGCTGCGCCAGCAGGGTCAGGGCTTCCGGCTCCACTTTCAGCACTTCCCGACCGTCGAACTCGGCAACGGAGACATGCTCTTTGGTCAGCAGATAGTATTCGGTGTCGTCATGCGCGAGAGGGAAGGGGTTCTGGTAGATAAAGGGTTTGTTTGACATAGCTTGCTCCACAAAAATAAAACCGCCGGAGGATATGTCCGGCGGTCAGGAATCAGAACATCATGGACATCCACGGGTAACCAATCAGCAGCAGGGCCGCCAGGAAGATGGCACCGAAGATGGTGCCGAGGCGCCAGTAGTCTTTGGTTGGCAGGTAACCGCTACCGTAGTAAATCGGGCTTGGACCCGTACCGTAGGGGGTGATGATCCCCATCACGCCCAAAGAGGTCACCATCAGCAGGACGAACACTTCCATATTCATGCCCGGAATGGTGGAGGCGATAGTCAGCATCGCCGGCAGCAGCGCCGTGGTGTGCGCGGTGGTGCTGGCAAACAGGTAGTGCAGCAGGTAGAACGCCAGCAGCAGCACGATGGTGGCGACACCCGGAGAGATACCGCTCATCAGCAGGCCGCCTTCTTTACCCAGCCAGCTGATAAAGCCGGTGGAGGAGAGGCCGTCCGCCAGCGCCACCAGGGTGGCGAACCAGACGAAGGTGTTCCACGCGGCTTTGTTACCGGTGATATCGTTCCACTCCAGCACGCCGGTCCACAGCATCAGGCCAACGATCAGCAGGGCAGCCATGGCCGGTTCAATCCACGCCGCGGCGAAGATCCACATCAGCAGCGCACAGCACACGAACACCAGCAGCAGGATCTCATTGCGCGACAGTTTGCCCAGTTTTTCCAGTTCACGGGTCGCCCACAACGGTACTTCGTTGTTTACCTTCACTTCCGGCGGGTAGAACCAGTAAGCCAGCAGCGGCATGGTCAGGATCAGCAGAATACCCAGCGGCAGGAAGGCGAGGAACCAGGTCCCCCATGAGATATCAATTCCGACCGTGCTTTTTACCAGCGCCAGCGCCAGCAGGTTAGGTGCCAGAGCGGAAAGGAACATCGAGCTGGTGATACAGGCCGCGGTAATTGCCACCCACATCAGATACGAACCGATTTTGCGCGCGCTTGGGTCGTTGGGTTTTGAACCGTACAGCGGCGGCAGGTTGGCGATGATCGGGTAGATGGTCCCACCGCTGCGCGCGGTATTGGACGGGGTAAACGGGGCCAGCAGCAGGTCTGCGAAGGTAATGGCGTAACCGAGCGTCAGGCTGCGACGGCCCAGATATTTCACCAGTATCAGCGCCAGGCGGCGGCCGAAGCGGGTTTTGTCGTAGCCCGCAGCAAACATAAAGGCACCGAAGATCAGCCACACGGTGGAGTTACCAAACCCGCTGACCGCCCATTTAAAGGAGGCGCCCGCCAGCTTGAATTTTGGGTCAGCCAGCTGTTCCGGGCTAAAGAGCACCCACTGGCTGCACAGCGCAATCGCCACGACGCCGGTAAGACCGATCACGGCGCCCGGCAGCGGTTCGAAAATTAACCCGACGATGACGCCGACAAAGATGGCGAAGTAGTGCCACGCATAAGGCGGCAGCCCGTCCGGAACGGGAACAAACAACAGCAGGACGGCAACAATGACGGGCAGGGCCATCATCAGCAGGCGTTTTGCTGTTCCATTTGATGCCAGATTCGCCGCAGGAGGCGTTACAGCAGTTTTTGTTTTCATAGTTTCACGTCTTAAGTTGTCAAAAATTCGTCGTACAGCGAAAACACAAATTCGATTGCTTTATTCGTTTTGCTTTTTTTAGTTATTTAAGGTGCGTTTTTGTGTTTTCAGTAATAGCGATTTAACGCATTTTTGTTTGCGCCAAATAAAAAATGATGATGTTTTTATATTGCTCTTTTGAATGCCATAACTATTGATCACGATCAAAAAAACGGAACTGAATGGCTATTTTTATATTTTTTATAATAACCACTCTGAGTAGTGTGGTTATTCGCTGATTTTACGCATTTTATGTATCAAAACTATAACATTTAAATTTTGGTGCTTTTGCTTGTTGTTGTTTTATTTGGTTTTTTGATAGTTGTGGTGTATTGGTTTGACCTTTTGTGATTTAACTTTTTTTAAATTATTGTGAACGAGTGAAACATTCCCGCTAACACCAATGTGTTATTAATGTTATCGAAGGGATTAAATAGTTTATTAACTAACGTAATGGCTTTAGAAACTAAAAAAAGCTTTATATTACTATCATGACATCGGCAAAAGACACGAAATAAAAAAATCATCCCGATAACGAATTCTTAATTTTTAAAGTTTGGAGTTTCTATTATGAGCACTAACGAACGTATTTTAAGCCCCTTCACATTACCGAATGGTACTGAACTGAAAAACCGTTTGTTAATGGCCCCGATGACAACCTGTACCGGTTATTACGATGGCACCGTGACCAGCGAGCTGGTGGAGTACTACCGCGCCCGCGCGGGCAGCATCGGCACCATCATCGTTGAGTGCTGTTTTGTTGACGATCTCGGCCTGGCGTTCCCGGGCGCAATTGGCATTGATAACGACGAGAAAATCGCCGGGCTGGCAAAAATCGCTGACGTCATCAAGTCAAAAGGCTCCAAAGCCCTGCTGCAAATCTACCACGGCGGCCGTATGGTCGACCCAAAACTGATCGGCGGTCGCACGCCGGTTGGCCCAAGCGCCGTTGCCGCGCCGCGTGACGGTGCCGCCACGCCGGTTGCCCTGACCGCGGAAGAGGTGGAAGGCATGATCGGCAAGTTTGGCGAAGCCGTGCGCCGCGCAATTCAGGCCGGGTTCGACGGCGTCGAAATCCACGGGGCGAATACCTATCTGATCCAGCAGTTCTTCTCCCCGAACTCCAACCAGCGCGACGACGAGTGGGGCGGCAGCCGCGAAAACCGCGCGAAATTCCCGCTGGCGGTGCTGGACATTACCCACAAGATGGTGCGCCAGTACGCGGACGACGCGTTTATCATTGGCTACCGTTTCTCTCCGGAAGAGCTGGAAGTCCCGGGCATTCGCTTCGAAGATACCCTGTATCTGCTGGAAAAACTGGCCGCGCGCGGGGTGGATTATCTCCACTTTTCCCTTGGCGACGCCCTGCGTCCTTCTATCGTCGATACTCAGGACCCGACGCCACTTATCGAAAAATACTGCGCCATGCGCTCAGACACGCTAGCTCAGGTACCGGTGATGGGCGTTGGCGGCGTGGTGAATGCCACGGATGTGAATGAAGCGCTGGATCACGGTTACGACCTGATTGCCGTTGGTCGTGCCACCATCGCCTATCCGGACTGGACCGATCGCATCGCGGCGGGCGAAAGCCTGGAGCTGTTTATGGACAGTACCCGACGCGAAGAACTGAGCATCCCGGAACCGCTGTGGCGCTTCTCGCTGGTGGAAGCGATGATCCGCGACATGAGCATGGGCGAATCTAAATTCAAACCGGGCACCTTTATTGAAAAAGTGCAGGACGATGCTAACGAACTGGTGATTAACGTCAGCCTCGAAACCGATCGTATTGCCGATATCGAACTGGCCTCCGGCCCGAGTGAAGACGTCGAGTTTGTCACCAGCTTCGAAGAGATCCGCTCCCGTATTCTTGATGCCAACACTCCGCACGTGGATGCTATCACCGGCGCGACCAGCCAAAGCGAGGCGGTGAAAAAAGCGGTCTCGAAGGCGATGCTGAAATCCAGCAAAGCGCTGGCAGCGGAAGAGGGCGCTGACCCGAATGAGACTAAAAGCGTGGATGTTGTAGTGGTCGGCAGCGGCGGCGCCGGTCTTGCGGCGGCGATTCAGGCGCATGACGAAGGCGCGAGCGTGCTGATCGTCGAGAAAATGCCAACCATCGGCGGGAACACCATTAAAGCCTCGGCCGGGATGAACGCGGCGGAGACCCGCTTCCAGCGCGTGAAAGGTATTCAGGACAGCAAAGAGCTGTTCTACCAGGAAAGCCTGAAAGGCGGTGGCAACAAGAACAACCCTGAACTGCTGCGTCGCTTTGTCGAGAACGCGCCGCAGGCCATCGAATGGCTGGCAACGCGCGGCATTATGCTGAACGACATCACCACCACCGGCGGGATGAGCATCGACCGTACGCACCGTCCTAAAGACGGTTCCGCAGTGGGCGGGTATCTGATCAGCGGCCTGGTGCGTAACGTCAACAAGCGCAACATCGAGGTGATGCTGGATACCTCCGTGAGCGACATCATCTTCGAAAACGGCGAAGTGACCGGCGTGCGTCTGACCACCGAAGAGAACGAAACCCTCACCGTGGCAACCAAAAGCGTGATTGTCGCAACGGGCGGCTTCAGCGCCAACAGCGAGATGGTGGTGAAATACCGTCCGGATCTGGCAGGGTTCGTTACCACTAACCACAAAGGGGCGACCGGGGGCGGTATCGCGCTGCTGGAGCGTATCGGTGCGGGCACAGTGGATATGGGCGAAATTCAGATCCACCCAACCGTTGAGCAGAAAACGTCGTATCTGATTTCCGAATCCATCCGCGGCGGCGGGGCGATTCTGGTAAACCAGCAGGGCAACCGATTCTTTAACGAAATGGAGACCCGCGATAAAGTCTCGGCGTCAATCATCGCGCTGCCGGAGAAATACGCTTACATCGTCTTTGACGAGCATGTTCGCGTCAAAAATAAAGCCGCGGATGAGTACATCGCGAAAGGGTTTGTTACCAGCGCCAGTTCGCCAAAAGCCCTGGCGGAAGCGCTGGGGATGGATCACCACCAGTTCCTGGCAACGCTGGAACGCTACAACGGCTTTGTGGAGAAACAGCACGATGATGATTTCGGCCGCACCACCGCGCTGCGTGCGCCAATCAACGAAGGGCCGTTCTACGCCATTCAGATTGCCCCAGGGGTTCACCACACCATGGGCGGCGTGACCATCAATACCGATACCTGCGTGCTGGACAGCAACCACAACGTATTGCAGGGAGCGTTTGCTGCGGGTGAGGTGGTCGGGGGCATCCACGGCGGTAACCGCATCGGCGGTAATGCGGTGGCAGATATCATTATTTTTGGTACGCTTGCAGGACATCAGGCGGCTATGCGTTCGAAAACACGGTAAGGCTCCTGTTTCCCCGGCGGCGCGGTGCCTGCCGGGGCTACACCTGAGGACTCATGCAATGCCTGATAGCCATCGCGTTTACAGCTACTCCGCCGTTCTGATGGGCTCGCCCATACTCCTGAAACTCTTTTCCCATGACGAAGCGCTTGCCTCCCGCGTGTTTCGCCTGATCAAACAGTACGAGGATCTGCTCACCGTTAACCGTGCGCACTCCCAGGTAATGGACATCAACCATGCGGCTGGTCAGCATCCGGTTGCCGTCAGTCGTCCGGTGTTTGAGCTGATCCGCTGCGCGAAAGCGGCAAGCCTGCTTAAAGACAGCGCCTTTAACCTGGCGATCGGCCCGCTGGTGAAATGCTGGAAAATTGGCTTTAAGGGGGACGCGGTACCGCCCGCGGACGAGATCGCCGCCTTGTTGGGCATCACGGATCCTGCGGACGTGGTGCTGGATGAAGCCAATAGCAGCGTGTTTCTTACTCGCCAGGGAATGGAGATCGATCTGGGTGCTATTGCTAAAGGCTATATCGCCGACAGGGTGCGGGATCACCTGCATAAAGAGGGCGTTGAACTTGGGCTGATCAACCTTGGCGGCAACGTCCAGACGTTAGGTTCGCCGGAGGGCGGCTGGCGCGTCGGCCTGAAAAAACCGTTCGCCGGTGACGCGCTGATTGGCGCTATGACGGTAGAGAACCGGTCGGTGGTGACGTCAGGCACCTATGAGCGCTATTTCGAGCAGAACGGCAAACGTTATCACCACATACTTGACCCGCGCACCGGCTACCCGCTGGATAACGAACTGGACAGCGTGACGATTATTTCGCCAGACTCTCTCGACGGCGATATCTGGACCACGCTGATCTACGGCATGGGTGTGGAAAAGGGCTGCGCCGCGCTGCGTTCGCGCCCCGATATTGAAGCCATCTTTGTCACCAAAACAAAAGAAGTGGTGATCTCCTCGATGCACCACTTCCGTTTTACCCTTCTGGACGACAGCTACCGAATTACTGGCAGTACTGTTTGAGCAGTCCGACCTGTTCCGGCTGCAAACGGTAGCGATATACCGGTCGGCCGGTAGCGCCGTAATGAATGCTGGTGAACAGGATATTAATTTGCGCCAGCCAGATCAGGTACTTGCGGCAGGAGACGCGGGAAATGTTGACCGCATTCGCCAGATCGTCGGTGGAAAATTCTATCTCCGGATGGCTGTCGATCCACTGGCAAATGGTGCGCAGCGTCTGCGGCGTTAGGCCTTTCGGTAATTTTTTGCTGTCAGCCAGCTCCGGCGCGCCGCCGTGGATCAGCCTGTCGACGTCGGCCTGTTCATAATACTGATGCGATCCCATCAGGCTGCGCTTTGCCTTCCAGCCGTTCAGCGCCTCTTCAAAACGCGGGAACTGGAACGGTTTAATCAGGTAATCCACCACGCCATAGTGCATGGACGTCTGGATTGTTGCGGCGTCGGAGGCCGACGAGATCATGATGACGTCAATCGGGCGGCCCGACGCGCGAATGATGGGCAGCAGATCCAGCCCGTTATCCTGCTGCATATAGACATCCAGCAGCACCAGATCGATCGGCTGGCCTGGGTTGGCGATCAACGCCTCGGCCTGGTTGAGCGTGGAAGCGACGCCGCAGCAGCTAAAACCCTCAACGCGGTTAACATACAGACGGTTGAGGTCGGCTACCATGGCGTCATCATCGACAATTAACACATTTATCACGCGATATTCCTCTCGCTATCCCAGGGGATCTGAACAAAAAATTGGGTAAATACGCCAGGTTCAGACTCGACGGTAATATCTCCGCCCAGATTCTGGATCTGCTGACGCGCAAGGAACAGCCCAACGCCGCGGTTTTCACCTTTTGTTGAGTAGCCCTTTGTAAAAATAGCCTCCAGCCGCTCGGGATCAATACCGGGACCGTCATCGCTGACCTCACCGCTCAGCCAGCCGTTCTGATAATGCAGCAGCAGGCCGATCTCGCCTTCCGGCTGGCCTTCCATCGCATCAAGGGCATTTTCGATTAAATTGCCCAGCACGGTGATCAGCACCGCAACCTGCTCTTCATTGGCGGTGTCAGGAAGCTGACTCTCCTCCGCCAGCGTCAGGGTCACTCCGGCCTCTTTGGCGCGGTTAATTTTACCCAGCAGGAAACCCGCAATGACCGGCGATTTAACTTTGCGCTGTATCGCGCCGATATCCGTCTGATAATTCTGCGCGGTCTGGATGATGTACTCCTCCAGCTTATCGTAGCGCTTCATGTGCAGCAGGCCGAGGATCACGTGCAGCTTGTTCATAAACTCATGCGTATGGGAGCGCAGGGCATCAACATAGTTGACCATGCCATCGATACGCTGCATTAACTGGCTGATTTCGGTCTTATCGCGGAAGGTGCTGATTGCCCCGATCACCTGATTCTGGCTTTTCACGGGGACCATGTTGCACAGCAGTAGCCGTCCGTTACAGCCGATCTCCTGATCCTGGCGAGCAATGCCGGTTTTCGCCACTTCCCGCAGGCTGGCCAGCAGTGGTTCGCCGCTGCTCTCGGAGTGCTCACCCGAGCTCAGGAGCAAAATCTCTCTGGCGGTGTGGTTAATCATCGTCACGCGCCCGTGCATATCCACGGCCATCACGCCTTCGCGCAGGGACTGCAACATGGCCTGGCGCTGCTCAAAGAGGGCTGAGATCTCGTAAGGCTCCAGCCCGAAGAGGATACGCTTCAGCACCCGGACCAGACCCCATATCGCCACCGAGCTCATCAGAACGCTGAATAAGATGGTCCACACGGCGTTGAGCCGCCCGCGGGCAATCTGATCTTCAACTTTATTCAGCGAAATACCCACCACCACCACGCCGATCTGGTCGTGCTGGTCGTCATACACGGGCGTAAAGACGCGCAGCGCTTCCGCGAGCGCACCGCGGTTAACGGAGACATTCTCTTTCCCTTCCAGGGCGGGCGTCAGATCGTCGCCAATAAAATGCAAACCTAACAGCGCTTCGTTTGGATGGGAATAGCGGATCCCACGCAGGTCGGTGACCACGGTAAACAACAGGTCGTTGCGCTTCGTCACCGCCTCGGCTAGCGGCTGGATGATGCCAGCCTGCGGCGATTCCATCAGGCCACGCTTGATCTCCGGGCTGTCGGCCAGCGTCCGGGCGATACCCAGCGCGGTATCTTTCACGTCATCGCGCGTGGCGCGGGTGATCTGCACAGAGTAGAGCGCGAAGACCACCAGCAGCACCGAGCCGATAATCGCGCACACCATCAGCGTAACCAGCGTATTCAGCTTCATAGGGCGCTTGCGCGTCGGGGGGAAAGGCTGCAAATCGCTCATTAACACTCCGCGATGAAAAAGAAAGGGCTAATTATCGCTGATGACGGGCGTTTCATAAAGCCATGTAAAGAGAGGCGTTTCGTGAGCCTCCTCTCAGGTGACCTATATAAAACACTTTATAGTGTGTGGGTACTCATAATAAGGAGGCAGTTTATGAGCATTATGCTTACCGGTACGGCCAGGGAAAGACGGCACGCCAGCACGATGAACATCGACAGATTATCGACGCTGGATATGCTTAATGTCATACACCAGGATGACGCGCAAATCTCTTCTGCACTTACCCCACACTTAAGTATGCTGGCCCGCGTGGTGGATAACGCGGCGGCGACGCTTAGCCACGGCGGACGTCTGGTGCTGACCGGCGCGGGCGCGTCCGGACGCGTGGCTGAGCAGGCGGCAGAAGCGTTTGCGCCGGGCAAACACCCCGTCATTGCGATGACAGCAGGCGATAACGCCGGAAGCTACGCGAGCGGCGTTGCCGACCTTCAGACGATAGAATTTGGCGAGCATGACATGATGCTGGCGCTGTCCGTCAGCGGCAAAACCCCATGGGTATGGGGCGCGATGCGTCATGCGTGGTCTCTGGGCTCAACGGTTGCGCTCATTACGGAGGATGCGCAAAGTGAAGCGGCGCAGCTGGCGAGTATGGTCATTGCTCCCGATCTGGGCGCGGATGTGGTGGCCGGGTATACCAACGCTAAAGCAGGCATTGCGCAAAGCATGATCCTGCATATGATCACCACCGGTCTGGCGGTACGGACAGGACGGGTGTACAGCAACCTGCGCGTTGATCTGGAGGCAAGCAACACCAGATGGGCCGAACGACAAATTGCCATTGTGATGGAAGCGGGGGGATGTAGCCGGGCGCAGGCGAAGGCCGCGCTGGAAAGCTGTAACCACCAGTGCAAAACGGCGGTACTGATGGTGCTGACGGGTCTGAATGCCTGGAAAGCGCATGAATTGCTGGCGCAGAATAACGGGTTTGTTCGCCTGGCCTTGCAGGAAGCGCCATAACATTTCAGTGTCAAATAAAAAAAGCCCGCATCGCGGGCTTTAATTTTGATAGTGCTTAGAACTGGTAGGTCATGCCTACGCCAACGATGTCATCGGTAGAAATACCGTTGTCATTGTAGAAGGCATCATCTTCGTCCAGCAGGTTGATTTTATAATCAACGTAGGTGGAGAAGTTCTTGTTGAAGCTGTAGGTCATGCCCACGTCGATATAGTTAACCAGATCCTGGTCTACATAGTCATAACCATTGCCTGGATGATAATCGTTACCACCCAAATCGATGCCTTTAGAATAGACCCACGCCAGGGATGGACGCAGACCGAAGTCAAACTGGTACTGTGCTACGGCTTCAAAGTTCTGGGTTTTGTTGGCGATGCCATCGTTGCCGTACGGAGTCATGTTACGGGTTTCCGCATACATCATGGCCAGATAGACATCATTAGCATCGTATTTAGCGCCGATTGTCCACGCTTCCGCACGTTCACCGCCAGCATATTTGCTGAAGCGGTTATAGGTGCCAGCGCCGTAAGCGACCTGGTCGTTAGTACGGTCAGAGGAAGAATAAGCCGTACCCAGCGTCAGGCCGAAATCGAAGTCATAGGTGGTAGACATACCGAAGCCGTCGCCGTTCTGGAAACGAACATCATCATGACCGTTTTTGGTGCCTTCCTGATTTTCATTTGCGTTAGCACCTTCGTTAGCACCCTAGTATTGCAGCGCAAAGTTCAGGCCATCGACCAGACCGAAGAAGTCATTATTACGGTAGGTCGCCACACCGTTAGTACGGCCAACCATATAGTTGTCGGTCCAGGTATAGGAGTCGCCACCAAATACCGGCAGCATATCGGTCCAGGCTTCAACGTCATACACGACGCCGTAATTACGGCCATAATCGAATGAGCCATATTCTCCGTATTTCAGGCCAGCAAAGGCCAGACGGTTAAAAGAGGTGTCGCCTGCGCCTTCGGTATCGTTAGCGTAGGTTTTATATTCCCACTGGCCGTAACCTGTCAGGTCGTTCGTGATCTGCGTTTCGCCTTTGAAACCCACCTGTACATAGGTTTCATCGCCGTCGTCGCCTGGGTTGTCGGAGAAGGTATGACGCGCATCAACCTTACCGTACAGGTCAACTTTGTTGCCGTTTTTGTTATACATTTCCGCTGCATTTGCTGCGCCAGCCATTAATAACGCGGGTACAAGTATTGCCAGAACTTTTCTTTTCATTATATATTCCCTTTAAATATAAATTGTCTGAATATATGTAATTACCCTCCGTAACTACATGGCTGATACTATTCTATGGATTATTATTTAGGTTCAAAAATAAATGTAATTAAACTGGTAAAAATATTACAAAATATTTCTTTTTATCTCTTTATTTTTCATGTGAATTAATTAATTGAAAATATAGCGGGTAATTATTATTAAGTATTTCGCAATTCTATTTATTAAAGATTTTGATTCGGATGTATTATAATTCACTCTCTTTTGAGCAACAGGATGGGATGATGGAACTTGCGCAGTGGCAGCACCGTTATGAGCGCTGGCTCGACGAAAATCATTTTACTGATGATGCGGCGCACGATATCGCCCATTTTCGCCGCGTCTGGATGACGGCGCAGGGTATTATGGCTGACGAGGATAGCGATCCGCTGGTTGTGTTGACCGCATGCTACTTCCATGACATTGTCAGCCTGCCGAAAAATCACCCGGAACGTAGCCACTCCTCGCGGCTGGCAGCGCGAAAAACGCGCGAGATCCTCAGTCGCGACTTTCCTGATTTTCCGCCGGATCGTTATGCAGCCGTTGAGCATGCTATTGAAGCGCACAGCTTCAGTGCCGGTATCGCGCCGCAAAGCCTGGAGGCCAAAATTGTGCAGGATGCCGACCGGCTGGAGGCGTTAGGCGCTATCGGCCTGGCGCGCGTCTTTGCCGTCTCCGGTGCGCTGGGCGCCGCGCTGTTTGATGCCGACGACCCGTTCGCCGTAACACGAGCGCTGGATGATAAAGCCTTCGCGCTCGACCACTTTCAGACCAAACTCCTGCGCCTGCCGGACACTATGCAAACCGCGCGGGGGCGCAAACTTGCGCGTCACAATGCCGATTTTCTGATCCAGTTTATGGCGAAGCTGAGTGCCGAATTACAGGGCGATTACCTCGGAACCGACAGCCAGATATTGACCCATTTCCGTCGCAGTGTGCGATCCTGAACTGTGGTACTCTGTTTTCTGTCTTTATTGTCCGGTTAAGAGAATGCAGGAAAATCGATCAGTGACTGTGCCCGCGCCTGAGCGGGTTGAGAAATCAACGGCAGCCGTGCAGGCACTCCTGCGTCAGCTGCTGGAAATGTATGATGCTAAAACGCTGGCAAACCAGCTGGTGGCCCATGGCGAGAGTCACTGGAGCCCGGCGATACTCAAGCGGTTGCTGATAAGCGACAGGGCAGGGCACCGCCTGAGCGACGGCGAGTTCCTTTATCTGCGCAACCTGCTGCCGCGTCCTCCTGCTGCGCATCCGAATTATGCCTTTCGATTTATCGATCTCTTTGCCGGTATCGGCGGCATTCGCCATGGCTTTGAAGCTATTGGCGGGCAGTGTGTGTTCACCAGTGAATGGAATAAACATGCCGTCCGTACCTATAAAGCCAACTGGTATTGCGACCCCGACGCGCACCAGTTCAACGCGGATATTCGTGATGTCACGCTGAGCCACAAAACTGGCGTCAGCGATGAAGAGGCCGCCGAACACATTCGCAATACCATTCCGGCGCACGATGTGCTGCTGGCAGGCTTTCCGTGTCAGCCGTTCTCGCTGGCTGGCGTGTCGAAAAAGAACGCGCTGGGACGCGCACACGGCTTTGCCTGTGATACGCAGGGCACACTGTTTTTTGACGTTGCCCGGATTATTGATGCCCGCCGCCCGGCAATTTTTGTTCTGGAGAACGTCAAGAATTTAAAGAGTCATGACGGCGGCAAAACCTTCCGCATTATCATGCAAACGCTGGATGAACTGGGTTACGACGTGGCGGATGCAGAGGATATGGGGCCGGACGATCCGAAAATTATCGACGGCAAACACTTCCTGCCACAGCACCGCGAACGTATTGTGCTGGTGGGCTTCCGCCGCGATCTCAACCTGAAAGGCGATTTTACGCTGCGTGATTTGCCTTCGCTGTATCCGGCGCGCCGCCCGACGGTGGCCGATCTGCTGGAGCCGGCCGTCGATGCGAAATTCATTCTGACCCCGGTGCTGTGGAAATACCTCTATCGCTATGCCAAAAAGCATCAGGCCAAAGGCAATGGCTTTGGGTTTGGCATGGTCAATCCGCTTAATCCTGACAGCGTGACGCGTACGCTGTCGGCGCGCTATTACAAAGATGGCGCGGAAATTCTTATCGATCGGGGCTGGGATAAGGCGCTGGGCGAAAAAGATTTCGACGATCCACAGAACCAACAGCACCGACCGCGGCGCTTAACGCCGCGCGAGTGCGCTCGCTTAATGGGCTTTGAGACGCCGCAGGGCTACAGTTTTCGCATCCCCGTGTCGGACACCCAGGCCTATCGTCAGTTTGGCAACTCGGTGGTAGTGCCCGCCTTTGCCGCCGTAGCTAAACTGCTGGCCTCACGTATCAGCAAGGCCGTTCAGCTTCGTCAGAGTGAGGCCGTCAATGGCGGACGTTCACAATAAGGCCACGCGCAGTAAAAACATGCGTGCCATCGGCACGCGTGATACCGCGATCGAAAAACGGATCGCGGGCCTCCTGACCGCCGTCGGGTTTGAATTCAGGGTTCAGGATGCCACGCTTGCCGGGCGTCCTGATTTCGTCATCGAGGCGTACCAGTGCATCATCTTTACCCACGGCTGTTTCTGGCATCATCATGACTGCTATCTGTTTAAAGTCCCGGCGACACGCACCGACTTCTGGCTGGACAAAATTGGCAGGAACGTCGAGCGTGATAAACGCGATGTTTCGCAGCTTTACGCTCAGGGCTGGCGGGTGCTGATTGTCTGGGAGTGCGCGCTGCGCGGAAGAATGAAGCTGAATGACGTGGAACTGACGGAGCGGCTGGAAGAGTGGATCTGCGGCGGCGGTCAGGCCGCGCAGATCGATACCCAGGGCATTCACCCGATCACGGTTTCTCCACCTCACACGTCGTAACAATCGGTTTCGCGGGCAGCAAATATTTACCCAGCGTGACCAGCACCACGGCAAAGACAATCACGCCCAGCGCCAGCCATTCAATCGTCGACAGCACTTCGCCCGCAAAACCGGTACCCAGCAGCACGGCCACCACCGGGTTAACGTAGGCGTAGCTGGTGGCAACCGCCGGTGAGACGTTGCGGATCAGGTACATATAGGCGTTAATGGCGATAATGGAGCCAAACAGCGCCAGATACCCGACGGCCAGGAAACCTGAAAGGTCTGGCATCGCCGTCAGTTTTTCACCCGTCAACGCGGAGGCCATCAGCAGCACAATGCCTGCCGCGAGCATCTCAATGGCACCCGCCATCATCCCGGAAGGCAGCTCGATGCGGGAACCGTAGACCGAGCCGAAGGCCCAGCTCATGGAGCCGATCATGATCAGAACGGCAGCCCAGGGGTTCCCGCTCAGGTTACCGCCGCTGTTCAGCAGGATGATACCCACAAGCCCAATCGCGATGCCCAGCCATTCGAGCTTACGGGTGCGGATCCCGAAGAGACGACTAAAGCAGAGCGTAAACAGCGGCACGGTCGCGACGACCACGGCGGCGATGCCCGACGGTACGTTCTGGTGCTCGGCGACGGTTACCGCGCCATTGCCCACCGCCAGCAGCAGCAGGCCAATCAGAGCGGCGTTAAGCAAGGGACGCAGCGGCGGTAGCCTATGGCCGCGCAGCAATAAAAATGCCATCAGCAGCACGCCGGCCGTAAGGAAACGAATACCGGCCATCATCAGCGGGGGCCAGCTTTCCACGCCTATACGAATGACAAAATAGGTGGATCCCCAGATGATATAAAGAGAAAAGAGTGCTCCAATGAGCGGTAATAAATGCCGAAAACGCATAGTCCCTCACGACGAAATAAAAAGTTCGCTCATAGTTAACGCCAAAACTATCGGGCTGGCGAGTGCTTTAATTGTGTAGTTAATGTGAAATTTTTGTTGACGTGAGGTGCCTGTTTCCGGGCGGTGAGTTTTGTTCCATACTATTCACTTAATTAGCAAAAAAAGAAGGATAGAGATTTTGGCAGGAAGTAGCTTATTAACATTGCTGGATGATATCGCCACCTTGCTGGATGACATTTCGGTTATGGGAAAACTGGCGGCGAAAAAAACCGCCGGGGTACTGGGAGATGATTTGTCGTTGAACGCGCAGCAGGTCAGCGGCGTGCGGGCGAACCGTGAGTTGCCGGTGGTGTGGGGCGTAGCGAAAGGGTCCTTTATTAACAAGGTGATCCTCGTTCCGCTGGCGTTGCTGATTAGCGCCTTTATACCCTGGGCCATTACGCCCCTGCTGATGATTGGCGGGGCGTTCCTGTGCTTCGAGGGTGCCGAAAAAGTGTTGCATATGTTCGCTGCACGCAAAGAGAAAGACACCCCGGAAATGCGCCAGCAGCGTCTGGAAGCGCTGGCCGCGCAGGATCCAAAAACGTTCGAGCGCGATAAGGTCAAAGGCGCGATCCGTACTGACTTCATCCTCTCGGCCGAAATTGTGGCGATTACGCTGGGGATCGTCTCAGAAGCCCCTCTGATGAACCAGGTGCTGATCCTGTCCGGCATTGCGATCCTCGTGACGATAGGGGTTTATGGTCTGGTCGGGCTGATCGTCAAGCTGGACGATATCGGATTCTGGCTGGAAAAAAAATCCAGCGCAATTGCGCGCGGCATCGGGAAAAGCCTGCTGGTGGTAGCGCCGTGGCTGATGAAAACCTTATCGGTGGTGGGAACCCTGGCAATGTTCCTGGTCGGCGGCGGAATTATCGTGCACGGTGTTGCTTCGCTGCATCACATGATTGAACATTTTGCGTCAGGCCAGGGAGCGGTAGTCGCTGCGATCCTGCCCACACTGCTTAACCTCGTGCTGGGCTTTATCGTCGGTCTGATTGTGGTAGCCGTTGTTAAGCTGGTTGAAAAAGTACGCGGGAAATCGCATTAATTATTGCTGACCCCGGGTGCAAAAAGACTATTCCTCGTCTAAATTGAAAACGTTTCACCCTGATACAGGAGGCAGGTATGGTCTTTTTGATCAGTGATGAAGTTAAGCCTAAAAATGGTGGTCCAGGCATGATCGTCACCGGGTATTCCAGCGGAATGGTGGAGTGTCGGTGGCATGATGGATACGGCATTAAGCGGGAGGCTTTTCGTGAAGACGAGCTTCAGCCTGCTAATAAAAGGCCAAAACGCGACAAGGCTTAATCACACAACGCCCGGCCTTGCCGGGCGTTTTTACTGGCAGAAGACTTATCATATCGGATGGTGAGCGACAATCAGGGAGTGTGTGTGCAGCACGATACCTTTGTTGTAAAACAATCTTTTTTGCAGTGGCTGCATAAGCGTAGCAATCCCCGTTTGATTGTTAACCTCTGTTTTATCGTTGTCCTGATTTTTTCCACTCTCCTGACCTGGCGCGAAGTTGTGGTACTGGAAGATGCTTATATCTCCAGCCAGCGTAACCATCTGGAAACGGTTGCCAGTGCGCTGGACAGACAGCTTCAGTTCAGCGTCGATAAAATGCTGTTTTTTCGCCACAGCATGCATGATGCGCTGGAAACGCCGCTGGCGTTTGGCGCGCTGCATGATGCGGTAAAGCGTTTTGCGCATTTGCGCACGTCTCCCACCTGGCAAATTGCGGTTGATAAACGGCGCACATTACCGATCAACGGTGTTTCGGATGCCTTCGTTGAAAAGACCACTCTTCTGAACCGTGATGATGAGTACCTTGATAATGAATTGTCCGCGGCGCTTGAAGTGGGGTATTTACTGCGTCTGGCATCCAGCCCTTCCCGCAACGAAGAGCGCGTGATTTATGTCTCTCGCGCCGGATTCTTTCTGGAAACGGATACGCCGGGAAATTCCAGCGATATCGTGCAGCGCTATTATCATCTGGTCACTCAGCCCTGGTTTACCCAACAGTCCGAGCGTGAAAACCGTGCGCGTGCCGTGCGCTGGTTTATCTCGCCGCCTTCCTCCTTTGTGGGCAAAAAGCCGCTGATTACCGCCAGCGTGCCGGTTTATTACCATCACGTCTGGTATGGCGTGGTGGCGATGGATTTCACCTTTGCCACCCTGCGTCGCCTGCTGGTGGAAGCCGTGGGCGATAACCCGGAAGGGGAATACCAGCTGTATGACAGCCGGCTTACCCTGCTTGCGACATCTGAGTCACCTGCTGTGGACGTTAATCATTTTGACGCGCGCGAATTAGCCCAAATAGCGCACGCGATAGAATCGGATTCCGAAGGCGGCATTCGTCTGGGGAGTCGTTTTGTCAGCTGGGAGCGTCTTGACCATTTTGATGGCGTCATCCTGCGCGTGCACACCCTGGATGAAGGGGTGCGCGGCGATTTCGGTAGCATCAGCATTGTGCTGGCATTGCTTTGGGCGCTGTTCACCGCGATGCTGCTCATCTCATGGCTGGTGATCCGGCGCATGGTCAGTAATATGTATTCGATGCAGAACTCGCTGCAATGGCAGGCCTGGCATGACCCCCTGACCCGGCTGAATAATCGTGGATCGCTGTTTGATCAGGCGAAAATACTGGCGAAGCAGTGTGAACAGCAGTCGCTGCCTTTCTCGGTCATTCAGATCGATCTTGACTGTTTCAAGAGTATCAATGATCGGTTCGGGCATCAGGCGGGTGATAAGGTGTTGTCCCATGCCGCGGGGCTGATTGCCAGCACCCTCCGTGATAAAGATATTGCCGGACGCGTCGGGGGGGAAGAGTTCTGTGTGGTGCTGCCCGGCATGACGCTTGAAGAGGCGGCGGAAGTCGCAGAGCAGATCCGCGAGCGTATCGACAGCAAAGAGATTCTGATTAAGAAAAGTACCACCCTGCGCGTGAGTGCGTCGTTTGGCGTCTCTGGTGCGCAGGAGAAGGGCAATTATCACTTCGAAAATCTGCAATCCACCGCCGATGCGCGTCTGTATGAGGCGAAACAGCGCGGGCGTAACCGGGTCATCTGGCAAGATCACCTCAAAAAGTAATCAAGTCCCTCGCACCAGCCGGTCGGCCCGGTGTGCTGAGTGTGATAAACCCGGGCTGGATCGTTGTTTATAAGGCTGATACCCTCCCGGTTGAAGCCTTTCACCACCACGGCGAAGCCTACGCTGTCCAGCAGCGGGGCATCATTGGGGCCGTCGCCCAGGCCCAGCGTCGTCGGTTCGTAGCCCTCGTGCAGGCGATACTGGTCCACAAGCCAGTGAACCGCCACGTCTTTGCCGCAGCAGGTGTCCAGAATATGCCAGAAGCGTGCACCCTGGACGATCTTCAGCCGCTGCCGGGCGAGTTCGGCGGCAAAGTATCTCATTTGTTCATCACTGTCACGCCAGATCAGCGTCACGGAAGCCTCGTGCTTGCGCGCAAGCACCGAACGGGGACGGCTCAGCCCGGTCCATTCGGCGACTACGTGCTCGTCCACATCATCGAAGGTGGTGAATTTCAGATGCATCTCCTGGCGTACCCGGGCAATACACTGCCGGATCTCGTCATGCTTCTTTTCTGAGATGAACCGTGCGGCGTTTTCCCACCGTACGTCAGGCTGGATCACCGCGCCGTTTTCCGCAATGTAGGGCAGCCCGCCAAGCCCCAGTTCCTGCTGGATGTCATCCATCTCGGACGCGGTTTTGCTGCTGCACAGAATGACCGGTATCTGTTCATCCATTAATTTTTCCAGCCACGGGGCCGCAGGCTGCCAGTCAAGGGTGTGAAAATCCAACAGCGTGCCGTCGAGGTCGGTAAAGACAAGAAGAGTCTCCTCAAGCGAAGGCATAATGTCTCCCGGATGATGATTTTTCCTAAGAAAAATCTTAAAAAAAATAGGCATTGAAGCGCCGTTTAAGTGGAAACGATCCCGACAAACCCACACGCGGCGCAGGTTTATACTCATAACCAAAATTCACATGTATAAAATATAATATTCGCTAAGAGAATATATGCTTGTAAGACAATTCTGTTGGGGATAATGTCTTACCTGCATCAGATTTCCTGGTGTAACGAATTTACAAGTGCTTCTTGCATAAGCAAGTTTGATCCCGGTCATCCCCTTGACCGGGATTTTTTTCGTCTTAGCGGTTCGTCTCCGAGACGCTAAAGTCATGGATATCCAGCTCGAATGCTTCAGCCAGTTCACGGTAGGTATGGTAATCCCGACCATTGACCACGACACGGTCTGAATTATCCTCCGCGCGATGAACTTCGGACTCACTAATTTCATTGATGGCGGCAAGCAGGGCATCGACATCCACTTCAACCTCACGCTTAATGGTGTCGCTGTACTCTTTGTCAGTCTTCATGGCGGGCTCCTCATTTAACCGTCTCAACAGCTAAGTATAGACCGCACACAAAAACGCCATTCGCGCCAGGCGGCGATGCCAGGCAATGTAATTTGTTCTACACTGGCTCAAAACCACAGGAGGAATGTATGAAGGTCAACGATCGGGTAACCGTCAAAACGGACGGTGGGCCGCGCCGCCCGGGCGTGGTTCTGGCAATAGAAGAGTTTAATGAAGGCACAATGTATCTGGTGTCGCTGGAAGATTACCCGCTCGGCATCTGGTTCTTCAACGAACTGGGGCACCCGGATGGGATCTTTGTGGAAACGGCGGAATAGGGCGGCGTCGGGGGCGTCTTCTCCCCGGCTCCGGCTGCTTAAAAGCAAAATCTCTGGCCAGGCCAGAGATCAAGGTAGGGTACAACATGGCCGTGCAAATTAGCGCATATTAACGAAAATCCCATTCGTCACATTATCTGTCAGGCGTACGACATGGTATATCACTTGCTTATTATGCGTTTTAATTTTCCTTTTAATATTTCCTTTGTGTGACGATACTGTTTTTGCCTTGATATTCATCTGGTCTGAGATCTGAATTGTCCCTTGTCCAGCCATCCACATTCTTAGCATACTTGATTCAGTTCTGCTTAATGATAGGGTGGGTAAGTTAATCGCCCCTACATTCTTAACTTCTTTATTCAAATAATCGCCCAGAATGTCATCAAGTGACTCTGGTTTAATCGATTTCGAGCTGATTAATAAGTTTTTACGCACCAACAAATACTCATCGAAATGAATATTGGCGATCGCCATAAAAACAATAAACAGGGTCTTAGGATGCTGATTAATGATCTGCTTAATGTGCTGACTGTTAGCGGGGTCGTGAATGAAACAGTCCTCATTAATAAACACCACGCCGGGCTTGTGGGCGTCACAAGCGGCTGCGAGTTCTTCAACGGTGTGTGCATCGTTGATGTCTCTCTTTCTAACCCCTCTGCTTGCTAAGTACCCGGTTAACCCTAGCCGGGTGTAGCTGCATAAATCCATAATGATCGTTGACATGGCATACCCTCACTCAATGCGTAACGATAATTCACCACCTGCCTGAGAGCTCATAAACAGCCATACGGGATGGAAAAAATCTAATAAAACCTGTGAGCATGACAAAGACTTTCAGGCGAACTCACTATCCCGTAAAGTTACGTATAATTTGCCAGGAATCATCTTAAAGTAAAGTAAATATTAAGTATTGTGAGGTGGTTAGAAACATTTAAACCGCGTCAGATATATCCTGGTAGATGTTTTTCGAGATTATTTTTAGGAATATCCTCAGAAAGACATTGCAAACACTGCGGGTTATTATTTGCGTGGTAGTTCGCTAACAATATCCGCTAACAGATTGAATATCTCACTGAATAAATGTTCGCAGAAGGGGGCGATAAGTGGCATCAATAATGACATTAATAAAAGGCCAACCGTCAACGTCACCGGAAAGCCGATGACGAATACCGACAGCTGCGGAGCCATTCGGTTGAGTAAACCTAATGCGAGGTTAACGGTGAGCAGCAGGGTAATGATCGGCAGCGCCAGCATCAGCCCGTTGAGGAAGATCAGCCCGGCAGCCCTCACCAGCGCCAGAAACGCGTTGCTGTTGACCGGGTTGTCGCCAATCGGCAGCGTGTGGAAGGTGTCCACCAGCATCGAGATGAGCCACAGGTGGCCGTTGAACGAGAGAAACAACAGCATCGCCAGCAGGTCGATAATACGTGCCAGCACGGGCATATTCAGGTGGCTGCCCGGGTCAACGAACGTCGCGAAAGACAGGCCCATTTGCAAACCGATAAGTTCACCCGCCGTTCGTACCGCGGCGAAGGCGAGCTGCATCGTGAACCCGACCGCCACGCCAATCATCACCTGTTGCAGGGCAATCCAGACGGCGTTCGGGGAAAAAATCGGAATATCCACCGCCGGCAGGGAAGGGGCAACGATAATCGTGATAACCATGCCCAGCCCAATTTTGACGCGTTTAGGCACCGACTTTTCACTGAGTATGGGGGCGGTGGAGATCAGCGCCATGATGCGCAGCATCGGCCAGAAATAGATCCCGAGCCACTGAACAAACTGATCGCTGGTGAAATGCAGCATCGTCCGTCAGCCGATGATGTAAGGCAGATTGGTGAACAGGTTGCGCATATAGTCCAGCAGCAAATTGAGCATCCATGGCCCGGCAACGATAATCGCCACGAAGACGGCAATGATCTTCGGGATGAACGACAGGGTCATTTCGTTAATCTGCGTGGCGGCCTGGAGAATACTGATAATCAGACCGGTGACTAGCGCAACCAGCAGCAGGGGCGCGGCGACGGCAATCGCGACTTTCATCGCCTCCGTGCCCATCATCATGACCGACTCAGGCGTCATTGCGCGCTCCTCAACTGTAGAAACTTTGCGCCAGCGAGCTGACCAGCAGCTGCCAGCCGTCGACCAGCACGAACAGCATGATCTTAAAGGGCAGGGCAATGGTCGCGGGCGGAACCATCATCATCCCGAGCGCCATCAGGACGCTGGCGATCACCAGGTCAATAATCAGGAACGGAATGAAAATGGTGAAGCCAATCTGGAACGCGGTTTTCAGCTCGCTGGTGACATACGCTGGCAGCAGGATGCGCATCGGCACCGCTTCCGGTCCCTGTAACTCGCCCGTGTTAGCGAGACGGGCAAACAGGGCCAAATCCGCTTCGCGCGTCTGGCGAAGCATAAATTCACGTAATGGCTGAGCCCCCTTTTCCAGGGCAACCTGCATGGAAATTTTATCTTCGCTGAACGGCTGGTACGCCTCGGTGTAAATCTTGTCGATAACCGGCGACATAATGAAAAAGGTCAGGAACAGGGCTAAACCCAGCAGCACCTGATTGGGCGGTGCGGACGGTGTGCCGAGCGCATTTCGCAGCAGACCAAACACAATGATGATGCGGGTGAAGCTGGTCATCATCAGCAAGATCGCCGGGATAAAGGTCAGCGAGGTGATGAACACCAGCGTCTGCACGGACAGGGACCAGCTTTGTCCCCCGTTCGCCAGCGGCGTGGAAACCAGCCCCGGCAGTTGCGCATACACAGAGGGCGCGAACAGGCCCAGGCCTGCCAGCGTAAGGAATAACAAACGGCGCATCAGGATCTCCCGGGACGCTTGAGCAAACTCTTCATAACGGACTGGAAATCCGCAGGGGCCTGGGCGTTAGCCTCCACCGTGGCAGGCGCAGGGGGCAGCGTGTGAAGAACGTTAATGCTGGAGGCGGTCACGCCCAGCACCAGTCGCGCATCTTCCACCTCCACAATGACCACGCGTTCGCGCGGTCCTAGCGGGGTGCTGGCGCTGACCTTCAACCCGCGGGTACCGGCCGTTTTCCCCGCCAGACCGAAACGCTTTGCCAGCCAGGCGGCGATAAGGATAAAGGCAATAATACCGAACAGCGCGCCGCTCACCTGGAGCAGCGGTGAGCCGGGTACGGCGGAGGGCGCGGACAGTGTTGCCTGGGTTTTCATACTTAACGGCTCAGACGACGCATACGTTCGGAAGGGGTAATGATGTCGGTGATACGTACGCCGTATTTATCGGCCACCACCACCACTTCGCCTTGTGCAATCAGGTAGCCGTTGATCAGAATATCCAGCGGCTCACCCGCTAAACCGTCAAGCGCCACCACGGAACCCTGCGTCAGGCGCAGCAGCTCTTTAATGGTCATGCGGGTACGACCCAGCTCAACGGTCAGCTTGACCGGAATGTCCATAATCAGGTCGATGTCCTGCAACGTGCCGCTGACGTCGCCGCCGCCTAACTGCTGAAAGACCGCGTCTGCCGCGCTTTTCGTCGGCGTCGTTTTCTGCTCGTTTAACGCGTCAGCCCACAGATCGTCCAGTGCTCCGCTGTTTTCATCGGACGGATTGTTCATGTCACTCATTTGGGCTGTTCCTCATTCAGCGAATTCAAAATCGGGTTGATCAAGTGCTCAACGCGTAACGCATACTGGCCGTTAATCGTGCCGTACTGGCTTGTCAGCACGGGTACGCCATCCACATGGGCAATAATGCGGTCGGGTTTATCTATCGGCAAAACGTCGCCGGGTTGTAATTTCAGGATCTGCGATAACCGCATGGAGATGTCGGCAAAGTTGGCTACCAGCTCCAGCTGCGAGTGCTGCACCTGACGCACCAGGTTCTCACGCCAGTTCTGATCTTCGTGACGTGAGTTCTCCAGCGGCGGGTTCACCAGCAGTTCGCGCAGCGGTTCAATCATGCTGAACGGCAGGCAGATGTTGAACTCGCCCGTCAGGTTGCCGATCTCGACGTGGAACGGGGTATTCACGACGATGTCATTCGGGGAGGTGGTGATGTTGGTAAATTTCACCTGCATCTCGGAACGCACGTACTCCACTTCCAGCGGGTTAATCGCTTTCCACGCGTCGCTGTAGGATTCCAGCGCCAGCTTCAGCATGCGGTTAATCACGCGCTGTTCGGTATGGGTAAACTCGCGGCCTTCCACTTTGGTCGGGAAACGGCCATCGCCACCGAACAGGTTGTCCACTGCGATGAACACCAGGCTTGGCGAGAACACCACCAGGCCGGTACCGCGCAGCGGTTTCAGATGGATCAGGTTAAGGTTGGTTGGCACCGGCAGGTTGCGGGCAAACTCATGATACGGCTGAATGCGGATGGCACCGACGGTGATATCCGGGCTACGACGCAGCAGGTTAAACAGCCCCATACGGAACTGACGTGCGAAACGTTCGTTGATGATCTCCAGCGCCTGTAAACGCTCGCGCACCACGCGACGCTGGGTATTGGGATCGTAGGGACGAATATTATCGTCGCCGGTCAGACCCGGTTTCGGTTCGTCACTCTTATCGCTGTCGCCGTTGAGCAGCGCATCGATTTCTGCCTGAGAAAGAATACTGTCGCCCATGTCGTTACCGCAGAATGAAGGCTGTATACAGAACGTCAGTGACTTCCTGCTTAGGTTGGCCGTTTACCAGCGGGGTCGCCAGCGTCTGTTTGATGGCATCGACCAGCTTTTGCTTGCCCACATCGGTGGCGAGCGCGGAGGCATCCTGACGAGAAAACAGCAGCAGCAGACGGCTACGCACTTCTGGCAGGTAGTCGTTCAGACGTGCACGGGTCGCTTCATCTTTCAGACGCAGCGTAATACCCACGTAAAGCACGCGATCCGCATCGCCCAGGTTCACGGTGAACGTATCCAGCGGGTAGAAGACCGGCGCCGGTGGAGGCGGCGCTTCAGCTTTGGCGGCCGCGCTGGAGGGTTCCTGCTGCATACGCCAGTAACTGTAGCCTGCGGTGGCGCAGGCCGCGAGGGTAATCAACACCAGCAGCGGGATCCAGATGGAACGCTTGCTTTTTTTGGTGATAGCGGAGTCTGTCATCTGATACGAGCTTCCTGTTTCGGTACAGCTTAATACGGTGATTATCCCGTGTCCGGCTTAGGTCAAAGCGTGGAAAAGACGGGGATAATCACGTTACCTCTGGCGTTTAGGCAAAGATGTCTACGGCACGGCTGCCGCGCGCGGCGGATTGCAGGGCGGCAGGGGCAGGCAATAACTCTTCACTCTCATCGTTAAACCCGCCATGCTGGCCGGAACGCGAAGCGTGCTGTTGCTGCCCGGATGAGGACTGCTGCTGCCCGGCAAAGCCCTCGCTGCTGACGCTGCTTTGGGAAAGCTGAATGCCGTTTTCCGCAAGCTGCGTGCGCAGGATCGGCAGGGCCGCTTCCAGCGCCGCGCGAACGTGGCTGTGGGGCGAAACCATCTGCAACTGTGCCTGGTTGTCATCCAGCTTAAGCGAAATTTGCACCTGACCCAGATCTTCCGGGTGCAGACGCAGCTCTGCGGTCTGCTGTCCCTGTCTGGTGAACAGGGTGATGTGCTGGCTCAGATTCTGCTGCCATTCGTGCGTGCCCAGCGGCTGGCTTAACACCGGCGCTGTCGCAACTGTAGCGGCAGGCTGTGAAGGCGCCAGGTGACTGACGATCGGGGCCAGCGTCGCGGTTGGGCTGGCGGCAGGCGATGCCGCGCTCGCTACGTCCTGCTTCTCCGCGACGGCGGCGACGGCTGGCGTAACGGCTGCCGTGGCGGGCAGCGAGGTGTCGCTGTCCTGAACCGGCATTTTTTCCTGACCCGTTAACGCATGGCTAAGCGGCTGATGCTGGCCGTTATCCGTCTGGGCTAGCGCAGAGGGGAGGGCGGCACGGGGGGCGATCTCCCCGGTGCTCGCAGGCTGCGTCGCTACCGGGGTGGTGGTCTGCTGGTGCGGTAACATCGCCATCAGCGCGCTTAACCCGGCCAGCTCCTCTTCTTCAGTCGTGGTCTCGCCGTTTGTTTTCGCCTCCGGCTGGGTTAGCGCCTTCAGCGCATCCGTATTCGCGGCGGGTTTTAGGCCGGAGACGAGGCTTTGCAGGGAGACGGCGGTATCTTCATCAGTTAGAGTCTCCTGACGGGAGAGCAGTTCGGCGATTTTGGCCTGGAGCGTGGTATCACCGTTTTTTTCCTTTGCCGCTGTCGAGAGCTTGCTGCCCGCCGCTTTCAGATCCGCCAGCGTCAGCGGGGCATCTTTGCCTTTGCCAGTGGTCTCGGTCAGCGCGCCCGCCAGCAGAGAGAGAAAATCTTGCGCGCCCTCAGCGCCTTTCCCGGCAAGCGTGCCGCCGGACGGGTCGCTGTCGGTCATCAGCAGTTGTTGCAGTGTGATCATTCAGGTTTCCTCATTGATGCGCGCTGGGCAAACTCATCCATTTTTTTCTGATCCAGACGGTTTTCCGCCAGGGTCGAGGCTGCAATCTGCCGGTCCTGTAGGGTTTGCCAGGCCTGCAATCGCTGTTTTTTCTCGCGCCAGAAATTCAGCGCGGTATCGACTTTTTGCGTCCACTGGTTGAGCTGCTGGCGATGCTGTTCAATCGCCTTTTCCAGCGTCTGGATAAACTGCTGATAGTTAATCCAGCGCTGGCTACCAATGCCCTGCGTCATGTCGGTGTTAAGGTTGGTGCGATATTCATGCTGATAGTCGATTAACATCTTCAACTGTTCTTCAGCCTGCTGGCACCCGCGTCGCATTGCGCCAAGCTGCAATGCGGCATCATCAACTTCTTTTTCAGCCAGATCTTTCAGCGTTGATAACGCGCTGTTCTGCGCCATGACCTTCGCCCTCCACCTGTGTTACACCTGCGGGAAAATCAGCTCCAGTGCCTGGAGGGAATCTTCCCAGTCGGCGCGTTCAAAAATACCCTGTTGCAGAAATGCCTCCAGCTGCGGCCAGAGGGCAATCGCTTTATCGAGCATCGGATCGCTGCCTTTGGCGTACGCCCCGACGCTTACCAGATCGCGGTTGCGCTGGAAGCTGGAGAGCAGTTGTTTGAAGTTACGCACGCGGGCGTAGTGTTGCTCGGTGATCAGGGCCGTCATCGCACGGCTGATCGACGCTTCAATATCAATCGCCGGGTAGTGCCCGGCTTCGGCCAGACGGCGCGACAGCACGATATGGCCGTCGAGGATCGCGCGCGCGGAGTCGGCAATCGGGTCCTGCTGGTCATCACCTTCGGTCAGTACCGTATAGAACGCGGTGATGGAGCCGCCGCCGCTGATGCCGTTCCCCGCGCGCTCAACCAACGCCGGGAGCTTGGCGAAGACCGACGGCGGGTAGCCTTTGGTCGCGGGCGGCTCGCCGATGGCCAGCGCAATCTCACGCTGCGCCATCGCGTAGCGGGTCAGGGAGTCCATAATCAGCAGCACGTGCTGGCCCCGGTCGCGGAAATCTTCCGCAATACGCGTGGCGTAGGCGGCACCCTGCATACGCAGCAGCGGCGACACGTCCGCAGGCGCCGCGATCACCACCGAGCGGGCGCGGCCCTCCGTACCCAGAATGTTTTCAATGAAATCTTTGACTTCGCGACCACGCTCACCAATCAGGCCAACGACGATCACGTCAGCCTGGGTATAACGCGCCATCATGCCGAGCAGGACCGATTTACCCACGCCGGAGCCGGCAAACAGCCCCATACGCTGGCCGCGTCCCACGGTGAGCAGGGCGTTAATCGGCCGCACGCCGGTATCCAGTACGTGCTCGATTGGCGTGCGTTGCAGCGGGTTGAAGGGTTGGGTGATCAGCGCGCCGGTTTCGGTGGTATCAGGGGAGGGCAGGCCATCGAGCGGTTTGCCGCTTCCGTCTAGGACGCGGCCCAGCAGCGCCGGACCGAGCGGGAGCTGTTTGCCGCTTTGCAGGCCGTCACCGCTAATGTTTTTCGCGTAGACGCGGGCGCCGGGCAAAATCCCTTCCACTTCTTCAAGGGGCATCAGAAACAGGCGCTGACCGTTGAACCCGACCACTTCGCTTTCCACTTCACGCGTCTCCCCCCCGTCCTGCCGCTCAATCACGCAGGTGGCGCCGAGCGGAAGTTGCAGCCCCGTGGCTTCCAGAACCAGACCGGTGGCGCGCGTCAGGCGTCCATAACGACGAACGGATGGCAGCTGCGCCATCTTCGTTTCAAAATTATCAAGCGTGTTAAGCCAGCGCGTAAGGCGAGCGGTCATCAGACGACTCCCGGTGCCGCCAGGCGGCACAGTTCCTGCCAGCGGGTCGCGACGCTGGCATCCAGATCGCCCTCATCCGCCGAGACCTTACAGCCTCCGTGATGAAGTGACGGATCGCCGCGCAGCCGCCAGCCGTGCAGGCTCAGCGTCGCGCCGAGGCTCTCTTCCACGCGCTGCAAATCATCAGGATGAACGCGCAGCTGCGGTTTGCCGCTGAACAGCGGCTCCTGCTGGAGCAGCCCCTGGATCTGCTTAATCAGCGCGGCGTTATCCACTACCGGCGTCTGGCCGATAACCTGACGGGCCGCCTCCAGCGCCATCTGCATCAGGCGCGAGGCAATCACGCTGTCGAGCGCATCCAGCGTATGCTGAAACTCGCTCACCAGCTGCTGCATGCGAGCATGTAGCGGCGCCTGCTGCTGGCGCGCCTGCTCGATGCCCTGCTCTAAACCTTTCGCCAGCCCTTCCTGATAACCCTGTGCGTGCCCGGTCTGACGGCCTTCGTTCATCCCTGCATTGAAGCCCTGTTCGTGCGCCTGCATTTGCATCTGGGCCAGCAACTGGGCGCGCTGTTCCTCTTCACTCAGCTCGGGTTCGCCCGCCCCGGCGTCGCCCTCGTCGGACGACACAACGGCAGGGGTGAACTCTGCGCTGGGAGGGGAGAGGTCGTCAGGCGTCCAGCGCTTCCACGACAGTTCATCAGACATAGGTGTCGTCTCCGCTGCCAATCACCATCTCGCCGGTTTCGGCCAGTCGACGAACAATAAGCAGGATCGCTTTCTGTTCGTTTTCCACCTGAGACAGACGCACCGGGCCACGGTTGGCCAGGTCGTCGCGCAGGATATCGGCCGCACGCTGGGACATGTTGCGCAGGAACTTCTCGCGCAGCGGCTGCTCGGCGCCTTTGAGGGCGATAAGCAGCGATTCGGAGTCCACCTCCTGGAGCAGGCGCTGGATGCTGCGGTCGTCCACTTCGACCAGGTTTTCGAACAGGAACATCTCATCGATAATTTTCTGCGCCAGCTCGCCGTCGAACTCGCGTACCGCCGTAATAACCGCCTCTTCCTGCTGCGTTTTCATCAGGTTGATGATTTCCGCTGCCGTTCTCACGCCGCCCATTTTGCTGCGCTTGAGGTTCTGGCCGTCGAGCAGGTTGTTCAGCACTTCGGTCAGCTCCGCCAGCGCGGCTGGCTGGACGCCGCCGAAGGTGGCGATACGCAGCATCACGTCGTGGCGCAGGCGCTCGTCGAACAGCGCAAGAATATCGGCCGCCTGGCCCCGTTTGAGGTGGACCAGAATGGTGGCGATAATCTGCGGGTGCTCGTCGCGAATAAGATCGGCGGCGCTTTGCGGCTCCATAAAGTTGAGCGTTTCGATCCCACTGGCGGTGTCGCGCGTTTCGAGAATATCTTCCAGCAGGCTGGCGGCGCGCTCTTCGCCCAGCGCCTTAACCAGCACGGAGCGCAGGTATTCGTTGGCGTTGACGTTGAGGGCGGCAAACTGCTCGGCTTCCTGCTCAAACTCCGCCAGCACCTCGGTCAGCTGCTTGTTAGAGATCTGGCGCACGTTGGCCATCGCCGCGCTGAGGATCTGCACTTCTCGCTGGGAGAGGTGTTTAAACACCTCCGCCGCGCGATCTTCCCCAATGGTCATCAGCAGGATGACGCTCTTATCGGTGCCTGTAAGCGTATTACTCATGTTCGTTACCCATCCAACCGCGGATGACCAGCGCGACGACGCGCGGATCGTTATCTGACATTTCGCGAATGCGCTGGCTCATCACCTCTGCGCCCATGCGCTGGTTAGCACGACGCTGCTGCATCTGTTCATCTTTGCTGAGACGAACTTCAACCGCTTCTTCCTCGTCCGGACGCGCGTTCTTCTGTTCCAGCGCGGCTTTCTCGGCTTCAGCACGACGCTGTAGCTGAGGACGAACGCCCTTACGCCACAGCAGCCACGCGACAATCAGCACCAGCAGCCAGCGGCCTGCGGACATCAGCTGATCGAAGAACGCCTGCTGTTGCCAGAACGGCAGTTCGCCACCGGTCTCATCCACCGGGTTGAACGGTGAGTTCACAACGTTGAGGGTATCGCCACGTTTTTCAGAGAAGCCCATCGCTTCGCGGGTCAAATCTTCGATCTGCTTCATCTGCTCCGCCGTGAGCGGCAGCGGTTTACCGTCCGGCAGCGTTTTGTAGTTCACCACCACGGCAACAGAGAGACGCTGAATATCGCCCGTGTTCAGTTTGGTATGGCTGATGGTCCGGTCGACTTCGTAGTTGGTCGTTTCGTTACGGCTGCTGTTACGCGGGCCGGTACTGTTCGCGGTCGAGGTCGTCTGCTGATTCGTTTGCTGACCGTTCTGCGGGTTTGCCGGCGGGGTGGAGATTGGCGCGGCGTTGGCAGGTGCAGGCTGGTTAGAGAGCGCGCCCGGCACACCGCCAGGATACTGGCCGCCGACCTGTTCCGACTCATTGATCTGACGCGAGCGTAACACGGCGCGGGAGGCATCCCCGTTCGGAGCGTACTGCTCTTCGGTTTGTTCTTTATTCGAGAAATCAATCTGCGCGGTGACCTGCGCGTGCACATTGCTGCTGCCGACCACCGGGCCCAGAATCGCTTCGATGCGACGCTGAAGACGGCCTTCCACGTCGGCGGCGTATTTCAGCTGGGCGTCGTTGAGATCGCGCCCGGCGGTGTTGGACTGCGTCAGCAGATGACCACTCTGATCCACCAGCGTGACGTTACCTGGCGGCAGACCGGCCACCGCGCTGGAGACCAGGTGCGTGACGGCGCTGATCTGCCCTTCATCCAGCGCACGGCCAGGTTCGAGGTTAACCGTCACAGAGGCAGAAGGGGACTTTTGTTCGCGGACAAACAGGGACGGCTTAGGCATCGCCAGGTGCACACGGGCACTTTTCACCGGGCCTAAGGTTTCAATCGTACGGGCCAGCTCACCTTCCAGCGCGCGCTGGTAGTTAACCTGCTCGCTGAACTGACTGATGCCGAATTTTTCCTGATCCAGCAGCTCAAACCCAACCGCGCCGCCTTTCGGCAGCCCCTGCTGGGCGAGACGCAGGCGAAGCTCGTGCACTTTATCTGCCGGTACTTCAAGTGCACCGCCGTTATCGGCAAAGCGATACGGGATGTTCATCTGGGTCAACTGGGTGACGATGGCACCGCCATCCTGGTCGGAAAGGTTGCTGTAGAGCGTGCGGTAATCGGGGCTTTTTGCCCATAAGACCATCGCGACAACGATCGCAATGGCGGCAGCGCCTGCCACAATCAACGGGATCTTAGGGTTGGCGCGAAGGCGGTTCATCCACTCGAGTGATTTATTCTGTGGCGCTGTCGATGCTGCTGTCGCACTCATTGCGCACCTCTTAAATCCTGGTGGTTTACGTTATTCGTGTAGAGAAACAAAACTGACTCCCGGGTCGGCAAACACGACAAAAGTTCCATACTGATGGCCCTGCCATTATTTGATGATTCGGGATTTTCTATGCGTCAAATAACCTGGTTTTTTAACGCTATTTACCGCCATTATCTTATTGACAAGCTGTTAGTCTTGACCTCGTAAAAAACCATCCAGGGGAGAGTCATGGCTATACAGGGCATTGAAGGGGTACTCAGTCAGTTACAGGCAACGGCGATGACCGCCCGTAATCAGAGCGTGGCTGACCAGCCGCCGGGCGTCAGTTTCGCCGGTCAACTGCATGCGGCGCTGGACCGGATCAGCGACAAGCAAAACGCGGCCCGTACCCAGGCTGAGAGATTTACCCTTGGCGAACCCGGCGTGGCGCTCAACGATGTGATGGCCGATCTGCAAAAAGCGTCGGTGTCATTGCAGATGGGGTTGCAGGTGCGTAACAAGCTGGTGTCGGCATACCAGGAAGTCATGGGCATGCAGGTGTAAACCTTCCAATCTTACGCTGGCAGCCTGATGGCTTTAATGCCACAATATTTTTTTCTTCGCATGCAGGAAAGATGATGAAAAAAGTAGCAATTGTGGCTGCGATGCTGACGTTAGCGGGATGTGTTCAGGTTGATAACTATCAGGAAGTGATTAAGCACCCGGTACCTTCGCAACTGGCAGGTTACTGGCAGTCGAAAGGTCCGCAGAGCGCGATGGTGAGCCCGGAAGCGATCGCCACGCTGGTGGTGACGCCAGAAGGGGATACGCTGGATTGCCGTCAGTGGCAGCGCGTTATCGCGGTGCCGGGTAAGATCATGCTGCGTTCAGATGATTATTATAACGTGACGCGTAAGCTGGATGTCTATCCGCTGGAGCGTGATGGGGCGGCGCTGGAGTATGACGGTATGGAACTGTACAAGGTTGACCGTCCAACGGTGGAATGCGCAGATTACCTGAGTAAGAATCCGCTGGAGAGTAAGCTTCCGTAACTTTTAACCCGAAGCAAAAAACTTGTTTGAGAACGACTGAAGGCTTTCAGCGATGCTCTGGTCCGGCTGTAAATCGCTGAGGCCTTTCCTGTAGGCCGGGGCGAGGCGCAGGGATGCGCCGAGAGGGCGGGCTTTACAGGGATGTTACCTCCGCCCGTCCCCGATAAGCCGGAAGGAATAAGCCGAAGGCACCGCGAAGCGGCGATTTTCCGCCGGAAGCCCGGGTCGCCAGGGTGGTGGCGACTGAGCCACCCTGGCACGTTCACCGGTTATGTTGTGACAGAGTAGCAAGGAACATAACGTGAACGGAATGACCACCAGAGCCGTATGTTCCCCCTCACCCCAGCCCTCTCCCTCAAGGGAGAGGGGGCCGTCTGTGCAGACATTATTTTGTGAGGATGGCGTACGCTTCGGGAGCGGGT
The DNA here is from genome assembly GCF_049238125.1 of Enterobacter cloacae complex sp. IR5402. NCBI lineage: Bacteria > Pseudomonadati > Pseudomonadota > Gammaproteobacteria > Enterobacterales > Enterobacteriaceae > Enterobacter > Enterobacter cloacae complex sp. IR5402. Next base: position 618,053 of record NZ_JBMKHO010000002.1, read on the forward strand.
CCGCAGACCGCACTGTTCCAGCACTACAGCGCGTCCTCAATCACCCAGACGCTGACGCTTCCCCCGTTACAGAAGAACGTCCCTTCGCCATCCGCCGCCGTGGTCACGGTTTCCTCGCGGTTGCCTAAAAAATCACGCCAGGTCTTGTTGCCGTAATTCTCCCCGAGGCAGATCGTCTTCTCGCCGTCATCGCCATTCGACAGCACCACAACACAGCCCGGGTGTTCCTCAGTCCCGCTGCGGCTGAACGCAATACAGTTTGGATGATCGAAAAACAACGTCTGCACGCCGTGGGCAAAACGCTGCCGGGCGAGGATAAGCTCGTGGAGCTGTTCAATCACCGGCATATCGATGTGATACGTCTCGCCATCCCCGCCGGTGTCGTCATAGCTGGCGCCAAAAAGATCCGGGTAGAACACGCTCGGCACGCCGTTTTCACGCAGCAGGATGAGCGCGTAGGCCAGCGGTTTGAACCAGGCTTCAACCGGGGCTTCCAGCGCCTGCAAGGGTTGGGTGTCGTGGTTGGCAACCAGCGTCACGGCATGGAACGGATCGGCTTCCACCAGCGTACCGGTGAAAATCTGGCTCATATCGTAGTCGCGTCCCTGGCGTGAGGCTTCGTGAAATTTCATTTGCAGTGGCGCATCAAACAGCATGGTTTTGCCGTCCACCTGATTGATGTAGTGCTGCAATTTATCCACTTCGTGTGACCAGTATTCCGCCACGATAAACAGCGGCTGCGGGGCCACCTCCTGGACGTGCTCAATCCACTCTTTATAGAACCAGGCCGGGATGTGTTTTACCGCGTCAAGGCGGAAGCCGTCGCAGTGAGTTTGCTCCATCACCCAGCGCGCCCAGTATTTGATCTCCTCCGTTACCGCATGGTTGCGAAAATCAATATTTTCACCCATCAGGTAATCGAAATTGCCCATCTCATCGTCGACCTGATCGTTCCAGCCTTCGCCGGTGTAGTCGTTGACGATTTTGAAGATACCGTCCTCATTGGGGTTTTCAATGTGGTCGATACCGCTAAAGCATTTGTAATCCCAAATGAACTGCGAATACTGGCCGGCCCGAGCGGGGAAGGTGTAGCGCGTCCAGGCTTCGCATTCGATGATCTCATCGCTGATTTGGGTGCGATCCTGCGCATCCACGCGCTGCACGCGGACGGGTTCCTTCTCATCGGCCCCCATTTTGTGGTTGACCACCACGTCCAGAAGCACCGCAATCTGGTTACTTTTTAAGGCGTTGATGGCCTCCAGCAACTGGGCTTTATCGCCGTATTTGGTGGCGACGCTGCCTTTCTGGTCAAACTCACCGAGGTCGAAAAGGTCATAAGAGTCATACCCGACGGAATAGCCGCCGGATGCCCCTTTGTAGGCCGGCGGTAACCAGACCATATTGATGCCGATTTCGTTCAGGTTGGGGGCTAATGCCGTGACTTCTCGCCACAGTTCACCGCCGGTGGGGTAGTACCAGTGAAAACATTGTAAAAGTGTTGGGTTGCGCATGCACCATCTCCATGAGGTCGCGAAACTCAAGTATGGAGCAGGTTTGGCAGAAATGCCTGGCGAACGAAACGGTTAACGTTTGCCCGCCAGTTAAATGGCTAATTGATATCGCTATTACTTTGCGGAACCAGGACATGACCGCCCTGGTTACCGTAGGTGGAGAGAACGGTTTTCTGGATGGAGGATTGACCAACCAGCTTCGCCAGTTCATCCATTCTGGCTTGCAGCAACGTTTTTACCTGGCCTTCGTTGTCCAGGATCACCCGCAGCGTCGGGCGAAGCTGCTCCTGAATCTGCGTCGAAGGTTCACTTTCCTGAGTGAGACGAGCCAGTGAGTGCACCGCATTAACATAGTCGGTTTCACAGATGATCAGATCATCCCATAGTCCCTGCCGGGCCAGTCGCAACATCAACTGGCTCTGCTCAAGGAGTTGCTGATAAAGGGCATAAAGTTGCGGTGCGTTACTCATTAGACGGCGTCCTGCATCAGTTGTGGCGTACCGGCAACCTCCTTCCACCCGTCAGCGATATTGCGCAGCAGGTTTTCCACCTCTTCGATGGCGCTGGCGTCGTTATTCACGTTGGCGTGCAGGAGGCGACGTACCATATAGGCATAAAGGGCAATCAGGTTTTGCGTAAGCTCATCCCCATTATTTTCCACCAGGCCAACCTTCAGCCCGTTTTCGATAATGTTGATGGCTTTTGAGAGCGCCAGCCCTTTTGCCGGGATATTACCGTCTGCAAGGAACAGACGCGCGCGTACCAGCGCGCTGAGGGCTCCATCAAATAGCATGATAACCAGCTGCTGCTGGCTGGCGCTCATCACCGCGCTTTCAACTTCTATCTTTGCGTAGGCTTGCGTGCCTTTTGCGCCGTACATGTTATCCCCCTCGGGTCTGATTAGCGTTTACTACTTATTGCTGGACGTATTTTCGAACTGCTGCGTCAGGTAGCTGCTGGTGTTGTTCAGCGAGGTCATCAGTACGTCCAGCTGGGTAAACTGGGCTTTGTACTGTGCCACTCTCGCGTCAATACGTTCGCTCACGGCGTTATATTGATCCGTTAACTTGTTCAGCGTTTTGCTGACGCCATCTTTGGCCGCCTGGATAATGCCTTTGCTGGAAAGCCAGTCAGTCAGATGGGTGGCCATGGTGGTGGTGATCCCGGTGGTTTTACCGTCACCTACAACCAAATCTTTCACGGCAGACGGGTTATCCGTCAGCGCTTTTTTCAGCTTGTCGCTGTCCAGCTCCAGCTTGCCCGTGCTTGGATCTGAAGTAATACCGACCTGAGACAGCGTTTTATAGGCGGTTCCGCCGACAGAGTTGCCCAGCATGGTTTTCAGCTGCGTCTGGATAGTACGCAGCGTACTGTCTCCGAGCAGGGCGCCGTTGCTGGAGTCCTGCGCATCTGTACCTGCATCAACAGCCGTATATTTGGTTAACGATGCAAAGCTGTCCTGAAGGGTGTTGTAGGCATCCACCCAGGCTTTCATCGCCGTTTCCGCTTTCGACGTATCTTTAGCGATCGTCAGCGTCTGGTTACCGGTGGTGACATCGTTCAGGTTCAGGGTGATATCTTCCAGCGCATCGCTGATGGTGTTGCTGCTGTTTTCGATATCGACGTTATTCACCTTCAGCTTCGCGTTCTGCGCGGTGACGCTTTCCGTCATGCCGTTGCTGGCATCGGTGCTGGTGCCGTTGTAACCCATAAAGGATTGCAGGGCGCTGTCGCCGCTCACGCTGATGCTGACCGCGTTGTCCGCACCGGTTTCGGTGGAGGTGATGGACAGACGATACTGACCATTACCGACGTTAATAATACTGGCGGTTACGCCGGCGTCAGCTTTGTTAATCGCATCGCGAATGCCGGTCAGCGAGGAGTTTGCCGCGCTGATATCGACGGTCACCGGATCTTTACCGTTACCGGCGGTAAAGGTGATCTTACTGTCAGCCGTGGCAATGGCCGTTTTGGTATCCGGCTGCGCGTTTTTGGTCGTCAGGGTTTGCGCCTGCGCCAGCTGCGACACGCTGATGGTGTATTTACCGGCAATCGCGCTGCCGGTAGTGGTGGCACTGAATGCCGTGGAGCTGCTCGACGTGCTGGTCGCCGTAAACAGGTCGGCTTTATTCAGCGCGGTGTTGGCAGTCTGAAAGGCTTCCAGTGAACTCTTCAACGTGCCGTAAGCGCTCAGCTTGGCGGTATAAGATGACTGTTGTTTGGAAATCGGCGTCAGCTGCTCTTTTTCGGCCTTGGTCAGACTATCCAGAATGTCTGCTAACTTAAGACCCGATCCAATCCCCAATGATGAAATACTTGCCATATTTATTCCTTAATCTATCGACACGTAGAACGAATAGTGGGGTTATCGGCTTTTATGGGGGAAAGTTTACGGTTAATTTCTTTTTTTTAATGGCGGGAATAACGGTAATAGAGAAGAGCTTTTCCGTGGCTAAAAAAATTAACGCGATCCTGAAAAAAAATCTAAAGGTTGGTTTGGACCAGACGATAACACCTTTGACGGCGATGAAGCCGAAGGGTGGAAACCCAAATCTAACCAAACAGATTTGATGAACAACAGGAATCGAAATCATGGCACAAGTCATTAATACCAACAGCCTCTCGCTGATCACTCAGAACAACATCAACAAGAACCAGTCCGCTCTGTCTTCTTCTATCGAGCGTCTGTCTTCTGGTCTGCGTATCAACAGCGCGAAAGATGACGCTGCGGGCCAGGCTATCGCTAACCGCTTCACCTCTAACATCAAAGGTCTGACTCAGGCTGCACGTAACGCTAACGACGGTATCTCTCTGGCGCAGACCACAGAAGGCGCACTGTCTGAAATCAACAACAACCTTCAGCGTGTTCGTGAACTGACCGTTCAGGCAACGACCGGTACTAACTCTGATTCTGACCTGTCTTCAATCCAGGACGAAATCAAATCCCGTCTGGACGAAATCGACCGCGTATCCGGTCAGACTCAGTTCAACGGCGTGAACGTGCTGGCTAAAAACGGCACCATGAAAATTCAAGTAGGTGCTAATGATGGTCAGACAATTGCCATTGATCTACAGAAGATTGATTCCTCAACCTTAGGTCTTAATGGTTTGTCGGTATCTAAAAACTCGTTGAATGTTAGCGAGCCTGTTACTCAAATTAATAACGCCGCAAATACCGCACCTCTGAAGGTTGACCTCAGCGCTGTAGCTACAGATTTAGGCGTTGATGCGTCGTCCTTAACGTTGAGTAACGTTTTAGACAAAGACGGTAACGCAACCAAAAACTATGTTGTGAAGTCAGGAAACGATTACTTCGCAGCGTCTGTAGACCGTGCAACTGGTAAAGTTGCGCTTAACAAGGCCGATGTTGAGTATACAGATCCTGCAAATGGTCTTACTACTGCTGCTACACAAGCAGGTCAGTTTGTTAAAGTTTCAGCTGATAAAGATGGAAACGCAACGGCCTTTGTTACTTTCCAAGGTAAGAATTACGCGGCAAAAGCAGCTTCACTTGTTGATACAGGGGATGCAACTACAGCAGCACAAGGTACCGCTGCGACTACTAATAAAGTAACGCTTCAACTCAGTGATAAAGCTGCAGTGATTGGCACTGGTACAGCTGCAAACCCACAGTTCCCAGCCACTTCTGCTACAGCTGAATTTGCTGGCACTGCTACGAACGATCCACTGGCTCTGCTGGACAAAGCTATCGCGTCCGTAGACAAATTCCGTTCTTCACTGGGTGCGGTTCAGAACCGTCTGAGCTCTGCCGTAACCAACCTGAACAACACCACCACCAACCTGTCTGAAGCGCAGTCCCGTATTCAGGACGCCGACTATGCGACCGAAGTGTCCAACATGTCTAAAGCGCAGATCGTTCAGCAGGCCGGTAACTCCGTGCTGTCCAAAGCTAACCAGGTTCCTCAGCAGGTTCTGTCTCTGCTGCAAGGTTAATCGCCTGATTAAGCTCAAACCCCGCTTCGGCGGGGTTTTTTCTATCCACGCACAAGCGTAACCCCCCAAATAACCCCTCATTTCACCCACTATTCACCCGATTAAAACCCCTCCAGAATCGGATAATCATGCCGATAACTCAACTAACGCAGGGCTGTTTATCGTGAATTCACTCTATACCGCTGAAGGTGTAATGGATAAACACTCGCTGTGGCAGCGTTATGTTCCGCTGGTGCGTCACGAAGCATTGCGCCTCCAGGTGCGTTTGCCGGCGAGCGTGGAACTGGACGATCTGCTACAGGCGGGCGGTATCGGGTTATTGAATGCAGTTGACCGGTACGACGCTCTGCAAGGAACGGCATTTACGACTTACGCAGTGCAGCGTATTCGTGGTGCGATGCTGGACGAGCTGCGCAGCCGCGACTGGGTGCCGCGCAGCGTTCGCCGCAACGCGCGCGAAGTGGCGCATGCGATGGGGCAGCTGGAACAGGAACTGGGGCGCAACGCGACGGAAACCGAAGTGGCGGAACGTCTGGGCATTCCTGTTGAAGAATATCGTCAGATGTTGCTCGATACCAATAACAGCCAACTCTTCTCTTATGATGAGTGGCGCGAAGAGCATGGCGATAGCATCGAGCTGGTGACGGATGAACATCAGCAAGAAAACCCGTTACACCACTTACTGGAAGGGAATTTACGCCAGCGCGTGATGGAAGCGATTGAAGCTTTACCGGAACGTGAGCAACTGGTGTTAACCCTCTATTACCAGGAAGAGCTCAATCTCAAAGAGATCGGTGCCGTGCTGGAGGTGGGCGAGTCACGGGTGAGCCAGCTGCACAGCCAGGCCATTAAACGCCTGCGCACAAAACTGGGTAAGTTATAGGTGAGTCATTCGCCTTGGAAATGCCGCACAACGTATTGACAACCAGGAGTTATCATGACGGTGCAGCAATCTAAAAGACGGCCTTTAAGCCGCTACCTGAAAGACTTTAAACACAGCCAGACGCATTGCGCCCACTGTAAAAAATTACTCGACCGCATCACGCTGGTTCGTCGCGGTGAAATCGTGAATAAGATTGCGATTTCCCGCCTCGATACGCTGATGGATGAAGCCGCCTGGCTTGAAGAGCAAAAAGAGTGGGTAGCGCTTTGCCGTTTCTGTGGCGATCTCCATTGCAAAGAGCAAAGCGACTTCTTCGATATTATCGGCTTCAAGCAGTTCCTGTTTGAACAAACCGAGATGAGTCACGGCACCGTGCGTGAATACGTGGTTCGCCTGCGCCGCCTGGGTCAGCATTTGACCATGCAAAATATCTCCCGCGATCTGCTGACGACCGGATACCTGGATGAAAATCTGGAGCCCTGGCTGCCCGCCACCAGTACCAACAATTACCGCATCGCGCTGCGAAAGTATGCACAATATAAAGTCCAGATGCCGGGCGTCATAAAGCAGAAAGTCCGCGCCGGAACAACTTCTGATATATATTAAAAAAGAATAAGATGTAGCGCAGCCGCCTTTGACGTTGCAGGCGATTTCTCTACACTACTCAAAAATTCCACTGTATCGGAGTACTTATGAAATTAGCACTTCTGGGTCGTCAGGCGCTGATGGGGATGATGGCCGTTGCGCTGGTCGCGGGGATGAGCGTGAAAACGTTCGCGGCAGAGAATCTGCTCAACAAAGTTAAAGAGCGCGGCACGCTGCTGGTTGGGCTGGAAGGAACCTATCCTCCGTTCAGCTTCCAGGGTGACGACGGTAAACTGACCGGTTTTGAAGTGGAGTTTGCGCAGGAGCTGGCAAAACACCTCGGCGTTAAAGCCTCCCTGAAACCCACCAAATGGGATGGGATGCTGGCGTCACTGGACTCCAAACGTATTGACGTGGTGATTAACCAGGTAACCATTTCTGACGAACGTAAGAAGAAGTATGACTTCTCCACGCCGTACACCGTGTCCGGTATTCAGGCGCTGGTGAAGAAAGGTAACGAAGGCAGCATCAAGTCCGCAGCGGATCTGAAAGGTAAGAAAGTCGGCGTCGGTCTGGGCACCAACTACGAAGAGTGGCTGCGCCAGAACGTGCAGGGCGTGGATATCCGTACCTACGATGATGACCCGACGAAATACCAGGATCTGCGCGTAGGCCGTATCGACGCCATTCTGGTGGACCGCCTGGCAGCGCTGGATCTGGTGAAGAAAACCAACAATACCCTGGCTGTCGCGGGTGATGCGTTCTCCCGTCAGGAGTCCGGCGTGGCGGTGCGTAAGGGTAACGAGGATCTGCTGAAAGCCATCGATGGTGCCATTGCTGAGATGCAGAAAGACGGTAGCCTGAAGGCGCTTTCTGAGAAGTGGTTCGGCGCAGACGTGACGAAATAAGTCTCTGACTGACAAAAAAAGGCGCTTTTAAAAGCGCCTTTTTTATTTCTCGCGCGTCTGCGTGCATAATGAAATAACAATTGTTTGCGTGACCGGAGGAACCATGTCACTACAGAATTTAACGCGCTTTCCCCGTCTGGAATTTATCGGCGCACCCACGCCGCTGGAGTTTCTCCCGAGATTTTCTGACTATCTGGGGCGCGATATTTTCATTAAGCGTGACGATGTGACGCCCATGGCGATGGGCGGAAATAAGCTGCGCAAGCTGGAATTTCTCGCCGCCGATGCCCTGCGCGAGGGGGCGGATACGCTGATCACCGCCGGGGCAATTCAGTCTAACCACGTTCGCCAGACGGCGGCAGTGGCGGCGAAGCTGGGACTCCACTGCGTAGCCCTGCTGGAGAACCCGATCGGGACGCAGGCAGAGAATTACCTGACTAACGGTAACCGTCTGCTGCTGGATCTGTTCAACGTGCAGGTTGAAATGGTCGACGCGTTGACCGACCCGGCAGCACAGCTCGACGAGCTGGCGACGCGTCTGGAAGCGCAGGGTTTTCGTCCGTACGTGATCCCGGTTGGCGGCTCGAATGCGCTGGGTGCCCTCGGCTATGTTGAGAGCGCGCTGGAAATCGCTCAGCAGTGCGAAGGCGCGGTAAGTTTATCCTCGGTGGTGGTGGCGTCCGGCAGTGCGGGGACCCATGCCGGTTTAGCGGTCGGGCTTGAGCAGCTGATGCCGGAGGTCGAGCTGATTGGCGTGACGGTATCCAGAAGCGTTGCGGACCAAAAGCCGAAAGTCGTCACCCTGCAACAGGCGGTGGCTGAACAGCTTGCGCTTCAGGCGAAGGCGGAAATATTGCTGTGGGATGACTATTTCGCGCCGGGCTATGGCACCCCCAATGATAAAGGGATGGAGGCCGTTAAGCTGCTGGCCCGTCTCGAAGGTATTCTGCTTGACCCGGTCTATACCGGTAAGGCAATGGCGGGCCTGATCGACGGCATTGCCCGCAAGCGCTTTAAGGATGAAGGACCTATTTTGTTTGTTCATACTGGCGGAGCGCCTGCGCTGTTTGCCTATCATCCTCATGTCTAAAAATCAGGTAGAAAAATAATAATGCAAGAAAGTATTCAACTGGTTATTGATTCGCTGCCGTTCTTGCTTAAAGGCGCGGTGTTTACTTTACAGCTCAGTATCGGCGGGATGTTCTTCGGGCTGGTGCTCGGGTTTGTGCTGGCACTGATGCGCATGTCCAACATCTGGCCGGTGCGGTGGCTGGCGCGGTTTTACATCTCCGTGTTCCGCGGAACGCCGCTTATCGCCCAGCTGTTTATGATTTACTACGGGCTGCCACAGTTCGGTATCGAGCTGGATCCGATCCCGGCGGCGATGATTGGCCTGTCGCTGAATACGGCGGCGTACACCTCTGAAACGCTGCGTGCGGCGATCTCCTCCATCGATAAAGGGCAGTGGGAAGCGGCGGCCAGTATCGGGATGACCCCGTGGCAGACGCTGCGCCGGGCAATCCTGCCCCAGGCGGCGCGCGTGGCGCTGCCGCCGCTGAGCAACAGCTTTATCAGCCTGGTGAAAGACACCTCCCTTGCGGCGACCATTCAGGTGCCGGAGCTGTTCCGTCAGGCGCAGCTGATCACCTCGCGTACGCTGGAAGTGTTTACTATGTATCTGGCGGCCTCGCTGATTTACTGGGTGATGGCGACGGTGCTGTCCGCTCTGCAAAACTATTTTGAAAACCAGCTTAACCGCCAGGAGCGTGATCCAAAATGAGTGCAATTGACGTCAAAAACCTGGTGAAAAAATTCCACGGGCAAACGGTGCTGCATGGCATTGATCTTGAGGTTGAGCAGGGCGAAGTGGTGGCAATTATCGGCCCGAGCGGGTCAGGCAAAACCACGCTGCTGCGCAGCATCAATTTACTGGAGCAGCCCGAAGGCGGGACGATCCGCGTGGGTGATATCACCATTGATACCGGGAAACCCATCAGCCAGCAAAAAGGGCTGATTCGCCGCCTGCGCCAGCATGTCGGCTTCGTGTTCCAGAGCTTTAATCTCTTCCCGCACCGCACGGTGCTGGAAAACATTATTGAAGGGCCGGTCATCGTCAAGGGGGAACCTAAGGAAGACGCCACGGTCCGCGCCCGCGAGCTGCTGGCGAAGGTTGGCCTGGCAGGGAAGGAGACGAGCTATCCGCGTCGCTTATCTGGCGGGCAGCAGCAGCGTGTCGCTATTGCACGCGCGCTGGCGATGCGCCCTGATGTGATCCTGTTTGACGAACCCACATCCGCGCTCGATCCTGAGCTGGTCGGGGAAGTGCTGAACACCATCCGACAGCTGGCGCAGGAGAAACGCACGATGGTGATTGTGACGCATGAAATGAGCTTCGCCCGCGACGTTGCCGATCGGGCTATTTTCATGGATCAGGGGAGAATAGTTGAGCAGGGGCCAGCTAAAGCGCTGTTTGCCAATCCGCAGCAGCCCCGTACCCGTCAGTTCCTTGAAAAATTCTTGATGCAGTAGCATTTTAGCGTTCAATTTGCTCCAGATGCCGCTTCTGGAGCAAATAATCCTCCCTTAAACTCCGTTCTGTTGCTTTTTTATTCCGCCTGAAGTGGATAAGCCATCGCCAAATTAAAGATAATCTGCCTGTGGCCGATATTTTATATAAATAATCATGCTAAATGTGTTAGGTTATATTCACCATAATAATGATTATCTTTATCAGAGGCTTCATTCGGCAAGTATGAGGGATATAGACTTTTTCACCTGGCGACGGGAATGCGTCCTCCGGTTTCAGCAAATGACCTGTGCTGACGAGGTATATCAGGAACTTCAGCGACAAACGCAGGCGCTTGAATTCGATTATTATGCGCTTTGTGTTCGACACCCTGTGCCATTTACCCGCCCGCGAACATCCGTCCATTCCAGTTATCCGCAACAATGGATGGCGCAATATCAATCCGAGAATTATTTCGCCATTGACCCGGTACTGAAGCCGGAGAATTTCATTCAGGGACATTTGCCCTGGACGGATGAATTATTCACGGATGCCCAGCAATTATGGGACGGCGCGCGGGACCACGGTTTACGCAAGGGAATAACGCAGTGTCTGATGATGCCAAATCATGCGCTCGGTTTCCTTTCCGTGTCATGTACCAGCTTACAGGCACACTCGATATCCAGTGAAGAAGTTGAGCTGCGTTTACAAATGCTGGTCCAGATGGCGCTCACTACGCTGTTGCGCTTTGAACATGAGACGGTGATGCCGCCTGAAATGAAATTCAGCAAGCGTGAACGGGAAATTCTGAAGTGGACCGCAGAAGGGAAGACGTCGGCAGAAATCGCCATCATTCTTTCCATCTCGGAAAATACCGTCAATTTCCACCAGAAGAATATGCAGAAGAAATTCAACGCACCGAATAAGATCCAGATAGCGTGTTATGCCGCGGCGACGGGACTTATCTGACTGATATCATGTTCTGCGTGTCAGACGAGAAAACGGCTGAATGCTTTGCATCCAGCCGTTTTTGTTACTGGCGGTAGGCTTGTTTAATTTGCTTAACCGTATTGGCAAAAACAGCGGATTCCGCCTGGTCTTCCATCTGCGCGATCTGTTTTTCCATTTTAATGATCACACGACCAGCATCAGCCTGGCCCATCGCCTGTAGCATAAGCGTCAGCAGCGACTTCAGGCAGTTTACTTCCTGTGCCAGTTCCTGGTTATTCTCGGCAGTGGCAAATTCAGGTGTGCTCATTTATTTTCCTCATTATAAAACAGCGCATGAGCGCGACGATGAAAGTTAAGGCGGCGGAGTATACCACAAGCTATGGCAAAAAATGCAGTGGTTGTTTTTTATACTTGTCGCGCCGCGATTATTGGTCGACGCGGATTATGAAGGTACTCTGTCCAATATGTTAGCGGCAATTAAATGTTTATCCCCGGTTCGTCATTCGTTAATTGTTGTTACAAAAAATCGCGCGCTCTTTTTCGTTTGAGTTAACAACTGTTTTAGTAACTTTTTGAATATCGATGCTAGAAAATAGCGGTAAAAGCCCAGCGGACAAGGGTTTTCTTTCCACTTGCTGTACAGCCTAATTTCCAAAAACGAGACCAGAATCGTATAGCCGATTTTTTAGCGTTTTAATCTTGCATGGAAAACCGTTAATATAAACTCAATTAGCAGTCAGTAGCGTTATCCCTATTCTGGAGACATTTCCTTTGATCAACGTCCTTCTTGTTGATGACCACGAACTGGTGCGCGCAGGGATACGACGCATTCTTGAAGATATAAAGGGTATTAAAGTTGCCGGCGAGGCGTGCTGTGGCGAAGATGCCGTCAAATGGTGTCGCGCTAACTCCGCAGACGTGGTGCTGATGGATATGAACATGCCCGGTATTGGCGGGCTTGAAGCCACGCGCAAAATCGCGCGCATGTTCGTTGATACCAAAGTTATCATGCTGACCGTCCATACCGAAAATCCGCTGCCTGCCAGGGTTATGCAGGCGGGTGCTGCCGGGTATCTCAGTAAAGGCGCCGCGCCGCAGGAAGTTGTCAATGCGATCCGCACCGTATACGCCGGGCAGCGTTACATCGCTTCTGATATTGCTCAACAGATGGCTCTGAGTCAGATTGAACCGGAAAAAACGGAATCTCCGTTTGCCAGTTTGTCTGCGCGCGAATTGCAGATTATGCTGATGATCACTAAAGGTCAGAAGGTGAATGAGATCTCAGAGCAGTTGAATCTCAGCCCGAAAACGGTCAACAGCTATCGCTATCGGATGTTCAGTAAATTGAACATTCACGGTGATGTCGAACTGACTCACCTGGCCATTCGCCATGGTTTGTGCAATGCGGAGTCGTTAATAAGTCAGTGAGTGAAGCGTTCGATTCAAAAGCATTTCTGAAAACCGTCACCAGCCAGCCGGGCGTCTACCGAATGTACGACGCTGGCGGTACGGTTATCTATGTCGGTAAGGCAAAAGATCTGAAAAAACGCCTTTCCAGCTATTTCCGCAGCAACCTTGCCTCCCGTAAAACCGAAGCGCTGGTCGCACTTATACACAACATTGATGTCACCGTAACGCATACGGAAACGGAAGCGCTGCTGCTTGAGCACAACTATATCAAGCTGTATCAGCCGCGCTACAACGTCCTGCTGCGCGATGATAAGTCCTACCCGTTTATCTTCCTGAGCGGTGATACCCACCCTCGCCTGGCGATGCATCGTGGCGCTAAGCATGCGAAGGGTGAATACTTTGGCCCTTTCCCGAACGGTTATGCCGTACGCGAAACGCTGGCGCTGTTGCAAAAAATCTTCCCCGTTCGCCAGTGTGAAAACAGCGTCTACCGCAACCGTTCCCGGCCGTGCCTGCAATATCAGATTGGCCGCTGCCTGGGGCCGTGCGTTGAAGGGCTGGTAAGCGAAGAAGAGTACGCGCAGCAGGTGGAATATGTCCGCCTGTTTTTAGCCGGGAAAGACGATCAGGTGCTGACGCAACTGATTACTCGTATGGAAAAAGCCAGCGCGGCGCTGGAATTTGAAGAGGCCGCACGCATCCGCGACCAGATCCAGGCGGTGCGCAGGGTGACCGAGAAGCAGTTTGTTTCTAATACGGGCGACGACCTCGATGTTATCGGCGTAGCCTTTGACGCCGGTCTGGCCTGTGTTCACGTGCTGTTTATTCGTCAGGGCAAAGTGCTCGGCAGCCGCAGCTACTTCCCGAAAGTGCCGGGCGGCACTGAGCTGGGTGAAGTGGTGGAGACTTTTGTCGGCCAGTTTTATTTGCAGGGCAGCCAGATGCGTACGCTGCCCTCGGAGATCCTTCTGGACTTCACGCTCGACGATAAAACCCTGCTGGCGGAATCGCTTTCAGAGCTGGCAGGCCGCCGGGTGAATGTCCAGACGAAACCGCGGGGCGATCGCGCGCGTTATCTGAAGCTGGCACGAACCAATGCCGCCACGGCGCTGACCACCAAACTGTCCCAGCAGTCGACCGTCAGCCAGCGTTTAACCGCCCTTGCTACGCTGCTCAAGCTGCCGGAAGTGAAACGCATGGAATGCTTCGACATCAGCCATACGATGGGTGAGCAGACCGTGGCGTCGTGTGTGGTCTTTGATGCGAATGGCCCCCTGCGGGCAGAGTATCGTCGCTATAACATCACCGGCATTACGCCCGGTGACGATTATGCCGCCATGAACCAGGTGCTGCGCCGTCGCTATGGTAAAGCGATTGAAGAGAGCAAAATCCCGGACGTTATCCTTATCGACGGCGGGAAAGGGCAGTTGGGGCAGGCGAAGGCGGTATTCGAATCGCTCGACGTAGAGTGGGACAAGAACCATCCGCTGCTGCTAGGGGTAGCGAAGGGGGCAGATCGTAAGGCTGGCCTGGAAACGCTGTTCTTTGAGCCGGAAGGCGAGGGCTTTAGCCTGCCGCCGGATTCCCCTGCGCTGCACGTGATCCAGCATATTCGCGATGAGTCGCACGATCATGCCATCAGCGGGCACCGTAAAAAACGGGCGAAAGTGAAAAATACCAGTACCCTTGAGACGATTGAAGGCGTCGGGCCAAAACGTCGCCAGATGCTGTTGAAGTATATGGGCGGATTGCAAGGATTACTCAACGCCAGTATGGAAGAAATTGCAAAAGTGCCGGGTATTTCGCAAGGGCTGGCAGAAAAGATCTACTACTCGTTGAAACATTGAGGGCTCTGTAGCAACATAGAGCTAAATTTTACTGACAACAGACAGTTACCGTCATCATGCGATTTAATATCCCTACGTTGCTCACTCTCTTTCGCGTTGTGCTCATTCCGTTCTTCGTCCTGGCATTTTACCTGCCGGTCGTCTGGGCGCCTTTTGCCTGTGCGCTTATTTTCCTGATCGCTGCCGTGACGGACTGGTTTGACGGTTATCTGGCGCGTCGCTGGAACCAGAGCACCCGCTTTGGCGCATTCCTCGATCCGGTTGCGGATAAGGTGATGGTAGCAATCGCGATGGTGCTGGTGGCGGAACATTATCATACCTGGTGGGTGACGCTGCCTGCCGCGACCATGATTGGACGTGAGATTATTATCTCTGCCCTGCGCGAGTGGATGGCGGAGCTGGGTAAACGCAGCAGCGTGGCGGTGTCCTGGATTGGGAAAGTTAAAACCACTGCGCAGATGGCGGCGCTGGTGTGGATGCTGTGGCGTCCGAATGCCTGGGTTGAGTGGGCCGGCATTGGTCTGCTGTGGGTTGCGGCGGTGCTGACATTGTGGTCAATGCTGCAATATTTGAACGCTGCGCGCGGTGATTTGCTTGAACAGTGATCGTTTCGGCTTAATTTTCAGCAAACGGTCCTGAGATGCAAAAAATAACGTTGACTCATAACGTCATATCAGTAGAATGCAACGCATCGAACGGCGGCACAGTTAGCCGGACGATAATGAAATCAAGTGGTTAGGAAGTCGTTAAATAGTTACTTGATGACATGCGGGAATAGCTCAGTTGGTAGAGCACGACCTTGCCAAGGTCGGGGTCGCGAGTTCGAGTCTCGTTTCCCGCTCCAGATTAAAGCATCGGCAGTTTGCGGGTGCAGGTCGAAAGACAACAGATTTAAGGCGCGTTAGCAAAGCGGTTATGTAGCGGATTGCAAATCCGTCTAGTCCGGTTCGACTCCGGAACGCGCCTCCACTTTCTTCCCTGGCCGGATGGTGGAATCGGTAGACACAAGGGATTTAAAATCCCTCGGCGTTCGCGCTGTGTGGGTTCAAGTCCCACTCCGGCTACCATGGGAAAAGTAGAATAAAATCAATGATAAGCAGTGTCGTATAAACCACCGAAAGGTGGTTTTTTATTGCTTATTTTTCGCCTTTCGCCATTGTTTCGCCATTCATTTTCGCCATAAGAAGAGGGCATTACTGCCCCCCGACCACTGGCACCACAGAAATTTTCCTGTTGTATCTCGCCGTTTGTGATGCATTTTTATGACCTGAAATTTCCTGTTTCTCATGAAGCGTTCCTTCTAAATCAGATATTCCCTTGGCTTTCAGATCATGGAACGTGAAAGTGAATTCAAGCTCTGGAAATTTCTCAGTCGCCGCCTTTTTTGCTTTCATCCACTGAGCATTGAAGGCGTCTCGGGTATAACGTGATCCAGACTGCTGGTGGATCACATACAGGCTAACCATTCCGTTATTTAATGGCAGTGAATTTGCCAGAGAGATTGTGTTTGATAGGCGCTCTGTCCATGCTTTAATCTGACTTACTGCCGTTTTACTTTGCTGAATTAGAATACCCTCATCAAGGATCTGACTCTTCTTAAGATCTAGAATATCCCCCTGACGTGCGCAGCATAAATAGGCTAATTCCATAGCAATCTTTACTGGTAATGAAGCAACACTGAAAAGCGCATCATATTCTTTGTCAGTAACATACCGGGTGCGCGCCTGCTCCTTAAACTGCTTCACGCCCTGACAAGGATTCATTTTCACTTTTCCACGCTCATAAGCCCACCTAAAAACCCTCGACATAAACGCTTTCTCACGGTTCGCCTGAACCCTGCTCTTAACACCCCTCTTGTCCATATACTTTCGGATGTGTTCAGGTTTGATATTTTCTGGTTTCATTTTTCCGAAAACTACATTCACCTTAGTGCCATATTTCCGGTAGTCCTTTCTTGTTTCTGTTGCCAGCTCATGGAAGTCACCAGAGTTAAAAAACTCTTCGCAAAGAGCATGGAAATTAGATCCAACCTTGATATCGTTGATGAAGTTTTCATAAGCCGCCCAGACTTGAGCCTTAGTCAGATCGTGATTACACAATCTAACTGTTCTCCCGTCTGGTGCTCTGAACTCATAGGCTGATTTTCCCCGACGAACGCGAGGCGGCATCCAGTTATCATCTGGATTTTTGCGGTTTCTTGACATTACATGTCCTTAAAGTTTGGTTCTTCTTCCTCTGGTTTGTTCACTACCAGCTTAAGACCAGCAGGGTTGGTAACATGGTCCCACGTTGTTCCTGGTCTACCGTCTTTGCGAGGCACGAAAAATACTCCGCTTTCTTTCAGTGCTCTGCATTGAAGAGAAGGGCGGCGATATCCAGTAAGCTGATAGAGGTCATCAGGGGTAAGAAAACGTTGGCTTTGTCCGCTCATCGTATAGCTCTCCACTTAACCGGCTGCACCCGGCTATCTCTTATAGAAAATGCATGATGAACAACCACCACGGAGCCCATCATTGCAGGTACGACATCTTTTTGTTTCGGTGTAATAGAGCTGGTGGACCATCTCCTTTGGCATTAGGACCGGCATCGGCACGCGGATAACCAGCTTTTTGAGCCTGTCGATTTCACCGGCCAGCTCCAGCAGACGGGAGCGGCAATCCTCTGCTTCCTCCCGCCACCAGGCTACATCCGCTTTAAGGCGGCGCAAGCGCCGCTGTTTGAGTTTGCTCACCATATCCCATACCCGGATATGGATATCAACTGGCAGATAGCGAACATCACCGCCGTGATAACAACCACTTTGACTGGAGGCATCACTTCACCTCCTGCTGCGGTGCTGCTGTTATCATCCGGCGATACACATCGTAAGTTCCGAATTGTTCATCTCCAGCCTCAAGCATTTCATGGGTGGGTTCTTCTGGCACCAGCACCCAACCATCCGGAATCACCGCTGACTTGAATGGCTTTCTGTCTTTTACCCAAGTAACCAGCGCTTGAATGTGCTTCTCATAGGTTGCCGCAAGCATTTCATCTGATTCTGGCGCTGCTATTCCAGCGTTGCTGAGCGCCAGGCGCAAACCATCCGGAATCACCGGAGAGTTGCCGTCTTGCGCCGGAGCGATGTAGTTTTGCTCCGGACAGCAATCGGATTGCGCTGGAGAGTTACCATTCTGAAGCATGGCTTCCTGAAAGCGTCCAAGCTCCACGTACTCCTGGCATGACCACCCGCCATCAATAAAATCGCGAGCTTCAACAGCGTCGAAAGTGAATGATGTTTCGCCGCCAGTTGGTGAGGTTAAGCCGTACAGGTCTGCTACCGGCTTAAATTGCGTGACTGGTATGGTACCTTCATTGGTGAGGGTACCATCTGCACCCTGAAGCATGGCTGCGCGGTTCAGAAGCACATCACCCATTTCTATTCTTGATGCTGGCCACACGTCTGCATCAGAGCCAGATTTGAGATAATCAAGATTGGACTGGTCGATAACGCACACAGCCTCCGCTTCGAGCGATGCCAGCGCGATACGCGCCAGCTCCAGCTCTTCTTCAAGCTCCGCGCGAGAATCAGCGAAAGCGGTCTGTGTTACGGCAAGCTCCAGGCCCTTAACCTTTTCGCGCGCACGTTCACGTAATCGTTCTTTGGTAATAGTGCTCATGGGTTAGTCCTCTACCTTTCCGGTATCACGCCAATGCGTCAGGACGGCTATTAATTTTCTTGCCTGAACCCAATCTATTTCTATTGGTTCAATACATTTTGAGTTATCAATAAATATTGTTTTTGTGTTATCTGACTGAACATCAAGATAATCACAGTTTTTTGTACGTTCGATTCTCATTTCACTCTCCTTTACCGGCTGCGGCTGCGATTTCAGCTTCACTACGATAATCGCCACTGATAACAACCTTCAGACGACCGATAATTTCCCAGACGTTTTCCGGGCTGGCATCTTTCAGGAGCGACAGTGCGCGTTCGTTGCGCTTCTCTGCGGCTTCCAACTTCTCTTCGGTCTCTTTGAGCCTCTCAAGGCGAATAACCATGCCATGAATAACAACTGGCACCTGGTCATCAACGAGGTCACGAGGTACTTTCAGGGCGCGCTTCCACTCACGCATTAGGGCGTTGCGCTGTTCTGCAACAGCCACAATGGCTTCGAGTCGATTGATTCTGTTGTCTTTGGCTTCCAGCTCATCCAGCAGCGCCTGAATTTTCTGTGCATGCATTTCGATAACGTTAACCGGACACATACCGGTTAACGCCTGATATTCGCGAGGACTCCCACGAAGAGAATGAGCCTGCTGCTCAACTTTTGCATATAGCTCTTTCTGTGCGCGTTTGTCGATGTTGCTCATTGGGCGGCCTCCTCGCAGACGTGCATTTCAGGCTCATCAGCCTTGTAGTAACCACCACAGATTTTGCAGGGAACTACCGGAACTTCATCGTAATTTGAGGTTCCAGTAATCATGATTTTTCTCCATGACGCTGCGCGGCGATAGCTTTGTGCTCGTCGATAATTTCCACGACTTCTGCATGGACCAATCCTTCAAGAGAGATAACACCTGTGTCGCTTATACCCGCCAGGCTGATCAGTTCTACAAGACGCCGCGCTTTCTTCACGCTAATTTCCGGCGCTATCACGCTGCGGGTAACTTTCTTCTTGCCCTTTGCAGCCGCGGAAGCTTTATCCTTCTGAAGAACCTCACCGGCCTTTTCCCCGAACTCTTTTACTCGGTCAACGGCCACATCTACGGACACGGTCCCGGATTTAACTTCTTTCTGAACGTCATGGTTAGCTGTGCTAAGAAGCAGAAGCTTTTCGACAGTAGGAACAGACTTGTTGACTAGTTTTGCGATCTCGCTGGTGGTCTGGTTGAAGGCGTTATGAAGCTCCTGAATAACAGCTGCCTGCTCCATATCGGATAGCGGGAGCTGGTTGTTACTGGTCATGATGCGCGCCAGGCGCTGAACATCGTTACCGTTGAACGGCATGATGTGAATGCGGTCCACTGGCTTGCCAGCTTCAGCGCAGCGCGCATAGCAGCGGCGACGGCGGTGACCTTCTACAACCCATACGCCACCTTCATCACGCGCGATAACTTCCAGCGGTGGAACTGATCCGCCGTTCATCAGGTAGTTGAACAGGTCATCATCAGCCTGGCGGGTGCGTTCATCATCTTCACGCTTGTTGAAACCTTCGCGAACGTGGATATCGGAAAGAGCGATAAACATCCCGGTATCGGTACGTTTAATCAGACCAGACTTTGTCATTTGCTTGAATGAGTTAGCCATTAGAGAGCAACCTCGTTATTCATTGAAATGACAACAGGAGTCAGCTCACGCAGTTCTCGCTGAGCTTCCAGAAGATGCATATTGGTAGGCGTTTTGGTGTGGCGCTCTTCGATGCGGTCGCACTCTTTGGCCCAACTTGCAACATCCTCACGCAGCGTAGCGTTCTGCTCAGCCAGTTCCTTACGCTGCGCCAACGCTTCGCAAAGCGCTACGCTGGTGATATCGAGACGGTTAGCAAGCTCATTCATAAGCTGAGCTGATGCAACTGGCAGGAACTTAGCTGCTATACGTGCCGCCTCGATCAACTGCTCTCTGGTCATACGTGGTTGTATCTCGGTGACGTTCTGTGTGTTCGTCATGGATAGTTTCTCCGTGTTATAAGCGCTCTGCACAGCGCTGATTTTTGGTTGCACGAATCCCTCGCCTGACGGCGACAAAACATAAAGGGGTTTCGTTTTAGTAAGCACCCAACCAGGGCACTTAGTGAAACGGGCGGCTGCCACCGCCAGTTAGCTTCTCCACAATTGGGAGCGCGTTCTCCTGAGGTTGATTTAACGACTGAGGCCTCTCAAGGAACCGGCTGAACGCGCTTTCAGTTGTGAAAAGGGGCGGTCGACATTAAGGACATTCACAACTGCCGACCGCCAAGACTACACACAGCAATGAAAACGTTGCCTGTCTTTTCACCACATCAGGCTCGGTGGTATTCTTGGAGTTCTCACACAACCAAGAGGGATATTACAAATGGACGAAGTTAAGTTCTCTTGCCCAGAATGCAGTGGCGAACTCTTCGATAGCACCGCGATACCTGAAGGCTCTGACAGTTTTGCGGGAGCTGTCTGTGGAAATTGTGGTCACGTTGTAACTGAAGACGAGAGCTCTCAGTTCGATGATCAGCTTGCCAATGATTACTTCGACAATCTCACCAGGAACCTTTTCGATTAATGGCAAGTAACGCTTGCTGACCGCCTCAACAACCTGCGTTTGAGCTTTCAAGGCGCTGCAATCTACATGCAGCGTCAATTCGACATAGCCACAGCTCTTACGCTTATTGCTAATAGGCGCAAATGTCTCGCCGGCTGGCAACTTAATCGTCTTTCTGTTTGCGCTAGTGCTCATACTGCCTACCCACAATGTTCGCTGTTGATGAATAAAATCTAACTTAACTTAGTTTTTAGGTCAAGGGTAAACACCAAACTTTTCTTAGCTTAGTGTTTTGAGGAGGTAGGGAAATTAGATTTCGTACTGAACGCCTTTAACAACGCCAATAATAAGGCAGTTACCGTTGATCGGTATGTTGGGGTAGCGAGGATTTAGTGGGACTAAAAATTTTTGTGGGCCATCAATGACAAGTTTTTTAACAGTCGCTTCGTTAGTGCCATCAATGCGCGCAACAACAATCTTCCCGTGAAGGGGTTCGACATCTGGATCAACAATAACGGTAGCCCCTTCAGGGATTGTTGGGAGGCCATTTGGATTGGTCATTGAATCCCCTTTGACCTCTAAAGCGAACGAGCTATCCCCAATGCGAAGTGATGTCTCAACCCATTTATCGACATCACTGAACAAATCAGCAGTTTTACATTCCGTAAACTGCCCAGCCTGAACCCAGGAAATCACTGGCACACGCCGCATTTTAGTTATGAGGGTACCTTCAAATTCGGTGCCGTAAAGAATGTAATCTATTGATGTATTGAAAAATTTCGCCAGCCTAACCAGCGATTCACCGTTTGGGGTATTCACATCCTTTTCCCAATAACCGACCGCTACGTCACTAACTCCGCAGAATTTACCCAGTTCTTTTTGAGAGGTTCTTGTAACCCTACGTAGGGCTTTAATGCGCTGACCAACCGTTTCCATGAAAGCACCAAATTTAAAAAAGACTAAGTAATCTTAGTTTTTATTGACCAAAGTTAGATTGGTTATTAATATCTAATCAAACTTAGCTAAGGAGGCTTCATGACAACCGACGAGATTGAACGACATTTCGGCAGTACTGAAAAAGTTGCCGAATTTTTTGGCATCACCAGTGAGGCCGTTTACCAGTGGCGTAACCGCCCAGGACGCTTAATCCCAAAAGGACGAGCTGCTGAAGCTGCGTATCGAACTGCTGGTGAACTGGAATTCAACCCAGAACGTTATGGCAAGAATACATCGCCAAACGATCAGAAATAACCACAGAGATAAGGGGTTAGCCGTGGGAAATGAACACTGGAAAGTAGAAAAACAACCAGCTTGGCTGGTGGCAGCAGTCCGCAAGACGATTGCAGCTTTACCGGGTGGATATGTGGAGGCTGCCGAAATACTGGACGTAACTCAGGATGCTCTGTTCAACCGCCTGCGCGCTGGTGGAGATCAGATCTTCCCTATGGGTTGGGCTATGGTCCTGCAAAAGGCTGCTGGTGTTAGTTATATCGCCGATGCGTTCTCTCGTGAAACCGATAACGGGATCCATGTTCCTGGCGCTGTGCCAGATGATGAGAACGAAGAGATTGGGATGAAACTGGCTGAGATGGTGGGTCGGCTTGGCGAGTTAGTCAATGCATACCGCCATTACATCGAAGATGGCGTTGTAGACAAAGGCGAATGGCAGAGCCTTAACGATATCGCATATCAATTCAGGGTCACACTCATGACATTCCTGAATTTGATCTCTCGTGTTTATTGCCTGCCAGAAATGAGTGACGCCCGCGAGTGTGCAGCTCCGGGCGTCTTGGCGTGTCGTATCAGTGGAGAAACTAACGCATGAACAGTTTAACGGTAAACAACCGTCTTCCGCAACTACGGGGAATTCCCGTATATGGGACCTCGTCGTTTCGGTATGAGCGCATGGTATCAGGCCGATGGGTTCCGTGTAACCACAGCAGGGCTATGGCGATTGTGGGTGTCTGGCGTCGGAAGGGGAGAGCGCTATGCGAGAACTTAACCGGCGTTTCAGAGATCACTATGGCGTCCCGGTGCGCGTCATCAGATGGGAGCCAGAGACTCGACGCGTTATATACCTTCGCGAAGGGTACGATCATGAGTGCTTCAGCCCTCTTGAGCAATTCCAGCGTAAATTTACAGAGTTAAAGGACGACCATGAGCACTAAATTAACCGGTTACGTTTGGGACGCTTGCGCTTCTTCAGGCATGAAGCTGTCCAGCGTTGCCATCATGGCGCGTCTGGCAGACTTCAGCAGTGATGAAGGGGTTAGTTGGCCTTCCATTGCTACCATTGCGCGCCAGATTGGTGCTGGTGAGAGCACGGTTCGCACAGCTATATCTCAGCTGGAAAAAGACGGTTGGTTAACCCGCCAGCAGCGTCGTAAAGGCAACCGCAATGCATCGAATGTTTACCAGCTCAATGTTTCGAAATTACAGGCAGCCGCCTTTTCTCACCTGTCAGAATCTGACGCGTCAAAATCTGATGCATCAAAATTCGACCCGTCAAAATTTGATGCGTCGAAAAACAGTAATAATGGCAGTTTTCACCCGTCAGAATCTGGTGGGGATCCGTCAGTAAAATCAACTACTGATCCATCAGATAAAAAACCTAATTGTCAGGTTGCGTCGCAACCCGACACTGCATGTGTCAATCAGGTTGATTTGATAACTGGTCAGGCAGTCTTAATCCTCAACCATCTCAATGACGTTACTGGTAAGACATTCCGCAAGGGGAAAAGCTCCCTGGATAATATTCGCGCCAGACTTCGTGAGAACTTCACACACGATGAGTTGCTGTTGGTTATTGATTACAAGCACGAGCAGTGGAAAGACACGAAATACTACGAACACATGCAGCCTACAACTTTGTTCAGGCCAACGAAGTTCGAAGGATATTTGCAGAACGCGTTGCGCTGGAATAGCAAAGGCCGACCTAAGCGTGAGGACTGGGACGCTGTCCGCAAACAAGATCCATTGAAATTCGGTCAGCCAGACAAAGTCATCCCGGCAGGTTTCAGAGGAGCGAACTCATGAGCCTTCTGAAAGATATTCAAATTTTCATCGCTGAAAACCCTGGGTTAACTAACAAACAGATCGCAGCATCAATGCCCCAGTACGACGTTCACGCTGTTCAGCGCGGTGTATGCCATCTGGTCAAACTGAATCGTGCAACACGCCAGCATAACGGCAAGTGCTACCAGTATTTTGCCAAAGCGCCGGGTGGTGACGTTAGCGAGGGGCGTTCTGCACTGAAAATTAACCGGGCAGATACACCAGCTGTATCGGAACAGGAAGAAGCGCCGAATCCAGCTGTAACTAGGATGATGGATAAGGCTCAAGGCCTGTTTGAAAAAGGGCTCTACCACCGTGCAGCCACAGTTCTTATGGATGCCTTCAACCGCTCTAAGAACGAAGAGCAGCGGATGAAGATACTGATTGAGCGTCAGCGTTGCCTGAGCATGGCGCCGAAAGTGAAAGCACCCTCTGATGCATGGTGTCTGGCTGGCCGAGCGAGGAATGTCTGATGAAATACTCACTGATTTACGCTGACCCAGCCTGGCTCTATGACAACAAAGCCAGTAACGGTGCAGCAGAAGATCACTACGACACGATGAAACTGATCGACATGAAGCGCTTGCCGGTTTGGGACCTGGCTGCCGATGATGCAGTTCTGGCTATGTGGTTCACCGGTACGCACACCCGAGAGGCTATCGAGCTGGCTGAAGCGTGGGGCTTTAAGGTCCGCACGATGAAGGGCTTTACCTGGGTAAAGTTCAATCCACTGGCAGAGCAGCACATCAACAAAGCACTTCAGGCAGGCCGTGTGGAGGATTTTTACGACTTCCTCGACCTGCTGAACGTACAAACACGCATGAACGGCGGGAACTACACCCGAGCCAATACCGAAGACCTGCTAATCGCCACCAGGGGAAATGGACTGGAACGCAAGTGCGCCAGCATCAAGCAGGTTATCTACAGTCCACTCGGTGAGCACAGCCAGAAGCCAGCAGAGGCGCGTTTCCGTCTGGAAAAACTTTATGGTGACGTTCCGCGCATCGAACTATTCAGCCGTTGCGGTGCGCCTGGCTGGGATCACTGGGGAAATCAATCTGAATCACCAGCTGTTGAGCTTATACCGGCAGTTGCCGTTCCCATGAAAAAACTACAGGAGCGCGCCGCATGAAAAAGTTATCTACCGAGCATGAGAACGCTGTGCGTGATGTAGCCCGTCAATGCAACGATGCCATCAAAAAAGCCCTAAAGCAGAAGCCAAAGCCAAGCTGGAATGTCGTAGTGCCTCCGATCCTGAAGGAGTACCACGAGAAGGTTAAACCGATGGGCGTAAGCCTGGTGATGTTCAACAGCGTAATCGGACGCCTGAACGGGCGTTATGGAGTAGAGTCATGATCGGATTAACGCCGCGTCAGAATGAAGTGTTCGAAGCTATCAAGGTTCATATCGAAAAGTCTGGCTTCCCACCTACGATGCTGGAGCTTGCCGGATTAATTGGCTGCGCATCACCGAACGCTGCTGTAGCGCACGTGAAGTCACTTAAGAAAAAGGGTTACATCACTGTTGCTCCTGGCGCAGCCAGGGGCATTACCGTCATCAAAACGGAATGGGATGCAGATCCAGTGACGATCATCAAAGACCTGCTATCCGGTGGAGATAAGGCCAGAGATAACGCTGTTGAATGGCTGAAAAAACAGGGAGTGACGTTATGAAACTGGTGCTCCCGTTCCCACCGAGCGTAAACACATACTGGCGAGCCCCAAACAAGGGGCCGTTAAAAGGCCGCCATCTTATCAGCGAGAAGGGTAGGGCATACCAGAGCGCGGCATGTGCAGCGATCATTGAGCAACTGCGTTGCTTACCAAAACCATCATCATCACCAGCTGCGGTGGAGATCCTTCTCTTTCCTCCAGATGCCCGCCGCCGCGACATCGACAACTACAACAAGGCTCTGTTTGACGCGTTCACGCATGCAGGCATTTGGGAGGATGACAGCCAGGTGCAGAGAATGTTGGTGGAGTGGGGGCCGAAAGTGCGTGGCGGAAGGGTAGAAATATCGATAACCAGGCATCAACCAACAATGGGGGGAATTGGGTGAGAGCCATACTGACGCCTGAAATTGCGCCGATATCCGGGGTGGTTCTGTTCCGCCCTGGTACCGAACTGCTCTGGTTATTCCGTCAGGGAAGGGTAGTTATTGAGCCACCATCCGAAGCCATACAGCATCTGCCATCGGGATTAATCCCTGAAGCCCACCAGCCCCTGACTGACGATGCCAACATGCAGGCTATTTTCGTTAACGAAAGGGTCATTCAGCGAGCTGGTGGATTGAGTAGCCTTGATGCCTGGCTGGAGAGAAAATTTGAATGTCAGTGGCCTCACACTGACTGGCATGCCAGTGACTTTACGGTAATGCGCCACGCTCCGGGGAGCATTCGTCTTTGCTGGTCTTGTGATAACCATTTACGTGAGCAAACCACTGAAAGACTGGCAGGAATTGCCATGCAGAACCTGGTAAAATGGCTTCTGGAAAGGGTGAATATTGATTTAGGTTTCAGCGCTGACCACACTCTTTCGCTTCCTGAGTTCTGCTGGTGGATGGTACGTAATGATCTGGCTGATCTTGTTCCTGAATCAGTGGCGAGTAAAGCACTCAGAATCAAGCCGGAACAGCACAGTTCAGTGATGAGGGAAAGCGACATTGTCCCGTCATTACCGGCTACGCAAATCTTTCAGGAGAAGGCAAAAAAGATAGTGGTGGTGAAGGTTGATCCTGAAACTCCGGAATCTTTCATGCTGAGGCCAAAGCGCCGACGCTGGGAAAACGAGAAATACACCCGCTGGGTGAAGTCGCAGCAGTGCTGTTGCTGTAATAACCCGGCAGACGACCCCCACCACCTGATAGGCCACGGGCAGGGTGGAATGGGTACCAAAGCGCATGACCTGTTTGTGATACCGCTGTGCAGAGCACATCACGACGAGTTACACGCTGATCCCGTGGCATTTGAAGCGAAATACGGCGACCAGTTAACGCTGCTGTTTCGGTTTTTAGATCGTGCGCTGGCAATCGGCGTATTAGCATGAAAAGTGGAGATAACATGCGTGACATTCAGAAGGTATTAGAGCGTTGGGGAGGTTGGGCCGCGAGCGATAGTTCTGGCGTGGATTACTCACCAATCGCAGCTGGTTTCAAAGGGCTTCTTCCTCAAACAAGTAAATCCCGCCTTTCTTGCACTGACGACGACGCCCTGATTATAGAAGGGTGTTTGGCTCGGCTTCAAAAACGAAAACCATATGAGCATTCGCTCTTGGTTGCTCATTATTTATATGGCATCTCAAAACGGAAAATCGCGAAAGCGAGAAAGAAGGATGAGAAACTTATTCGCATAGAGATACAGATGGCTGAAGGGTTTATTGATGGCTGTCTTTCAATGCTTGATATTAAACTAAATATGGATTGATAAAATAGGCGGTGCTAATTGTTAATGAGCACCGCTTTGTTAAGATGTCAAGAAATATTAAGTTTAACTTTTATTACGGCAGCTATAATTGCACTTATAACTGTAATGCAGATAGTCAGTGAGTTTTTAAGAACGAAGTTATAAATCTTTCTGGTTTTTGAAATGTCTTTGTTTTTGTTTCTATTTGAACCTGCTTGATTATTTATTGCGGTAAATTCTTTAATGTTTTCTGCGTCAGCGAGAGTGTCGGATGTTGTAGCGTTTTCTTTCAAATTTACTTTGTCAACATTCTTTAGTTTAAACATTGGTTGGTCATTATTTTCCATATATGGCTCTCATTACTAATATATAAACTATCGACACTTTGAAGCTAGGCGTGGTATTAGTTAAACTAACCCTCTGTTTTTTAATTTTTTTTAAATCTACATTATTCTCAGCTATGAGCTCTCCGCAATCTTCAACTTCGTAATGTGTTGAATTACTGTTAGAAATATTTTTTTGTGCGGTGAGTTTTTTTATTTTTTTTGCTACGAGAAATGGTGCTTCAATATTAGAAAAATTACCACTAACTTCAACCTCATCAGAATGTTCCACGTAGATTACTGATTTCATTGATTTATCTCTCGATGGTTTAATTGAATTTGATAGTCCGTTTCATCAATGTTGTTAGTCTTTCAATCATAGCAAAAAAAAGTAACGCGGTCCGCATTTTTTATCTTACTATGATAAGTGTTGTGATTTAGACATGTGCTTAAGCATCTCGAAGGCAATGAACACATAAAAGTATAATTTCATATGGCCCCCAACTGGGGGCTTTTTTGTTTCCCCTCAATCTGAGAGGACTCACGGCAATAAGAGGGGGTTAAATGTCCGATCCTGTTTCTGGCACTACGGTAGCGGCTGGTGGTCTGATGGGGGCCAGCATGTTCGGACTGGCAACCGGCATAGATTACGGTGTGGTGTTTGGCGCATTCGCTGGTGCGGTGTTCTACGTCGCTACGGCTGTTAATATCAGCCGCCTCAAGCTGGTGGGCTACTTCATCACCTCATTCATCTTCGGGGTTATCGGCGCTCCACTGCTTGGCTCTTACTTCTCCAAATGGACGGGGTATAGCGACAGGCCACTTGATGCGCTGGGTGCGGTAATCGTAGCCGCTATTGCTATTAAGCTGCTGACATTCGTCAACAGTCAGGATTTGGGTAGCCTGTTTGGAATTCTCTCGCGTTTACGTGGTGGAGGGGCCAGCAATGGTAACAAGTGATCCGAGTGCGATGGCAAACGCAATTATCTCTGCTGTTATCGTTATTGCACTGATGTTCTACCAGCGCGGCGGGGCGAGACATCGCCCCCTAATATCGCTGATGGCTTATTTCACGGTGCTGGTATACGCCAGCGTCCCTTTCCGTTACCTGTTCGGCTTGTACCATGAATCGCACTGGTTCGTGGTGCTGGTGAACGTCCTGATTTGTGCTGCCGTTCTCTGGGCTCGGGGAAACATGGCGCGCCTAGTTGATGTACTGAGGCACTAATGAACCAAACACAATTTCAGAGGGCGGCTGGTATCAGCGCCGGGTTAGCTGCGCGCTGGTTTCCGCATATCGACGCCGCTATGAAGGAATACGGCATTACCGCACCGCTTGATCAGGCCATGTTCATTGCCCAGATGGGGCATGAAAGCACCAGATTTACCCGGCTGGTGGAAAACCTGAATTATGCGGCAGAAAACCTGGTACCGACGTTCGGCAGCCACCGCATCACTCCACAGCAGGCCGCAGCGCTTGGCAGAACGGCAGCGCACCCGGCTAATCAGAAAGCAATCGCTAATCTGGTATACGGTGGAGAGTGGGGTAAAGAACACCTGGGCAATCAGGCAGCAGGCCATGGCTGGAAATATCGCGGTCGCGGGCTGAAACAGGTTACCGGCCTGAGCAACTATCGCAGTTGTGGCCACGCGTTGAAACTAGACCTTGTTACTCACCCGGAACTGCTTGAAGAGGATGAATACGCTGCGCGCTCAGCCGCATGGTTCTATGCCTCCCGCGGATGCCTGCTTCATTCTGGGGACGTGGAGCGCGTGACACTGCTAATCAATGGCGGCCGCAACGGGCTGGATAAACGCCGCGCGCTGTTTAACCTGGCGAAATCAATTCTGGTGTGAGGTGAATGTGGGTATCGAAACGATAATAGGGCTGGCCGCACTGGTCATTTCCGCCATTGCAGGCGCTTTTGGCCTGGGCCATATCCGCGGCACCAGCAAAGCGGAAGCGAAAGCAGACCAGCAGCGCACTGAAGATAAGGCCGCCACCACTCAAGCAGTAGCCGAACGCCGGGTAGAAGCAACGAAAGAGGCCAGCAATGTACAGCAGAATGTTAACCGCATGCCTGATGACGATGTTGATCGCGAGCTGCGTGACACGTGGAAGCGTCCCGGTGGTGGTTGATACCGCCTGTGACTGGGTAAAGCCGATCTACCTGACTGAACACGATATCGACGTTATGGACCGCCAGACGAAGAAAGACATCCTGGCGCATAACAAAGCGTGGCAGGCGAACTGCCAGAAAGAAACCAGAGCCATGAAATAGCATGGCCTATGCCGGTTTTATTTGAAATATTTATCATCGCTTGTGGTGCAATTATGAAAGGCTTATTTATCCCTGGTGTGACTGAGCTTGGCGCATCATCAGATAGTTTTCCATCCGGCATAGTTATTACCGGTGCTAATGTTATGACGCTGCCGCCTGGCGAGTGGGTTGACCTTAGCGATATCGATCTTACCTCCTCTGCACTGGATTATCGGGTTTCGTTCAGCTGCGCAAGCAACCATGCATACTACTCAGCTGATGGAACTATTCAGTTCGCTGCACCTGACGTATGGCCGCTTGAGTACCGGAATGGAGTGGCAGTTGGAAGGCATGAGCCTGAAGTGCAGTCTGATAATATTGTTGTTTATGCGATAGATTTTTCAAAATGGATCTTGCT